>CAJMPX010000004.1:0-121146 GCA_905215365.1 uncultured bacterium | reverse complement strand
CGCGCCCTTGAAGTTGAACGTCAGATTGTCCAAATGCGGCCCGCGCAGCGTCGGCCGGTTACGGCGTTTGGTAAAACGCCGTAACCTACTTAACTCCGTACTGCTCGTAGTAGGCGTCGATAGCGGTCTTGAGCTCGTCGTCGATGACGACTTTGCCGTCGATCTCGTGGTTGTAGAGGGTCTCGACGACCTCGGCCATGGAGACGATGCTCGCGACGGGGAAACCGTACTTGGCCTCGATCTCCTTCTGCGCGGTGGTCACGCCACCCTTGCCGACCTCCATGCGGTTGAGGGACACGATGAGGCCCTTGATCTCGACATCGGCAGCAGCCTTGACCTTGGGATAGGTCTCGTCGATGGACTTACCGCTGGTAGTGACGTCCTCGACCATGACCACGCGGTCGCCGTCCTGGGGCTCGTAGCCCAGCAGGTTGCCCTTGTCGGCGCCGTGGTCCTTGGCCTCCTTGCGATCGCAGCAGTACTTGACCTCCTTGCCGTACAGCTCGTGGTAGGCAATTGCGGTCACGACGGCCAGCGGAATACCCTTGTAGGCCGGTCCAAACAGCACGTCAAAGTCGTCGCCAAAGTTATCGTGGATGGCCTGGGCGTAATACTCGCCCAGCTTCTTGAGCTGATAGCCCGTCACATAGGCGCCGGCGTTCATAAAGAACGGGGACTGACGGCCGCTCTTGAGCGTAAAGCTGCCGAATTTAAGAACGTCGGACTCAACCATGAACTTGATGAACTCTTGCTTGTAAGCCTCCATGCGGGCTCCTCTCGTAATCGCGTACGTGCCTTCCAGTTTAGCGCAGGCAGGGCGCGTTGTGGGCGCGCTTTGGGGCCTCGGCATTCTGTAAAGGCTTTGTCAGGGGCAATGGTTTTCCAAACATTGGGGTTGACACGGCAAACCCCCTCATCAAGAATACGGGCGGATTGTAACGGGTACGAGATACCCAAAGCGCGCCGCGCCCGGCCTTAAGGAGGTGTGCCATGGAAGGCAGTCATAGTCGAAAAACCTGCATGTCGCTCTCGGCACGCCGCGAGGATTCCGCGCACGCATAAGCGCCAACAGCCGATCGTCAAAACCACCACAAAGGTGCCTGTCCCTTTGTGGTGGTTCGAAAGCATGACGTGAGCGACATCTAGGTTTTTTGAAGCACATACGACACGTACGCTAACTCCCTTCAACAAGGAGGACCCTATGCTGATGCTCAAAACCGCCACGGTACTCGAAGCCATCTCCAAGCGCCGCCGCACGGCGCGCCCCGCCGCTCATACCGGCATGTCCAAGAACACCATATTCGCCGCCACCCATAGCGCCGAGGATGCTCTCGTGCTGCTCGACGCCACAGCCGACGGCCTCACCGCCGAGCACGCCGCCGAGCGCCTGAGCGCCGTCGGCCCCAACACCATCGAAGCGCCGACCAAGACGCTCGCCCGCCGCATCGCCGACGCATTCGTTGACCCCTTCGCTGGCATCCTCGCCGCGCTCGCGCTGGTCTCGCTCTACATCGACGTGCTCGCCGTACCCGAGCCGCAGCGCGACCCCTCCACGGTCATCGTCATCGGCATCATGCTGCTGGTATCGGGCGGCATGAAGTTTATCCAGGAAGCCCGCAGCGGCAATGCGGCCGAGGCCCTTAAGGACCTGGTCTCCAACACCTGCTGTGCCCTGCGCGACGGCGAGCGCGTCGAGATCCCCTTCGACGAGCTCGTCCCCGGCGATGTAATCCGCCTCTCTGCCGGCGACATGGTGCCGGCAGATGCCCGCATCATCACCGCGCGCGACCTGTTTGTGATCGAGTCCGCACTCACCGGCGAGAGCGAGGCCGTCGAGAAGACCGCTGCCATCACCGTCGTCGAGGGTGCCGACGGCTCCGCGCTACCACTCTCTGCCTGCAAGAACATCGTCTTTACCGGCACCTCCGTGCAAAACGGCACCGCCATGGCGCTTGTCGTTGCCACCGGCTCGGACACCTACCTGGGCGGCATCGCCAAGATGCTCAACGGGCGCGGCGAGAAGAGCGCGTTTGACCGCGGCGTCTCGAGCGTCTCCATGTTGCTCGTACGCCTCATGCTCGTTATGGCGCCGGCCGTCTTTGCCATCAACGCCGCCACCAAGGGCAACGTCATCGACGCGCTGCTGTTCGCCACGAGCGTGGCCGTGGGCATCACGCCGCAGATGCTTCCCGTCATCGTGACCACGAGCCTGTCGCAGGGCGCCAAGGACCTCGCCCGCCGCCAGGTTATCGTCAAGGAACTGCCGGCAATCCAAAACCTCGGCGCGATGGACATCCTGTGCTGCGACAAGACCGGCACCCTCACCGAAGACCGCATCGTGCTCGAGCGCTACCTCAACACCGACGGCAACGAGGATGCACGCGTGCTGCGCCATGCGTTTTTGAACAGCTTCTTCCAGACCGGCCTCAAAAACCTTATCGACCTGGCCGTCATCGACCGTGCCGATGTGACGCCCTCGACCGTCGTGCCCGATTCTATGCTGGGCCAGAGCCTGCGCGACCGCTATACCAAGGTCGACGAGGTGCCCTTCGATTTCTCGCGCCGTCGCCTGAGCGTAGTTGTCGCCGACACCCAGAGCAAAACCCAGATGGTCACCAAGGGAGCTGCCGAGGAAATGCTCGAGATCTGCTCCTTTGTCGAGGTCGATGGCGCCGCCCAGCCGCTTACCGAAGATAAGCTCGCCCAGATTCGCAAGCAGGTCGCCGGGCTCAACGCCGAGGGCCTGCGCGTGATTGCCGTGGCGCAGAAAACCAATCCGCGCTGCGTGGACGAGTTTGGCATCGCCGACGAATGCGACATGGTGTTGATGGGCTTTTTGGCCTTCCTCGATCCGCCCAAGGCGAGTGCCGCGGGCGCCGTCGCCACGCTCGAGGCCAAGGGTGTGGCGGTCAAGGTCCTGACCGGCGACAACGACCGCGTTGCCGCCACCGTCTGCGAACAGATCGGTATCGACGCGAGCAACGTCTTGCTGGGCTCCGAGATCGATGCGCTCGATGACGCCGAACTTGCCGAGCGCGCCGAGAACACCCACCTCTTCGCCAAGCTCTCGCCGCTGCAGAAGGCGCGTCTGGTGCGTGTCATGCGCGAGCTGCTCGGCCACACCGTGGGCTTTATGGGCGATGGCATCAACGACGCCGCCGCCATGCGTGCGAGCGACTGCGGCATCTCGGTCGATTCGGCCGTCGACATCGCCAAGGAATCCGCCGACATCATCTTGCTCCAGAAAGACCTGGGCGTGCTCGAGCGCGGCATCATCGAAGGCCGCCGCACCTACGGCAACCTACTCAAGTACCTCAAGACCACGGTGAGCTCCAACTTTGGCAACGTGCTATCCGTGACCGTCGCGAGCCTGTTCCTGCCGTTCTTGCCCATGAGCGCTCTGCAGCTGGTGCTGCTGTCGCTCGTCTACGAGATTGTATGCATCGCGCTGCCGTGGGACACCGTCGACGACGCCTGGACCGCCCGTCCACGCGCCTGGGACGCCGCGTCCATCAAGGCCTTTATGCTCGAGCTGGGCCCCGTGAGCTCACTGTTTGATATCGTGACTTTCGCCGCGCTCTTCTTTGTGGTGTGCCCCGCCGCCGTGGGCGCAAGCTGGGCAGAGCTTGCCGCTATAGGCGACGTCGCAGGCATGGCGGCCTTTACGGCGCTCTTCCAGAGCGGTTGGTTTGTCGAGTCCATGTGGTCGCAGACGCTCGTGATCCACATGCTGCGCTCCCCGCGCCTGCCGAGCGCGCGCGACCACGCCGCGCCCGCGCTGTGCATCCTCACCGTGCTGGGTCTGGCGCTCGTCACCTGGCTGCCGGCAAGCCCCATCGCCGATGCGCTGGGCCTCATGCCGCTGCCGCCGAGCTTCTTCGCGCTGCTCATCGGCATCGTCGCCGCCTACATCGCGCTTACTCAGTTGGTCAAACACCGCTACATCGCCCGCCACGGCGAGCTGCAGTAACTTCACCGGCACCTTCTTCAAGGACGTTTGGGCCGCCGCGACCCGCACTTGCTGGTCGCGGCGGCCCAAAGTAGCTAAAAAAGCCCCGTCCCAAATGAGCTAGTCTTGGGGTGTCCAGGACCAGAAGAAGTTGATAAGGGCCACACGCGAGGCGGCACCGGTCTTTTTATTGATCGAGGCGATATGACGGTAGAGCGTGGAGCGCGAAAGGAAGAGCGTTGCGGCGATGTCCTGAACGCTCTCGTGCGATGCGACCAGGGCCTCCAAAACATCGCGCTCGCGCTGCGTGAGCTCAAAGGCGGCGACGAAGGCATCGAGACGCTCGTCGAGCGTGAGCTCCGGCACCTCCGTGGGGGCGGGCTCGCTCTGGGCGGATACGGGATCCGTGCCAAGGTCGCTAGCAGCAAACACCAGGTCGCCGCGCACTTCAACGTCATAGGCCTGATGCCCAGACTGTCCCAGCAGCGAGATCGCAATGCCCACAAGCAGCACAAGCCCCACGCCCACCGCCAGCAGCACGTTCTGGCTCGAAACAATCGCCACCGCCGGCGCCGTCACGAACATCGCGCAAACGTTGTTGATGACACGGCCCATGCACGGCCACAGATACGACCAGTGCGCATAAACCGAAATGGCAGCAAATTTCGTCGTGAAAAACACCACGAAGAAGCCCGAACCCAGATAGAAAATGATGGTAGCGGCGAGTATATTGCCGCCGTTGGCATCAGTGATAAGCACAGCGAATGAGAGCGTGGAAAGCATGGCGGCGCAGGTCATGATGATGTTCATATACGAGCGCCCGCGCAGGTCAAATAGGGTGCCGGCGAGCAGAGCGCTCACGCCCATCAGCAAGCGCGACCAATCGGCCAAGTCAACGGACCCGGCGGCGTGCGAGATCGTGAGCCCCGCATTGAGGGCGGCGAACACCCCGGTAAGGCAGGCGGTTGCAATCGTCAGACGCACCACGGCGCGCCGAAAAGCCGCCGTTGACTCGGGATCGTTTTGCCACTTGGCGCCAAACTCCGACGCATCCACCGAAAGCTCGGCGATATCGGATTCGCTCCCGACCCCAGGCTCACCGTGCAGCTTGGCGCGGCGGACGTCGTGGAGGAGCGCCACCTGCGCGACCGAACAGGCAACAAAAACAAACTGCTGCGGAATCCCCGCGGGTATCACCATGTGGCTGAACACCTGCACCAAAACGCCCAGAGCATATGAAAGCGCCGCCCCGCGCGCCAAGTACGGCGTCCGCGCAAAGCGCCGTGCAAAGTTGGCATGGGCGGTCGATCCGCAATAGCCCAGCGTGCAGAACGCCATCAAACCGCCGGCAATTACCACCTCAAACTGAACCGCCATAATCAACAGCAGCAATGCCGACACCAGCAGCACGCCCGTGATGTCGCTCGTCGTATCAATCGCGCGGGGGCGACGATAGTACAGAAGGGGACGCACAAAAAAGCCGATCACGCTCGCACCGACGATGAGGGTCTCGTAGGTAGCAACCTCGCTCGGCGGCACAAACTCGGCCACGCGTACGTCAAAAAGGTACTCGCCAGCCAAAAACGTAAAGTAGAACAGCGCCAGGCATATAATCTCCCTCATGCCCCGACGCACGTATACGGCTGTGTCTCCCAGACCTCTCATGAATACCCCCCCCCCGCTCAAATGTCTGTAAAACCATTGTAATAAAGACCCAGTCTCAATATCGAAACCAGGCTCGAAATGCTGCGAATTTAACCCCAGCAGTCCACGGCGTGCGCCGATTTTGAGCCGCATGGCCCAGAAGGGGGTACGGCGTGGGCTGCTGGCTCGGCAAGGATCGTCCCCAACTGTCACTCATTTAAGTACGTCCCCAATGAGTGCAAGTGCCAATCAAATGACGAGAGTGGATAATCTCCCACTTTGAGCCTGTATGAAGGCCAAAAACGGAAGATTATCCACTCTCATTCTGCGGGTAGTCATTGGGCACTCATTTAAGTCTGTCCCCAATGAGTAGTAAATGCTGGAGAAGAGCCGTTAGCGCTCGGGTGTCAGGATCACCAGCGCGTCGTGCTCAAAGGGATGCTGCGCCACGCGCACGGTGCCGTCACCGTTGTCACGGACGGGCAGTTTTGCGATGCGCTTGTCCTCCATGTCGAGGACCGTCGCCGTCCAGCCACGCGCGCCGTCGAGCTTAAACTTGAGCGCCGTGGTACGCGGCAAGTACGCGACGATGCGATCGCCAACGCGCGCCACACGGATGGACTCGCGCGCGTCGTCGAGGAGCTCCTGCGCCGGAACCACGGCAAGTGCATCGTCGGCAGCCGTAGCGCCCAGGGAGGCAAGCACGTGCTCGATCGCGCCAAAGTCCCACACACCCGCAAACTGCAGGCACTCTTGCCAGCGGAAGGGCATGTCAAAGCCCTCGCCCAGGACCGAGCCCTGGCTGCGCGACGTCTGCCAGTTCCACACGCCGTGCGCGCCGTAGGTCACGCCGGCACTGGCGCCGGCAAGAATCGACGACCATACGCTCGCGCGGCAATCCTGCGCGGTAAAACGCCAGTACACGTTGCGCGACGCGCCCATCTGCTCGTAGCAAGGCTCGGAGTTGACCATCGGCTTTTTGGGATAGTTGGCGATAAAGTCCTGCGGCAAGCGCCAAGCCTCGGGCTGGCCCTCGTAGTTGTGGCCGGGTTGGAACATGTAAAAGTCAAGACGATCCAGATACTGCGCCGGAATGGTGCGATTGCCGCGGTTGATATGCATGGTGCGCAGCGCCTCGGGCGCACGCTTGACGACCTCGTCGAGCGCGTCCTCGTAATAGGCGATCGCCTCGTCACCGGCAAAGTCGGTATCACCCGTCACCACGTAGACAGGGTCGAACTCGCCCAGGTTCTCGACAACGCGGGCAACGTGGGCGCGAACCTCCTCGCGCGGCATAATCTCGGCGCCGCAACGCTCGGCGATCTTGGCACCCCAGGTACCGGGCACGTAGTTGCACCACATGAGCACGAGCGCCGGACGAATGCCGTGCTCGACGGCCGCGCGGCACATGGCGGCGGCACGATCCCAATACTCCTGGTTGGGGCAGGACCAATCAAAGTGCACGCCGTCCTCGCTGGCATAGGGCCAAATGCCCAGATCGGGACAGCAGCGATCCCACTGCGGCAGCGTGTTGATCTGCAGCACGTTCATGCCCTGCTCGGCACGGCGGGTCAGGTAGTAGTCCCAGTCATCCTCGGCAATGCTCGTAAATGCGCTCCAGCACGTATCGGCAAACCAGAAGAACGGTTTGCCCTCGCACAAAAAGCCGTCCTGGCGACCGTTGACGGTCAGCTTTCCCAAACTCATCTGCATGTCCTTTCGTTTGATAAAGGATTTGCGAACCGCCGGGGGCTTTCGCGGTAACCCCGTGCGAAAGCCCCTGCCGCTTGGCAAACCCTCGCGGGCGAATCCCGTCCGCCCCATCAGTCTACCTTGCAAGAAGGGCCCCGCCGGGCTTACGCCTGACGGGGCCCTGTCGTGTAGGTGAGGTCATATGTGACCGAACGGTTTGGCCTTAGGCCTCCATCTCGGCGAGTTCCTCCTTGGAGAAGCCGCAGGCAAAGACGACGGCAGCGGCGATGACAAAGGAGATTGCCATACCAACGATAGCCCAGACGGTGTTCATCTGGCCACCCTGCAGGTAGTTGGTGAAGACCAGGAAGTTGGACGCACCGCCTGCGAGGTAGTAGGTAACACCCATGAGGCCGGAGAACACAGCGCCGATGGCACCGCCGATGAACATGCCGAGCATGGTGCGGCGGAAGCGCATGAGGATACCGAAGAGCGCAGGCTCGGTGACGCCGCCGGCGATGGCGGAGATGACGTAACCGATGGCAAGGGACTTCTCGTCGGGGTTCTTCATCTTGAGGAAGGCACCGAAGGCGCAGCCCCAGACAGCGGCCATAGCGCAGTTGGTGGAAACGAAGACGAAGGGATCGTAACCGGCAGCGATGATCTGAACCTGGGCGAGCAGGATGACGGGCATGTGCATGCCGCAGACCACGAAGAGCTGCCAGAAGGCGCCGAGGATGGCCATGACGATCAGGATGCCGATGCCGCCAAGGTCAGCAAGGCCGAAGAGGGCGTTGGCGATCAGCGTACCGATCTCGTTGCCGATCGGAGCGAGGACGATGAAGGCAATGGGGATCGTGACGATCATGGTGCAGAACGGCGTGAAGACCGTGGACAGCACGTCGGGCATAACCTTCTTAAAGAACTTCTCGATGAAGTACAGGACGGGCACCGAAAGGATGATCGGCAGGACGGACTGCTGGTAGTTGGCAGCGGCGATCTGGATGCCGTAGACGGAGATGATTCCGCCGCCCTCCTGGGTGGCGACGCTCACCACGGAAGGAGCCATGAGGGCGCCACCGAGCAGCATGCCGAGCACGGGGCTGGCGCCGAGCTTCTTAGCCGCAGCATAGCCCAGATAGATGGGGATAAACGTGAACGTTGCCTCGTACAGCGTGGTGTAGAGGAAGGTGTAGGTCGGGTCGTCGGCCGAGAGCACACCAAGCATGGTGGGACCGAGGACCGCGGCGATGGTGCGGAACAGACCGCCAGCCATGAGCAGCGGGATGAGCTGGGTCATGGAGCCGGACAGGTAGTCGAGGATGATGTTCGGCAGGTTCTTGAGCTCGAACTTCTCCTTGGGCGCGTCGAGGTTCTCGTTAACGGCCTCGCCCTGCTTGACGCCGGAGATGGCGACGAACTCGGCGAGCACCTTGGGCACGTTCTGGCCGATGATGACCTGGAGCTGGCTGCCGGCGAACTGGCAACCCAGAACACCCTTGACCTTCTTGATCTTCTCCACGTCGGCCTTGCTGTTATCCCTGAGCGTCAGACGCAGGCGCGTCATGCAGTTGGTGGCAACGGAAACATTCTCCGCGCCGCCCACGAGCTCGAGGACATCGGTGGCAATCTGCTTGTTATCTACTGCCATGGGACCCCTCCCCATATCTTCGTGTGCCAGCCCCCTTGGGCTTAGGCACGCCTTTGGCCCGGCGACTATAACCCCTTACGGTTGCCGGACCCTTGGATACGCTATCGTAAACAAAGTGTTTACTGAACGTTTACGGGCTTTAGTTTACACGGAGCGCCTCATTTGTGGCAATTTTACCGTACAGAGTCCGGCGAACGGTAGGAAATCGGGGGTGAACGTATTCCAATGGCGGGAGATGGTCTCTTTGACTGTCTATTGATATATGGCTCTTTACGTGGGCTTTTATTTTGATAAACACCTCTATGACCTGTTAACTCATCAACAGAAGCCCTGCTAGAAGCTAGTAAACATATGTTTAGTAGTTCATGGCGTGTTCAATTTTGCCGTTTACCGAGTTTATCAGCTTGTTCTGCAATTCTGGATTAAACTAAACATGTTTAGATTGTATTGCCGCTTTTGTTTCCCACTAGCGGCGCAAGGGAGGCAACTCATGGAACTCAAATTGTGTACCTACGCAACCGTCACCACCTTGGGCGACTTTGGCCCCTGGATCAGCAAGGTCGTACTCGACCTGCCCTGCACCGTGCGCGTCAACGACATCGACGCGAACACCTTCCATATATATGTAGAGCGTCACGAGCGCTCGGGCGAGGTTCTGATGCGCAAGGAGCGCGGCGCCGACCATGCCGCGCCCTCCGTGGGCTACATCGACGTTCTCGCCGCATATCCGTGCGACGAGAACGGACGCAAGCTCGCCGTGGGCACCCATGTGGCACTCGAGGTCGCCGAGCAGCGCCTGACCAAAAAGATCGAAGGCGGCGTCATGGGCTCGCGCATGCTCGATGACCAGCTGCACATCACGCAGCTCGCGGCTCTTCCCGGCAACGACGGCGACGATCCCACCTGCGGCCTGGTCTTCGACACCTGCCGTGGCGATATCTGCCCTGCGCTCAAAGGCTGGAGCAACGACACGCAAAAGACCGCCGTCGACGGTATCGCGCTCGAATACGGCTTCTTTGAGCCCAGCTTTAAGGCCGAGGACTCGGCATGCTTCAACCCCTTTGCGCCCGAGGCCACGGCCGTGCCCCAAAAGGCACCGCTCGTGGTGTATCTGCACGGCGCCGGCGAGGGCAAGGGCGCCACGCAGGGCGAAGGCGCCACGCGCGCCTATATCGGCAACCGCGTGACGGCCATTAGCCAGGCGCAGATCCAGCGCTACTTTGGAGGCTTTGCCTGGGTGCTCGTGCCGCAGTCGCCCACGTTTTGGATGGACAACGGCGTCGAGCAGCTTGGTCACTCCAACCAGAGCATCTACTCCCCCGTGCTCAAGGCACTTATCGATGAGTTTGTCACCGAGCATGCCGACCGCATCGACACCGACCGCATCGTGGTCGCCGGCCTTTCCAACGGCGGCTTTATGACCCTGCGCCTGTGCGCCGACTACCCCGATTTCTTCGCCGCGGGCCTTCCCTGCTGCGCCCCGTGGTACAACGCCACGGACGAGGACGTGGCCGCGCTCGCCAAGACGCCGCTGTGGTTTACGCACTCCAAGGGCGACGAGCTTGTGTCACCACAACAGACCGTGCTGCCGCTCACGGCGCGCCTGCGCGATGCCGGCGCCAACGTGCACCTCACCTACTTTAGCCATGTCGAGGACCTGACCGGGCGCTATCGCGAGGCCGACGGCTCGCCCAAGAAGACGTTCAACCACGGCGTGTGGATCCACCAATTCAACGACCTGTGTTATCAAGACTTCGACGGGGGCAACGTACTCATCGACGGCGAGCCGGTGGGCTGCTGGGAGTGGTCGGCCAGAGTCGGCCGCTAAGCCCTCCCATCGCGGGGACCGGGGCTTAGTCTTGCAAACGTCCTCGGGCATGCATGGGCTGGCGCTTTGCGCTTCGCGCTGCGCCCGCCCATGCCCCCTGCGGAATGTTTGCAAGACTAAGCCCCGGTCCCCGCTGTGTTGACGTTGCTGTGACCCTTGCCGGCCGCTTCTAGCGGGCCGCCGGGTCGGTGGCGATGGGGGCGTGGGTCCCGTCTTGCCTTGCGCGTAACTGGCTGAAATTATTTTGATTGGAGCTGTTCCTATGGCCCAAAAGTTGACTCGGGTGATTGTTACTACCGATATGGAAGTCGACGATATGAACTCGCTCGTTCATTTGGCTCTGTATCTTAATTTGCTTGATGTTGAGGCTGTGGTGTATACGGCTTCGCAGTATCACTTTCTTGGGAATGGGGTTCATACGCTCGGTGAGGTGAATCCGCATTGGCGGACCAAAGGGCGGCGCTCTTATGAGTGGGCTGTTGTGCCTCATGAACCCGATCCGCTGGCTGGGGAGCTTCGTGAGTATCGTCCGTTTCCCGAGCATTGGATTGAGAGTCTCTGGAGTAATGAATATACCCAGGCTTGGCCGCAGTTGCAGGCAAATGCGGACGCCGCCGGTGAACCGCCGTTTCCCACGCCTGCCCAGATGATCGAGCGTACGTTTGTGGGAAATGTTGCCTTTGAGGGTGATGTGACTGAGGAAACTGAGGGGTCGCGCGTCATCGCCGATGCCATCATGGACGACGACCCCCGCACGCTGTGGCTGCTCAGCTGGGGTGGTATGAATACGATCGTTCGCGCCCTCATGAGTATTGCCGAGCGCTATCGCGCCACGCCCGAGTGGCCCACTGTGCAGCAGCGGGTCTATCAGAAAGTGCGTGTGATGGGCGTTGCCGATGGTGTGGGGCAGGATAACTCGTGGCTCGACCATGGGCGCGAGCTCTTTCCCGAGCTCATCTTTTGGCGTGTGCCCTATATGTATGGCGGCTATGTCGACGCCAAAATGGCTCAGCCCGATACGCTGCCGCTATTTAAGGCTCCTTGGCCTGAGCGGAATCTCACGCAGGGCAACGGACCCCTCATGGCACGCTATATGCTCTATGGCGATGGTAAGGTCTACGAAAACGAGCCCGAGCGCTTTCAGTTTGGCAAGCATGCCCGTCTGGATTGGGGCTTGGAGGGCGTGCCCGCAATGCAGTTTGAGCGCGGCGACTTTATGGCCGAAGGCGACAGCATGACCTATATTCCGCTGCTGCCGTTTGGCCTGCGCGGTATCGACGACCCCGACTTCGATACGCTACTCGGCCGCATGTTTTATGATGGGCGCCCCAATGCAGGCGCACCCACCGATTTTGCCGCCATCAGCACGCCTGCAGACGACAACCCCAATCCCTACCTGCGCGCCTATCAGGAAGACTTTGCCGCCCGCGCGCAATGGTGCGCCCATGATCCGGCCATCTGCTCGCATCCGGCACATGTTGTCGAGGTCACGGCCGACCGCAGCGCCACAGCCGGCGAGCGCGTCAACCTTACAGCGACCATCGTCGACCCCGACGGCAAGGGCTTCGATGCACATTGGGATGTGGCCGTAGACCCATCGAGCTATGCAGGCGTCCAGGATCTGTCGACGTGGCAAGAATGCACGGTAGGCACCGCTTTCATCGTGCCCGCCGACGCACGACCCGGCGACCGCTTCGTGCTCACCCTCACCGTCCAGACGTGCGCCGAGCGCCCCTGCAGCCGCTACGCCCAGGTCGCCGTAACCGTGGCATAGCAAGGACGGCGCCCACATTCGGCAGCCGCCGCATTCGACAAAGAGTGTCCCCAGGCGCCAAACGAGCGAGGATTTTTGGACGCCCAAATGGCGAGAGTGGATAATCTCCCACTTTGAGCCCACAAACAGGCTAAAACGGGAGATTATCCACTCTCATTCTGCGGGCACTCATTTAAGTACGTCCCCAATGAGTGCTTTCACTTCTTTTAACAAAACGCCTGGCGGGCATTAACTGCTCGCCGGGCGTTTTGGTTAGGAGGCTATGGTTGTTGGGAAGCCTTAGGCCAGGTCCTCGCCGTTCGTCTCGATGACGTGTTTGTACCAGTCGAAGCTCTTCTTTTTGGAACGCTTGAGGGTGCCGTTGCCCGCATCATCGCGGTCGACATAGATAAAGCCGTAGCGCTTGGACATCTCGCCCGTGCCGGCAGACACCAGGTCGATTGGGCCCCAGGTGGTGTAGCCCAGCAGGTCAACGCCGTCCTCGGTCACCGCATCGCGCATCGCGGCGATATGCTGGCGCAGGTAGTCGATACGGTAGTCGTCGTTGATGGAGCCATCCTCCTCGACAACATCCTTGGCGCCCAGGCCGTTCTCGACCACAAACAGCGGCTTCTGATAACGGTCGTACAGGTCGTTGAGGGTGATGCGGAAGCCCAGCGGATCGATGGCCCAGCCCCACTGGCTCTCCTGCAGGTAGGGGTTCTTGGCGCCGGCGAAGGCGTTGCCCTGGGTGCGCTCGACATCGGGGTTATCGGCACCGGCGGAGCAACGGGTGCTGTAATAGCTAAAGCTGATGAAGTCGACGGTGTTGGCGGCCAGGATCTCGCGGTCCTCATCCGTCATGCCCACATCGATGCCCAAACGCTCG
The DNA here is from genome assembly GCA_905215365.1 of uncultured bacterium. Classification (GTDB taxonomy): domain Bacteria; phylum Actinomycetota; class Coriobacteriia; order Coriobacteriales; family Coriobacteriaceae; genus Collinsella. The sequence goes on along the minus strand of CAJMPX010000004.1, from coordinate 107,740 downwards.
AACTTCTTGACGGCATAGGCCGGGTAGTAGCCGCGGCTCTGAACGTCGACGAAGAAATAGTTGCTCTGGTTGTCAATCTGCGCTTGGCGCACATCGCCCGGACGGCAGCTGTAGGGGTAGTAGCTACCTGCGGCAAGCATGCAACCGATCTTGACCTCAGGGTCGATCTCGTGAGCGATCTTGGTTGCCCAAGCGCTGGCGACGAGCTCGTTGTGGGCGGCCAGGTACTCGACGGCCTCCTTGTTCTCGCCCTCCTCAAAGACCAGACCGGCACCCATAAACGGCAGGTGCAAGATCATATTGATCTCGTTGAAGGTAAGCCAGTACTTTACCAGGCCCTTGTAGCGGGTGAAGATCGTGGTCGCGAGGTTCTTGTAGAAGTCGATGAGCTTGCGGTTGCGCCAGCCGCCGTACTCCTTGATGAGGTGAATCGGGCAGTCGAAGTGCGTGATGGTCACGAGCGGCTCAATGCCGTGCGCCTGACACTCGCGGAACACGTCCTCGTAGAAGGCCAGGCCGGCCTCGTTGGGCTCAGTCTCGTCGCCGTTGGGGAAGATGCGGGTCCAGGCCAGGCTCATGCGGAAGGTCTTAAAGCCCATCTCGGCAAAGAGGGCGATGTCCTCCTTGTAGTGGTGATAGAAATCGATGCCGGTCTGCGCGGGGTAGTAATAGCCGTCCTCGAAGTCGAGCATCTTGCGCTGGCCGGAGACCACCGCATAGCGCTCGGGGCCGTGCGGCGCCACGTCCACGTTGGCCAGGCCGCGGCCATCCACGTCGTAAGCGCCCTCGCACTGGTTGGCGGCCGTCGCGCCGCCCCACAGGAAGTCTTTACGGAAAGCCATGCATCAATCCTTTCACACGCTGTTTGTCGTGGTTTCAGTATCCCCGTAAGCAGCGCGCTACTCAACGGCAACGACGCAGGCCGACACTTCTTTTCGCACACGGCGGCCCGGCAGCCGCCCCTGCCTGACACTTTCTGATACCGCCGCCCCAAACCACCACAAAGGGGACAGGCACCTTTGTGGTGGTTTGGGGCGGTTTGTCTCGATCTGTAACAGGTAGGCAGCCAAAACCGGGCTTGGTGTTACAGATCGAGATTTTCGGGCAGCCCCCCGCAGTTTGTCTAAATCTGTAACAGGTAGAGACGATTTAGCCCGCTAGATGTTACAAATCGAGACGGAAGATGCTAGTCACAGGCGATGTCGAGGTTCTTGCCGACGAGGCCCACGTAGCCGCCCTCGGCAGCCTTGGGACTATCTGCGTGGCAGAGAACCCACTTGTCGGCCTTCCAGTAGCAGTAGCTGTCACCGGCGGCAGGCATGTCGGCTGCGGCCTCGGGGCGCGGACCATTGGTGCCGGCGGGCAACGCAACCATTACCTGGAAGCCGCCGTCGTCGACCATGCACGGCGTGTAGTGGAGCGTGGTGTTGAAGACCTCAACGACCTTGCCCGCCGGTACGCGGAACGCCTTGACGCACGCGGTGTCGAGCTTGCCGTCCTCGATCTCCCAGCGATGCGCCACGAGCAGGATAAAGTCGCGGGCGCCCAGGTTAAACTCGCTGGCGCGGTGATACTCCAGGCAGTTGAGGCGTGTGTTGTGGCCGTTGCACCAGCCCAGCTGGAAGGGACGGCCGCCGTACATGAGAAAGCCCAGCTTATCGGCATCCTTGACGCCCTCGAGCTCCGGCGCACTTGCTACGTACTTGCTGCCCTCGGGAATGGGCGTGGCAGAGAGCGCCTCGAGCACGGGCGACGTGAGCTCGGACGGAACGTCATCCCAAACGTTGCCATAGGATTTGAACTCGGGATCGTTGACAGAATAGATATGCATGTTCACTCCTGTTCGTAAATGTGACTATACGAACATTCTAGAACATCATTCATCCACGACCACGATCAATACCGAAAACATTGCATGACGAAATCACCCGCTCAAAAAGCGACATGCAGCTTCCTAGTCGAGATAATCTTTAAGAAACTCAATAACGCTCATACACCAGTAGTCGGTCTCCGGCGCATGGGGCTTCATCAATGCGTGCCCCCCTTCTGAATACATGACTCCCTCATGGTGTACTCCAGCTGCATCCAGAGCATCGACCATCTTTTCATAATTGTCGGGCGATACAATATCATCGTCAGCGCATTGCCAAAGATATGTCGGAGGATACTGCTCCCACACATGCTGATTAATACAGAAATCATCGAGCGAGTCGCGACCAGCCCCGCCGCACACCGAATCAAGAAATCTATTGTCTGATGCGTTCTCAAAGCCACGAAGATCAATCGGTGCATAACACAGGACCAAGGCTTTGGGTGCCTCGCATCCGTAGGACGCAAATCCCTTGTTGTCCGTCCCCCACTCGGCAGTTAAATGCGCACCAGCAGAAAAGCCGATAACTGCATAACTTTTTGCGACATTAAATTTCGCTGAATTCTCGAAGACAAAACGGACAGCTCGATTTAAATCGTCGATTGGACGCGGCATCAAAGGCTCGACCCTCACCCTGTATGACAGCACGAACACGTTATAGCCCGCATCGTTGAGCTCGGGGGCAACGGGAAAGCCTTCCATTTGATGACAAACGCTCTGATAACCTCCGCCCGAAACCGCAATGATAAAGGGAGCCCCGGGTCTCCCGGGAAAGAAGAACAGTTTCGTGTTGCGTCGAGTCGGATCACGGATGCAGTCGGCTTCATCCCATATATCGTAGGCAACTTGCCTCCCGTCATCCACGAGCTCGACAATCCGATTCAATCCACGCAAAACGCGAGTAGTTTCATATGGATTAGCATCAGAATTCATATGAGACACGATGGGTTTATTCCACATGCGCTCCCAAGTTGAAGGCCGGCAAAGCATAAGGTGCTCGCCAAAGCCAGCGAACTCAGGAAGGAGCGCGGTTTCGCCAAACGTCATATCGGCTGTAATTGTCATAGCTAGTCACTCCAAAAATGAGGGTGGGCTCGCGTGAATCAACGGCAAGCCCACCACATGCAATCTGCCGCGGGGTTTTCGGCAGCTTACATCCCAAATAATTGTCTACTCCACTACTGCCTCTTCATCAGGGCGATACAGGATGTAAACGAGAACGAAGTTAAGAATTAAACCGACGACATTGCAAAGAATTGCGCCGATGAGGCTGCTCATATCACCAGAAGGATCCATATAACCGGGGAAGCTAAAAATGCCGCTCGACGTCATAACGAACGTACAGGTGTTGAAAATCGCCGGGATAACAGCACTGATTGCTCCGGCGACCATGGAAGCGATAATGATCTTCTTGTGCTCCAAGATGATGCCGTACAGCGCCGGTTCCGTAATCCCGAAAAAGCCCGTAATGGCACAGCTGAACCCAAGACTCTTTTCACTCGGGTCCTTCGAGCGGAGGGCAAACGCCAAACAAGCGCCGACAACACCCATGCTGCAGCAGAGAAGTCCAAGGATAGGATCGGAGCCGACGGTCATAATATTGTTGATGGAAAGCACGATCAGGGCCCAATGGAGTCCAAGGGGGATCATAACGAGACCGAATATCGGCCCGAGAATAACGCCGCAAAGGACGGGGCTGAACTGATAGACCGCCAGCACTGCAGTCGCAAGCAAAGAGCTCGCCTGCTGAATAACGGGGCCGATCACAAGGAGCGAGACGGGGGCGGCAACAGCAACCGTCAGGAACGGGACGAGCGCAAATGCCACAACATCGGGAAGAACCGCCCGCAGCCACTTATTAAGAACGGATGCGAACCAAGCCGCCACGATAGCAGGAAACACCGTGGAGGAATAGCTCACCATTGTGAACTTCATGCCGAGCAAATCCAGCGCATCGCCCGCTCCGGCCGCAGCAACGAAAGTCGGATAAATCAGGATTGCACCGAGTACCGCACCGATATATCGATCGGTTCCAAAGAACTGAGCAGCAGATGATCCGACAAGAACGGGCAGAAAATACATGCAGGCATTTCCCATGCCGTACAGCAGAGTGTATATTCCGCTCTCGGCGGAAACAGCACCCGCCGTCGTCAGAATACTAAGGACGGCGTTTATCATTCCGCATGCGATCAAGGCAGGAAGAACGGGCATCATGATGCCGCTGATGAGCTTCATTAGCTTTCCCAGAAAGCCCTTAGTCTCTCCTTCGCTTGCCTCGGAATCTCCGGCATCAATCCCGGTTTCCTTGGCAACGATTTCATAGACCTTATCGACCTTAGGTCCCACAATCACCTGATATTGCCCCGCGGAATGGCGAATGTCGATCACGCCATCAATCGCCTTGACTTTTGCATCGTCTACGATGCTTTCGTCCTTAAGGTTGAACCTTAAACGAGTCATGCAGTGAGCTACAAATGTAACGTTGTCTGCGCCGCCCACCATCTCGAGAATCTCGGCAGCGAGCTTGGTTGTATCTGCCATAAATACCATTTCTCCCATGTTGAGTTTTATATGTAACCATCAGCAAAGCGCGCGCCTTTGCCAACTAATTACCTTGTTTTCGATGCAATTCGATTGATGTGCATCATGAGGTAGAGTCTTTCTTCGTCTATAAGTTCCCGCCCCGTCAGTCGGCTGAGAACAGAAGCAATATCATCGGCGCACATTGATGCCACCGGATATTCTTTTTTGAGCGAGAGGTACATCTTGCGGTTGTCGCTCACGATGCTTTCGCCAGAGTTCAACCTATTGAATAAGTACTGAAGATGGGTTGCGAACCTTGCGTAATCGAAACCTTCCCGATCAACTTGAATGCCAAGCCGATTTTCAACAGCAACGGTTGACTCCTCCAGAACACGATCGTAGATATCCGCGCTAAACTCTTTAACTACTTCGCATGAGTCCGAATCGGCCATGTTATTGATAAACGCCATGGCAATTCCAACTGCCTCATGAGCTGGAAGCCTAACGTTAAGACGTTTCCTGATTATCTTAAGTGCATACTCGCCGATTCTAAATTCGACGGGATATTGTTGGCGGACATCAAACGATAAAGGCATGCGGACAACGATATTTTGCTCTTTGCGCTTAACCGCATACGCGATATGGTCCGCAAGGATAAACGGCAAATTAGGGCTCACCTCATAAGACAGCAAACCTGTCGACATATCAATAACATCCGAGGTAAGCTCGAGAAGCTCGTCGGGGACCTCGTCAACGAGAGCGATGTAGCGAGAGCTAACGTTATAAAACGTTCGTTGAATCTCCGAAAGAGGGACCTCGTCTCCGACATTCTTAAACCCCAGACCACGGCCGAATGCAACCAACTGTCTGCCATTTCCATCGACGCAGAGGACAGCGCTGGTATTAATTCGTTTAACAATTTCCATGTGTCCCCCCCTAAACAGAACAAGGCTCCCGAAGCAGAATCCGACAATCAATGTCGACAGATGCTGCTTCAGGAGCCTTGCCTGAATATCACTCTGAGGACTAGTTTAAGCGAGCTAGTGCTAATGACCTCGAATAAACACTTCTAAACAGTTAAACGGTCGATATCTCCGTGTGAACGGTTTGGAGGCAGAGGGCGGCCCTATGCCTGCTGATAGTGCAGGTGCTTCTCGTCGATATCGGCCAGGTCGCGGTCGAGATAACGACGCGCAAGCCAGTTGGCCATGGGGAGGTTCTGGTCCAGGTAGTTGCCGCACTCCTCGGGAGCAGCGCCGGGGATATCGCCCTCAAAGCCAGCAACAAACTCGAACAGCTCACGCACAAGCGGCAAGATTTCCTCGCTCGTCAGCTCACCAAAAACGACGAGGTAAAAGCCCGTGCGGCAGCCCATGGGCCCAAAGTAGACGATACGGCTCGACCACTCGGCATGGTTGCGAAGGAAGGTGGCGCCCAGATGCTCAATGGTGTGGCACTCGGCCGTGTTCATGACTGGCTCCTTGTTGGGCGTGGTCAGGCGCAGGTCAAAGGTGGTGACGGCGGCGCCGGTCGCCGGATCGCGGTCGATGCGGCTCACATACACGCCGGGCTCAAGCAGCAGATGGTCAACGGAAAAACTTGCAATGCGCTCCATGGCAGTTCCTCTCGGTAGTCAATTTGGGACGGGGCTCTTTTAGCTGGTTCGAATGGTCGCACCAATCATACCAGTCAAAAAAGCCCCGTCCCAAATGAGCTGCCCGGGACGGGGATCAATGAGTTTTTAATCCCCGTCTCAGAATAATCATGCTAGGCGGTGTACGCGATTGTAGATTTCACGGCATGGCGCCAGCCGGCGATCTTTTTGGCTCGTTCGTCGGCGGACATGGCAGGCTCCACGATGCCGCGAGCGCCGTAGACGTCAACGACGTCGCGCGTGTACATGCCCAGCGCAATGCCGCAGGCCCAGGCCGCACCCAGACCGCTCATCTCGTCGTTGCTCGCGATGCGGATGGGCGAGCCAACCAAGTCGCTCTCAAACTGCATCAGGTACGCGTCGCGCGTGGGGCCGCCGTCAACACGAAGCTCGGCCAGTGCCGCGCCCGAATCCTCGACCATCGCATCAATCACGTCAAAGATTTGATAGGCGATCGACTCGTCGGCGGCCTTTACGAACTCCGCACGACCCGTGGTGCGCGTCATGCCAAAGACGCAGCCCTCGGCGTCACTCGCCCAGTGCGGCGCGCCCAAACCGGTAAACGCCGGCACAAAGTAGACGCGACTCGCCGGATTGGCGGCGTAGCACAGGTCGGTAACTTCCTCGGGGTTATTGATGAGCTCAAGATCGTCGCGCAGCCACGTCTTGACGGCGCCGGCGTAGCTCACGTTGCCCTCGAGAACATACTCGGTCACACCGTCCATACGCCATGCGAGCGAGCTCGAAAGCCCATGCGAGCTGGCGACGAACTCGTCGCCGACGTTCATCATGACCGAGCTTCCGGTGCCATAGGTCGCCTTGGCCATGCCGCGGCTATGGCAGCCCTGGGCAAACAAGGCGGCATGGCTGTCGCCGAGCACGCCGTGAATGGGCACGGGCGCCGGCAAAAAGCCGCCCAGGTCCGTTGTACCGAACAGGCCATCGGAATCGGTCACCTGCGGCAGGCACGCCGGATTGACACCAAAGGCCTCGCACACAGGCTCGCTCCAGCAGCCACGGCGCAGGTCAAAGAGCTGCGTGCGGCTGGCATTGGACCAGTCGCAGCGGAACTCCACGCCGCCCGTGAGCGTCCAGACCACCCAGGCATCGATGGTGCCCAGGCACAGTTCGCCTGCCGCCGCGGCCTCGGCAGCCGCGGGAACGTTCGCGAGGATCCAAGTCATCTTGCCCGCCGGGTAGTAGGGCGAGAGCACCAGACCCGTCGTGTCACGCACCAGCTCGGCCACGCCTTCGCGCGCAGCCAGCTCGTCGCACAGCTCGCGGGCGCGGGCGCACTGCCACACCACGGCATCGCACAGCGGCTCGCCCGTCGTGCGGCTCCAGGCAACGGTGGTCTCGCGCTGGTTGGAAATGCCAACGCCGGCGACGTCGGCCGGATCGACCCCGGTCTCCTCCACCACGGTGCGTGCCACAGCCAGCACGTTGGCGGCGATCTCGGCCGGGTCATGGCTCACCCAGCCGGCCTCGTTGACAATCTGGCGATGCGAGCGATCGGCGCGATGGATCAGATGGCCGCCCTCGTCCACCAGCAGCGCCTTAGTACCCTGTGTGGACTGATCGATTCCGATGATGTATTTGCTCATGTACTCTCCTGTCTCCCCCGTCGATTCAAAACTAAAACCCGACGGACAAGGAGCGAGTGGCCGACCGGCTCATGAGAGCGCAGCCGGCCTGCTCAGAATTCAACCTAAAAGGATTGGTGCAAACCTGTCCCCGATGCACCAATTACTCTGCGGGAAGGAACTCGGCGACCGTCTTTGCGATTCCCTCGCCCGTCAGGCCGTAGTGCGCAAAGACCTCGGGGCTCGTGCCGGTGATGACCGGCGCATCGGGCAGGCTCAGGCACTTGACCGGACGCGGGCAATGCTCGCCCACGACCTGCGCGACCATGGAACCCAGGCCACCGAAGGGGCTGTGCTCCTCGACGGTCACGACGGCGCGCGTGGCACCGGCGGCCTCGATCACGGCCTCGGCATCGAGCGGCTTGACGCAGTACATATCGAGCACCGTTGCCGAGATGCCCTGCTCGGCCAGCAGATCGGCGGCGTCCACGGCATGGCGGACCATCTCACCGGTGGCGACAATCGTCACATCGGTGCCGCGGCGCACCCAGGTGGCGCGATCCATCTGGAACGGGCACTCGTCCTCGGTGTACACGTCCTCCACCGGGTTGCGGCCCACGCGGATGTAGGCCGGCTTGTTGTCGGCGACCAGGGCACGCACGAGCTCGGCGGTCTGGAAGCGATCGCTCGGCAGATACACGCGCATGTTGGGAATCGCGCTCATGGCGGCGATATCCTGCGCGGAGTGATGGCTCATGCCTAAGGCGCCGTAGGACACGCCGCCCGAGATGCCGATGAGCTTGACGTTGGTGTTGGAGTACGAAACGTCGACCTTGCACTGCTCATACGAGCGCGTGGTCACAAAGGACGCCGGCGAGGCGGCCCAGGCCTTCTTGCCGCACGAGGCCATGCCGGCGGCGATGCTCACCAGGTCCTGCTCGGCAATGCCGACCTCAACGGACTGCTGGGGATACTGGTCAAAGAACGGCGTGAGCGATGCAGAGCCGCGGGAGTCGGAGCACAGGACGACGATGTCTTTATCGGTTGCGGCGGCCTCGAGCAGCGTGTCGCAGATAGCCTTTCGGTTGGCGATCTTGTTAGCCATTGATGGCCTCCTTATGGGCAGCGAAATCGGCGATGATCTGGGCATATTCCTCATCGTTGGGCAGGTGATGATGCCAGGCGGCCTTGTCCTCCATAACCGGCGAGCCGTAGCCCTTCACTGTGTTGAGGATGATGACCGTGGGCTTACCCTTGGTCTCGGCGGCCAGCGTCAGCGCGGCATCGATGGCCTGGACGTCGTTGCCCGGAATGGACAGCACGTTCCAACCGAAGGCGGCCCAGCGCTCCTCCTGCGAATCCTGCTTCATGACGTCCTCGGTGCTGCCGCTGATCTGCAGGCGGTTGCGGTCCACGAGCGCGCACAGGTTATCGAGCTGGTAATTGCCGCCGCTCATGGCGCCCTCCCAGACCGAGCCCTCGGCAAGCTCGCCGTCGCCCATGATGGTGTAGACGCGGTAGCCGCGGCCATCCATCTTGCCGGCAAGTGCCATGCCCACAGCCACGGGCAGACCGTGACCCAACGAGCCCGAGTTCATCTCGATGCCCTTGAGCTTGTTGTTGGGGTGGCCGATGTAGGGGCTGCCGAACTTGGAGAAGCGGGCCTTGACGTCATCAAGGTCAAGATAGCCCTCGTGGCAGAGCACCGCGTAGTAGGCCTCCATGGCGTGGCCCTTGGAGAGCACGAAGCGATCGCGGTTGGGATTGTCGACGGTCTCGGGCGAAATGTTGAGGTGGTTGGCGTAGAGGGTCATCAGCGCATCGATGACCGACATGTCGCCGCCGATGTGCCCGCCGGCGCCAGCCATGATGATATCGACGCAATCGCGTCGAAGGTCCCAACGCAGGGACTCAAGCTCTTCGATAGTTGCCATTTCTACTCTCCTCGCAGGTAAGCTTTGACGTCTTCTTCGATGGGGTCGTACAGGTCGGGGACAATGCCGATGTACTTGCACGCCTCGTAGAGCACCGGCACCACGTTGGCGTGAATGGCGACGCAATGGTGGATGTAGGGACCCTCGACGATCTTGGCCTCGAGGCGCTTGAGGTTGTCGACCTCGACCCACAGGTAGGTGCCCATGCCGGCCGGGCCGTCGATGCCGCGGGCGTTGCCCAGCAGCAGCGAGTACTCGCCGTTGTCGCCGTCAAAGCGGGCAAGGGTGAGGTCGCCGTGCTTGGCCTCGGCCGTCAGCGCGCCGGGGTGATCGAAGGCCAGCGGATAGGTGAGCTTGGGCTTGACGGCCGCGCAGCTGCAGGGCCAGGGGCCGCAGTGCTGCAGCAGCTCGCCGTTCTCGTTATCGGGATGACGCACGGTCCAGTCGGCGAACATGCCGCGGTGACGGCCCAGGTCGGCGGCCTCGACCATCAGCGCGGTGATAGCGCCATGGATGTCGGTCTCGCAGACGATGGGGATGCCCATCTCGTTGAGGATTGCGTTGGCGGCGCAGGGCATAATGCCCAACTCGTCCTGCAGGGCGTTCCAGCACTGGATGGCGCCGGCGTTGCAGCCGTACTTCTCGACCAGGCGCTTCATGGCAATGGCGAGTCCTGCGACCGCAGGAACCTTGTCCTCGGGGATGCAGATCTCAAAGCTGTCACCAATGTGGGCGAGCATGGTTGCCATGGCCTGCTCGTCAGCCTGGGCGTCGCGCACGGCCTGGACAAGCTCGGTCATGGGGATGGGCGAAAGCTGGATGTTGAACTTCTCGAGCAGCTCGCCCTCATTGCACATGGTCGACCAGAAATCGAACGGACGGGTGGCCATCTGCAGGATGCGGGTGTGCTTGAAAGTCTTGACCACGTTGCACACGGCCAAAAAGTCCCAGACACCGCGCTCGAACTCGGGATCGGTCAGACGGCAGTTGGTCATGTAGGTGAAGGGAACCTGGAAGCGACGCAGGACCTTGCCGGTGGCGAACAGACCGCACTGGCTATCGCGCAGACGGGTGCCGTCGGGCTCGGGGCGCTCGTCGCGCGGACCCCACAGCAGCACGGGCAAGCCGAGCTCGCGGGCAAGGCGGGCGCAGACATACTCGGTACCAAAGTTGGCGTGGCAGAGCATGATGCCGTCGACGCCCTCGGCGCGGAACTTCTCGACGATAGGCGCGATATGGCTGTCGTCGAACAGCAGGCCCTCGTCGTTGATGTCGTCGATATCCACAATCTCGACGCCGATCTCGCGCAGGCGATCAGCCGTAAGGCCGCGATACTTGATCGCGTCCGGCGCGCTAAAGATGCTACGGCGCGTGGGCACAAAACCGAGCTTGATCTTATCCATGTACGTCCTCCCCTAGTCACATGTTCAGTAAACAGACGCATGTTTCGTTTTGTTCTGTTTACTAAATGTTTTACTCTTCTGTTTAGAAGTTTAGCGCGAAATACCCGTAGACGGTAGAGAAATCAGCCTAAACGGTATGTAAACAATCTGAACATACAAGGGAAACAAAAAGAGGACCCCGAAGGATCCTCTTCTGAATGGCACTATGTTAACTGCCCTAGCGAGCTTTGGCACGCTGCAGGCAATGCCGTCTCCGCCTAGATTTCGCGCACGCTCTGGCGCTCGACAAAATAGGTCGACACGGCCGTTTTGCAGGTATAGCTCTTGGGATTGCGGATGTTACCCACCAGACGGCGCACCGCGATCTCGCCCACCTCGTGTTTGGGAACATGCACCGTGGTGAGTGGCGGGTTGGAGAAGGCGCCCAGAGATAGGTCGTCAAAGCCGATGATCGAGACATCCTCGGGCACGCGAATGCCGTGCTCGTTGAACGCGCGCATGGCACCCACGGCGAGCACGTCGTTCTCGGCAAAGAAAGCCGTCGGCAGGTCGTCGCGTGAGACGCTGTCGAGCCATGCACCCATATCGCGATAGGCACCTTCGAGCGTGGTGCCCAGCGTGACGCGCCATGCCGGGTTTGCCTCGAGGCCCGCATCCTCAAGTGCTTGGCGATAGCCGCGCTCGCGATCCTTAAAGTTGCGGATACGAAGATCGCCTGCCAGATAGCCGATTTGCCTGTGACCCTTCTCGATAAGGTAGTCCACGGCGCGCAGCACCGAATCGGTATTGGCAATGACTACGGCATCAAAGTACTGGCGGTCGCTCCAGCCGTCGAGCACGATCAGGTGGGCGGCAGCGTTGGCGAACAGGGCGTAATCTTCCTCACCCAGCTCGGTACCCATCAGCACGATGGCGGCAGACGGGTCGGCGATCAGGCCCTCGACCTGCGGACGCACGGCGTCTAGGTCGCTAAAGTCGAGCGAGACAAAGCTCGTGCTCATGCCGTGGCGACGCGCCTGGCGCTCCACACCCTCAATAACCGCGGGATGGAAGGTGCTCTCGTCCAGGATGGCGCCCGTCTTGCGCGCGAGCACAAACTGGATGCTCTCGAGCTGCGTCGACTGCTGATAGCCGAGCGACTGCGCGCACTCCAGGATGACTTTGGCGGTCTCCTCGCTCACGCTGCGCTTGCGGTTGAGCGCGTTGGACACGGTCGCAGGCGAAAAACCGGTGATGCGGCTGATCTCGCGAACACTTGCTTTGGCCATTGTTCCCCCTAGTAACGGTCGCGGTCGAGCATCGTGGCCTGACCGCCCCGTGACTCGACAACTAAACGACCGCAAATTCAATCTAAACAGAATAGTAAATGTTTAATAGCTAGTTTAGCCTGTTGTCAAGCGAAGCGACGCGACTATTCCCCCAACGGGCGTATTTACTCGGTAGCTAATCTGGAACGGGGCACAGAAACCGTTTAGCCAAGGATGCGAGCCATGCGTGCCTTAAACTCCGCGAGGAAACGTGGGGCGTCCACGGTGAGCGCCACGAGCGCGCTCTTATCTGGATCGGACAGACGGTGCTCGTCGCAGATGGTGCGGCCGCGATACTCGCCCAGCAGGTCGACACGCAGGTTACAGCCGAGCGCACCCACGAGCGTGGGATCAATCGCCACGGCAACCGCCAGCGGATCGTGCAGCGCGCAGCCGCCCAGGTAGGGCGCGTTCATTTCGTACGAACCGATATAGTGCTCGACCATGCTCGCAAACGCGCAGCCAGCCATAGTGCCCGAGCCCGTCCAGCCGGCAACGTCGCGGCGCGTGAGCACCACGCGGTGCGTCACATCCAAGCCCACCATGGTGAGCTTGCGGCCCGAGCGCAACACGGCGTCGGCAGCCTCGGGGTCGCCCGCCATGTTGGCCTCGGCGCCCGCGCTCACGTTGCCGGGCACGGTAAGCGCACCGCCCATCACGACCACGCGGCCGATGGACATCATCGCCGCCGCATCGCGCTCCAGGGCAAGCGCCAGATTGGTGAGCGGGCCGGTCGCAACGTAGGCCAGATCGGGACCATAGGTACGCGCGGCATCAATCAGGTAATCGACCGCCGCATTGCCATCGGCCGACGTCGCGCCCACCGGCTCGTACGGCGAGGCGGGCACGCTTGCGCCGCCAATGCCGTTCTTGCCGTGGATAAGCGTGGTGGACGCCGGCGGCGTGTAGGGTTCGGTCGCTTTCACGGGACGATCGGCGCCCAGGTACACCGGCACCTCGGGACGACCCAACAGGTCGAGCACCGCCAAGCAGTTGTGCGCCGACTGCTCGACGCGCACGTTGCCAAAGCACGTGGTGATGCCGACGAGCTCCACCTCGGGGCTCGCGATGGCATAGGCGAGCGCCATCGCATCATCCACACCCATATCCAGATCAAGGATCAGCTTCTTGGTTGCCATTGTTCTACTCCGCTTCTCCGTCTACATCCAAACCGTCTAAACCAAACTTGTGCTCGACTTCCGCACGCGTGGGAATTGATTGCTGAGCGCCCAGGCGCGATACCGTCACCGCCGAGGCGCGAGCACCCGCGGCCATGCACTCAAAGAGCGGCAGACCCTCCAGACGAGCTGCAGCAAGCGCACCAATAAACGTATCGCCCGCGGCCGTCGTATCGACCACCGCGCTCGAAAGCGCCGGCATGCGCAGCGGCTCACCGCCATCGCCGAGCGTAACCGAGCCGGCGCCGCCCAGCGTGATGACCGCGGCGCCGGCGCCCTTGTCGAGCAGCGCATTGAGCGCGGCGACGCAACTCGCATCATCTGTGGGCAGAATGCCCGTCAGCATCTGGCACTCGGTCTCGTTGGGGCAGACCAAGTCGACCGCAGGCCACGCTCCTGCCGGCAAATCGCAGGCGGGCGCAGGGTTAAAGACCGTATAGAACCCCAGCTCGTGAGCGCAAGCAAGCGCCTCGGCCGTCGCTGCAAGGTCACATTCGCCCTGGGCGATAAAGACGCTTCCGGCAGCCGGGGCAAACTCGCTGGCATCGCCGTCGAGCTCGTCGGCCACCAAGCGCCTCAGTGCGCGGGCAACGTCCTCGCCCGCAAGCGCATGGTTGGCGCCCGGCGACAGCACGATGCGGTTGTCGCTCTCGCAGCGAATGATAGTCGCGGTACCGGTCTCCACGTCATCGCGACGCGCCACAAACTCAACGCCCACGCCGGCATCCTGGAGCCCTGCCACAAGCGCATCGCCAAAGGTATCGCGCCCAACAGCGCCAATCATGCACGTGCGCGCACCCATGCGCGCAGCAGCGACGGCCTGGTTAGCGCCCTTGCCACCGGCGTTGGTGATAAAACCGCTGCCACCGACTGTCTCGCCCGCACGCGGCATGCGCTCGCACGCCACCGAAAGGTCCATGTTCATGCTGCCGAACACCGCAACGATGCTGTGATCCGCCATGGAAACCTCCTCGTCTTCAGGCTTTGCGCCCACCGTCGACCAACGATTGTGCACTCTCGCACCCCCTATAACTTTAGTCCACTTTGATGTGGACGCGCGCTTGAGCTTACGCCAGCAGCAAGCATTCACAGGGGCAGGCAGCTACAATGAATACGTGCTGATTATTCTCGTCATTGGATGATGTTTTATGGAACAATTCTCGCAATCGGGCTCGCGCGGTCGACGCCGCACGGGCAACGAGCCGGCGCCGCACGAACGCGTGAAGGGCGAACGCCGTGCCAACGAGCCGCGACGCACCGCGAGCCCCCATCGCGCTTCTGCCAACAACGCGGGCCGCGCCAACACTCCCGCCGCGGAGCAGACGCCTGCTCGCCCCAAGTCCCGCTACATCCCTGCACTCGACGGTCTGCGTACGCTCGCCGTCGTCGCGGTGGTGCTCTATCACCTTAACCTCACGTGGGCCCAGGGCGGCCTGCTTGGCGTCACGATCTTCTTTGTGCTTTCGGGCTATCTGATCACGCGCTTGCTGCTCAACGAAGTCGCTAAGACCGGCCGCATCGACCTCAAAAGCTTCTGGATCCGCCGCATCCGTCGCCTGGTCCCCGCCGTGGTGACCGTCGTGGTGGTGACCTGTGCGCTGTGCACCGTCTTCAACCACGTGATGCTCACCAAGATGCGCCCCGACATTCTGCCGTCGCTGTTGTTCTTCAACAACTGGTGGCAGATTGCCCAAAACGTCTCGTACTTCAATGCTCTGGGCGACCCCTCGCCGCTTACGCACTTTTGGTCGCTCGCCATCGAGGAACAGTTCTACCTGGTTTGGCCCCCGCTGCTGCTCGCTATGGTATCCATGCACATGAGCAAGCCCAACACGCGCCGCGTGGTTCTGGGCCTGGCTGCTGTCTCCGCCATCGCCATGATGGTGCTCTATAACCCCGCCGCCGACCCCAGCCGCGTGTACTACGGCACCGACACCCGCGTGTTCTCGCTGCTGCTGGGCGCCTGGATGGCCTTTATCCCCGATCGCGACCTGGCGCCGGTGCGTCTCGCTCATCGTTTGGGGCTCAATCGCCTGGCTGGCGCCGCCAAGCACGGCAAGAACGCCGAGGGCAAGCCTGGCGAGAAGGCCGACAACGCAGCCGAGACCGTCCCGGCACAGCCGAGCGCCCTCGTGCGCTTTTGGTCCTCGCCCGCATCCATCGATGTGTTGGGCGTCGTGGGTCTGGTTGGCCTTGCCGCCATGGTCGCGCTCACCAACGGCTACACCGCGTTCCAGTATCGCGGCGGCACGCTGCTATGCTCCATCCTCACGCTCATGGTCATCGCGGCCTGCGTGCAGCCCCAGGGAATGGTTGCCCGCGCACTGTCCGCCGAGCCGCTCGTGTGGGTTGGCAAGCGCTCGTACAGCATCTACCTGTGGCACTATCCGCTACTGTTGCTCATGAACCCGGTCGCCAACATCAACGATACGCCGTGGTGGCAGTACATTTTGCAGGTGTTGTTGGTGGTCGCCGTAGCCGAATGTTCATATCGCTTTATCGAGACGCCGTTTAGAAAGGGCGCCTTTGGGCGCACCGTATCCGAGTTCCGCGACGGCACCACCACGCCCGCCAACTGGGTGCGCGCGCATATTCCCGTGTGCGCCACTTGCGGGATCGTGCTTGTTATCGCGCTGGGCGGCCTGATCTTTGTGCCGGAGACCTCCGCACTGAGCGGTGAGGGCGCCGAAGTCCTCAACAAGGAAGCCAAGAACACCGCGCCAACGGACCAACAGGCAGCCGACGACACCGACAAAGACAACGACGGCTTCCCCGATGGCTCCTACGACCTGCTGATGATCGGTGACTCCGTGTCGCTGCGCGCCGTCGATTCCTTTGACGGCGTATTCCCCCACAGTCACATCGATGCCGAAAAGGGCCGCCAGTTTGATGCGGGCCGCGCGACATTTGAGGGCTATCTCCAACAGAACCTTGCCGGCAAGATCGTGGTCTTTGCGCTGGGCACCAACGGCTTGGTAACCGACGACCAGATCGACGCCATCATGGCCGATGCAGGAGATAAGCGTATTGTGGTGTTTGTGAACACGCGCAGCCCGCAGCCATGGGTTGGTTCTACCAACCAGGCCATCGCCAACGCCGCTACGCGCTACAAAAACGTGCGCGTTATCGACTGGTACGGATACAGTGCCAATCGCAACGACCTGTTCGATGGCGATGGCACGCACCTATCGACCACTGGCGTGACTGAGTACCTCAACTTGATCCACGATGCAGTCAAGAAGGACCTGCCCGTGCATCCCGAGGATCACGTCAACGATCCGCAGCCGGCAGCCGTCAAGTCTGCCACCGACGCGCTCGTCAATGCGCTCGCTCTCAAGCCGCACAAGCTGGGCACCGACAAGTAACCTGCAGCGCAAACTTCCCACATCCGGAGGGGGTGCCTGCCACGGCAGGCACCCCCTCCGACAGTTAGGGACGTTCCTTATGTGCCGGCACCTAGGGACACTCCTGACACAGCCGAGGAACGCCCTCCTTGCGACCGAATTCTGGGCACCTCGCCACCCCGAACGTTGTTTCCAAGCCCACACCCGCAGCAAACAACCCAAAATCACTCTTTTCGAGCCGGCTCCAAGGGGTCGTGGACAAAAAGGGGCAAATATGAGTACTGTTACCATTTTAGTAGCAGGCAAAACCACCCAAAATGGCGCTCATGCGGTAGCGCGCGACCCTTCCAGTTGACCAGAATGGCCGGCTTAGGACTTGGAGACCCGCTTTTAATAAACAGATTCTTAACTATGTTCATTATTTTCTTGGTCGTAAATGCTATCGGCAAGGCAACAGTACTCATATTTGGCATTTTTTGTCCACTGCCATATAACTAACGCCCTATAGCGGGCAAAAAACAGGCCGCAGTCCATCGCTGCGGCCTGTTTGGAGTCCAAAAGAGGCGCTAAGCGCTGTAACCCATCGCCTGTAGAACAAACATGACGACCGTCAGCACCGTAATCACACCGATAGTCGCCCAAGTGAGCACATTCCACACGCGGCCGTTGCGGTTAGTGCCCATAATGTGACGGTCAGCGGCAATAACCACCTGGAACACCAGAACCACGGGCAGCAGCACGCCATTGATGACCTGCGAGGTCATCATAATCTGGAACAGATCGACGCCGGGCATAAGCACCAGCACGGTAGAGATACCGATGATGGCCGTAATGATGCCGCGATAGACCGGGGCCTCGTCCCAGCTGCGGTCGGCACCGCGCTCCCAGCCAAATGCCTCGCAGATAGCGCTCGACGTAACGCCCGGCAGCACGCAGGCGGCCAAGAAGCTCGCCGCGACCAGGCCCGAGGCAAACAGTACCGTGGACCACTGACCCGCAATAGGCTCCAGCGCGCGGGCAGCATCGGCGGCATCGCTAATCTGAATACCCGCCGGGAACAACACCGTACCGGTCGTGATGATAATAAAGCCGGCAATGACATCGGCAGCAAGCGAGCCGCTCACGGTATCGATGCGCTGCAGCACGATATCGTCCTCGCCCGCGTTCTTATCGACCACGTTGTTCTGCGCCAAGAAAATCATCCACGGCGCGATGGTGGTACCGATCGTTGCGACCACGAGCGACACGTAGCTGGGGTCATTTTGAATGTTGGGCACGACCAGGTCGACCGCGACCTCACCCCAGTTGGGGCCAGCCATAAACGCGGCGACGATATAGGTCACGAACACGCAGCTCACCAGCAGCAGAATCTTCTCGATGCGCTGGAAACTGCCCGACATGGTAAGCATCCATACCAGCAGCGCCACCAACGGCACCGAGATGCTCGCCGGCACGCCAAAGAGAGCAAGACCGCTGGCGATACCCGCAAACTCCGAAATGGTCACAGCCGTGTTGGCGATCAACAGCGCCGCCATAGCAAGTACACTCTTGCGCACGCCAAAACGCTCGCGAATGAGCGATGCCAAGCCCTTACCCGTGACGCAGCCGCAGCGCGCCGCGGTCTCCTGCGTCACGATGAGCAGCACAGTCATGACAGGAAGCATCCAGAGCATTTTGTAGCCATAGCTGGCGCCCGCGCTGGAATACGTTGCAATGCCGCCGGCGTCATTGCCCGAAAGCGCCGCCAGCAGACCGGGGCCCATAGCGCCAAAGATGGCCGCGATGGTCAGCTTTTGCTTGGTGCCCGACTTTTGCTTGGTATTTTGCACGCGACCACCTAACCCATGACTGACATGGCGAGCAGCACCGCGGCGATGCAATACGCCACACACGAGATCATGACGGCAATAACGTTCATGGCGGTGCCCGACGTGTTGAGGTCATGCTCGTCACGCCAGAACAGCACCATCAGGTAAATCACGGCGCTCATGTTGCCAACCAGGCAAATGATGGCAGCGATATTAAAGCACCCGGTAAAGAGTTGCTCCTCAAACATGGGCGCATCGGGGAACGCGGCGGTGCGCACCAGCTGGGCGCACAGGTAGGTCACGAGTGACAGAATCAGGCCCATGCCCGTGCTCTGGAAGAAGAATCCCAGATACGGCTTGGGCTCGTCGTCGTGACCGTCATACTCCAGGAAGTAGTTCTTGACGAACGACACCATGCGCGAGGCCGCCAGCAGCACGAGCGGCATGGCGCACATGGGGAACACCACCAGATGCGCGGAGCCGAGCGCCGTTCCCAGTACGGTCGCCATGATGCACGACGCGATGCCCCATACAACAACCCAGTACTGGCGATGCACGAACCAGCTGAGCACGTTCGTCGAGTCGTCGGACGCGCTGTCACCCGAGCCGACACCAGCGATCTGCAGGTCCTCCTGATGCTCTTCGGCGATAACGTCCATGGCGTCGTCGAAGGTTACGATACCCAGGATGTGGCGGTTCTCGTCGCAGACGGGGATGGCGACCAGGTCATACTTGGTCATCTCGTCCGTCACGTCTTCCTGGTCCTCGTCGGGCGACACGTAGACCAGGTCGCGATAGGCCAGCTGACCCAGCGTGGCGTCGCGATCGGCTACGATCAGCGTACGCAGCGAAAGCACACCGGTCAGCATGCCGCTCGGATCCTCGGTATAGACGTAGTAGACGCTCTCGAAGTCCTCGTCGAGCTCGCGAATCGCCTCGATGGCGTCACCGACCGTTGCCGTGGCGGGCAGGGAGACAAACTCCGAGGTCATGATGCGGCCGGCGGTATTGTCCTCATACCCCAGCAGGTTACGAATCGCCTTCTCCTCCTTGACGCCCATCAGGCGCAGGAGCTTCTCGGCCTTCTCGTAATCAAGCTCGTCGATCAGGTCGGCAGCGTCGTCCGGGTCCATCATGGCCAGCATCGACGATGCGTCCGTGTCGGACAGGCCCTCGAGCATCTCGGTCATAAGCTCGTCGTCATCGAACTCCGAGATAGCTTCGGCTGCCTGGGCGGTATCGAGCTGCGCAAACACCTGCGCACGTAGGCGCGGGTCGAGCTGCTCGATAATATCGGCGATGTCGGCAGGGTGCAGCTCGCCGAGCGTCTTGTGCGACACCGAGAGTTGAATGTTCTTGGTCGAGCGGTCGAGCAGGTCCATGTAGGACCAAGCGATGATGTCCTCACTGAGCGGCTTGCCCAGGTGCTTCATAAAGCCTTCGACGATATGCTCGAGCGCGGGGCTGATGGCGCGCAGCAGACCGCGGGCACCGACCTCGGCACCCAACAGGCGCAGCTGGTTTTCGCCCGACATGGAAAACTTGATGTCGTTGACGCGCACGACCTTCATGCCCTGCGTGTCGACGATCTGCTTGTTGAGCACGTCGCGCGCCAGCAGGAGCTCGGTCGGCTGCAGGTACGAGAAGCGAATGTTGGTGGCAGACGTGTTGAGATACACGCCCGTCTCGTCGATACGGTCGACCCATTTGCGCCAGCTGATCATAAACGGCGTCTTGCCGGGGCCGCGGAACGCGAGCGACGTCACGTGCGGAAAAACTTCGCCGGTAGCAATGCCAAAATCGTTGACCACGCCGAGCTTTTCGCCGTCGACGTCCAAGACCGGCAATTTGAGCATCTCACTCAGATAATTCAATGGTGCTCCCCATCATTATTCCTCCGGACGCGGCCGCGCGTGCGGCGTCCGGGGGCTTCTGGATATGTATACGCATGCGCGGGCGGCACGCCGCTCGACGCTTACACCCCGTGCATGCGCAAAAAGCACCTGCATGGGGTCATCGACTGTATGGTCGAGGTTTGGATTTCACCTGTAACCTTTCTCTTGACCCTCATTAACCGCAGTAACTATAGCATCAGCATCGCCCTGCGGCATCGAATTTATGCGCTGCACATTGCAGGCATACCAAACGCTGACGTATCCGTGACATAGCCCTTGGGGACGTTCTTAAACGACTACCCAATGACTACCCTGTGGTGTCATCGTCCTCGGCAAGTTGGGGGAACACGGCGTCCTTGGGCATGGTGACCTTCGTCAGCGAGGTGAGCTTTTTGCTCAGCGACGTGTCCGTCTTGACCAGGTCGCTGAGCGTCACGATCTTGTAGCCGTCGGCGACAAGGCCGTCGATAATCTGCGGCAGCGCCTCGAGCGTCTGCTCGGCGCATTCATCTCTATCGGTGAGCAGCACGATATTGCCCGGCGTCACCGAATCGAGCACCGTCGAGACCTGCTCGTCGGCACCGTTGAGCAGCCAGTCGCCCGAGTCAATATTCCACGAGACCACGGCGGAAACCAGGTCCATCGCATCAATCCAGTTTTGCTCGTCAAAGGCAGCGTAGGGGGCACGCAGCAGCATCGTCTTCACGCCGGTCGCCGACTTAATCGCATCGGTGCCTTTCGTGATTTGCTCGCGTACCGCCTCACGGTCCTGACCCTTGAGCGAATCGTCGCTGTAGCTGTTGGATCCGATTTCGCACCCGGCATCGACAATCGCCTTGGCCGTGGCGGACGAGGCCTCGACCGCATCGCCCGAAAGGAAGAACGTCGCGGTGACGCCCTTTTCCTTGAGCACCTGCAAGATCTGTTTGGTGGCGCCGCTCGGACCCTCGTCAAACGTCAGCGCCACGTACTTTTCGTTGCCCTTGGGCGCCACGCTCGCGCACGCAACGACGCAATCGGTGGCGGGCACAACCTCGCCGCGGTCCTGCGTCTTACCCGATTGCTCGCCGACCCACACCTCCGAGCGGCCCTGGACACCCCACGTCTGCACATACTCGATAGCGCCCGTGCCCTCGACCTTGAGCTTGGGCTCGATAACCGTAGCCTGAACCTCGTGCTTCTCGTAGGTGTTACGGCCATCCTTGACCGTCACCTTCTCGCCGCCCTCAAGTTCGCGGCTTTTCCACTTACCCTGTTTTATGCGCTTGCCGTCCACCTTAACCGACAGCTTTTCGCCGCCATGGCGCTTGAGCACGCTGTCATCGACGGCCAGCAGGTCGCCTGCGTCGTAGGTGTCAGTCAACTCCTGGTCGTCGATGAGATTCTGCAGCGTAGAGCCCACGCGCACCGCGGTCTTCTGGCCGTTGAGCTCCACGTCCACGCTGCGGTTGACGTAGCCCACGACGGCAGCGATAAACAGCACGAGCGCACAGCCCACGGCGATAAGCGCATAGGGCAGACGGGACGGTCGGCGCGGCGAGCGCCCGTTGCCGATGCGCGCACTGCGATCGCTAAACCCGCGGCTATGGTTGAGGTACATCGCGCCGGGCTTACGGCGACGGCGGCGCTGACCGCTGGGCAGCTGCCCCAGGTCGCGGCGCGCCGTCGGACGCGCACCCGAACGCCCGTTTAAGTTGGATCCGTTTTGGCGCATGTGCCCTCCCCCATAAACACAGCAAGCCGGAGCAACAGGTCTCCGGCTTGCCTCCCATCATTTGGTACGTCGCTATTTTGTAGCTTTTGACGAGCCTCCGCTCGCCTTTTGGTATTCGTCCTTAAAGGCCTTGAACATGCCGCGCGTCTTGCCGAGCTGCTTGCCCAGCGCGCGACTGCCCTTGTCCACGGCAACCGATCCCTTGTCGTCGAGTACCTTGGCGCCCTTTTTGACCTTATCGCCCACCACGACGCTGGCCTCGGCGGCCTTGGCAGCCGCACCGCCCGAATACCCGAGCGACTTGACCTCGTCCGAGACGACCATCGCGCCGTTCTCGTAGCCGCGCAGCATCGTCGGCGGCACCTGTGTGTCGCCCACCAGCACGCTCGAAGCGGCACCGGCGGTCACATAGAATGCCTGTACGATGCCCGAGCGTGGCTTGAACTCAACGTCCGAGCAATAGCCCATGACGTCGCCCGATTCCGTGCGCACGTCCATACCAACCCAGATGATGCAATCGTCCAGGTTGATATCGAGGCGCTTGGCGGCGGCGGCATCGTACGTGTCCTTGACGTCATCGACCGCAATGGCGCCCTCGTAGACACCAATGGCGTCGAGTGCTACGAATCGATCGGGACGCTCGATCATGCCCGCGATATCGGACTGACGGACCATAAAGCCGACCACGCGCGTACCGCCCGGGGTAAAGACCGGAAAGTGAATCTTTCCAAGCTTTTTAGGGCTGCGCGGCGTGCCGTCCTTTTTGGTGCGCTTGTCCTCGGTAGGCTTGCGATAGATCTTGGCGCCGACAAAATCCCCGGCGCGCATTATGCCTCGGTCGAGGGCTCCGCAGCCTCGGTATCAGCCTCGACGGCGTTCTCGACCACGACGTCGGCGGCAGGCGTCACGTTGCCGCCCGAAATGGCGTCGTTGAGCTGCTCGCGCAGCTGGTCCATGCGCTCGCGGGCCAGGTCGACCTTGGCGCGCAGGTCGTCGGTCTTGGCGTCGACCATCGGGCCAAAGTCATTCACCGCAGCACGGGCCTCCTCGGCGCTGTGCTCGTAGGTGTCGCGCATATTGTCCCAAGCGTCGTTGGCGATATCGGCAGCCATGGCGCGGGTCTCGGCGCCCGAGCGCGGGGCCAGAGCAACACCGACAATAGCGCCGGCAGCGGCACCAAAAAGTGCGCCGGAGACAAAGCTGAAAGTCTTACCCATGATCATTCCTCTCCTGCGGGCACGTCGGTGCCCACCGTTTGAATGCTGTCCATTATACCCGCAGCGCATCACTTGCCGCTCCGCTCATCTGCGTACGGCAAAGGCGCAGGTCCGTGATGGTGATAAACGCGTAAGCCTACTCCTGAGGCATAGCCGGCATGGCCACCGTGGCACCCGGGTCCTCGCCGGCGCCGTCCACGAGCGGCAGGCCGCCCTCATGCGCAGGTCCCGCCGGAACCGTCGCCGCACCGCCAAAGACGGCAGCGGAGGCCTCGTGGCTCTCGGCAACCGCGCCCTCGGTATCAATCGCCACCTGGGGCTCGTCGTCAAAGTTGGGGACGCCCTGGGGCTCGGTGGGAACGGGCTCGGCAGTCGCATCGGCAACGGGCTCGGCGTCGACCGGCATATCGCCCTCGTCATCGCCCTCGTCCTCGGCAGCATCTTCGCCGTTCGCAGCGGCAACGGCCTCGTGCGGGTCCTTGCCCTCGGCCTCGGCACGCATGCCCAGCACCAGGTTGCGCAGGCCCGCGACCGTGCCGTCCACATCGGGGGCGGGCTGGTCGGCGTGCAGATAGGCCCAATCCATCATAAAGGTGGCCGAAGACAGCGCGCCGATAGCCAGCGCGTCGTCGGGGCACGAAAGCTCAACCTCAAAGACGCGCTCGTCGTGCTCGCTTACGCGCGTGCGGCCGCACGAGATGCTGCCGGCAAGACCGGTCTCGTTCATGAGCTCGACCGTCACGTGCTCCAGCAGGTGGCAAAGCTCGGTCTGGCCCATGCAGTCCTGGAACTCGCGGCCCGAATCGCCCAGGCACAGATGCTTGGCAATCGCGGGCACCAGGTAGTACACGCGCGCCGTGGCCTCGATATCCTCCGAGGTCATGAGCGGCATGCCGGGGTTCACCAGCACATGCGCGCAGATCTTGTCCTCGCTGACGGTGACCTTAAGGATGTTGAACAGGCCTGCCATAACTCTCCCCTACTCTTCCTTGCCCTACTCGTCGCCATCGTGCGGGTCCACAGAGCCCGCACCCGACGCCGTCGGCTTCTCTGCCGAGGACTCGGAATCCTTCTTATCGGTTTCGGCCGGAGCGATCACGCGAATGAGCGAGATGCGCTGGCCACGCATCGACTGCACCTTAAACTTGTACCCCGCAACCTCAAACACCTCTCCGATGTCGGGCACCGAGTCGCAAAGCTCCAAAATCCAGCCGGCGATGGTCTCATAATCATCGCTTTCCTCGAGCGGCCAACCAAGCTCAATCGCGTCATCGCACGAAAAACGCCCATCGACGAGCCACTCGCGGCGCGAAAGGCGCGTGAGGTACTTGTTGTCGGGGTCGAATTCATCCTCGATCTCGCCGACGATCTCCTCGACGATATCCTCGATGGTGATGATGCCAGCCGTGCCGCCGTACTCGTCCACGACCACTACGATCTGGTCGTGCGAAGTCTGCATCTCGGACAGCAGCGGCAGGATGTCCTTGGTGTCGGGCACAAAGGTGGCGTCGCGCAGGTAATCGGCGATGGGCTGGTCGCCCTTGCCGTCGAGCGCGGGCTGAATCAGGTCCTTGATGTGCGCGATGCCCGCGACGTTGTCGGGATCCTCATGATAGACGGGGATGCGGCTAAAGCCGGTCTGGCGCATGGTGGACAGCACGTCGGCGACCGTCTCGTCGTCCTCGCACATGGTGGTGTCAACGCGCGGCACCATGACCTCGCGGGCAACGGTGTCGCCCAGGTCAAAGATCTCGTGAATCATGCGCTTTTCCTCGTCGAGCAGGTCATCCTGCTCCGAGACCATGTACTTGATTTCTTCCTCCGAGACGTTCTGGCGGTCATCGGCGCTCTTGATGCGCAGGATGCGGGCCAGGCCGTCGGAGCAGGCACCGGTCAGCCACACGAGCGGACGGGCGATCTTTTGGAACACGGAAAGCGGGCCCACAACCTGCTTGGACACGCCTTCGGCATTGGCCAGGCCGATGCGCTTGGGGACAAGCTCGCCAATCACGATGGACACAAAGGCGACGGCGACGGTGATGATGACCGGCGCCAGGCCGCGCGCGATGGCGGAAAGCGGCGCGATGCCAAAGCTCATGAGCCATGTGGCAAGCGGGTCGGACAGGCTCGTTGAGGCGACGGCGGACGAGGCGAACCCCACGAGCGTGATGGCGACCTGGATGGTGGCGAGCAGCTGGTCGGAATCGGCGGCGAGCTGGACGGCGCGCTCGGCGCGCTTATCGCCCTCCTCGGCATCGTGTTCCAACACGGCGCGCTTAGCCGTGGTGAGAGCCATCTCGGACATGGAGAAGTAGCCGTTGATAAGCGTCAGGACGAGCGTGGTAATAAGGGAGATGGTTATGTCCATCGGGAGTTTCTCGAACCTCCAAGATTCGGGACGTTGGGTAGTAAGCGTAGGTGACGGATAGGGCAGTTGCGCCGGCACCCAAACGAGGACGCGGGCGCGCAGGCATGGTCGCTAGATTACGAAGAGGATCACCGCCATGAACTGGAAGATACTGCCGGCGAGCACCCACAAGTGAAACACACTGTGCAGGTAACGCACGTTTTTGGCGATATAGAACGGCACGCCCGCGGTGTAGCACACGCCGCCGACGGCGAGCAGGGCAAGTGCCACGGGGTTGAGCAGTGCCACAAGTTCGGGCAGTTTAAAGACAACGAGCCAGCCCATCAGCAGGTAGACCAGGCCACTTACCCAGTGCGGTTGACGCTCGCGCATAAAGCACTCGAGGGCGATGCCGATAATGGCGATGGCCCATACGGCAAAAAACAGCACGGGGCCACCGTCATTTGCCAGCGTGATGAGGCAAAACGGCGTATAGCTGCCAGCTATGAGCAGGTAGATGCAGCTGTGGTCGATGATACGAAACACGCGCTTGGCGCCCGCTGGCTGAATCGCATGGTAGAGCGTAGAGGCTAGATATTCGAGGATAATGCTGACGCCATAGACAATCGCCGCGGCCATGTGGGCCGGGCCTCCGCCGCGCAGGGCAGCGAATACGATCAGGAGCACCAGGCCCGCGATACCAAGCAGGCAGCCGACACCATGGGTGACGGAGTTCATGATCTCCTCGCCCACCGTGTAGTGTGGAACGGCCGCGGTCTTGGGTCGCGGCTTAGAACTGTCGCTCGAATCGGACATGCCGGTTACATCCTCCAACGTAAAGAGTTCTCAACACTATATCAAAGCGTCTAGGTACGTGCGAAATTTGCACCATACGTGACCCTTTGTTTACCCATTCTTTGCTTGTTGACGCATCAACGGCGAACATTCATAATGCGCTTGTTTTAAATGTTGATGTATTAACATCTTATAGGAGAATACCGCATGGCTCAAAACGCACATTCCCATCGAAAGCTCAAGATAGCCGGCATCGTTGCACTGGTGGCTGTCGTTGCGCTGCTCGGATTTGCCGGCAACTTTCTGTTTGACTTCGCGCTGAATCCCCGCGCGCCATACACCATGAAGATGATGCAGGACGGCAAGGACGACAAAGAAAGTGAGCAGCCGGATGCCGAGGGAACCGAGGCGCGGGCATGGTTTAAAGAGAACCGCGAGAGCAGCAGCCTCACCGCAGATGACGGAACCAAGCTTGCCGCTTGGTATTTTGCCGCCCCAGAGACCACACACAATTACGCTGTCTGCCTACACGGATACACCGACGAGCCCATCGGTATGGCCCGATACGCCAAACGATTCCATGACCGCGGCATGAACGTACTCGCACCCGCCGCCCGCGCCCACGAGCGTTCCGGCGGCGACTATATCGGCATGGGCTGGCCCGAACGGCTCGATGTCGTTGCATGGATCGAGCGAATCGTTCAGGCTGACCCCGAGGCGCGCATCCTGGTCTTTGGCGAGTCGATGGGTGCGGCAACCGCCATGGACGTCGCGGGGGAATCTCTGCCCGCAAACGTGAAGTGCATTATCGAGGACTGTGGCTATACGAGTGTTTGGGACGAGTTTTCTTTGCAGCTCAAGGACGTGTTCGGCCTGCCCAGCTTTCCCTTGCTCGATGTAGCAAACTTGGTGTGCAACGTGCGCGCGGGCTACGACTTTCATAAGGCGAGCAGTGTGGAGCAACTCAAACACGCGACGGTTCCCATGCTGTTTATCCACGGCGACCAGGACACCTTTGTGCCGTACGACATGCTCGACCAAAACTACGACGCGTGCGCCAGCAAGGTCAAGCAAAAGCTCACCATCCATGGCGCCACCCACGCCAAGAGTGCGCAAGTTGAACCCGAGCTCTACTGGAATACGGTCGACGACTTCCTCGACGAGAATTTTTAGGCAAAAAGCAACGTCTGGGGTTTGTTGCCAAAAATCGGTTTGTAGTCGGCGGTATTCGATTTTTCACCGCACTTCTGAAAAGCCGCCCGTGGGCACTGTGCTCACGGGCGGCTTTTGCTAACGCTGCGCTACAAAAGCGCTTGATTTGTCCAATAGCTAGATGCTACTTGACCTCGATGAGCTCGTACTTGCTCGTGCCCAGGCCGATCTTCTCGGCATGCGCGATGCACGCGCGCCAGTCGGTGTCGGGATGCGTGATGCAGAAGGGATCCTTGGCCTGCTCGCCCTCCAGATGCTCGTGATTATGCTCCATCTTGGCCGCGCTGTCGGTAAGCTCGGTGTTAGGCAGCGGCTCGGACGCCAGGACGGCGTCGGCGCAGGCCTGGTCGATGGCGACCGGGTCGAAGCTCGCGAACATGCCGATGTCGTTGACGATGGGCGTGTCATTCTCGGGATGGCAGTCGCAGTTGGGGCTGATGTCCATGGCGAGCGAGATGTGGAAGCTCGGGCGGCCGTCGACGATGGCCTTGGTGTACTCAGCGATCTTGTAGTTGAGTACGTCGGCCGCGGCATCATAGTCGGGCTTGATGCAGTCCTGGTTGCACGCCGCAATGCAGCGTCCGCAGCCCACGCAGCGATCGTGGTCGATGGCAGCCACATGAACCGTGCGAGTGCTGCCGTTGGCAAGCTCGCGCTCACGCGTACCGTCAAACGTGATGGCGCTGTGCGCGCATATCTTCTCGCAGGCACGGCAGCCAACGCAGTTGGTGGTATCGACGCTCGGCTTGCCAGCGGCGTGCTGCTCCATCTTGCCGGCACGGCTACCGCCGCCCATACCCAAGTTCTTCATGGCGCCGCCAAAGCCGGCCTGCTCATGGCCCTTAAAGTGGGTGAGGCTAATCACGATGTCGGCGTCCATGAGTGCCTGGCCGATCTTTGCCTCGCGCACGTACTCGCCGCCCTCGACCGGAACGAGCGCCTCGTCGGTGCCCTTGAGGCCGTCGGCGATGATGATCTGGCAACCCGTGGCATACGGGGTAAAGCCGTTCTGGTAGGCGGTGTCGATGTGCTCGAGCGCGTTTTTGCGGCTGCCCACATAGAGCGTGTTGCAGTCGGTGAGGAAGGGTTTGCCGCCCAGCTCCTTCACGACGTCTGCGACGGCGCGGGCGTAGTTTGGGCGCAGAAAGCTCAGGTTACCCAGCTCGCCAAAGTGAATCTTGATAGCGACGAACTTGTTCTCGAAGTCGATCTGCTCAATGCCGGCGCGGCGAATGAGGCGTTTGAGTTTGTCGAGCTGGCTCTCGCGAGCATGCGTGCGCAGGTTGGTGAAGTACACCTTTGCCGGTGCTGCGGGTGCGGTTGCGGTCATAGATCTATCCCCTCGGTCTATATGGCGTTACAGACATAGAGGATGGTACCCGTTGAAGTGGGGTTGAAGTCA
The DNA here is from genome assembly GCA_905215365.1 of uncultured bacterium. GTDB lineage: Bacteria > Actinomycetota > Coriobacteriia > Coriobacteriales > Coriobacteriaceae > Collinsella. The sequence goes on along the minus strand of CAJMPX010000004.1, from coordinate 78,554 downwards.
AGCGCAACGCCGAGTCGCTAGGCACTCATTGGGGACAGACTTAAATGAGTGCTTGCCGCCCGGCCAGCGAGCCGGCGATCCGGCAAAGACTGTCCCCAACGACTAGTCGTTTAAGAACGTCCCCAATGACTACTCCTGCACCTTGAGGGCTTCGGCCAGGCTGACGCGCTTGATAGAGCGCGTGTGCAGCAGCGCCACGACCAGGTAGGTCGCAAAGCCGATGCCGATGCATGCAGCCATGGACCAAGCGGGCACGTAGATCTCGATATTGCCGTTGTAGGCGAGCAGCATCGAGCGGAAGATGGCCGTGAGCGAGCCAATAATGACCGGCAGGCTCAGCACGAGCGACGCCGCCACGCACAGCGTGATCGAGCGGATGTACAGATGCGAGATCTCGCTATCGCGATAGCCAAAGACTTTCATGTAGCTGATCGAACGGGCGCTGTGGTCGATCACCGCCTTGGTCAGCAGGTACATAAACAGCAGGAAGATAAACACCGCGAGCCCGACCATCATGCCGATCATTTTGCTCATCATGCCGATAAACTGGTCACCCACGGCGCGCATGTCGTCGGGCGTGGTGTCACCGGCAAAGTAACGAGCATCGAGGTCGAGCTTCTCGTCGCTCACATAGCCGTTAAAGTAGGCGGCGTCGTTGCCGAACAGCTCGTTAAAGTCATCGATGCTCATATAGATATTCATGTCCGACTTTGAACCCCAGATGCAGTCCTTACCCGCGCACTCAAGAGAATAATCCCGAGCCTCGTACTTGTCGCGAAGCTCGACCTTCTGGCCCTCGCTCCAGCCAAACTTATCGAGCAGACCGCCGCCAAAGACGACGCGCCCGTCGCCGACGTTGAGGTCTTTCCAATAGCGCGAATGAGATGAAATGCCGTAGACGGAAATCGTCTCCTCGCCATTACCATCGCCGCGGTCGTATTGCAGCTGGTAAACGGCATATTTCTCGGCCTGCGCGATTGCGCCCGCGCCGTTGTCGGTCGTGTTGATCGGGTGAATGTCGTCGTTGTCGGTGTCGATCTTAGAGGCCTTGTCGATCAGGTCGATGGCCTCATCGCGGTCGCAGCCGAGGGCATCGGCAAGATCGTCGAGGCGTGCGTAGAGCGCATCCTTCTTGTCCTTGACCTTAGCAAGCGCATCCTGCGCTGCAGTCAGGCTCTCGGCAGACGGAGATGCGGTCGCGGCATCGGCTGCCGTCTGCGCCGCATCGGCCGCGTCGTCAAGCTCGTCATCGGCATCCTGGGCGGCGGAGAGCAGCGCGCCGTCAATCGACTGCAAGCGCTCGAGCGCCGACCACTGCTCGCGCTCCTCGGCAGTGCCCTCGAGCTCCAGCGGCGCCTTGAGTGTGTACTGATGCTCGGCGACCAGGCTCGTCTCGAGGTTGTCCGCGTAGTGCGTCATCGTGGGCAAAATCGCCAGGCCAAAGAGCAGCAGCAGCGAGGCGAATGCAATGCCCACGAAGAGCGTGGCGAAGTTGCCCAGGTTGCGCAGGAAGACGCGCAGGCGGAAGCGCGAGACAAAGCCCATGCGCTCCGGCAGCTGCAGGCCGCGCTTGGTGCCCGATTTGCCGCTCGCCTCGTGACGAAGGAACTGCAACGGCGTCTTGCCCATCTTGCGAAGCAGGCCCACCAGCGTGATGAGAATGAGCGCGGCGGCGGGAACCACGGCGCACTTCACAAAGATCTCCCAGCTCCAGTACACCTGGAAGGGCGGCAGGCTGTACGAGCCGTAGTAGAGACCGCGCATGGGCTCGGTAAAGAACGCAACGCCGAGAGCGGTGCCCAGTAGCGCCGCGGCCACGCCTACGATGGCGGGAAGCGCTAGGTAGTGCAGCACGATTTCGCGACGGCGATAGCCGCTGGCGAGCAGCGTGCCGATAATGGCGCTCTCCTCCTCGATGGTGGCGTCGGTGAGCACCACAAAGACAAACGCCATGATCACGATGATGATGTCGAGCAACGTCATCCACATCATGGAGTCGCCGTCCACGTCGTCGCGCGCATAGCCAATGCCCTGATTGGAATCGGCATCGATCAGATCGTCCACGCGCGCATCGGCATCGGTCAGCGCCTCGACCATATCCTGCTCCGCATCGATGCGATCCGCGGTGGGGAGATCGCGATCGGTAAAGGTAAAGGAGTAGGTGTAGGCAGGCGCGCCGCCGGCGTCCTCAAGCGCGGCAAAGCCGGCGTCGGTGACCTCGGCCACGCCGTACGTGATGGTGTTCACCGTAAAGTCCGAATTGTCGAGGAACAGCGCCTGGCTATCGGGCTGGGTCATGATGCCGCAGATGGTGTAGGTGCGGCCCTCAAGCTCGACCTTATCGCCCACGGCGAGGTCGTTGTTGGTGGCGAAGACACGGTCGATTGCCACCTCATCGTCCGTCTTGGGCTGCCTGCCTTCGCAGTAGGACGCAATGTCAACCTTGGTGCGATGCGCGTAGGTGCGCAGGGTGCGCTTGGTGCCGTCGTCGCCAGCCGCCTTTTTGATGATGGCGTCGATAGAGAAGTTCTTGTAGAACGTAACGCCGCCGACGTCCTCAGCCGCGTCTTCGGCAGCCTTGAGCTGATCTTTGGTGGCCTCGAAGGAGGTAGTCACGCGGCCGTCCTCGATCGTGTACGCATCGCGCATGTCGTCAATGAGGCAGCCGATGGAATGCGCCGCGAGCAAAAAGCCCGACGTGAGGGCGATGCTTCCGCACATAAGCAAAAAGATGCCCAGGTACTTGCCGATATTGCGGCGCAGCTCGCGCGGGAGTCGTTTTGCGAGAGGTGTCATGGCGCCGCCTACCAATCGAGCTCGGCGGCCGCGACGGGCGACTCGCTGCGCTCGTCCTCGACGATGCGCCCGTCGCGCAGGCGCAGCACGCGATTGGCCATGCGCGCGATGGCGGCGTTGTGGGTGACGATGATGATGGTGCAGCCGTAGGTGCGGTTGACGTCCTCCATGAGCTGCAGGATTTCCTTGGATGTCTTGTAGTCGAGCGCGCCCGTGGGCTCGTCGCACAGCAGCAGGCCCGGATTTTTGACGAGCGCACGGCCGATGGCGCAGCGCTGCTGCTGGCCGCCCGAGACCTGGCGCGGAAACTTGTTGCGGTGCTCGTAGAGGCCCAGCGAACGCAGCAGATCGTCGACGTCGAGCGGTTTTTTGGACAGGTGCGCCGTGACCTCGATGTTTTCCTTGATGGTAAGGTCGGGCACCAGGTTGTAGAACTGGAAGACAAAGCCCAGCTCGCGGCGTCGGTACTCGCCCAGATCGGCGGGCTTGAGCGCCGTGAGATCGCAGCCGTCCACCATGATGGAGCCGCCGTCGGCATCCTCCAGGCCGCCGATCAGGTTGAGAAAGGTCGACTTGCCCGAGCCCGAGGGCCCCAGCATGACGCAGATCTCGCCGCGATTGATGGACGTATCGATGCCATCGAGCACCGTCAGGCGTGCATCGCCGTCGCCGTAGTGTTTCTTAAGCCCGCTGACCTGGACGTAGGCTCGCTTTGCCGCCATCTTATCCCCCGTTGTTAGCCACCTGCTACTTTCTAGGCTAATAGTAAACCCGGGCGAACTATTTTTAAGCGACGTGCGCGGCTTTTTTCCAACCTACTCATTGGGGACAGACTTAAATGAGTGAAATCGCTCATTTAAGTCTGTCCCCAATGAGTGCCGGCAGGAAAGGAGCGTCCCCAAGTGCCGACATATTGGGACAGTCCCTGCCAGCCCTGCCGGCGAATCGGCAAAGACTGTCCCCAATGGCTAGGTGGCTAGGCGCGGGATTTGGCGTGTGCGAGAGCCAGGCCTACGGCGGCGATGGCGGCGGCAAAGAGCACCGTGACGCCCAGGTCGCAGGCGATGTCGCCCAGCACGGTAGACGTCAAATCAGAGGCAAGCGCCTTGCCGATCGCGTCGTTCACCCAAAACGTCGGCACAAAGTGCGCCACCGTCTGCACGGCCGAGCCCATCATCGAAAGCGGCATCCAGGCGCCGCCCAAAAACGTCATGAGCAAGCCAAGCAGGTTGCCCACACCGTTGAGCAGCTCTTCGCGCGCGCCCAGGCTCGAAAGGGCAAAGCCAACGGCCAGCGGCGTGCACGCCAGGGCAAACGTTGCCGCCAGCGCCAGGCACACACGGCCCACGCCGACCTCGGCGACCGCGCCGGCAAAGCCCACGACGCCCATCATGCTCGACACAAACCAGATACAGACAGTGAGCACGGCGGCGGCCGCGAACACGGCAAGCGAACGCTGGCGCTCGGAGAGCGGACCGGCCTCCATGCGGCGCACGCGCTCGGGCTCGTTCATGCCCGAGAACACCAGCCCCACCGACACGATGACCGACGAGATGATCGCATACGCGCCAAAGTTGAAGTACGACTCGAGTGTAGCGGCGGCAGTCGAGTCAACCTTGACCTGCTCGATCTGGACCTCCGCACGCTTTGCGGCAGCATGCTCGGCGGCCTTGGCGACATCGCCGTCGGAAGCAGCTGGCTCAAGTGCCGCCGCAGTACCCGCGAGCGAGACCCACCGCGAGGCCTCGGCAGACGAAAGCGCTGCCGCCATGGTGCCGGAGCCGTACGTCACATCGAGCTTGGGCAGGTCTTCCCCCGCACGCGCGGCTGCAACAAGATCGTCCTCAAACCCCTCCGGGATAAAGAACACGCAATCGGCGCTGCCCTTGGCGCTGTTACTCTTGGCGAGCGCATCCGCAAGGTCGTACATGTCGTCACCAACGCCCGTGACCAGGTCAAAGCGTGAGCCTAGGTGCTTGGTAAGCGCCCGCGAAAGGTCGCTATTGTCGCGGTCGACCACGATCACATTGGTGTCGTAGGGCTTGTACTCGGTAAGCTGCGACGAGTTCCAGCTCACCGAGGCCGCGATGAATACGCCCATGAGCGAGATGAACACCGTATAGATGAGCAGGTATAACGGGTGCGCGAGCGCCATGCGAAGCGCGGTCTTAAAGGTGCTCATAGCGGCTCCTTCCAAAGATCAGCGTAGCGGCGACGACAAACACCAGGGTCATCAGGACGAGCGCGCCGGCGCGGACGGCGAAGGGCCCCAGATCCTCAAAGAAATACAGGCGGTTGAACATGTCGCAGATGAGCTTGACGGGGTTGAGCCAGCACTCGGCCGGGCAGGCGCGGGCGACATCGTCGGCAAGCGCCATCGCCGGCTCGCCGTAGAGTCCGGCGAACAGGGCGCACGTGGTAGCGAAGCCCGTGAGGATACCGGACTTGGACGCCTTGCCGCCCTTAACGGGAAGCGTGCCCACAAAGAGCCCCAGGCCCGTGGCGGCAAGCGCGGATGCAGCACCGCCCACCAGACACAGCCCCTCGCGCCCGCCAAAGTCGACGCCAACGACTAGGCGCACGTAGCCAATCGCGACCGCCATCGAGGCAAATGAGACCAGCCACGAGCCGACAAAGATGCCGGCCAGCGACGCTGTCTTGGAAAGGCCGCCCACGCAGCGGCGCGCACCAAGGCCCGACAGATTGGGCTGCAAATCGACGACGCTCAAAGCGGCAAACTCGGCAGACATCATCGCGACCAGACCAAAGAGCGCGTAGTAGTAAATGGTCGTGCCGTCGGGCGTGGTGCGCGTCAGGCTCACGCGGCGGGTTCCGCCCTCGAGCGACAGGGCGCGCGCAACCGCCTCCGGGTCGGCGAGCGCCGCCGGGTTGTCTTGGGCAATCTGGCGCATGAGCTCGGCATTTTGCGTATACGAGCTCGCCACCGTCTCCAGGATGCTGCGGTCGGTGAGCGCCGTACTGGCGCGCGAGCTATCGTAGCTCGAAAGCAACGTAAGCTTGGGCGCGCCCGCGGCATCGACCGTGTAGACGCCCGCGACTTCGCCGGCCTTGAGCGCACGGTTCGCGGCAGCCAAGTCTTCGTACTCGCTCACATCGAGCAGCTGGTCGTCGCCTGCCTTGGCAAGCGAAGCCGCCACATCCTTAAAGGTCGAGGCATCCCAGGCCTCGTCCGCCACGACGGCAACCGGCACCGGGTCGACCGTGCCGTCGGAGCTGAGGTTCGCAAACATAAACATGAACATCGTGGAAAGCGCGATAGGAAAGAGAGCGCCCCAGACCCACGTGCTCGGCCGGCGCAGCAGCGTCTTGACCGTGGTGATGATGGTGTTGAACATGGCCGCCCCCTAGTCGCGCAGCTCGCGGCCGGTGATCTCGAGGAACACGTCGTTGAGGGTCGGCGGTTCGGAATAGATGCGGCCGAGCGGCACGTCATGCGAGCGCAGCGCATCGAGAATGTCCGTCAGGTTGTGCGGGCTCGCTTCGCACGAAAACGTGAGCTGTCCCGCCGTTGCCGAAAGGTCCAGAACGTGCGGCAGGCTTGCGACGGCACCGAGCGCCGCACTCGGAACCTCGCCGACCTCGATTACAATCTTCTCACCCATCTGAATCATGCGCTTGAGCTCGTCGTTGGTGCCCTGCGCCAGCACGCGGCCGCCGTCCATGATCATGATGCGGCTGCAGATCTGCTCGACTTCCTCCATGTAATGGCTGGTATACACCACCGTGGCGCCCTCGTCGCGCAGGCGGCAGATGCCCTCCAGGATGGCGTTGCGGCTTTGCGGGTCGACCGCCACCGTGGGTTCGTCAAAAAAGATGAGCTCGGGCTTGTGCGCGATGCCGCAGGCAATGTTGAGACGACGCGCCAGGCCGCCCGAGAGCTTGCCGGGGCGGAACTTGGTAAAGTCGCCCAGGCCGACAAAGTCGATCGCCTCGTCCACCAGCGCGCGGCGGCGCTTGCGGTCGTTGACGTAGAGACTGCAGAAATAGTCGATGTTCTCGCGCACGGTGAGCTCGTCGAACACCGCCACCTGCTGCGGCACCACACCGATGCGGCGCTTGAGGTCGTAGCGGGCGGGCGTCATGCGCTCGCCGAACAGCTCGATGGTGCCTTTGTCGTAGGCGAGCAGCTGCAGGATGCAGTTGATGGACGTGGTCTTGCCCGAGCCGTTGGGGCCCAGCAGGCCAAAGATCTCGCCAGGGGCAATACTCAGGTTAAAGTGGTCGAGCGCGATAAGATCGTCGTAGCGCTTGACGAGGTTTTCGACGTGGACGATATCTGTCATGAGGCGGCCCTTCTGTTGGTCGTGGCCCGGTACGATTGCATCATCGCAGGAGCGGACGGCGCGCACCAGTGAGCTTTGTCACGAGTGCGAGGGTCTTGGTCGTGCGGCCTGCCGACGCCCCCGCTTTGCCACGCGGGAGGAATGTCACGGTTGCGCAGGCGGCCCCTCCACCATGCGCGGCTTCGCGTACAATACCCGTATGAACAGGCTTTTCGACAAATTGATCGTGCTGGCGTGCTGTATTGCGGCCGCCATGGGTCTTGCTGTGAACGCTCACCTGGTCGCGGCGTTTTGCCTTGGCGTTATTGCCACCTCGCTAGCCGAGGTCGCACGGGGGAACCGCGCCCGCCGTGCGAGCGAGGCCGCGAGCTACGTTTACGTCATCGCGGCTGTCTTCGTGCCGCCGTTTGTGCCGTTTGCGCCTCTCGCCCTCTATGACATCGCGCGGCGCGTGCGCCGTGAGCACGCCTGGATCGCGCTGGGCATTGGCGTCGTCTTTGTCTTTGCGCTCGTCGCGGACCTTCGCACCGACGCGCTCACCGCCCGAACGCTCCTGCTGACCGCCATCCTTTCGGTTGCCGCCACCTTGCTATCGCTACGTACCGCCCAGTTAGAGCGCGAGCAGCAGCGCATGCGCCGTACCCGAGACGAGCTGCAGGAACGAGCCCTCGCGCTCGAGGCGCGCAACCGCGACCTTGCCGACCGCCAGGACTACGAAGTCGAGCTCGCGACGCTCGCCGAACGCGCCCGCATCGCGCGCGAGATCCACGATAATGTCGGGCACCAGCTCACGCGTGCCTCGCTGCAGACCGAGGCCCTGCGCGTCGTGCACGCCGACGAGCCCGGCGTCGCCGCCGATTTCGCCGACGTCAAACGCACGGTTGACGAGGCGCTCCAGCTCGTACGTGCCAGCGTCCATGCGCTCAACGACAACGCCGTCGACCTTTCCGTGCAGCTCGAACGCATTGTTGAAGGCGTGCGCTCGGACGGCGGCCCGCAGATTGAGCTTGAAGTTATGGCCGAGCATGCGCCCGCAAATGTCGCCAACTGCTTTGCGGCGGTCCTGCGCGAAGCGCTCTCCAACACCATGCGCCACGCTTGCGCCCATGCTGTCACCATACGGTGCATGGAGCATCCGTCGTTTTACCAGCTCATCGTTACCGACGATGGCGTGGGCGGGGTTCAAGCAAGCGGCCGCGGCGCCGCGGAGGGCATGGGGCTCGCCTCCATGCGCGAGCGCATCGAGGCGCTTGGCGGCACCTTCACCGCCGGCCCGCTTGCCGGCGCCGGCGGCTGGCGCGTGTTTGCCACCGTTCCCAAACAGCAAGGAGATGAGGGCCGATGAGGCTCATTGTTGTCGACGACGACCGCTTGGTGGTCGATTCGCTCAAGATTATCCTGGGCGCCCAGCCGCAGATCGAGGTGGTGGGCACCGGCGCCAATGGCGACGACGCGGTCGCGCTCTACGCCGAGCACGCGCCCGACATCGCGCTGCTCGACATCCAGATGCCGGGACGTGACGGACTTTCGGCGGCACGCAAAATCCTTGAGCGCGACCCTGCGGCGCGCGTGGTGTTTCTGACGACGTTTTCGGATGACGAGTACATTGTGTCGGCACTCAAACTGGGCGCCCGCGGCTACCTGATTAAAACCGATGTCGCCGCCATTCCTCCGGCGTTGGCGCAGGTCATGAGCGGCAAACGCGTGCTCGAGGGTAAGGCGATCGAAGATGTTGACTTTGACGGGATGGGCAACAAGACGGGCGCGCCCCACCGGCCCGCGGCCTTTGCCGGTCTGACCGACCGCGAGTTCGAAGTCGCCGAGCTCATCGCCCGCGGTCTCGATAACAAGGAAATCGCCGCCACCGCCTATATGGGCGAAGGCACGGTGCGCAACCACATCAGCTCGATCCTTGCAAAGATGGGCCTGCGCAACCGCACGCAGATCGCCATCGCCTACCTGCGAGGGTAATTACCCAACGGTCAACCGCCCCGGCACAGCAAAATGGCTGTAACCGATTTAATGCCATTTCAAAACTATGCCGGTTTACGGGGCTAAACTCAGGACCCCCATCCATACCCGCGTTTTCTGCAAAATGACGACTCGTCTACCTGCGGTTTTATTTTCACGAATATCGGCATGGTTGGGGACTCGTGACTCAGCCCCGTAAACCGGCATAGTTTTGTTCGGGCGGCCCTGCACGAGTGCCCCCGCAAGCCTTGCGGGACCAAAATGATCCGTTTTCCTCCGTCCCCAAGGGATCAGCCGGAACCGCTCGCCACGAAACCTGCCCATCTACTACGTTTGACTCGATACCCCCGACCATACCCCCGTTTTCCAGAAAACCGCAGGCGTTCTACCTGAGGTTTTGTTTTCACATTTTTTGCCGTGGTTGGGGGTTGGCGCCCAAAAGTAGTAGATGGGCCCATTTCGTGGCAGGCGGGTCATTTTCGGGCTGGACGGGTCGCGTGGCGGCCCACCCGCGCGTTCACGCGCGGGGCCGGCGGGGCATTTTTGCCCCGCCGGCCCCTATTCCAGCGCTATACCAGCCCCATTCCAGCGCTACTCCGGCTTGGTTTCTACCGTGGGGGTCTTGTCCGCCGCGACTGGAGTGCGCGCGGTGTCCATAGTCAGGCAGTGCTTGGGGCAGCTTTCGATGCACTCGCCGCACACCACGCAGGCGTACGGGTCAATCGACCAGGCACCGCCCTTGCGATCGACCGCGAGCGCGCCCGCCGGGCAGCGACGCGCGCACATGCCGCAGCAGATGCACACATCCATGTCATTGACGATATGCCCGCGCAAGCGCTCGGGTGCCGTCAGCCCCTCCTGCGGATAGCACACCGTAACCGGCTGCTTGACCATAGAGCCCAAGGCCGTCTTGGCAAATGTCAGCAAACTCATGCCGCGCCTACCTTTCCGTGCAGCTAATGCAGGGGTCGATGGTCAGGATAATCATGGGCACGTTGGCAAGGAGCACGCCCTGCAGCGCATGTGTCAGACCCGCCAGGTTTTGCGACGTCGGCGTTCGCACGCGAAAACGGTCCAGGTTCTTGGTGCCGTTGCCGCGTACATAGTAGTACGCCTCGCCGCGCGGCTGTTCAATCACAACCTCGCCGCGCGCGCCGTCGGCCGGCGTAAGCTTGGTGCGCCCGCCGATGCCGTCGTGTGGAATCTTACCGACAAGCTCCTTGATGATATCCATGGCCTGCGTGACCTCGGCGCAACGCACCTGGCAGCGGGCATAGCAGTCGCCGTCGGTCGCCACGATGGGCTCAAACGCGGCCAGATCCGCATAGGCGCCGTCGCCAAACATGCGCACGTCGTAATCCACGCCCGAGGCGCGCCCAAACGGACCGACCATCGAAAGCTCCAGCGCGTCTTTCTTGCTGATCACGCCCACGCCATGCAGACGCTCGCCACAGCTGTCGTCGTCCAAAAACGTATGCACCAGGGCCTCGTAGTCGGGGCACATGGCGTCGAGCGTCTGGACAATGCCGGCCAGCTCGGAGTCCTCAATGTCGTGCTTAAGGCCGCCGATCTCGTTGATCGACAGAATCACGCGACCACCGCACGTGCTCTCAAAGATCTTGAGAATCTGCTCGCGCAGCGTCCACGAACGATAGAACAACGCCTCGAAGCCAAAGGCGTCGGCGAGCAAGCCCAGCCACAGCAGGTGCGAGTGGATGCGCGAAAGCTCATGCAGAATGGTGCGGATATACTGCACGCGCCCGGGCACCTCGATGCCGAGCATGCACTCGCAGGCGCTGGCATAGCCGTAGCTGTGGCCCACGGCGCAGATGCCGCAGATGCGCTCGGCGATATAGCCAAACTGGTGCATATCGCGCTTTTCGGTGAGCTTCTCGAGTCCGCGGTGCACAAAGCCGATCTGCGGAATTGCCTCGATGACGCGGTCGTCCTCGATCACTAGGTCCAGATGAAGCGGCTCGGGCAGCACCGGGTGCTGCGGGCCAAACGGAATAACGGAGCGATGTGCCATGGACCTTACGCCTCCTTTTTCTGCTTATCGCGGGCGGCCTTGGCGGCAAACGCCGCGCGGACCTTGGCCGCTTTCTCGGGATCCATGGCGGCGAGCTTTGCCTCCATCTCGGCGGCCTTGAGCGCGGCCTTCGCAGCGGCTTCATCGTGCTGAGCATCGGAGCCGGCAGCCGCAGTGGGCTGAGCAGCGGCGCCCGCGGCATCGCCGGCGCTCGCAGCGCTCTCCCCCGCAGCAGCCGTAGCCGCGGCGGCCTTCTCGGCAGCGGCCTTGCGCGCCTTGGCCTCGGCAGCCGCGCGGACTTTCATGGCCTTCTCGCGCGCGGTCTTCACCTCGGGCGTGATAACGCTCATGGGCTCGGCAGTCGAGACCTGGTAGAAAAAGCCCTTAAAGTCGATCTGCATATCGGTGATGGCAAGACCGAATAGGTCGTGCGCTTCGTTTTCAAACGGGAATACCGCCGGATAGTACGAGCTGATGGACGGAATCTCCTGGTGCCGATCAATTCCCTCAACCACCAGGTTCTCGATCGCATAGCTACCGCCCTGCGCAATATGCTCCTGAGCAGCATGAACGTTGATAAACGTATAGACCAAGCGATACGTGCCGTCGTCGACGTTGCGCTCGGCGTGCATTTGCACAAAGCGGGCACCGGCGCCCTTGAGCGCCTGGACATGCGACAGGAGCTCGTCGATCCCGACGGTGGTATAGATTGCCTCTTGCATTACTCGGCCTCCTTTGCAGCGGCGGGAGTCTCAGCAGGTGCGTCGCCAGCGGCGGGCGTGTCACCGGCACCGTCAGTCCCGGCCCCCGCAGCCACAAACCCGTCCTCGCCCAGCTCAACGCCACCGTCCCAGGTTGCGGCGCCGCCCACGGTAAGCGGGTCGCCGCCGGCGCGCATCACGGCCTCCTTCTGGTCCAGGATGCCGCACGCCTCCACGATGGCATCGATCACGGTCTCGGGGCGAATGGCGCATCCGGGCGCGTACACGTCCACGGGAATCGCGCGGTCCACGCCGCCGATCACGTTGTAGGCATCGCGGAACACGCCGCCCGAGCACGCGCAGATGCCGCAGGCCACCACGCACTTGGGCTCGAGCATCTGGTTGTAAATCTGGCGCACGACGGGCAAGTTCTGAGCGTTGACCGAGCCCGTCACCAAAAAGATGTCCGCATGCTTGGGGTTGCCGGTATTGACCACGCCAAAGCGCTCCGCATCGAACAGCGGCGTGAGCGAGGTTAGCACCTCGATATCGCATCCGTTGCAGCTCGAGCCGTCGTAATGAATAACCCACGGCGAGCGCGACATTTTATGATCCATGGATGCCGCCTCCTAAATAAACACGTCGACGAGGATGGGCATAAGGTTGAGCAGGCCAAACACCAGCGCCACGCCCCAGCCGAGCTTAAAGCAGCTGCGCCAGGTACTGCGGGCAAAGGTGTTATCGATCAGCACCTCGACAAAATACGTCGCGACCATCACGACCAGGGCTACGACCCAGCTCACCGGGTTGTCCCAGACAAAGAACATGCCCACCCACATCAAAAACAGCACGGTCTCGCACCAGTGCATAAGGGTCATCTTGGCCAGCGTGCCGCCGCTCATCTCGGTGGCGACGCCCTGGACAATCTCCTGATGCGCGTGATGTGAGTACGAAAGGTCAAACGGCGACTTGCGCAGCTTGATGGTAAGCACCGCGAGCAGTGCGAGGAAAATGGGCGCGCTGTACACGATGATGGGCGCCGACTGTCCGGTCACGGCGATGGAATCAAAGCTATCGGTGGCAAGGTACAGGCCCACGCTCATCAGCAGAACGGCGGGCTCGTAGCTCATGACCTGCAGCAACTCGCGGTCGGCACCGACCTGGGCAAACGGGCTTTGCGTCGAGGCGGACGCCAGCACCACAAAGATCGCGGCGAGCGTAACCATAAAAGCGCACAGCAGCGTGTTGGAGCCCGACACAAAGATGCCGCCGCCCACGACGGTAAAGATGAGCGCGCACGCCATATAGGTATCGTCCATGGTGTTTACGCTGGCAGGGGCCTTGCGCAGCAGCTTGGCAACGTCGTAGAAGGGCTGCAGCAGGCGCGGGCCCACGCGGCCCTGCATGCGAGCCGAAAGTTTGCGGTCGATGCCGTCGATCAAGCCGCCCGCAAGCGGCGCCAGCAAGGCAAACGCCACGGTGCCAATAAAGATGCCCACGACGCCCGAACCTTCGAAATACTTGCCGCGCAGCACCGAGGGCGCGCTCATGGCAAGCCGCTCGGGCCCAATCCATGCGCAACACAGCAGCGCAAACAAGATAATGCTGCAGCATACGACGCTACCCGCGGGGCCAATACGCTTCTCGCCAAGGGCGTCCTCCGAGTACCAATTGCGCTTTTCGGCCTTCACCTCGTGTCCCATCGAGCCGCGGAAATGGCGATATTTGTCGGTTCCCACGCCCGAAAGGTACACGTTGACGTGCGGTTTGTTGCTCACGCGGAATGACGTCAGCAGCACCACGGCGATAAAAGCCACGATAACCACCATCAGATACATGGCGTCCTTGCCAATAACGTACGGCACGCGGCCAAACACCATGGCCAAGTAAGGCGACACCAGACCGCTCGAGATAACCGGAAACGCCACGCAGCACAGAATCAGCAGCGCGGCGATGGTGTTGAGGGCCATCCATTCGGTCTTATGGACATTGACCTCAACGTTTTGAGCCGTGGGGTCGACGCCCGAAAGCTTGGCAAGCCACTTGCCCCAGAAGTAAAACGTCGCGGCCGAGCCAAAGGCAAGCACCATGATCATGAGCACGTTGCCGGTCTGCGCAAACGCCACCAGGGCGCCCCACTTGGACACGAGCATGCCAAACGGCGCCACAAACATGCCCATAATGCCCAGCATCATCAGACGCGTCAGGTGCGGCATGCGGCTGAACATGCCGTCCATGTCCTCGATATTGCGGCTGCCGATATGATGCTCGGCCGTGCCCACGCACAGGAACAGCAGCGACTTGGCCACCGTGTGGAACAAGATCAGGAAGATGGCCGCCCATACGGCCTCGGGCGCGCCGACACCCAAGCAGGCACTGATGAGGCCCAAGTTGGAAATGGTGGAGTACGCGAGCACGCGTTTGGCGTTGCTCTGCGAGATGGCCATGAGTGCAGCGAGCAAAAACGTGATGGCACCCACACTCGTGACCATAAAGCCGGTCACGGGGTAGATGGCATAGAGTGGGCTCAGCTTGACCATCAGGAACACGCCGGCTTTGACCATGGTTGACGAGTGCAGCAGGGCGCTCGTGGGAGTGGGTGCAACCATGGCACCCAACAGCCAAGTGTGGAACGGCATCTGCGCGGCCTTGGTGAGCGCGGCGAGCGACAACAGGATGACCGGCATCACCAGCAGCGCGGACTGCGCGGTTCCGGTGCCGGAAAGCTCGATCATGCCCGAGATGGTCAGCGGCATGCCGTTAACGTGCAGATACATAAGTCCGGCCAAAAACGCGATGCCGCCCAGCATGTTGAGGATGATTTGGGTAAAGGCGTTCTTGATGGCCTCGGGCGTACGCGTGTAGCCAATCATAAGGAACGAACACACGGTGGTGATTTCCCAGCCGCAGAACAGCCACTCAAGGTTGTCGCTCGTCACGATGGCGAACATGGCCGAGAGGAACAGGAACATGAGCGCCAGGAACTGCGGGCGACGGTCGGGCGCGGTCTGCCCGCGCAGCGCGGCCTCGTGCTCGTCATGGGCCTGGAAGTCCTTCATGTAGCCCAGGGCATACAAGCAGATTAGACTGCCAACGATGCCGACGGCGAGGACCATGATCACGCTCATGTAGTCCAGGTAGAGTGGCGTTGCCGTGACGGCTTCGGCCGCGGGCAGCGTCATGGCTGCAAAGGCGAGCGAGCCCACCAGCTGGACTATGCCGAGCACCGTGGTGAGCGCGTTCCTATATTTGTACGCGTTGTACAGGATGACAGCGCACAGGATGACGTCGATAACGGAACTGATGATCGAGAGCACATGCGAGGTGCCGGGGGCAACCTCAAAGCTCTGCGGACCCGTGCCAAAAAACATGACGGCGACTACAACTGTCACCGCCATAATAATGCCGGAGCCTATGAGCCCCGCCGCATCGCGGGCGCGGTCACCGCGCGCGAGCAGCATGCCCAGCGCCGGTACCAGCGGAAACAGGGTAAGGAAATACAGTAGCGTCATACCATCACTCCCCCATGCTAAAACGCTGCAATTGTTTAACGTTATAGCTCAATTGAGGAGTAGCGGCGGCGGGTTTTCGGTCAACTGGGGAGTTTTAGGCGTACGGGGTAACGAGTCTGTCCGCTTTGGAGCAGAGAGGCGACGCTCCCCCTATCGCGGCGGCGGGCGCACGGGCCACTGCGCGCGGTTTATTAACCACTTTGGAGGATGTTCCAGTAGGCTCACGACGGTCCAAAAAGTTGGCGCGGCAAGAAAAATGCGCCCCTGTGGGCGCACCATCCCGTTCGCTATTCCGCCTTTTTAACGCGCGGCTTGCGACCGCGCGGCTTATCAACCAGCGCGGACTCACCGCTCTCGCGATACTGGCGGCACCAAGCCTTGACCGAAGACTCGCTGGGAATCTTGTGCTTGATCATGGCCTCGCGAACCGTTAAGCCGTTTTCCAAGCGGTCCTTGACCACGGCGAGCTTAACTTCGTACGAATAGGTGTGATGATGCGAACCGGCGTTGAGAATGGCGTCGGCACCGCCTACGGCATACGCGCGGGCCCACTGACGAGCCGTGGCCTGGGGAATGCCAAGCTCCGCGGCGAGGGCGCGATGACCGACCCCCTCTTGGAGGATCTCGACGGCGCGCTGCCTAACCTCGGGCGCATGCGTGCGAGTCCTAGTTGCTTCCGACATACCTGCCACTTCTTAGCCTTAACCGTTAATCTGCTTTCTTACGTGCAAGTTAGATAGTAGCATTTTACTGTTTGCTCAAAGCAGTTAATTAAAATAGACGCGGCGTTATCTGGGCATTTGGCACCAATTTACGACATTTCTTTATCGATTATTTACGCTGGTAGCTGACTCGCAGCCAATCGTCATTCGCCTGTCAACAAAATTGACACCTCTTTATGTCCTTTGGCATAGAGGATATAGTTATTAACCCCTCCCCCAATAATTTTGAGTAATCGGCAAGGCAGTAGACGTCCTTACTCCTCATGATTACCGCGCATTGCCATCCACCGAAGCAAAACAAAAAGGGCGGGGCCTGCTGCGCTTGCAGGCCCCGCACCGGTTGACACCCGACGGGACACAGCCGGGCGAGGCGGATCCGTGCTACCGCCCCGCCTGGCCGCGATGTTCAACTACAGCTCGTTGGCCGCGTGATACGCCGTGCGAATGGCGCTCGCAATGTCGGCGGTGCGCTCGCCCGAGCAGTCGCCCACGCAGGTCACGGGCACCGTCACGCCATCCAGGTCAAACGCGTTGGCCTTGGAGCCCACGGCCATCACCACGTAATCGCAGGCGATCTTCACCGGCTCCTCGGGGCCGTCCTCGGTGGTGTGCACGGCCTCCACGCCCTCGTCGGTAACGGCGGTCAGGCGGGTCTTAACGTGCTGTTCCACGTTGTGGGCGGCGAAGTCGCTCATGATCAGCGGCAGAATGGTCTCGGACTCGCCCGCGGCAATCTTGTCGAGCATCTCGACGATCGCCACCTCGCAGCCGTGCTGCAGCAGGTACTCGGCAGTCTCGGTGCCCACCAGGCCACCGCCAATGACGGCGACGCGCCCGCTGAGCTCCACCTTGCCGGCCAGCACGTCCCAGCTCGAGACGACCTTGTCCGAGTCGGCACCCGGAACGGGGATGACCACGTCGTGTGCGCCCACGGCCACAATCGCGGCGTCGGCGGCGTTGAGATCCTCGGCCGTAGCGGCATGGTTGAGCTCGACCTTCACGCCCAGGCCGGGCAGAATCTTCTCGTAGTACTCGACCGAGCGCATGATCTCGTCCTTGCGCGGAGGCGCGGCTGCCAGCACAATCTGGCCGCCCAAGTGATCGCTCGCCTCATAGACGGTCACGTCGTAGCCGCGCTTGGCCGCCACGCGCGCGGCCTCCAAGCCGGCAATACCGCCGCCCACCACGGCGACCTTCTTGTCGCCCTCGCCCGGCTTGATGGCGATGGTCGCCTCGTCGCCGTTCTCGGCATTGAGCACGCACGAGATGTACTTGCGGTTTTGAATCGCGTCGACGCAGCCCTTGTTGCAATTGAGGCACTCGCGAATGGGCTCACCCGTGGCGGCCTTCAGCGCAATGTCGGGGTCGCACATGAGCGAGCGGCCGTAGGCGATGATGTCGGCCGCGCCGTCTTCCAGAATCTTCTCACCGGCCTCGACCGAGACAACGCGGCCGACGGTTGCCACCGGCACGGAGACCAGGGCCTTGACGCGCTCGGCCACCGGCAGCGTCCAGTTGTAGGGCATGGCGCCCATGGGCGGAATGGTGTCTCCCATGTTGCCGGTGTGGTTGGCCTGCGCGACCTGGATCATGTCGATGCCCGCGCCCTCGAGCAGCTTGGCAAACTCGCAGGCCTCATCGGGCTGCAGGCCGCCCTTGCCGCGCGGCGTGCCGTCGGGGTTCTCCATGATCACGGGGAGCTTGTACTCCACCATCAGCTCCGGTGCGGCTTCCTTAATGGCGGCGACGACCTCCAGCGCGTAGCGAACGCGGTTCTCGAACGAGCCGCCGTACTCGTCGGTGCGCTGGTTGAGGATAGCCGAGCACAGCGAGCCCACCAGACGGTCGCCGTGGACCTCGATGGCGTCGATCCCGGCCTGCTGTGCGCGAGCGGCCGAGGCGGCGATGGCCTCCTTGATCTGGGTGAGCTGCTCCACGCTCGCCTCGTTCACAAAGTGCTGCATGTCGTGGTGCAGCTTGGCGTAGGCCTGCTTGCGAATCTCGTTGGACTCGGCCATCTTGGCGGCAAAGGTCTCCTCGTCGCCGGCGGCCTTGGCCTCCTGCGCGGCCTTGGCGGCGGCCATGGAGCCCATGACCATGCGGCCGACGCCGGGGACGTCGTACTCGGGGTGGAACAGCTGCAGCGCGACCTTGGCGCCGTGCTTGTGGACGGCGTCGGCCAGGGCCTTAAACGTGGGGATCTGGGCGTCGGTCGCCAGCTTGGGCGTGGGGCTTGCGGTCATAACGGGAGCGACGTCGCCGATGACGATGTAGCTCACGCCGCCACGGGCCAGGCGCTCGTAAAAAGCCAGGCTGCGCTCGCCGATGGAACCGTCGCGCTCCTCGTAGCCGGTGGTCAGCGGCGGGAACATAATGCGGTTCTTGAGCTCAAGGGGGCCAACCGTAATGGGCTGGAGCAGCTTGGATGCAGGTGCGGTCATGGACATTCCTCTCTTGTAGGCGCGGCGGCGATGGTGCCGCGTAGTTGTCTAGAGGATATGGCATGGGAGCACGGCGACGCAACGGAAATCGGCGGATAGCAGGCGAGGGCTGGTGGATGGGGCAGGGTTGGGTTGGGGGTTTGTCTCGATCTGTAACAGTTACTCGGCAAATACCGTTCCTCGTGTTACAGATCAAGACATTCCCCTCGGCCCATCCTCAACAATCTAAATCTGTAACAGTTAGACCCACTTTTGACCTCTACCTGTTACAGATCAAGACAAACCAACCCGGTCTGCCAGAACATCTAAATCTGTAACAGTTACTCGGCAAAAACCGTCCCTTGTGTTACAAATTTAGACAAACGGAGGCCGGCTGCTGGTTTGTCTCGATCTGTAACATCTAGCCGCCCAAATCGGGCCTACCTGTTACAGATCGAGATTTTGCTTCAGAAGCCGAGAGCAGAAGCCCGAGCGGAAAAGCGGGCAGGCCGACGGCATCGCCCCGCCGTCATACCGAGGACCGCGCCACGGCAGTCCGGGCGTGGGCCAACCCCGCAATTCCGGACATTTCACCCCTTTTCCGACTCCTCCTCCTTTCATCCAGGATGCCCGGACGGCAAGAGTCGGAACGTCTCCTCAATATCCAAACTTCACGCAAGCCCAATGCGAATAGAGACGGACCTGGCAAATCAAGACACGGCTAGCCGCTCGCACCCAAAGCCGTTTGCCTAAAAATGTATACCGCTGGCCGAAATGGAAAGATGGTAACAGCGAAAAAGACTAGCCGAGCTCGTTTTAAGCACCGTTTGTTCCGTCCCGCATGTTTTGTGAACACTCTAACTATCATGAAGCCAGTAAACAGAGGTGGACATCAACATCCAACGCCGGCAAGCATGTGAGCGCCTCCTCTGTCCAAGGGGCAAGCCCCCGAGATTAGTTAGGAGAGGGGAAGAGATGGATAAAGTCAAAACGGCCTTCCAGAACTTTGGCCGCGTTATCGTCGACCCTATTTTGTACCTTTCGGTAACGGGCATCATTTTGGCCATCGCCACGGTATGCTCGCTCGGCAGCGGAGTTGTCGCGGATCTGGGCACGCTGCTCTCCGCGGCAACCAACTCCGCGGTGATCGGCAACCTGCCGGTGATTTTCGCAGTCGGCCTAACGGCAGGCTTCGCAAAGAAGCAAAAATCCAACGCGGCAGTGTTTGGACTTATTAGTTACCTCATGTTCCTGTATGTCAACAACGCCTACCTGACGCTCACCGATCAGCTGGCAAAAGCTGGCGCGATGGGTCTGTATGGCACTGGCCAGGCAACGGTACTGGGTCTTCAAGTTACCGATGTCAACGTCTTCGGCGGCGTACTCATCGGATGCTTCTGCGGTTGGCTCTATAACAAACTGATCGACGTAAAGGTATCGGAGTATATCCGGATTTACGGCGGACCCCGCCTGGCCCTTCTGGCGATGGTTCCGCTGAGCATTGTCTTCGGCATCGGAGCGACTATCGTGTGGCCCCCTATCGCCAACGCCATCAGCAACGCTTCTTCATTCATCGCAGCCTCGGGTGGTCTGGGCGTTTTCATTTACGGCTTCCTGAACCGCGTCCTCGTACCTCTCGGCATGCACCACTTTATGTGGATGCCGTTTGACTACTCCGCGATTGGCGGCACGGCGGTCGTCGCCGGCCAGAGTGTTTCCGGCGCAGCAAACATCTTCTATGCCGAGCTTCCCCATATCGCCGACGGATCCCTCACCACAGTCGACCCCTCTGTCCGCTTTGCCATGTTCGGCTTTGGCAAGGAATTCGTAACCCTCGGCACTGTGCTCGCAATGATTGCGACTTCCCGTCCGGAGAATCGAAAAGCTGTCGCAGCCATGCTGGTGCCCATTTACATCACCGCCATGCTCTCCGGCATCACTGAGCCGCTCGACTTCATGATCCTGTTCGCGTCTCCGATTCTCTGGGTTGCCTACAGCCTGTTCTACGGACTGGGCGAGATGCTCCTGTTTGTCCTGGGAGTCCGCTTGCTTAACATGTACGGTGGCATCGAGCTGCTCACGCTCGGCCTGCCTTTGCCAATGGGCGTCACCAAGTTCCCGATTTACATCGTCTTGGGCATCGTGTTTGCCGCCGTTTCGTTCATCGTTCTGGCGATGGTGATCAAGAAACTCAACCTCATGACGCCCGGCCGTTCCGCAGAGTGGTCTGCAGAAGTCTCCGGAGACAACAATGCTCTCGAGTCCTCCGGAACTCCGGAAGTCGACGCAAAACAGCAGGAGATGGTGCAGAACATCATCAACGGCCTTGGCGGCAAGGACAATATCAACACCATGGGCTGCTGCATGACTCGTCTCCGTGTCGAAGTCAAAGATCCCAACAAGGTCAACGAAGAGACCATCAAGAAGGCTATCGACAAGGGCCTGTTTAAGAACGGCACCAATGTCCAAATTGTCGTGGGAACCAACGTGCACTCCGTCTACGACCTGCTGCGTCCCATCCTTAATCTGGAAGATTAACAGTCGCTTAATCGATAATCGATAAGCGATAAGCGAGGAGACCTCATGTTGACCAAAACGTTCCATTCAATCCGAGGCATGTTCGAACGCCTGCTCAACATGTACAAAGAAAAGTCGACAAGGGGTCTTCTCGTACTTATGGCTGCATTCGCATGTGGTTTTATCTGGCCGCTCCTGGGTCTACTCGCTGCGGTTTGGACCCGGCGTTCAGGAAGGCACGCGGACGCAGGCAGCATTGCAGGAATGGCGGCGGTCATCAACATCGCTACCTACTTCGTGCAGATAGTGACCAAGATTGTCTGCAGCTCAATTTGATTTGAAAGGCATGAACAACATGAACGGATACAAGATTGTCATCTGCGGCGGCGGCAGCACCTATACCGCTGGCATCGTCAAAGACCTGATCGACCAAAAGGATGAATTAGGAATACGCGAGCTTTGGCTCTATGACATCGACGAGGAGCGCCAAGACACAGTCGCCGTGGTGGTTAAAGCGGTTATCGATGACCTTGCTCCCGAGATCCCTTTGCATGTAACCGTCGACCCCAAAGAGGCGTTTACAGATGCGAACTTTGTTATGGCGCAGATGCGCGTGGGCGGGCTCAAGATGCGTATCCAGGATGAGCAGATCAGCCTGCGCCATGGCGTAGTCGGTCAAGAGACCTGCGGAGCAGGTGGCATGGCATATGGCATGAGAACCATCTTCCCCATGTGCGAGCTTGTCGATTTCTGCGAGGAGTATGCCTGCAAGGACTACTGGATCGTCAACTACTCCAACCCCGCTGCCATCGTAGCCAAGGCAATGCACAAGCTGCGTCCTAACGCTCGCATTCTTGACATCTGCGATATGCCAGTGGAGATTGAAGCCCGCATGGCAGAGATTTTAGGGTGCGAACTCAACGACATTGAGGTCGACTACTTTGGCCTCAATCACTTTGGGTGGTTTACCAACGTACGTTGCAAGGGCGTCGATGTTACGGATAAGCTCAAAGAGCACGTGCGTAAATACGGTTATATTTCCGAAGCAAGCCTCAATGACGCCTTGGTGAAGGACCCAGATTGGGCCCACACCTTCAAGAATGCGGCAACGATTTCTACGCTATTCCAGGATTACCTCCCCAACACCTATTACCAGTATTATCTGTTGCCCGATGCCTGCGTGGAGTACATGGACATCAATAACACGCGTGGCATGCAGGTTGTAAACGGCCGCGAAAAGCGCATCTTCGATGCATCTGCGGCGCTTAAGCGCGGTGAAAAGGTAGATCTCACGCAGTTCTATGTAGGCGTCCACGGCAGGTTCATTGTCGATGTCGTCAAGTCTCTGGCAAAAGACCTGCGCCATCGCCAGCTGGTGATTGTGCCCAACAATGGTGCAATCGAGAACCTCTCGGACGACGCGACAGTCGAGGTTCCGGCGTACATCACTGATCGAGGAGCCGAACCGATTCGCGTCGGGAAGATTCCCCGCTTCTATAAGGGCCTTATCGAACAGCAGGATGCCTGTGAAGGCCTTGTGGTCGAAGCCGTTATCGAAGGTTCCTACCAGAAGGCACTCGAAGCCTTCACCCTCAATCGCACGATTCCCTCAGCACGCGTGGCCAAGGAAGTCTTGGACGACATGATCGAGGCGAACAAGGGCTATTGGCCTGAGCTGAAGTAGAGGAACCGCCCAAATACCAAAAGCACAAAAGATGGCCCCAAGGCAATTGCCTTGGGGCCATCTTTTGTATGCCTAGATCTCAGCAAAACTCGTGAAGATGAACGAATCGGCCTCGCGTTTTACACGATAGTTCTCTTGATAGTCCTGATTGAATATAAGCGAATAAATAACCTGAAGCGTATACGTGAGCGAAATCAAAGAAGAGTAATTGGCCACCTTTCCAATCACGCGTTCTGATTTTGGAATGGGCAAGACAGTATCGCATTGCTTGGCGAGCACCGAATCAGAAAACGCCGTAATTAAACACGGCTTGACTCCGCGTTCGGAAAGAGTGGCAGCGTATTTGGAATAGTCATAGTGAATGCCGCTGTAGCTTAGGAATAAAAACAGGTCGCCGGGCTTGCCGTTTTTAACATGCAGCGTCTGCAGGCCTCCGTCGTCTGCCATGGTGACATGACGATCGAGCTTAAGAAGATTGTTGCGAAAGATGCATCCCGCCAGGTAGCTTTCCCCTTTAGCAAAGATGTAAATTCGTGGGGCGCTAAGAACCGCCTTGGCGATTATGCTTAATTTGGCGCTATCGAGCTCGATTTTCGTTTGATCTATGATGCCCTTCAAGAGATTCGCAAGGTTACCCTCGATGGCCTCAATTGAATCGGTGCTGTCAAAAGGGCGATTGCGATCAACGGTGGCAGCCAGAAGATAGTCTCCGCTTATCTCCTGGATGAGCTGCATGATCAACTCTCGATAGCCGCTTAGGCCCAGTTTCTTGCAAAAGCGGATGATAGTCGCGTTCGAAGTGTAAGTCTCCTGTGCGAGCTTTGCCATAGTGAGGGTCTTAAGGTCGCTGGTATGATTGAGCAGATAGGTAGCAATAGCTCGGTCGGTTTCATTAAAAGACGCGCTGTTACGCAGGCTATCAAGAATCATGGTCGCTCCGATCGCTTTAGTTTGCCACTTAATTATGTCATTATCAAAACGACGGGCAGCCCTTCATGCACTGACTTACGCCCTGCGATCTCTCTTCTGATATTCCGCATATAACGGCAACATAAATTGCGAGGAGCGTGTCGCTCAGTTCCTAGAGAACAAATGCGAAGAGGTTCGATTACCTGAGTTCACCGCCTGCCTTGAGGCAAAGAGACGGCCCCGGCCAAGCTCAATGCAGATTTGTGGCAGCATAGTGCTTGTCTGTCGGCATCCTACAACCTGTAATCCCTACTCCCCAGTTTCTGTGCTGAGAAGAATAGGCGGGGTTCCAAGGGGACACGTCCCTTTGGCGCGCAGGGGTCCGGGGATGGCGCGGTCCATCCCCGCCACTATTATTAAGCTAAGGACCGCCGAAACTCCTCCCAATTGGAGTTTATCGGTCGATAAGTCAAGCCGACCGGCCCGCGATTATCAATGGTTTATTTGCTTCACATAATAAATTGACTCAGGATTCACCCGCAATTCACCCGCAAAGTAAACCGATAAAGAAAAAGCTCGGAAGCAATTTTGCTTCCGAGCTGCAAGTTCTTGGTCGCGGGGGCAGGATTTGAACCTACGACCTCCGGGTTATGAGCCCGGCGAGCTACCAGACTGCTCCACCCCGCAATGTCTGGGCGCCTCATGTGCGCAAGAATGAATATTACGCGGGAGTTCGGTAAACGGCAAGGAAAATCTCGTAGAGCATAATTCCTTCATATTTAAACCCCTCAGCCCCTATCACCGTAAACGAATCGCGGCCGAGCGCCGTCGACGGCGCGTATACAATGGTGCGCGTCCTTTTATGCCAACACTGGGAGTAGACATGCTGCTCGCTATCGATATGGGAAACACGCAGACGGCCATGGGCCTGTTCGACGGAGACGAGCTGGTGCAGTCGTGGCGCATGCCCACCGACCGCTCCTATACCGCCGACGAGATCCACGTGCGCCTGATGGGTTTCTTTAAGATGTACGGCCTCTCGCTCGATGCGGTTGACGCGATCGCCTTTGCGGGCGTGGTGCCGCAGCTCTCGCGCGAGTGGCACGCCGTGGCCGACCGCATTGCCGCAGACGCCATCGTCATCGGGCCGCAGACGGCCGCCGTGACCAAGCTGCGCGCGGCGCGTCCCCAAGCCGTAGGCGCCGATCGCGTCGCTAACGCCGTTGCGGCCGAAACTTTCTACGGCGCGCCGGCAATCGTGGTGGACTTTGGCACCGCGACCAATATCGACGTCATCGATGAGGACGGTTATTACATTGGCGGAGCGATCGCACCGGGCATCCGCATCTCCATGGACGCGCTTGCCGCCCGTGCCGCCAAGCTCGCCAGCGTGCCGCTCGAGGCGCCCGAGCACGCCATCGGCCGCGATACCGAGGAGTGCATCAAGGTCGGCGCCGTAACGGGCGCCGCCGCCATGGCTGAGGGCCTGGTCGCGCGCATGAAGCGCGAGCTGGGCCGCGAGGATGCCACCGTTATCGCCACGGGCGGCCTCGCCAGCATCGTCGCCGGTTCGACCGATGCCTTCGACGTGGTCGACGGACAACTCACCATCAAGGGCATCTGCGAAATCTACCGCCGCATGCAGGAGCTGGGATAGAGTAAACGCCAGGTCGCAGCAACCAGCCGCCAAGCCTATTCCTCAAAATCGAAAATTTTTCAGTTTTGAGGAATAGGGTGCTGACAGCCCATTCCCCAGACAACAAGACCCTCCCCGGCAACAGCCGAGGAGGGTCTTGTTGTCATCGCTATCTTTGAGCGCGGGCGCCTCGCGTTACAGTCCGCGAATCCGTACGGCCTCGGGCGGAAACTCCTGCTCGCCGGCATCGGTCTTGATGGTCGCGCGGCCCCAGATGTCCAGGCCCGCAAACACACCGACCGCAAGCGGCAAGCCGTTGGGCGACACCGCCGCGACCTGACGACCCAACAGTGGCACCATGTCAAAGTACTCGCCCAGCACCGGAGCCAGCGGGCCGGCAGCGCCCTGTGGTGTGTTGGCGGCAACCGCCCAGGTGTCCACGCGGACCAGCACGGCGGCGGCCAATGCCTCGATCAGCGCCTCATCTGCCATATCCACACCAAGCTCACCCAGCGCCGCACGTTCAATATCAACCGTCACCGCGGCAAACATGCCCGCAGCACCGGCACCGCCGTTCACGGCAACACGCGCGAGCGACGTCTCAAACGCAGGCGCACCGCACACGATATTGCTCGGCCACTCAATGCCCACCTTGCCGGCAAGGCCCAACCCCGGCGTCGAAGCCGTGCCCACGAGCGCGTCCATCATGCCCATCGCGGCCACAAACGGCAGGCCGTGGAAGGCATGCATGTTCACATCCGGACGCACGACCAGCGAAAACGTCAGCGAAGCATCGCCCACGCTCCACGCGCACCAGCCCGCGGACACGCCCTCGCGACCCGCGTCACGCGCCGCGTCGAGCTCAGTGGCAGCGACTACAGCGTTCATCTCGATCATCTACATACGCCCCAATTCACCCACGATATGGCCCACGCGATCCTCGGGCTCCTTGACCTCGACGCCGTTGTAGCGGAAGAACCGCGCCGGGTCGTGCATCAGATCCTCGAGCGGCACCAGCACAAAGTCGCGCTCGCCGATCAGCGGATGCGGCAGGCGCAGCTTTTTGCCGCCGTGGGTCTCGCCGTCCATCCACAGCAGGTCCAGGTCGATGGTGCGCGGACCGTTGGCCTTGGCCTTTTTGGAGCGGTCGCGGCCCAGCTCGGCCTCGATCTTCATGAGCTCGTCGAGCAGCACCAGCGGCGCCAACTCGGTCTTGATCTCGATGACGGCGTTGGCAAACGCGTCCTGGCGCGTCTCGTAGGCCGGCTCGCTCTCGTAGATCTTGGAGGAGTTGGACACGCAGGTAAGTGGAATCTCGGCGATCATGTCGCGTGCGGCGCGGATGTTGTCGCAGCGATGCCCCAAGTTGGATCCCACGGCCACAAACGCGCGGCGCGGCTGCGGCTTGGCAACCGCCCAGTAGCCGTTCAGGAACTGCGCAAAGCCCGCGGCGTCGTGCACGCGCACGATGTTGGCGCCGGCCTGGATGGCGCCCAGGCACACGCCAAACGTAGCGGCATCGCGCTCGGCGGCCTCGGTCACGCCCGAGACGGCGCCCACAAAGCGCTTGCGCGATACAGCGCACATGAGCGGATAGCCCAGTGACGCCATCTTGGCAGTCTCGCGCTGGATGACGATGTCCTCGTTGGCCGTCTTACCAAAGCCCGGGCCAGGATCGATGCAGATGCGGTCGCGCGACACGCCGGCGTGGATGAGCGCGCGGGCCTGGTCGGACAGAAAGCCCATGACGCGGCGCATGATGGGCGCCGAATCGGGCAGGGTGAAGCGGCGGAGCTGCGAGGTGGGCACGTAGGCTTCCTCGCGGCGGGCGCTGCGGCGCATCATGGCGGCCAGGCGGTCATTGGGCTCCGATGCGGCCTCGGTGGCCTCGGGCGCGGGCGCGACGGTCTCGGCGGCAGCAGCCTGCTCGGCGGCCGGCGTCTCCTGCTCGCTTGCAGGCTCGGTCGCGGGCTCCGGATCGCCAAACGGCAACGAGGGCTGCACCACGCCGCCCGGAAGCTTGGCCTCCGGCTTAGGCTCGCCCAGCAACTTGCCGCGACGGCGGCGAGCCGGCTTCTCAGCCTCACGCGCGGCCTCGGCAGCCGCCTCGCGCGCCTTCTCGGCAACAAACGCCGCAGCCGAGGTATCGAGCTGCACCGTTGCGTGCGTGCGTGTAGGCGCGGCGACCTCGCCGGCATGCATCACGATGACGCCGCAGGTGCTCGTCTTAACAAACTCGACCATCTTGGGGTCGGTGAAGCCCGTCACGTCGTTGACGATCGAGGCGCCGCAGCGCACGGCCGCCTTGGCAACCGCCACGTGGCGCGTGTCGATCGAGACGATGGCGCCCTCTTTGGCCAGCGCGCGCACCACGGGCAGCACGCGGCGAGCCTCCTCGTCGGGATTAACCGGAGTAAAGCCGGGGCGCGTGGACTCACCGCCCACGTCGATGATGTCGGCGCCGGCGTCGAGCATCGCCAGGCCGTACTCGATGGCGGCATCCGGGTCGAAGTGCTCCCCGCCGTCGCTAAACGAATCGGGCGTCACGTTGAGGACGCCCATGATGCGCGGACGGTCAAAGCTGAGCTCATACTTTCCGCACCGCCATGTCTTGCTGTCGTTCGCCATGAACATCCTCCTAAAATGCCCACGCCGCCGAGCTTGGGGAGCTGGCGGCGGGGTCGCTTTGCAATCAGTCTTTCTATTGTATCCGCGCACACGGGCTAGAACGCAAACGCGGCCGCGATGTCGCAAGAAATCAGCAGGTCGGCATTTGCATCCTGATCGGTAGGCGCCAAATTGCAAATGGCCAGCGTATCGCCAGTAAAGTAACGCGTAAGGCCTGCCGCCGGATACACCACGAGCGAGGTCCCACCCACAATGAGGGCATCGGCCGCGGCAATGGCGGCAACGGCACCGGTCAACACATGCTCGTCGAGCGGCTCTTCGTAGAGCACCACATCGGGCTTGATGCGACCACCGCACGCGGGGCACACGGGCACGCCCGCGGCGTCCTCGTGCTCGCGCGAGCAAATCCACTCGGCGCTATAGACCGCGCCGCACGACTGGCAAATGTTGCGATGGACCGATCCGTGCAGCTCGAACACGCGCTGCGAGCCCGCCATCTGATGCAAGCCGTCGATGTTTTGCGTCACCACGGCATCAAGCTTGCCGGCGCGCTCCAGCTCGGCCAGCTTGGTGTGACAGCGGTTGGGCTTAGCGTTAAGCGCGATCATCTTGGTGCGGTAAAAGTCGAAGAACTCGGCCGGATGTGTCTCATAAAAGCTATGCGAGAGCATAGTCTCGGGCGGGTAGGCAAACTGCTGGTGATACAGGCCGTCCACGCTGCGGAAATCGGGGATGCCACTTGCCGTGGAAACACCAGCGCCGCCAAAGAAGACCACGCGCTTGTGGGTGTCAAACAGATCCGCCAGCGCGGCGGACGCCTGCCTGGGGTCCGATATTGCCTGCGTCATATGAGCCCTCCGTCCTTGTTGATCGGGCGGCGTCGGGCGATGTCCCAGCATGCGACCTTTAAGTCAGCATGCGCGGAGCCCACCCCGCCCCTGTTGCGCTAATCTTAAGCCTGCCAACCCCGTCGAAAGGACACCATGCCTCAGACTTACACTTTCGCCTCGTGGAACGTCAACGGCCTGCGCGCCGTGCTCAAAAAGGACCCGAGCTTTATCCAGATCGCGCAAGAACTCGACGTCGATATCCTGGCGCTGCAAGAGACCAAGTTGCAAGAAGGCCAGGTCGATATTGACCTGGCCGGCTATCACCAAACCTGGAGCTACGCCGAGCGTAAAGGCTATTCGGGCACTGCGGTCTTTAGCCGCCAGGAACCGCTGCGCGTGCTGCACGCCGACGCACTGCTACCCTACGCCGGCGAGAACGAGGCGGCCGTACTCGTCGCCCAAGCCGCAACCGAGGGCCGCGTCTGCGCGCTGGAGTTCGACAAGTTCTGGTTTGTGGATGTCTACACTCCCAACGCGCAAAACGAACTCGCCCGCATCGACGTGCGCATGGCCTGGGACGATGCTTACCGCGGCTTTTTGAACGCGCTCGAGCGCGAGACCGGCAAACCCGTCGTGACCTGCGGCGACTTTAACGTGGCGCACGAGGAGATCGACCTTAAGAACCCCAAGTCCAACCGCGGCAACGCCGGCTTTTCGGACGAGGAGCGCGGCAAGTTTACCGAGCTGCTCAACGCCGGCTTTACCGATACCTGGCGCGCGGCAAACCCCGACGTCGAGGGCGTCTACAGCTGGTGGAGCTATCGCTTTAATGCCCGCAAGAACAACGCCGGCTGGCGCATCGACTACTTCCTGGTAAGCGACGCAATCGCCGACAACGTACGCGACACCGGCATCCGCGGCGACATCTTCGGCAGCGACCACTGCCCCGTCACCCTCACGCTAGAGCTCTAGCCCCAGCTGATCCCCTGGGGACGGAGGAAAACGAATCATTTTGGGCCTCGTGGTGGTATCCACGTGACCCATCCGCCACGAAACACGCCCATCTACTACGTTTAAGCCACCACCCTCAACCACAGCGAACAACGCAAAAAGAAAACCGCAGGTAGAAAGCCTGCGGTTTTTCATAAAACGCGGTTGTGTTTGGGGGTGTCGGGTCAAACGTAGTAGATAGGCTGATTTCGTGGCGGGCGAGTTCAGCTGATTCCCCGGGGACGTCTGGAGACGGAAGAAAACGGATCAATTTGGCTCTTGAGGGTCACGACGCCCGTCATATCAGCCGGCCATTCCAAAACTATGCCAGTTTACGGGGCTAAATCGCGAACCCCCAACCATACGCAATTCCGAAATAATAAAACCGCAGGTAAACGGCTTGCTCTATTTCAAAAATAGCCGGCATGGTCTGCTTGTGCCAATCTGGCCCCGTAAACCGGCATAGTTTTAAAATGGCACTTCGGCAGTATTGATTCCCGCCCCGGCGCAACCAGCCCTACAGTCCGTACTTCACGACGACTCGGTTGATGCGGCGACACCAAGGCTTGTACAGGGCGACCAAAAACACGCAGGTCGCAAGGCCGTGCGTGATATCGAACGGTACGGCGGTGGCAAGACGCGCCATGGCACCCGCCCACGTGAGCGGTTGAACAAAACCGATAATGTCGTAGGCGTTGATCACAACGCCGTACAGCAAACCCGAAGCAAAGCCGTAGGTCAGCAGCGCCGGCATACGCACGGTGCCGTCGGCGCGGTCGAACGCACCCGCATGCGCCAGCGCACCGCCAACGTATCCCACGAGCCCCCAGGCATACATCTGCCACGGCGTCCACATGCCCTGTCCAAAAAAGAAATTGCTGGTCAGCGCCGCCAGCGCGCCAACCATAAAACCATTGCGGCGACCAAGCGTCGCCCCCGCGATAATGGCGATGGCACTCACGGGTTTAAAGTCGGGAATGGGGCCAAACAAGATGCGCCCCGCCGCGGCCAACGCCGCCAGAACCAGCGTTGGCATAATCTGGCGCAGGCCCGGTCGCGACGCCTCATAGCCTGCAAAGAACAGCGCAAGCACCAGCGCCACCACGACAAGCATGGCGAGCGCCGCCTGCTCAACGCCCGCCAGCAACGCCGAAGCCATCACGGCTGGCACCGCCAGCAGCAGCGGTATCTCCAGTTTTGCGAGTAGGCGCACGATGCGATAATCCGCCATCCCATCACGCCCTATGAAACACGTTGTCGGCAAAGAAGTCGGCCGGCGGCTCCATGCAGGCAATCTCGCCATCGAACATCATGGCGATGTCGTCGGCGACCTGCTCGGCAAAGTCCAAATCGTGCGTAGCCATGATGACGGTGCCGCCAGCCTTCGCATGGTCACGCAGGGCGCGAGCGATGATGCGGCGGCTCTCCAGGTCCAAGCCCTTCGTGGGCTCGTCAAGCAGCAGCAGCTCGGGGCCAATCAGCAGCAGCTTTGCCAGCGCGAGCAGCTGGCGCTGTCCGCCCGAGAGGTCGTAGGGGTGACGCGTCTCCAGGCCGTCCAATCCCAGTTGCGCCGCACGCTCCCGCGCCAAGTTCTCGTCATATCCGCAGGTCGAGGCCCATTCCATCAGCTCATCGTGAACCGTCTCGGCAACCAGCAATGCTTTGGGGTTCTGAGGCAGCAGCGCCGCCGAGGCCGCTCCGCGCACCATGCGGCCGCGCTGCAGCTTGGCGGTCTTCGCCAGCACCGAGAGCATCGTCGACTTACCGCATCCGTTGCCGCCCACGATCGCATGCACCGCACCGGCCGAAAACGCCACGTCGAGCCCGCGCAGCACCCAGCCGCCCGCGCGATCGTAGCGAAACCAGCTCCCTGCCAGGGTGGTAGCCGACCCGCCGTGCATTTTTTGGAGTATTCTGCTCCCATCCGTGCGCGGGAAGGCTTCCGAGCCGTTCTCGAGCGACGTTTGCGCCACAAATTCGGACGATTTGTCCAATTCCGAACTTTTTTTCGCGCTCGATACGTCCCCGGGCGGCTCCAGAGAGTCCAAATTGTCCTCACGCCTGCTGAATACTCCGTTTTTTGCGCATCGGATGGCACCCCATCCCAACATGTCATCGGAAAACAGCGATTCTCGGCGTCCCAAAGAAGCCATATCTGCCACCTCGCGCACGCGACCGTCCTCAATCCGGTACGCACACGTCGCGTATTCGAGTATTGGGCGCGGCTGATGCGTAGCCACAACAACCGTGCAGCCCAGCTCACGGTTCACGCGAAACAGCGCGTGCAGAAAATTCTTCTCGGCAACGGGATCGAGCTGAGACGTGGGCTCGTCGAGCAGCAGCACGCACGGGCGTAGCGTCAGAACGGCCGCCAACGACAGCAACTGTTTGCGACCGCCCGAAAGCGTGTCAGTATCGCGGTGAAGCCAATCTTCCAGTCCAAAGAAATAGCTGGTCTCAGCTACGCGACGGCGCATCTCGTCGCGCGACACACCCAGATTCTCTAGGCCAAACGCCATCTCGTGCCACACGGTCTCGCACACGATCTGGTTCTCGGGATCCTGAAACACGTAGCCCACGCGCTCCGCGGACGCCCGGACGTCCATATCGGCAACGTTCTCGCCCAGCACGCGCGCATCACCAGTGCGCTCGCCCGCCGGCGCGATCTCGGGCTTGAGCAGCGACAGCAGCGTCGACTTGCCCGAACCGGTACCGCCAACAAGCAGCGCAAATGCACCTTGGGGAACACGCCAATCAAGCCCCTCGAGCACCGGTGCCTCGGCCCCGGGATAGGCAAAACTAAGGCCCTGCACCTCAATCGCCGGAATATCCGGGCCGCACGCCGCGCCCGACACCGGGCCCCTATCCAACCGAGCCATCAGCCAAACCTCTTCTCATCAATCGCGTGCGACACGCAGGGCAGCACCATCCAGGCAGCGTACACGACATAGCCCGGCCACGGCGCCGGCACCGAGAGCTGCGGATAAAACGAATACTGCGTCGTCGCGGTCCACGCCACTGCCGCCGTGGCCACGCCAAACAACGCAAGCCCAGCCAGCGCGGCAACGTCGCTGCGCCCCAGTCGATACCGCGCATACGTCGTACGACGCGTCGCGGCACCCCACCCGCGCGAGCGCATCGCGTCCGCGCGCTCCAGCGAATCTTCCATGCCCCAGCCCATCAACACACTCGATGCCCGCAAACGCGAGCGTACGGGGTCGGCCGGCGCGCTGCCCGGCACATCAATCGCATCCTGCACCGCCAGCACCGTACGACCGCGGCGCAAAAACTGCGGGATAAGCCTCATGCACATCGAGATCATGAGCGCAATCACCGGCGCGGCATTGCCCAGCAGCGCGAGTACCTTGTCGTATTCGAGCATCGATGCCGCCGCCTCAAACCACAACACGCTCGCCACAAACAGCCCGCCCATGCACAGGCCGTATACCATGCTCTCCAGATACACCGCGCGCATGCCAATACGGAACAGCTCCGTCGAACCCGAGGCGCTAAACAGCGGATTGAGCAGCGCGACGATCAAAATCACCGGCAGCTGCCAGCGGAGCGCGCCCAGCGTGCGGGCAGCCCCACGCGTCGCAAATCCATACGCCAGCCCGCCTGCGAGCGACAGCGCGATCAGTACCGGCTGCATCGAGAACATAGTGAGCCCCAGCGTCAGCACTATATAGAGTGCCGGCACAGCCGGATGCGACATCGAGAATGCCGCGACGGGCCCGCCGCCAAACTCCTCTCGTATGTTATCCACGGGCACCCCCGTTCCCTCGCTCAAACAACAGCTCCGCAGCACCGCCAACGCCGCACGCACGCAGTGCAAACGCCACGCCGGCGGCGCAAGCCTCAACCGCCGCAAACCAATCGTTACGCGCTCGTCATATGCCTGCGGTATCATATTGCGCCGTGTATCGTTTCCAAACACACGTCTCTATAACGTAACAGGAGATCACATGGACGCAACCGCAATTATCCTCGCTGCCGGCGAGGGCACCCGCATGAAGTCGAACCACTGCAAGGTTTCGCACAAGATCCTGGGTAAGCCCATGGTCCAGTGGATCGTCGACGCTACCATCAAGGCCGGCTGCAGCCGCGTCGTGGTCGTCATCGGCAGCCACGCCGACGAGATGCGCGCCCTCATCGACGGCGCCTACGCCAACAGCGCCACCAAGGTCGAGTGCGTCGAGCAGACCGAGCGCCTGGGCACCGGCCACGCCGTAAAGGTCGCGCTCGAGGCCTGCGGCATCACGCAAGGCCCCGTCGTCGTGCTCAACGGCGACCTGCCGCTCATCACCGCCGACACCGTCGCCAAGTTCGCGCAAACCGTCGCCACCGGCGAGCTCGCCTGCACCGTCATGACCATGACCCCGCCCGATCCTTTCGGCTACGGCCGCATCAAGCTGGGCGCCGATGGTCAGATCGAGCGCATCATCGAGCAGAAGGACTGCACGCCCGAGCAGGCCGCCGCGCTGCTCGAGTGCAACGCCGGCTGCTACGCCTTCGACGGCGCGCAGCTCGCCGCCCACATTGACGAGATCGGCAACGACAACGCGCAGTCCGAGTACTACCTGCCCGATATGCTCGGAATTCTCAAAGGCCACGGCCAGGCGGTCTCCATCTTCCACTGCGATGATTACCGCGACGGTCTGGGCGTCAACAGCCGCATCCAGCTCGCACAGCTCACCGCCATCGCGCGCGACCGCATCAACGAGCACTGGATGGCCGAGGGCGTTACCTTCATCGACCCCACGCAGGCTTGGATCGGCCCCGACGCCGTCATCGGCCGCGACACCATCGTGTGGCCGCAGACGCACCTGATCGGCCGCGTCACCGTGGGCGAGGAGTGCCAGCTCGGCCCCAACAGCCGCCTCACCGACACCACCGTCGGCAGCGGCTGCACCATCGATGAGACCATCGCCATCGAGGCCGTCATCGAGAACGGCGTCGACTGCGGCCCGCGCGCCTACCTGCGCCCGGGCACCCACATGCTCGACGGCTCCAAAGCCGGCACGCACGTGGAGATCAAGAAGTCTACGATCGGCGAGGGCTCCAAGGTGCCGCACCTGTCCTACATCGGCGATACCACCATGGGCTCCGGCGTCAACGTGGGCGCGGGCTCCATCACCTGCAACTACGACGGCGTACACAAGCACAAGACCGTCATCGGCAAGGATGCCTTCATCGGCTCCGACACCATGATGGTCGCGCCCGCCCAGATTGGCGACGGCGCGCTCGTGGCCGCCGGCTCCGTCATCACCGAGCCGGTCCCGGCCGACGCACTCGGCCTGGGCCGCGCCCGTCAGGTAAACATTGAGGGCTGGGCCGCCGATTATCGCCGCCGTCTGCACGAGGACGACGAGGTATAACGTTTTACCAAGCACAAAAGGAGCTGCTCCATGGGGGCGGCTCCTTTTTCTATCGTGACCTGCGCAACCGGATGAGTGGTCGGTTCGTGTCCGTTGGCGGTAAAGACGTTATCAGGACCCGATAAACCCCGCCGCGCGGTTACAATGCAACAAGGCATCTATATGGCATTCGATGTATAAAGGAGAAGGGTAATGCCGATTAATGATCCCGAGAAGTCGGAGAATATGCGCAAGTCCATCCGCGTGTATTCCGGTTCCTCCAACCGTCCCCTCGCTCAGAAGATCGCTGAGTACCTTGGGGTCGAGCTTTCGGGCCTTACGCTAAAGCAGTTCGCCAACGGTGAGATTTACGCCCGCTACGACGAGACCGTCCGCGGCGCCGACGTCTTCCTGATTCAGTCCGTGGCCGGCGGCAACGTCAACGACATGCTCATGGAGCTGCTCATCGCTACCGACGCTGCCAAGCGCGCATCCGCCCGCTCCATCACCGCCGTTATCACCCACTACGGCTATGCCCGCCAGGACCGCAAGGCCGGCCCGCGCGAGCCCATCACCGCCCGCCTCGTCGCCAACCTGCTCGAGCGCGCCGGCGTCAACCGCATCATCACCCTCGACCTGCACCAGGGCCAGATCCAGGGCTTCTTCGATATCCCGGTTAACCACCTGTCCGCACTGCCGCTGTTTGGCCAGTACTACAACGACATGCACTTCGACACCGACAACCTGGTTGTCGTCTCCCCCGATGTGGGCCGCGCCAAGGCCGCCAAGAAGCTGTCCGACATGCTCGGCTGCGACCTGGCCATCGCCCACAAGGGCCGTCCGCGCCACAACGCCGCCGAGGTCATGGGCATCATCGGTGACATCAAGGGCAAGACCTGCATCATCAACGACGACATGATCGACACCGCTGGCACCCTGTGCGCCAACGTCAAGGAGCTCAAGGCTATGGGCGCCGGCGACATCTACGTCTGCGCCACCCACGGCATCTTCTCCGGTCCGGCCATCGAGCGTCTGAACGACGCCCCCATCGTCGAGTGCGTCGTCACCGACGCCATCCCCGTCGAGGTCGGCGGCAAAATCAAGACCATCTCGGTCGCCGAGGAGTTCGCTCAGGCCATCTCCGCCGTTTACCACGAGGAGCCCGTCTCCACGCTCGTCGGCGGCGACTTCGCGCTGTAGTCCAACGCGTATCGCATCATCTTTGATGTTTTTAAAGGGTCGGAAGCTCGCTTCCGACCCTTTTTCTATTCCTCGCCAATCCGCCCTGGACAGTTAGTTCAGATACGTATTTTTTAAAGCTCCAAAGGTCCGTTCGGAGCCTTCTGAGCTCCCCGGCGGATGCCATGCCGCCCGAAGCTCATCGTTTTCGAGTACAACCGCCGCATATATTATCTTCAAATCGCCCTCGAAGGCCCTTAGAAACACCTCGAACGCCCGCCGCCTTATACGTATCTGAACTAACTGTCCAGTAGCCATCGTCAACCTTCTCGGCAGAGCTCAATTTCCTGCAATCCCCTCAACCGATTCCACCGATTTCCTAACACCCGGCCGTTCATGGCGCCCAGCACCCCGCTGAGCGAAAAGAACGGTATGGCGGTCGCATTCTGCCGCCAACTTAGTACGTTATAGCTATGACGACCGTGATTTCACATTTCTCCGCCCTCCGCGCAATTCGTCGCGCACGACGGGCGTACTCTGCCCTACCCTGGAGCTCCATTGATAGTGAACAGCAAGCACAGGCCTTGGCTAGCTGCATTCCCAATAATGACGCGATAGACTTTGGCGCACTTTCGATACTCGACGCCTGGAATGAAGATGATTCCGAGCTGCTCGATCTTCTCGTTTCAAACGAAGGCAACCGACGCCCCGACAAGCGACTTCTTCAGCATATTCTCTCCGCTCCGCTTCCTGAAGGTGCAATTATGCACGCCGAGGCCGACATCTACGCAACGTCTCCTGCCATGACAGCCATGCTTTGTTCTAAAAATGAATCAGTCGCCAAAACCTTGATGCTTCTCATGGAACTGGTCGGAACTTACTCCCTTCCTCCCGGGGCAACATACCCCATTGCCCATGACGACATCTGGCCCAAGGGCGATGGCTACGAAGCGACGGGCGATCTTGATTGCCTGGGCAACCAGTCAGCGGCCGAACAACAGAACGAAACCCGCTATGAACAGGCGCACTACAAATGCGAGCCCGCCACGACCATCGAAGAGCTCGAGGCGGTCGCACGGTTCGCCAAAAGTAGCTCATACGCCTCGTTTCGCACGGCAGTCAAACTCGCCCGGGCTGGATCCGCATCCCCAGCCGAATCCCTAATGTTTGCCGTTCTCGGAGCGCCCATGCGCTTTGGCGGATTCGGATGTTGCAGCCTGCCCATGGGAGGCCTGCTACTCAACCATCGAATCGACTTCGATACTCTTGCGGTCAACATGTCCTCGGGCATCCCCTATGCCATCTGCGACCTATATTGCCCGGCAGCCGGAGTCGACAACGAATACAACGGAATTGGGCATGAGCTTCAAAACGCTCGCATCCACGATGGCAATCGAAATAATGGCCTCAAGGCCATGGGCATCCACGTCCTGGTTATCAATCGCGACCAAATGAAAGACCTTGTTGCACTCGAAGCCTTCGCCCAAACGATGCATCGACTCGCAGGAGTCCGATTCCGGTACCGTATCAAGGGCTATCGCAAGCGTCAGGCCGCTTGGCTCAACGCTCTGCGGGCCGGAACCGGCCTCGCGCCGGTCTAAACGGCGAATCACCCGTGCGCCGTCGAGCAGGGCTGGGCAGTTAGTTCAAATACGTATAAATGGACGCATTGAATTAGACTGTTTTGCAGCTATCTCTATACCATTCGCCCTATTTGAAGGCAGGGTAGACTTCAAAACAGCGCCATATGGACTAACTAAAGCTCCAAAACAACGTATCGGCATTGAATTGAGTAATTCGAGTCCTCAGAACTTATACGTATCTGAACTAACTGTCCACCTCGGATTTCGACGTCCGTCCAAACGCCCCCAAACGCCCTCAATTACCCTCCATTTGACAGCGGCAACAGGGTCGCTCACCATAGCAGGCGACAAATCAACGAAAGGATGAACATGGCAGCTGCACAGCCGCTTAAGATTCGCATGGTTGCCGGGCTTGGCAACCCGGGCGAGGAATATGCCGAAACCCGCCACAACGCCGGCTTTAAGGCGATCGATGAGCTGGCCCGTCAGGCCGGTGTCACGTACTGGAAAAACCAGGCCGGCGCCGAGGTCGCGCTCATCAACATCAACGATCCCGAGGAAGAGGGCGGCAAGCGCCAGATTGTACTGGTCAAGCCTCAGTCGTACATGAACACCTCGGGCGGACCCATCTCCAAGCTCTGCCGCGAGTACAAGATCAAGGCCGAGGAGCTGCTCGTCATCCACGACGAGCTCGACATTCCCGCCGGTGACGTGCGCGTCAAGGTGGGCGGAGGCCATGCCGGTCACAACGGCCTGCGCTCCATCATCGACAAGATGGGCAGCCGCGACTTTAGCCGTATCCGCACCGGCATCGGCAACCCTCCCGGCAAGATGGCCGTGGCCGACTACGTGCTCAAGCAGCTGCGTGCCCGCGAGGCCGAGGATTTCCAGGACACCTGCGCCCGCGCGGCCGACGCCGCGGGCCTCGCCATCGTGCACGGCGTGATCTATGCCCGCGACCACGTCAACGGCGCCGCTTCCTCCAACGGCAAGCACTAAAACCTACCATTTAGGGATGTTTATTTTGGCAGGTTTTATCTACAGAAACGCCCCGGTGGCCGCATCGCAATAAACCCCGCGCTGCCATACACGCATAACACCCCAAAGGGGGCCGGCCTCATCACAACCCGAGGCCGGCCCCCTTTGCCGTTTTGCCTGATAAAACCGACCAAAATAAACCTATCCCTATTTGGTAGGTCGAAGTGGATAAACCCTTTTCCCAACCGCCGAAGACACACGTAAACAGCATGTCCATGAGGGTATAATTTGCACCGTATGTCTGCACAACGCCTGTGCGCGTACGGTTTTACTCGGGCTACCGTCCATTTCCGTGGAGGCACGGTTCGGCGGCCCTAACAAGAGAGGGGTTCTATGTATAAGATCCTGGAGAAGACGCAGTTCTCGGAGAAGGTGTTCAAGTTCCGCATCGAGGCGCCCGCAATCGCCAAGCATGCGCACGCTGGACAGTTCCTCATGGTTCGCGCCAACGAGACAGGCGAGCGCGTCCCGTTTACCCTAGCTGGCTGGAACGGTGACGAGGGCTGGGTCGAGTTCATCTTCATGGTGATCGGCAAGACCACCGAGATGCTTTCCACCTACGAGGCCGGCGAGTCGCTGCGCGACGTCGTGGGCCCGCTGGGCGTTCCCACCGAGATGGCTGAGGGCCCCTGCGCCGTCATTGGCGGCGGCGTCGGCCTGGCAATTGCCTTCCCGGTCGCCAAGCACCTGGTCGAGACCGGCCACGAGGTTCACGCCATCATGGGCGCCCGCACCAAGGACCTCCTGCTCATGGAGGACCAGTTCCGCGAGCTCCTCGACGAGGACCACATCCACATCACCACTGACGACGGCTCCTACGGCGAGCAGGGCGTTGTCACCGCTCCGCTGGAGCGCCTGCTGCAGGACAAGGCCGTGAGCCAGGTCTTCTGCGTCGGCCCCGTTCCGATGATGAAGTTCTCGACCCTCACCGCCCAGAAGTACGACACCCCCATCACCGCGTCCCTCAACCCCATCATGGTTGACGGCACCGGCATGTGCGGCTGCTGCCGCGTCGAGGTGGGCGGCGTGACCAAGTTCGCTTGCGTCGACGGCCCCGACTTCGATGCCACCCTGGTCGACTGGGATGACCTTCGTGCCCGCCAGGCCGCTTACCGTTCCGAAGAGGGCGAGTCCCTCAAGGCCTATGAGGAAAAGAGCTGCGCATGCCACTAGTTAACGGTCGTTTCGTTGCCGATATGAAGTCGCCCCGCACCCCCGATAACGAGGAGCCGGCTGCCGAGCGCGCCTGCGACTTCCGCCCCGTCGACAAGGGCTTCACCGAGGAGATGGCGCTGGCCGAGGCCGAGCGCTGCCTCAACTGCAAGAAGCCGTTCTGTGTTGAGGGTTGCCCCGTCAACATCAACATCCCCCGCTTTATCGAGCAGATCCGCGCGAAGGACTTCGGCGGCGCTCTCGATACCATCCGCGAGGACTCCATGCTTCCCGCCATCTGCGGCCGCGTCTGCCCGCAGGAGAACCAGTGCGAGGGCAAGTGCATCCGTGGTAAGAAATCCGAGCCCGTGGCCATCGGCCAGCTCGAGCGCTTCCTGGGTGACCGCCCCGAGCTCGCCTCCACGCCCAAGATGGCCCCCAAGAACGGCAAGAAGGTCGCCGTCGTCGGCTCCGGCCCGTCCGGCATCACCTGCGCCGGCGAGCTCGCCCGCAACGGCTTTGACGTCACCGTCTTTGAGGCCTTCTTTACCGGCGGCGGCGTGCTGGTCTACGGCATCCCCGAGTTCCGTCTGCCCAAGGCAGTCGTCAAGCGCGAGATTGACGGCCTGGAGGACATGGGCGTCAAGTTTGAGTACAACTCCGTCGTGGGCAACATGGCCACGGCCGAGGAGCTGTTCGAGCAGGGCTTCGACGCCATCTACGTGGCGACCGGCGCAGGCCTGCCCAAGTTCCTCAACGTCCCCGGCGAGAACCTGCCCAACGTCTTCTTCGCTAACGAGTACCTCACCCGCGTGAACCTGATGAAGGCCAACAAGTTCCCCGAGTACGACACCCCCACCAAGCACGGCAAGAACGTCGTCGTCTTTGGTGGCGGCAACGTGGCTATGGACGCCGTCCGTACCGCCAAGCGCCTGGGCGCCGAGCACGCCATTATCGCTTACCGCCGTACCGAGGATGAGATGCCTTGCCGTCGCGCCGAGCTGCACCATGCTAAGGCCGAGGGCGTCGAGGTCCTGCCACTCGTCTCCCCGCTCGAGTTTGTCGCTGGCGAGGACGGCTCCGTGTGCGCCGTCAAGGTCCAGAAGATGGAGCTCGGCGAGCCTGACGAGTCCGGCCGTCGTCGCCCGGTGCCCATCGAGGGCGCCATCGAGGAGATCCCCTGCGACGTCGCGATCTCGGCTATCGGCACCAACGCCAACCCCTTCGCTGCCAAGATCGGCGGCAAGATGGAGCTCAACAAGTGGGGCTACATCGTTGCCGATGCGGAGACCGGCCAGACCACCGATCCCCGCATCTGGGCCGGCGGCGACATCGTCACCGGTGCCGCTACGGTCATTCTGGCGATGGGCGCCGGCAAGAAGGCCGCCGCTTCCATCACCAAGAGCCTGCTGGGCGAGTAATCACCTGCAGTGCTAGCCATCAAACGGCAAAGTCCCCGTCGAGCACACGCCCGGCGGGGACTTTTTCTATGCCGGCCGCCCCAACCACCACAAAGGGGACAGGCACCTTTGTGGTGGTTGGGGGCCTGACCGACTAGTTTGTCTCGATCTGTAACACCTGGAGCCCGTTGAGCATCGTAGTTGTTACAGATCGAGATATTGCGCCAGCCGCCTCCGCTTTATCTCGATCTGTAACAGTTAGAGGCCAAATTCCTCGCTACATGTTACAGATCGAGACGTTAGGTTGGCGGCTGAACAGTTCGTCTCAATCTGTAACAGTTAGAGCCTTTTTCGCTGGCTTGGTGTTACAGATCGAGATTTTGCAAAAGCCGAGGATAGGCACTGCCGCCAAGGCCTTTCCCTCGGCCTAAAACAAACCACCACAAAGGTGCCTTTGTGGTGGTTTTGATTGGCTAGGCTTCGAGCTGGGCGACTTTGTAGCGGTAGGCAGCGGCGATAACGCCTTTGCAGCCTTCGCGCCCCAGCTTGGCGCGGTTGACGACGATATCCTTACCGCTCGTCATCTTCCACTTGCCGGCGCTGTAGCGCTTATAGAACGCCTCGCGCGCCTTCTGCTGCTGTTTGACCAGCTTGGCGCCCTTCTTTTTGTTGAGGCCACGCTTCTTGCGCACAATCTCGACGCGATCCTCAAAGGGAGCGGTCACCAACACGGCAATGTGGTTGGGGTTGTTACGCAGCAGGTAATCGGACAGGCGGCCTTCGATAATGCAGCTCTCGGTCTCGCCCAGGTCCAAAATCACCTGGCTCATCTTTTGGAACAACTTATCCGAGTACGAACGCGCATCGTAGCGATCGGGCAGAAACGCCATGTTCTCCACGGCCAGACGCTCGTCGTAGGCGGCCATCTTATCGAGTGACTCGCCCGCGCGCAGCGACGCACGCACCAGCAGCTCGTTATCGTACAGTGGAATCCCCAACTCGTCGGCAAGCATGCGACCAATCTCATGGCCCTCGGCGCCAAAGTCACGCGCGATGGTAATGACCACAGGATTCTTCTTATTCTCCAGATCGCTCATCGCGATTCCTTTCTAACAAATGAGAAAAGGGCTGTTTATCTCTTATTCCCACGATACCGTACCTGGGTTTTCCTGGTGCCCAAGATTGGCCTGAAAGAGGAGCGACGCGTACTTTGGTACGCGAGCGACGGTTTGAAGGCCAAGGTTGGGTGCCAGGGAAAGCCAGGCTATGCGGCTACGATGCGGCGTTGGTAAGCTCGGACCAGCAGCGAGATGCCAAAGTTGAGCACAAAGTACATCGCAAACACCAGGCCGTAGAGCATAAGCACCTGCGACAGGTCGATCGCATGGGCCATCACGACGTTTGCCGTGTACATGAGCTCGGCCACGTTAATACCCGAAAGATACGAGCTGTCCTTGATGACGGTCGTGCACTGGCTAAACAGCGCCGGAATGATCGTCTTAAACGTCTGCGGCAGAATGATGTAGCGCATGGTGGCAAAGAAGCCAAAACCCTGGCTCTGCGCTGCCTCAAACTGGCCGCGCGGAATCGAGTTGAGACCGCCGCGCACAATCTCGGCCATAACGGCGCTGGTAAACAGCGTAAAGGCGATGGTCGAAATCACAATGTCCAAACCCTGCACCGTAAAGTAGATAAACAGAATCCACAGCAGGTTCGGCGTGCAACGGAACAGCTCGATATAGGCGCTCACCAAAATACGGAACGGGCGGGGCGCATAGCTCTTGACGAGCGCCAGCACCGTGCCAAAGATGAGCGAGAAAAAGATCGACAGCGCCGAGATCTCGATGGTCTTAACAAAGCCGCCCCAGATGTAGAGCAGGTTGGTCGCGTTGAAGATTTCCATGCGCTAGGCCTCCTCTACGTTGTCGAGTCCCAGCTCGGCCAGGCTCACGCCGCGCGGACGCTCCTTGGAGCGGCGCTCGAGCCACTGCACCAGCATGGCGAGCGGAAAGCAGATGATGAAGTACATAAGGCAGCAGACGATGTATCCCTGCAGGTAACCGTACAGACTCACAAAGTTGTCGGAACGGTACATAAGGTCGCCACCGGCCACAAGCGCCAGCACCGACGTGTTCTTGACCAGGTTGAGCGCCTGGTTGCACAGCGGCGGCAGAATGATCTTGAATGTCTGGGGCAGCACGATGTACCAGTAGGACTGCACGCGGGTGAAGCCCTGGCTCTGAGCCGCCTCCATCTGACCGCGCGGAACGGCCTCGATGCCGGTGCGGATGACCTCCGAGATGTAGGCCGCGTGATACAGGCCCACGCCCAAGAAGCCCAGCACGAACGGCGCGATGCGCACCGGCTGGTCGGCACCGGTTATGGCCTGCAAAAACTGCGGACCAGCCATGTACATAAAGAGCACCTGCACGGGCAACGGGGTGTTCTGGTAAAACTCCACGTATACGCGGCTTATGGCGCGCAGCACGCGCGAGCGAGTGGTAGAGAACACGCCCAGCAGCGTGCCCAGCATCAGCGACAGCAGCAGACCGGCAACGACCACCTGCAGCGTCACGCCAAAGCCCTCCCAGAAGGGCCCCATGTTTTGAAATGTCGTCGACCAGCGGTCGGCGTCAAACAATCCTTCGAGCATTTGATTCCTTCCTTGGACGATACGCCTAGACAAGACCCCAGGTCTTGACCTCTTGGTCGAGCCAGCCGTCGGCCAGGCGATCGCAGACAACCTGATCGACCACGGCCGAAAGGTCGCAGCCCTTCTTAGTCGCCACGCCGTAGCCCTGCTCGCCAAACTTGACCTCGGGCTGCAGCAGCTCGACGGTCTCGTTCATGTAGCCGGCCAGCGTGGAGCGGTCCATG
Organism: uncultured bacterium; assembly: GCA_905215365.1. Taxonomy (GTDB): domain Bacteria; phylum Actinomycetota; class Coriobacteriia; order Coriobacteriales; family Coriobacteriaceae; genus Collinsella. The sequence goes on along the minus strand of CAJMPX010000004.1, from coordinate 34,319 downwards.
GCAAAGACGTCGATATTGCCGGCGTCGAGTGAACTCTTGATGATGGGGTAGCCGCTAAAGGCCCTAAACTCGGGCTTGCAGCTAAAGCCGTTGTCCTTGATCATCTGCTCAATCAGGCCCTGCGTGGTAGCACCCTGGCTCACGCCGATGACCTTGCCGTCCAGGTCCTCAATCGAGGTAAAGCCCGAACGCTTCTTGACCATGAGTCCCACGTAGTCGGTGCGGTACGGCGTCGAGAAATCCCAGCTCTTCTTGCGCTCGTCGGTGATGGTGTAGGTCGCCGCGACCACGTCGAGCTGGCCGTTATCGATCAGCGGGCCGCGCGTCTTGGGCGTTACGTCGGTAAACTCGACAAGCTCCTGGGCACGGGCCTCCTTGTAGCTCACGCCAAAGACGGCGGCCGCGATCTGGTAGCACAAATCGACTTCCATGCCCTCAAAGCGACCCTTAGCGGTGTCGTAATAGCCGTAACCGGGAACGTCCTTCTTAACGCCGGCATTCAGATGGCCACGCGACTTAATGGCCGCAAGCTTAGACCCCTTGTCGGAGCCCTCGCCGCTGGTGGAGTTGCCGCAACCGGTAAGCGCGGCCCCCGTCAGCGTAAGCATACCGGCGCCCGCCAGCTGCAAAAAGTGACGGCGCGACACGGCCGCCCTCGTCATATCCGTCATGTCCACCACCGCACCTAGTGCAGAATCTTGGACAGGAACTCGCGGCAGCGCGGGTTCTCGGGATTATCGAAGAAGTGCTCGGGCGTGCCCTCCTCCAGGATGCGGCCGTCCTCCATGAAGATGACGCGGTCGGCCACCTGGCGCGCAAAGCCCATCTCGTGCGTCACGCAGATCATGGTGATGTCCTCCTGCGCGAGCTCAATCATAACGTCCAGAACCTCCTGGACCATCTCGGGGTCGAGCGCCGAAGTCGGCTCGTCAAACAGGATGATGGGCTGCTTGGTGCACAGGGCACGGGCGATGGCGATGCGCTGCTGCTGACCACCCGAGAGATTCTGCGGATACTCGCCGGCCTTATGCGCCATGCCGACGCGCTTGAGTGCGGCGATGGCAATCTCGGTCGCCTCCTCCTTGCTCTTCTTTTGCAGCTTGATGGGCGCGAGCGTCAGGTTGCCGAGCACCGTCATGTTGGGATACAGGTTGAACTGCTGAAACACCATGGAACTATACTTGCGAGCCATCTCCAGGTGGTTCTTTTTGGTAAGCGGCGTACCGTCGATGATGACCTCGCCCGACGTGGGCTCCTCCAGATAATCGACGCAACGGATGAGCGTCGACTTACCCGAGCCGGAAGGCCCGATTATTACGAGCTTCTCGCCGCGCTTGACGGTGAGGTTGATATCTTTGAGCACATGCAGGTCGCCAAAGTACTTGTTGAGATGCTTGATCTCGATCATGTCTGCCATGAATGTCCCTTCCCTGCGTTTACACGAGTTGAACTATTGTACGGAAAGAACCACGTTTCCGCAGCCCACACTACATTCCCGTAAAGAACCCGCAATCTTCCACCCACTCATTGGGGACAGACTTAAATGAGTACCCCCCGTGGGTACTCATTTAAGTCTGTCCCCAATGAGCACCGAAAATAATACAACCGCCCTTGTTGAGCATAAGTCAGCGAAAACCCGTACACGCGAGCAAGGTGACGTGAAATGAAAGGGCGCAGACCTTATGGTCGCGCCCTTGAAATTGAACGTCAGATTGCCGTGTGTACGGGTTTGCAGCGTCGAGCCGTTACGCGGTTTGGTAAAACCGCGTAACAAATTACGCGAGTTTGGCGCCGACGATCTTTGCCGCGGCCGGCTTGTCGAAGTTGCCGCCGGTGGCCTTGCCGAGTGCGCCCATAACCTGGCCCATCTGCTTCTTGGACGTGGCGCCCAGCTCGGCGATGACCTGCTCGATCAGGGCCTCGAGCTCCTCGCCCGAAACCTGCGCGGGCAGCAGGCTCTCCAGAATCTTGACCTGCTCGGTCAGGTTGTCGGTACGCTCCTGGTCGGTGCCGGCCTTGATGGACATCTCCAGCGTCTCGCTCGTCTGCTTAATCAGACGCTTGATCATGCTGTTGACGTCTTCCTCGGTCACATCGCGGCGCTCGTTAACCTCGATATTCTTCACCTCGGCCTTGACCTGGCGAATGATGGACAGGCGAACCTTGTCCTTGGCCTTCATGGCCGCGATCATTTCCTTCTGCAGCTCTTCGTTGGTCATCTGCAAATCCTCTCTAATAGCGTGGGCGGCACTCGCGCGAGCACCGCCCCATGATTACTCAGTCGTCGACGAATCGTCGGTCGAACTCTTGGTGACGCCCTTCAGGCTCACGTTATAGGGTACGTCCTTGGGCATGGGATTGACGGTGATGTCAGCATCCTTCTTGTACTGCTCTAGCCACTCGCTATACGCAGTGCTGGCCGCCTGCGTCTTCACCACGTTGGAGACGTACTTTTTGATGGCCTTGGGCACCTGGTTGATGTCATCGACCTGATTATCGACATGGAAGTAGTCGGTGCACTTGATGATGTGATAGCCGTACGTCGACTCGACCACGTCGCTCACATCGCCCTTGTTGAGCCCCTCGAGTGCCGTCTGGTAGCTGTCGACAAAGGTGGTGAGCTTGTCCCAGCCCACGTCACCCTTCTTCTCCTTGGAGCCGGTGTCGTCGGAATACTGCTTCACGGCGTCTTCAAAGCTCAGCTCGCCGGAGTTGATCTTGTTCAGGCACTCCTGCGCCTTAGCCTTGGCGGCAGCCTTGTCCTCGTCGGAAGCGTCGGAATCAACCTTGATCAGGATGTTCGACGAGCGACGGGCATCGTTGTAGTTGGACAGGTTCTCGTTGATGTAATCGACAATCTCGCTGTCCTTGGGCTTGCTGGTGGGCGCCACAGCATCCTTAAGCTTTTGCTGCGCCAGGCTCTCCTTGAGCGAGTCCTTGTAGGTGTCCTCGGTGTAGCCGTAGGTCTTAAGGGTCTTCTTAAAGGCCTTGGCACCGCCCGCGCTCTTGCACGCGTCCTTCCAAGCCTTCTCGACCTCCTCGTCCGACACCGTCACGCCGTTCTCCTTCTGTGCCTGTTGAAGCAGAATCTGCTGCGTGTAGGAGTCGATGAGTTGCTTGCGGTACTTCTTGGGCGTGAGGTCGTTGTCGACCAGATACTGTGCCCAGTCCTTGTCCTTGGTGTAGCCGTAGGACGTGCGCATGCTCATGATCTGCTTGGTCACGGTGTCCTCGGTGAGGTTGGTGCCGTTGATAGTGGCAGCTACACCGCCGGTAAGCTTGTAGCCCGAGGTGTCCTCGGCCTGCGACATCAGGCCGGAGCACGCCATGGCCGAGACGGAAAGTAGCATTGCCAGCACGCCGATGACCACCAGAACGATCTTGACGGTCTTGGACACGCGGGTCTTGCGCTGCTTCTTGCGAGAGCTCGACGCGGCGCGGGCCTGCTGCTCGGGCGTCGGTACGGCCTCGGAGTTCTTTTTCTTGTTTGCCATAGTTGGCCTTTCGCATCACGAATCGAACAAACGCCATTGTGTCACAACGCAGCCCCCGCGACAAAGGGGCAACCCTGGCACTTGGGGACGTTCCTTTTCTGCCGGCAGTTAGGGACAGTCCCCAAGTGCCGGCTTTAAAAGTGGCGGCGGATGGCGTCGACCATGCCTTGGGGCGTGGTCTGGCCGAGCACATCGGCTGCGACGTCCGCGTCCATAAAGATATTCATGAGCGCTTGCAGGGCCTCGACCTGGCCGCCCGGCTCGGCAATGCCCAAATTGATGACGATCTGCGCCGGCACAGGGGCACCCATGCCCGCCATAGCATTGAATGTCACGGGCGTGGCCGGCTTCACCACCGCGATGTAGGGCTTAGCCACAAACCCCGGATCGGTATGCGGGATGGCAATGTTGGCCGCCGGCATGGCAAGCCCCGTGGGATAGGCATCCTCGCGCGTGCGGACGGCGTCGAGCCAACCGGTGCCAATGTAGCCGCGTGGGGCAAGTTCGCCTTCGAGTCGCGCAAACACCTCGGCGGGCGTCGCGCACTCCCAATCAAAAAACACCAGCTCAGGCGTAAACAGTGCTTCGTTATCCGCCATACCGTCCTCCAAAGTTGCATGAGGGCCACAATGCTCAATATGATAGCGAAACGGGGTATGCAAGGTCAGCCGAGGATCCCGATGAGCTCGAGTGCGCGCGCGGGCGTCAAGCATACCTCGGGCATCGTCTCCAACATGCGTCGGTCGCTCGTGACTACGTAGTCAACATCCGCCGTATCGCCCGAGGCGATAATGAGATTGTCCTCGAGGTCCGGCATGCGCTTGCCAAGCATGCGCGCCATCTCGCACTCCGCCATCGAAAGCGGGGAAGCCGTTGCCACCTGCATCATATGCTCGACGCATGCCCATGCAGCCGGACCGAACGAAGCGTTAATCCCATTCACATTCCGTCGAGCTAGACGCCGAGGCAAGATGTAGAACACGTCCTTTGCCGTCGTTGGCGCGTACAGAAGGTCGATCTTTCCCGCTTCGGCCAGTTCAACCAATCTTCTCACGTTGTCGAATGCGCCCTCTTGCAGGTAGTAATCAAGCCAAACATTCGTGTCCACCAAGAGCCGCTTTGCCTCAATCATCGGCAATTCGCCTCTATGTCGGCAATCATCGCGTCATACATATCATCGCGTACGGCATCCCAGTTGTCCGCCGATGATTCGCCTGGCGCAAAATCTGAAAAGCTCAACCCCAATGAGGAAAAAGCCAGACCACACCCCTGTTCGGCAAGACTCTTCGCACGGGGCGTCTCGCACTTATCCGTCACCATAAATCCCGGCAACGTTTGATGCTCGGCAAGATAGGTCCAAAGCGCACGAATGGCGTCACTCGGCCCCAGCCCATTACGAGTCAGGACCGCATCGCCACCGGCCTTGAGCATAGGGTCGATTCGTGTGTTGAGCTGCACCGTTGCTGTACCCATAGCGGCTCCTCTCTACTTGCTAGCAGTATAGCAAACAGAGCAGACCACACAAAAGGGCCCCGCCCGCGCACGGACAGGGCCCTATCAGATTTTCTAGATCGCTTACGTCCCAAAGAACGCTCAATGAGCCCTCTTACACACGACTAGCGTGCCGGATCAATTGCGACCTTGCCGCTCTCCAGCACGTGGACGCGGCCGTCGGCGAGCATTTGCACGACCTCGGGATACAGCACGTGCTCAATCGCGTGGATGTGCTCCTCGAGCGTGTCGACATCCCAGTCCTCCTCAACAGCCAGCGCACGCTGGGCGATGATGGGACCGTTGTCGTAGACCTCGTTGGCAAAATGCACGGTCACGCCAGTTACCTTGACGCCGCGCACAAAGGCATCGTCAATCGCATGCGCACCGGTAAAGCTCGGCAGCAGCGCCGGATGCAAGTTGACCACGCGGTTGGGAAACGCCGCCAGCAGCGGTGTATGCACCATGCGCATGTAGCCGGCCATGACCACATACTCGCAGCCGCGCTCGAGCAGCTCGTGCGCGATGATCTCGTCAGCCGCGATGGGGTCGGCATAGACATCCTTGGACAGCGTGAGCGTCTGGATGCCCGCACGCTCGGCGCGCTGTAGGCCCTTGGCCGAAGGACGGCTCGACACCACGAGCTCAATCGAGGCGTTGAGCTTGCCGGCGGCGATTAGGTCGATCAGCGCCTGCAGGTTGGTACCCGAACCGCTGATGAGCACACCGATCTTGAGCGGCTCAGCCGTATCGGTGCCAGTCGGACGGGTATAGGGCACAAAGCCCAGGCCCTCGGCAGCAGCCATCTGCTCGTTAGCGCTCATCGGAGTACACGACCTTACCGGAACCCTCGACGCACTCGCCCACGCGGAACGGCTTCTCGCCCAGCGCGACCAGTGCCTCGGTCACGGCGGCCTCGTCCTCGGGGGCGACGATCAGACACAGGCCGACGCCCATGTTGAAGGTCTTGCATGCCTCGTTGGGCGCAAGCTCGGCCTGGCGCGACACGTAGGTGATGACGGGCGGAACGTCCCAACCCATCTCGGCACCGTTGCGGGTGACCACGGCGTCGACGTCATCGGCGAGCGCACGGTTGAGGTTCTCGGTAATACCGCCGCCAGTGATGTGGGCGATGGCGTGCACGTTGGCGCCGCCGCGCAGCAGCTCCAGGATCGGCTTGACGTAGATGCGCGTGGGGGCCAACAGAGCGTCTGCCAGCGATGCACCGCCGAGCTCCTCGAGCGGACGGCTCAGCTCCTCGGCCTTAGCGGCAGCCTCGGGCGTGCCCGGCTTAATGCCGTCGACGCCAATGACCTTGCGCACGAGCGAATAGCCGTTGGAGTGCACGCCGGTGGAGGGCAGGCCCAGAATCACGTCGCCGGGGCGGACATTCGCGGGGTCGAGCATCTTGGGACGGTCGACGACGCCCACGGTAAAGCCGGCAAGGTCGTAGTCAGCCGGAGCCATAACGCCCGGGTGCTCGGCCATCTCGCCGCCCACGAGCGCGCAGCCCGCGAGCTTGCAGCCGTCGGCCACACCCTTGATGATCTTTGCCATGTGCTCGGCCTCGATGTGGCCAATGGCAACGTAGTCCAAGAAGAACAGCGGCTCGGCGCCCGAAGCCAGAATGTCGTTAACGCACATGGCGACCAGGTCCTGGCCCACCGTCTCATGACGGTCCATGATCTGGGCGAGCACGAGCTTGGTGCCCACGCCGTCGGTACCGCTAATCAGGATCGGGTCTTCCATATCCTTGAGCGCGGCGGCCGAGAACAGGCCGCCAAAGCCGCCGATGCCACCGATAACCTCGGAACGGTTAGTGTCCTTGACCATCTGCTTAATGGCGTCGACGGCGCGGCCGCCCTCGGCGGTATCGACGCCGGCGTCCTCGTACGTCACATGCTTGCTGTCGCTCATCTGAGCCTTCCTCTCCCACTACCGTGGCGCCGCACGGGCGCCAAACGGTGCTCATAGTTGCGTTCATTTCGGCGCGCGCCATAACAGCACGCGCCGTCATATCAACAAAACAGCAGGTAAAACCTACCAAAATAAACCTGTCCCCATATGGCAGGTTTTATGCCTCGCCGTGCTCCTCTTCCCAGCTGCGGTCGTCGTATTTCTCGATCACGGCGTCGTCGTCAAAGTGCAGCGGCTTGTCCAGGTTGCGGGGCTTAAAGCCCTCCATAAACTTGTCGCGGCCAAAGCTCTCGGGAATCGCCACGGGGTAGCGGCCGGTAAAGCACGCATCGCAGTAACCGCCCTTGGGCATGACCTTAAGCAGGCCCTCGACCGAAAGGAAGGCCAGCGAATCGGCGCCGATATACTCGCAAATCTCGTCGACCGTCTTGTTGGCGCTGATAAGCTGCGACTGCACGTCGGTATCGATACCGTAGAAGCACGGCCAGATGACCTCGGGCGAGTTGATGCGGATATGAATCTCCTTGGCGCCGGCGTTGCGCAGCATCTTGACGAGCTGCACCATGGTGGTGCCGCGCACGATGGAGTCGTCGATGACGACTAGGCGCTTGCCCTCGATGTTGTCGCGCAGCGGGTTGAGTTTCATGCGCACGCCCATGGCGCGCAGCTCCTGCGTGGGCTCGATAAACGTACGGCCCACGTAGCGGTTCTTGATGAGGCCCTCGCCAAAGGGAATACCGCTCTCGTGCGAATACCCCTCCGCGGGCGGCAGGCCGGAGTCGGGCACGCCGATGACCAGGTCGGCCTCGACGGGCTCCTCGTGTGCCAGCTGACGACCCATGTCGTAACGGCAGGCGTAGACGCTCTTGCCGTTCATGATGGAGTCGGGGCGGGCAAAGTAGACCTGCTCAAAGATGCAGTTAGCAGGCTCTTCGGCGGCAGGCACGCCCTGCTCGGACACAAGACCCTCGGCGCTGATGCGCAAGATCTCGCCGGGACGGACGTCACGGACGTACTCGGCACCCACGATGTCGAGTGCGCAGGTCTCGGAAGCAACGACCCAGCCGCCGGCGCGCGTGACACGGACGGCGGAGTCGACCGTCGCGGCGCCGTCCTGCGACGGCAGCTGCGAAACGGCTGCGGCATCGGCCTGGTCCAGACCCTCGTCCACCAGCTTGCCCAGCACGAGCGGGCGAATGCCGTGTGGATCGCGGAATGCGTAGAGCGCCTGCTCGTTGATGAGCGTCATGGCGTAGCCGCCGCGCACGAGCTCCATGGTCTTGCGAATACCCTCGCGCAGGTGGCCCGTACGCTGGGTAAAGTAGCCGATAAGCTTGGTCGCGACCTCGGAATCCGAATTGGAGAGGAACGGCACGCCCAGCTCGATCAGCTGACGGCGCAGCTCGTCGGTGTTGACGAGGGTGCCGTTGTGCGCGAGCGCGATAATGACGCTATTGATGGTAGAGAGGTGCGGCTGAGAGGCTTCCCAGCTCTTGGCGCCGGCAGTGCCGTAGCGCACATGACCCACGGCCAGCTGGCCGGAGAGCGTCGACAGGTCGGCGTTGGAGAACACGCGGTCGAGCAGGCCCAGATCTTTGCGGACCATAACCGTGCCGCCGTCACCCACGGCGATTCCAGCCGATTCCTGGCCACGGTGCTGCAGCGCACGCAGGCCAAAGTACGTCAGTCGAGCCACGTCGCGATCGGGCGCCCATACGCCGAAAATGCCACATTCCTCATGCAGCTGGTCGGAGTCCGGATCATACGTCGACATGGTGTTCACCTGTCCCGCGGCACGCTCGGCCGCGCGGATGGTTTCTTGAGACATGGTATCCCCTCAGAGCCTCGTATTTTTGGCGTTACCTGCCCTATTATACGCACGGCAAGACAAGCACTCCCGCGCATGAACAGCGCTTTTTAAAAGCCCACCGAGCTAATAATCAGTTTTGTTGCCAAACATTTTATCGGTCTGTCCAGTGCAAGCGCCCGCGCCCCCCAGATGGCCGCCGCGTCCACCGTTGGGGATTACAAAGTTGCAATTGGGACGTTCGTCCTGTCTTTTGGCAGGTCGGCGGCGTATCCTTATAACCTACAACAAAGCGAGAAAGGTTCTGTATGGATCGAAACGAACTCGACCCCAGCGTCCCCAGCGCCACAGAGGTCAAGAAGATTCCCCTCATCATTAAGGTGTACGCCGTCCTGTGCATCCTTTCCGGCGTGGGCACGCTCCCGTCGGTCGCTGCCTTTATGTGGCAGGTCATCACGGCACTTGTTAACGGCAACGCCACCGAAAAGCTCGGCGACAACACGCTCGTCGCAGTCGGCCTTATCGTCGCCGGCATCATGCTCTCTGCGGCAAGTGCCGTCATCCTAATCATCTTTGGCCTGGACCTTATCAAAAACCAGCGCCGCAACGCCGCCCGCCTGTCCTACATCCTTATTGCATTCACCGTCGTCGAGCTTTTGGTCGACGTGATGCTCCAGGGCATCGGGCCCTTCCTGCTGCGTCCCGCGATCCAGCTCGGCATCCTTGTTGCACTTTCGGCAACCGTCGACCCCACGCTGCGTCAGGAGCGCGAACTGCAGCGCCGCCTGCAGGAGATGCTCGACCGCGACGCCGCCGCCGAGGGCATGCTCGGCCGCGATGAAACCGGCGAGGGCTACATCAAGCTCAACTACTTCAACCTGTTCTGGGTGTTCTTTGTCTGCTGCATACTCGGCCTGATCGCCGAGGACATCTGGCACATGACGGTCGACGACCCGGGCGTCTATCAGAACCGCGCCGGCATGCTGTTTGGCCCCTTCAGCCCCATCTACGGATTTGGCGCCGTGCTCATGACCATGGTGCTTAACCGCTTCTACAAAAAGAACCCCATCATCATTTTCCTGGTGAGCGCCCTGCTCGGCGCCAGCTTTGAGGTGTTCGTGGGCTGGTTTATGCAGACCGCGTTTGGCGTGGTCTCGTGGAGCTACTCGCACATAACGCTGTTCGGTTTGCCCGATCCGCTCGTGGTCCTCACGGGCGGACGCACCTGCACGGGCTTCGCCTGCCTGTGGGGCCTGGGCGGCCTCATCTGGATCAAGCTGCTGCTGCCGAGGCTGCTTAAGCTTATCAACAAGATCCCCTGGAAGAGCCGCTACTCGGCCACCGTCATCTTTACCGTTATCATGCTGGTCGACGGCGTCATGACGCTGCAGTCGCTCGACTACTGGTACCAGCGCGTTAACGGCACGGAGCCGGACATTCCCGTCGCACAGTTCTACGGAGAGCACTTCGATAACGAGTACATGGAAAACCGCTTCCAGAGCATGACCATGAGCCCCAAGGATGCGACGCGCGTGTAGCGCCCACCGCGCCCAAAACGCAAAATGCCCGCCGGTATCACACGTACCGGTGGGCATTTTTATAAACGATCCTTCTATCGACGCAAGCCTCTACGCCTCGCGCTCGACCTCACTCACGCATTCGTTCTTAATGGTGCCAACGAGCGCCTGCAGCGCATCGACCACGTGCGGGCGAATGTCCCCGCCGATGAGCACGAGCATGATGTCGTCACCTACGGCAAGCTCGCCGCTTGCCAGCCACACACGCACATAGCCGATACCCGGCATCGCACGCGTCGCCTCGATAGCAGCCTGCACCTTCTGAGCATCGAAGCCAAACACCATGCCGCCCACCTTATGCCCAGGCGCCACGCCATCGGTCTCGACTCCGCGCACCTCAGCCTTGGGCGTCGCGCGCACCACACCGTTATGCGTCAGATACATCCCACAGCCTGCCGCCGAAGCATCGGCCTTGGCCTCGCGCAGCCAAGCATCAATCGAAGGCATCAATTTGCCACTCTCGAGCATCATTTCTCCCTTACCGTCGTCGAGTAGCCAATTTGGGACGGGGCCTTTTTAGCTACTCTCGAACAACTTATTCCTCGACCGGCGTGAGCACCATGACGGCGCGTGTGTTGCTCAGCGACAGCGAACGACAGGTCACAAGCGTTACAACCTTAGTTGCCGAAGCGGCACGATCGGTGGCATCACTCGCCACGGCAGAAGCGCCGTCGAGCATCTCGGACAGGTAGTTCTTGAGTCCGTCGTCGCCCTCAAAATTGGTCGTGCGCGCCTTGGCATACGTGTCCTCGACCACCTTGGTCGCCAGCGGACGCAACTTATACGTCGCATCGCGCGTGATGTAGTACACATATTCAATGCTATCGAACGTTGCCTGGTCAGTCGTATCCGAAATCACGTTGAACATCGACCCATCGTTCATATGGTGGCCGTAGATCGTGGTCTGCTGGTCGACCATTCCCGGCGCGGTGTCATCGCTATCCAAGAAGATGGCACCCGAGGCGTTAGACGTGCCATCGAACAGCGTGTTGAGGTATTTGGAGTTGTTGTTGGTCTGCACCACGGGATAGTTGATGTTGGTTCCCGGCACGTAAATCCAACCCACAATCTCGGGGTTCGTCTGAGCAAGCGCATCAAAGTCGATAATCGGCACGCCGCTGGCGTCCTTATCGCTTACATATTGCTTCTCGATTTTCTGATACGAATCGCTCGCCTGCTTATAGCCAATCTGGGCATTAATAAAAATAGCGGCGGCGGCGACAATCAGACCGATACCGATGATGATGAGCAGAATGGGAATAATGGAGTGGCGCTTTTTGCGCGGCGGTTCGGTGCGATCCGACGGCGCGGCATGCGATGAAGACCGGGGCGGCTTCTTAGCGGAGCTATAAGACGAAGGACGATATGCGGCCGGCGCGTCCTGTCGACGATGCGTCGCCGGTGTCACGGGGCGCGGCGCGCGCGGCTGCTGAGGAGAGGATGTCCGACCCTGCTGTGCCGCACGGGCAGCACCCGGCTTCGACGGATCGGGAATCTGAGAAGCCTTGAATCGTTTTCCCTGATAATCGGACATGGCTCTCCTTATACTGCGGTGAAACGGCGGAACGCTTAGGCGTCAGCCATCTCCTGCTTCATCTTCTCGATAACCTTGCGGTACTCGGGGTCGCAAGCACCCAGAATCTGTGTGGCATAGATGGCGGCGTTCTTGGCACCGTTGATGGCAACGCAGGCCACGGGCACGCCCGAAGGCATCTGCACCATCGACAGCAGCGAATCCATACCGCCCAGGTCACTCGTCTTCATAGGCACGCCGATAACCGGCAGCGGCGTAAAGGCAGCCACGACACCACCCAGGTGAGCGGCCTTGCCGGCGGCGGCGATAATCACTTTGATACCGCGATCGGCGGCAGTCGAAGCCCACTCGTGGACCTTCGCCGGCGTGCGGTGCGCGCTCGCGATCACGAGCTCATAGGGCACACCCAGTGCCTCGAGCTCGGCGGTGCAGCCTTCCATAACGCCCAGATCGGACTTGGAACCCATGATGATCCCGACAACCGGCTTTTGATCTGCCATAAACAAAGACCTCCTGTTGAGAGCGGTGACGCAGCGAATCCGCGACCCTTAACTACTGAGAGTAGTATAGCTGCTCCCGTCCCTGCGGTCTGTGGGTGCTCTGCGGCGGCCCGGTGTTTTCATCTTCACTCCGGTTGCTACGCAAAGTCGTTCAGATGAAAACACCGGGCCGCCGCAGAGCACCTTCGACCTACCGGGGATTGCCATGACGTACGTTGGCTGATTTGGTTTGGAATGGGAGGTTGACGAGGCTGAAAGGCCCCATACAAAACGTGGGATCCGCCGTTCGAACGAACGGTGGATCCCACGCTCACTTTTTATTCAGCCCTAGTCATCGCGCAAAGCCCCTTCGGCAGCACACGGTGCGGCCAAGTCACCGCAGGCCGGGGCGGGAGGCGGACCTTTCTCTCGGAAAACTTCGCGAAGCCCAGTTTCCGAGAGAAAGTGTCCGGCTACCGCCCCGGCCGACCAGGTCACATTACACCGTGTGCTGCGGCAGGTCCTGCAGGGCGATGACGTCCATGCCCATGTCGTTGGCGCTGCCGTGACCCTGCTGGTCCTCGCGCGCCGCCTCGATGGCACTCACATACGTGTTGGCGGCAGACATCGCGGTCACGCAGGTCACGCCGCGGCGCACCGCCTCGGTACGCAGCAGATAGCCGTCGCCACGCGAGCCTGGACCATACGGCGTGTTGATGATCACCGCGATCTTGCCATCGGCGATGAGGTCGCCGATGTTGGGGCGCTCGCCGTCGTGCGGGCCGCTAATCTTCTCCACGATCTCGCACGTCACGTTGCCTCCACGCAGCACGCGCGCCGTACCCTCGGTGGAGCAGATGTCAAAGCCCAGGTAACGCAGGATACGCGCGACCGAAAGGATGTGGCGCTTGTCGCGGTCGCACACGCTGATGAATACCTTGCCGACGCTCGGGTCGGGCAACTTGTAGTCAATCGCCAGCTGCGTCTTGGCGTATGCCTCGGGATAGCTCTTGGCGATACCCATGACCTCGCCCGTCGACTTCATCTCGGGCCCCAGGATGACATCGGCGCCCGGGAAACGACCCCAGGGCATAACGGCTTCCTTCATGCAGAACCAGTCCAGCTGACGCTCGTCGCTCGGCAAGCCCAAGCTCGCGATGGAATCGCCCGCCATGATACGTGCGGCGCACTTGGCCAGCGGCACGCCGGTGGCTTTGGAGATAAACGGCACGGTACGGCTTGCGCGCGGGTTGGCCTCGATCACGTAGACGGTCTCGCCCTTGATGGCATACTGCACGTTGACCAGGCCGCGTACGCCCAGCGCCATCGCGATGCGGCGCGTGGTCTCGCGAAGCTTTGCCTGCAGGCTCTCGCTAAAGCTGAACGGCGGGATGCAAGTCGCAGAGTCGCCGGAGTGAATACCGGCCTCCTCAATATGCTCCAGGATGCCGCCGATGTAGACCTCTTCGCCGTCGCACAGGGCATCGACATCGGACTCAATCGCACCCTCCAGGAAGCGGTCGAGGTACACCGGGTAGTCGGGGCTAATGCGCGCAGCCTCGGCCATGTAATTGCGCAGATGCTCGGCATCGTAGGCGATCATCATGCCGCGGCCGCCCAACACATAGCTCGGACGCACCAGAAGTGGATAGCCGATGTGCGCGGCCACGGCCTCGGCCTCCTCAAACGAGTTGGCCTGGCCCGCCGGCGGGTACATGATGCCCAGCTTGTCGAGCAGAGCGGCGAAGCGCTCGCGGTCCTCGGCAAAATCGATGGCGTCGGGCTTGGTGCCCATAATGTTCACGCCGCTCTCCTCGAGCATGCGCGCCAGCTTAAGCGGAGTCTGGCCGCCGAGCGTCACCACGACGCCGTCGGGGCGCTCGACATCGATAACGTCCATGACGTCCTCGTAGGTGAGCGGCTCAAAGTACAGACGGTCGGACGTGTCATAGTCGGTCGAGACGGTCTCGGGATTGCAGTTGACCATGATGGTCTCGAAGCCGCGGGCCGCCAGCGCGTAGCTCGCGTGCACGCAGCAGTAATCGAACTCGATACCCTGGCCAATGCGGTTGGGGCCGGCGCCCAGGATCATCGCCTTGGGCTTGTCCGCCGGCGTGGTCTCGTCGGGAGCCACGCACTTCTTGGCATCCGGGCTCGTGCGGTAGATGTTCTCGTACGTCTTGTAGTGGTACTCCGTGGCGCTCGAGAACTCGGCCGCGCAGGTATCGACCGTCTTCATGCTGGGAACCACGCCCAGACCCTTGCGATAGGCGCGCACAAAGCGCTCGTCCGAGCCGGTCAGCGCGGCAATCTCGGCGTCGCTCGTGCCGTATTGCTTGAGCAGGCGCATCGCGTCGGCGTCGATATCCTCCACACGCAGGCCGCGGATGCTCTCCTGGACCTGCACCATGTCGTTGATACGATTGAGGTACCACGGATCGATACCGCAGATGGCATGGATGCGGGCGATGTCCCAGCCACGGCGCAGGGCCTCGACCACAAAGAAGATGCGGTGCTCGGTCGGGGTTGCCGCGGCCTGAGCGAGCTCATCGTCGCTCAGCTTGTCGGCACCCTCCTTGCCACCGGCGCAGATGCCCTGGTGACCGTCCTCCAGTGAGCGCATGGCCTTGCCGAAGGCCTCCTCAAAGGTGCGGCCGATCGCCATGATCTCGCCCACGGCCTTCATGCGCGTGGTGAGCGTGGGGTCGGTACCCTTAAACTTCTCGAAGGCAAAGCGCGGCACCTTGACCACGCAGTAGTCAATCGTGGGCTCAAAGCAGGCGGGCGTTGCCTTGGTGGTGTCGTTGACGATCTCGTCGAGCGTGTAGCCCACGGCCAGGCGAGCGGCGGCCTTGGCGATGGGGAAGCCCGTGGCCTTGGAGGCCAGTGCGGACGAACGGCTCACGCGCGGGTTCATCTCGATGACGATCAGGCGGCCGGTCTGGGGGTTCACGGCAAACTGCACGTTGGAGCCGCCGGTCTCGACGCCGATCTTCTCCAGAATGGCGAGCGACGCGACACGCATGCGCTGATACTCAAGGTCGGAGAGCGTCTGCGCCGGCGCCACGGTGATGGAGTCGCCGGTATGCACGCCCATGGGGTCGAGGTTCTCGATGGAGCACACGATGATGCCGTTGCCGGCGTGGTCGCGCATGACCTCCATCTCGTACTCTTTCCAACCCTCGATGGACTCCTCGACCAGCACCTCGTGGGCGGGCGAGAGCTCAAGGCCCTGGCTCACGATGGAGACGAGCTCCTCGTGGGTGTGCGCGATGCCGCCGCCGGCGCCACCGAGGGTAAAGCTCGGACGCAGCACGCAGGGGTATCCCACGCGCTCGGCGATGGCCTCGGCGTCGGCCACGCTGTAGGCGTAGCCCGAGCGCGCGACCTCCAGGCCGATCTCGGCCATGGCCTCGTTAAAGAGCTTGCGGTCCTCGCCGCGCTCGATGGCGGCCAGGTCGCAGCCGATCATCTCGACGCCGTACTTGTCGAGCGTGCCGTCTTTCGCCAGCTCGACGGCGGCGTTCAGACCGGTCTGGCCGCCCAGCGTGGGCAGCAGCGCATCCGGACGCTCCTTCTTGATTACGCGCTCGATAAACTCGGCGGTGATGGGCTCAACATAGGTGCGGTCGGCAAGACCCGGGTCGGTCATGATGGTCGCCGGGTTGGAGTTGACCAGGATGACCTCGAAGCCATCCTCCTTGAGCACCTTGCAGGCCTGGGCGCCGGAGTAGTCAAACTCACAGGCCTGACCGATAACGATGGGGCCCGAACCAATAACGAGGATACGCTTGATGTCAGTACGTTTCGGCATGTTAGTTCTCCTCGGTCTCGGTCGCGGCGGTCTCGGCGAAATTCCAGCCAGCCAGGCGATCCTTCGCGGTGTCGATGTCCAGGTAGTTCTCCTCGCCGTCCATGAGTCGCGTAAAGGCGGTAAAAAGATAGTGGGCATCGGTGGGGCCAGGCGAGGCCTCGGGGTGGTACTGGACCGAGAAGCACGGGGCGTCGAGCAGCTGGATGCCCTCGGCGGTGCCGTCGTTGAGGTTCACATGTGTTAGGCGAATGCGGCCGAAGCGCTCGTTCATCACGACCGGCGCGATTCCGCGGCGCACCCAGACGCGCAGATCTCCATCGGCCGCATGCTCGGTCTCGCCGCCGGAAAGCTCGGGGACAAGCTTGCCCAAGCTGGGGAACAGCAGGCCAAAGCCATGGTTTTGTGCGGTGATCTCCACGCGACGGCTTACCAGGTTCATGACCGGCTGGTTGCCACCGCGGTGACCGAACTTAAGCTTTTCCATCTGGGCGCCGCAGGCCAAGCTGATCATCTGGTGACCAAGACAAATACCAAAGACCGGCACCTTGTCGATCAGCTGCTGCACCTGCTCGTAGGTCTCCACCACGGCATCGGGGTCGCCGGGGCCGTTGGACAAAAAGACGCCGTCGGGATTCATGTCGAGCACCTCACTCGCGGGCGTATCCCACGGCACGACGGTAAGGTCGCAGCCGGCGCGGACCAGGCCCTCCAGGATGCCGCGCTTCACACCGCAGTCGTAGGCGACCACGTTGTGGCGGGCGGGAGCAGCAGGAGCCAGCGCAAAGTCATGCGTGGCAGGCAGGTCGGCAGCTACAAACTCGTGAGGCGCGGGGCAACTCACGGTCTTGACCAGATTCTCGCCCACCAGCGTCGGCGCTGCGGCCAGACGCTCGGCAAGCTCGTCGATGTCGAAGATCTCGGTCGAGATAATGCCCATCTTGGAGCCGTTGTCGCGCAGGTGGCGCACAAGAGCGCGGGTGTCGACGCCCTCGATAGCGACGATGCCGTGGGCACGCAGGTATTCCGGCACGCTGACGGCCGAGCGCCAGTTAGAAGGCGTGGCGCACATGTCGCGCACAATCATGCCGCGCATAGCGGGAGCGTTCGCAGGGCGAGCGGTATCGCCAGGGAAGGCCGACTGGACGTCGGTCTCGTCGATACCGTAGTTGCCGATCTGCGGATAGGTCATGGTTACGATTTGGCCGGCATAGCTCGGGTCGGTCATGACCTCAAAGTAGCCCTCAAGCGAGGTGTTGAAGCAGACCTCGCCGGTCGCGGTACCCTCGGCACCGCATGCACGGCCATAAAAAATGGTCCCATCCTCAAGATACAGGATGCAGGGACCGCAGGTGCCCTTGCTGGTTTTGACCAGCATACGCTGGCAAAGCTCGCTGGGCGCGAAGGTGCGGGCGGCAGCGCCCGCGGTATGGTTGTTCGCCATAGTTCTCCTTCCCGGTCTCACAGGACCGGCTTAAAGGTTGGTAGTTAGGCCTCGCGGTATTGTAACCGCAAGTATGCTCTATGGCGTTAATTTCATCGAAATGTTTACGAAATGATAATTATGACTTTCTATGCATAATGATTTTTCTGGGACGGGGATTAAAAATCGTCCCGCGTGGGCTTGTGGCTCACGCGGGACGATGGCGTCTTATTTGTCCTGCTCCAGCAGATCGGACGGTGTGCGGTCGGGCTTGCCGCCGCGGAAGATCTCGCGGCCGTGCAGGCGATGCTCCAGGTCGCGCTCGGCCTTTTCTTCCGTGATCTTGGTCTGGCTTACCGCCGGGTCCTCAATCAGTGACGAAACCGAGTTCACCTGCTTTTGGATGCGCTCGGCAATCGTGTCGTCCATGCTCACGATACGCATCTTCCAGTCGATGCTCGTGGCATTTGACGAGCTCTTGGTCCACACGAACGTCAGAATGGCGCTCTGATGGCCCTGTGCGGGAAACATTCCAAAGAAAGAGTCGTGCTGGATCTTGCTGTCATCGTCGATATAGGCGTGCACGTTATACACCACGCGGTCGATCTTATCGTTGAGCAGCGCGTTGGTCGCAAGCGCCGCCGCCTGAATCTGCCCGTTGGACAGCAGGTCGAGCTCGTTGACAGACGATGTGTCCAACACCGTCACCTCTACCGTACCCGTGCGCTCGTCCGCCTCGTCGACGCTAAAGTCGAGCGGGAACTGCGTAAAGCCGTTGCCCCACTCAAGGCCGCCCTTCAGTGCCGTGGAAACGGTATCCACCGAAACGCTCTCGGACAGGTTGGCAGTGTTCAAGCGGCGCATCACGCCGTAGCCGATCTGCATGCCCACGATCAACACCAGGATGCCAATGACCACGGCCATGGCGGTCTTCGTAATGGTATGGCTCACCTGCGAGCCCGAAGGGTCGTCCTCGGACAGCGGGTCAACCTGCTTTGTCTGGCTTGCGCGATCTTCGCTACGAAGCTGCGCCAGCGCCGCCTTGTCGCCGCGTTTGACCGCAGCCTCTTTTTCGCGCATGCGCTCGGTGCGCTTTTTGGCAAGCGTCGGATCCAAAACGCCGGATGCGTCGATCTCGGAGAATAACTCCGTCACTTCTTCCGGAGTCAAAGGGTTCTTCTCAGCCATATACTTCCTGTCATATCAATCAGTCGAGCTCGTGCGCACGCGCACCTTCGAACTGCATTCGATAGTAACGGGCATAGGTGCCGCCACGGGCGAGAAGCTGCTCGTGCGTGCCACGTTCCACAACGCGACCATGCTCGACGGTCGCAATCTCGTCAGCATGTTTAATGGTCGAGAGACGGTGGGCGATGATGATCGTGGTGCGGCCGCGCGCCAGGCGCTCGAGCGACTCCTGCACCGCCTCCTCGCTCTCGTTATCCAAGGCGCTCGTCGCCTCGTCCAGAATCAGGATCTTGGGGTTCTTGAGAAATACGCGCGCAATGGCTACGCGCTGCTTCTGGCCGCCCGAAAGACGGCTACCGCGCTCGCCCACGACCGTGTCGTAGCCCTGCGGCAGCGACTCAATGAAGGCATCGATATTGGCGCGGCGGGCGGCCTCGGCGACCTCTTCTGCCGTGGCGCCCGGCTTGCCGTAGGCGATATTCTCGCCAATCGTACCGTCAAACAGGTAGACATCCTGCTGCACGAGGCCAATAGCACGGCGCAAACTCTGTTGCGTCACGTCGCGCACGTCCTGCCCGTCGATGCTGATGGATCCGTCAGCCACGTCGTAAAAACGCGGGAGCAACGAACAGGTCGTAGACTTGCCGCCGCCCGAGGGGCCAACCAACGCGATGGTCTGGCCGGGCTTGATAGACAGGTCCATGTGGTCGATAACAGGGCGTCCGTCGGCGCTGTCCTCGCCCAACTCAACATCCTCATAGCTAAAGCACACGTCGCGATACTCAACAGCACCCGCCGTCACCTGCAGATCCACGGCACCCGGCTTATCCTGAATATCCGGCGCGGTCGAAAGCACCTCGTCCATGCGTTTAAAGCCGGCGATGGCCTTCTGATACATTTCGGCCGAGTTCACAAGCGTCTCGAGCGGGGTGCAGAACAGTGAAATGTAGAGCGCGAAGGTCGCCATATCGACCGCCTGCAGTTGGCCTTGCGCCACCAGCCAACCACCTAGCAGCACCACGATCACGTACAGCACGCCCGAGAGCAGGCCATACGTCGCAGTGTAGACGCCCATGGCGCGATACATATTCTCCTTGGACGAAAGATAGCGGTCGTTAGAGGCGCGGAACTTGGAGCGCTCGGCCTCCTCGTTCGCAAAACTCTTGACCACGCGCATGCCCGCCAGCGAATCCTGCAGCTGAGCATTAATACCGCTGATCTTTTTGCGGTTGTCGCTGAAGACCTCGCGCATGCGCATGTTCTGCCAAAACATGATGACCGCAAACACCGCCGTCACCACGGCCATGGCAAGCGCCAGCACCGGGGCAATAGCAAAGAGGATCACAAACGAGCCGACGATCTCGATGCCGCAGATGATAATCCACTCGGGCACATGGTGTGCCGCCTCACAGATATCGAACAGGTCGTTGACCACGCGGCTCATCATGTCACCCGAGCTGTTGCGATCAAAGTACGCAAAGCTAAAGCGCTCGTACTGATCGAACAGGTCCTCGCGCATCTTGGACTCCATGCGCGCGCCCATCACGTGACCCCAATAGCTCACAAAGTAGCGGCAGGCGCAGCGGACGGCATACATCAACACCAAGCCCACCGCGATCATGCCGAGCGCCTGCATAATGGCAGCCTGACCCTGAGTAAATAGCCCACCGGTCAAATTGCGCAGGATAATGGGGAACGCCAGGTCAATGGCGGCAAGCACCAGAGCGCAAACAGTATCAGCAACAAAAAGCCCCATCTGGGGCTCGTAATACGAGAGAAACCTTTTAAACATGCAATCCTCGAAGAGAAATAAATAGCGTGAGAAATCCGGTTGAACCGGCCAGGCTGAAAACAAAGCGTCCCAACAAGCATAACGCCGATGTTCTGGCAGCGTCAGCGAAAACGTCCCTAAGCGAGCAAGGTGCCTTGAAAGAGGAGCGACGCGTACTTCGGTACGCGAGCGACGATTGAAAGGCAGATTGCCGCTTAGGGACGTTTGCAGCGTCGACTCGTTACGCGGTTTGGTAAAACCGCGTAACCTAGAGCTCCGCGCCCCCAAGGCGGTGCGCGATGCTATCGCAGGCCAAGGCGCCCACGACGGTCTTGGCATCCTCGATCTTGCCGTCGAGCACGGCGTCGATCAGCTCGTGCAGCGGCACGAGGTCCACGTTGACGAACTCGTCATCATCGGGGTTGGGTGCATCGAACTCGAGCTTGGTGGCCAGGTAGATATGAATGATCTCGTCGCAGAAGCCGCAGGTCGTGACAATCGACGTTAAAAAGCGAATGCGGCCGGCCCTAAAGCCCGTCTCCTCGTGCAGCTCACGCTTGGCGCAATCGAGCGGATCCTCGCCCGGATCGAGCTTGCCGGCGGGAATCTCGACCGTCACACGGTCGATGGCGGTGCGGTACTGACGCACCAGCACAATCTTGCCGCTCTCGGTCAGCGCCACAACGGCCGCCGCGCCAGGATGTCGAATCACATCGCGGGCGCTGCGGTGACCGTTGGGCAGCTCAACCTCAAGACGGTGGACGTCGAGGATCTTGCCTTTCCAGGCGCACTCCTCCGAAAGAATCTTCTCGTGTAGCTCGGCATCGTGCGGGTCGTCATCGCCCAGCACCAGCATCGGCTCGTCGACAACCTCGCCACCCGGCTCGCCCTCGGCGTGTCCGTACGCGCGGCCATCTTCCTCGACGATCTGCGCGTCCACGAGTTCTTCGTTCTTCTCGTCCATCCGTCTCATTCCTCTCGGACTTTAGGCATCCCAGGCGTCGCGGCCACGCAGTGCGCGCAGACCGATGTCGTGACGCAGGGTCTTGCCCTCAAAATCAATCTTCTCGCAGGCATCGTAAGCAAGGTTGCGAGCGTTCTCAAACGTGTCGCCCAGCGCGGTCACGGCAAGCACACGGCCACCGTTGGTCACGAGCTGACCGTCCACCACGGCGGTGCCGGCATGGTACACGGTCACGTTCTCCATGGCCTCGGCGTTGGCGATGCCGGTGATGACTTTGCCCTTCTCATAGCTGCCGGGGTAGCCCGCGCTCGTCAGGACAACGGCCACAGCCCACTCGTCACGCCAATCGAGCTCAATCTGATCAAGCTCGCAGTTGGCGCAGGCGAGCATAACCTCGACCAGATCGTTCTTGAGGCGCGGCAGCACGACCTGCGTCTCGGGGTCGCCAAAACGGGCATTGAACTCCAGCACCTTGGGGCCGGCGGGGGTGAGCATAAAGCCACCGTACAGGCAGCCGCGGTAGTCGATGCCCTCGGCAGCAAGCTCGGCCACGGTCTGCTCCATGACCGCCACCATGGTGGCGTGCTCCTCGTCGGTCACGATGGGCACCGGGCTGTAAACGCCCATGCCGCCGGTGTTGGGGCCTTTGTCGCCCTCGAGCGCGCGCTTGTGGTCCTGCGAGGTGGCCATGGGGCGCACGGTCTTGCCGTCGGTAAAGGCCAGCAGCGAGCACTCGGGACCAACAAGCATCTCCTCGATAACCACGGTGTTGCCGGCATCGCCAAAGGTGCCGCCAAAGCACTCGCGCACGGCCTCCTCGGCCTGCTCGAGCTCAGTCGCCACGATAACGCCCTTGCCTGCGGCCAGGCCGTCAGCCTTCACGACCAGCGGGGCACCCTGCTCACGCACATAGGCGAGAGCCGAAGCCTCGTCAGCAAACGAGCCATAGGCGGCCGTCGGAATGCCGGCACGCTCCATGAGCTGCTTGGAGAATAGCTTGGAGCCCTCCATCTGGGCACCCTCGGCACCCGGACCAAAGCAGGGAATACCCACCGCGCGCACGGCGTCGGCCACGCCCGCCACGAGCGGAGCCTCGGGGCCAATCACCACGAGTCCGCATCCATGGCTCTGGGCAAACGCCGCCACGGCCGCAGGATCGCAATCGTCGAGAACCACGTTCTCGCCGCAGCTCGCGGTGCCGCCGTTACCCGGCGCAATGTAGAGCTTGCCGGCGCGCGGTGATGCTGCGAGCTTAGCTGCCAAAGCGTGCTCGCGGCCGCCGCTGCCCAACAACAGGATGTCGATGGTTTGAGTGTCCGCCTTCAAGGGTGCCTCCTCTATGGATGAATGGCTCGCTCCGCGCGAGCCCTTTGCAAGCAAATATACCCCTCGGCCGCCCGCTTGGGCTGCAAAGGGGTATATTGCAATAACCGAATAGTACCGATTACTTCCAGAATCGGTTGATGATCTGTTCGCGATCGGCGCCGACGCCAATGAACGTCACGCGGGTGTGTGCCAGATCCTCGATAAACGCCACGTAGTCCTGAGCCTCCTGCGGCAGCTCGTCAAAGCTGCGGCAACCGGTGATATCGCACTTCCAGCCAGGGAGCTCCTCGTAGATGGGCTTGGCATGCTCAAAGCGCACCTGATGCTCGGGCACGCTCGTGTAACGCTCGCCGTCGACGTCGTAGGCCACGCACACCTTGATGGTGTCGAAGGCCGAAAGCACGTCGAGCTTGGTCACGGCGATGTCGGTAAGGCCGTTGACGCGCGAGGCATAGTTGGCGATAGGGCCGTCGAACCAGCCGCAACGACGACGGCGACCGGTGGTCACGCCGTACTCATAGCCCTCCTCGGTCAGCGTGTGGCCGGCCTCGGACTCATAGGAAAGCTCGGTGGGCATGGGGCCCGAACCGACGCGGGTGATATAGGCCTTCATGACGCCCAGCACGCGGTCGACGTTCTTCATGCCCACGCCAGAGCCGGTGATGGCGCCGCCGGCGGTGCAGTTGGAAGACGTCACGTACGGATAGGTGCCGTGGTCGATGTCGAGCAGCGTCGCCTGGGCGCCCTCAAACAGCAGGTTCTTGCCCTCATCGATCATGTTGTTGAGCAGCAGGCTCGTCTCGGTGATGTAGGGACGCAGGCGCTCGGCCATCGGCAGGTACTCGTCGCAGATCTGGTCCACGGTGTAGGTGGGCAGGTGGTAGATGAGCTCGAGCTCGGGATTCACGCGGGCAAGAGCGGTCTCCAGCTTGTCGCGGAACAGCGCCTCGTCCAGCATGTCCTGCATGCGCAGGCCGATGCGGGCCATCTTGTCCTGGTAGCACGGACCGATGCCGCGCTTGGTGGTACCGATGTTCTTCTTGCCGAGCTTCTGCTCAAAAGCACCATCCAGATCGATGTGGTACGGCATGATGATGTGCGCGTTGCCACTGATCTTGAGGTTCTTGGTGGTGATGCCGTCGGCCTCGAACATGTCAATCTCTTCAAGGACAACCTTGGGGTTGACGACGCAGCCGCTACCGATCACCGACACATGGTCGGAATACATGATGCCGGAGGGCACCTGGTGCAGGCCGTACTTCTTGCCGTTGACGACGATGGTGTGGCCGGCGTTATTACCGCCCGAATAGCGCACGACGGCATCGAAGTCGCCGGCGACCAGGTCGCAAATCTTACCCTTGCCCTCATCGCCCCACTGGGCACCGACCAAAACGGTTGACGGCATGTTTACTCCTTACATTCATGGACTGTCTACGTGCCACGCCGGCACGCAGAAGCACAAAACATTCCCAGTATACCCGTGCAACGGGCGCCTGTCCTACTCCTCGGTATGCGCCCCATCAAGCTCATAGAACTTGGTGGATGCCGGCAGGAACATCAGGTCGACGTCACCGATCGGGCCCGAACGGTTCTTGGCCACGACGATACGCGTAACGCCCTCGTCGGGTCGATCGTCACGCGAGGCCTCGGCCTCATCGGCGGAGCGGTCCAAGAA
Source organism: uncultured bacterium (assembly GCA_905215365.1). GTDB lineage: Bacteria > Actinomycetota > Coriobacteriia > Coriobacteriales > Coriobacteriaceae > Collinsella. The sequence goes on along the minus strand of CAJMPX010000004.1, from coordinate 9,862 downwards.
CATAACAATGTCAGCGTCCTGCTCGATGGAGCCCGATTCACGCAGGTCGGACAGCTGCGGGCGCTTGCCGGTACGGGATTCAACCTGACGCGACAGCTGCGACAGCGCGATCAGCGGAATCTTGAGCTCCTTGGCCATAATCTTCAGACCTCGCGACATCTCGGAGACCTCGACGGTGCGGCTCTCGGAACGACGTCCCGGCGGAGGACTCACCAGCTGCAGGTAGTCCAGGATGATAATGGCGCGCTCCTTGTTGTGGAGCATGCGGCGGCTCTTTGCGCGGATCTCGGTCACTGTGGTGCCGGGCGTATCGTCGATCAAAATGTCGAGCTTAGACAAGGTCTGCGTGGCCTCGTTGATATTAGCCCACTGCTCGGGGCTAATGCGGCCCATGCGGAAGTCACTGATCGAGATCATCGCATAGGCGCAAATCAGACGCTGGGCAATTTCCTTACCCGACATCTCCAGCGAGAAGAAGCCGACGGTATAACCGGCAGCGGCAGCGTTGAGCGCCAGATTCAGGGCGAACGACGTCTTACCCACAGCAGGGCGAGCGCCGATAATGATGAGCTGACCCTCGCGGAAACCCATGAGCATGCGATCGAGCGACGGGAAGCCCGTGGGCACGCCCGCCGCCTGGCCACCGGCCTGGCACACTTCCTCGGCCTCGTTATAGGCCTCGACCATAAACTCGGTCAGCGTCTTGTAGCTCGACTTGACCTCGCGCGCCGTGACCTTGAGCAGCTTGCTCTCGGCCAGCTCCACGACCTCTTTGGTATCGGTGGGAGCGTTATAGGCCAGCGCGTTGATCTCGTTGGTGGCGCCGATCAGCTCACGCAGCATCGAATCGCGGCGAACGATGGCGGCATGGTGCTGCCAGTTGACGAGCGACAGGGTCTGACCCATCAACTCCAAAATGTAGGCCTCGCCGCCCACGGCATCAAGCTTGTTGATGCTTCGCAGGTAATCGATCAGCGAGATGGAGTCGATGGGAATGCGGCTGTTGTACATATCGACCATCGCGGTATAGATGGTCTTATGAATGGGCCGGTAGAAGTCATCGGGCTGCAGCTCGACCTGGGCCTCTTCGACTACCTCGGGCGATAGCAGCATAGCGGCCAGTACATTGGCCTCTGCATCTTGGTTTTGGGGAAGACCCAACTTTGAGCCGCGGTCCTCAACCGTCAGCCCGGTCTCCCTATCGTCGTATGCCATGAGCATCCTCATTCATATCGCTTGCGAGCATCCATAGTATCAGCCACGGTCCCAAAACGCGCCACGCGCCGCCAATCATCACCGAACGAAACGGATGAACGGTCCCGTATATAGGACTTCGACGCAACGTTCACCATGACACTCACTCAGCGCAAAAAACAAAAGGGCGCCCCGGTTTCCCAGAGCGCCCTTCTTAGAACAAGATTGTTGCGTTGCAGCAAATGCTACTCGGCAGCAGCCTCAGTCTCGACCTCGGCGGTCTCGGCCTCGGCGACCTCAGCGGTCTCCTCAACCTCAGCCTCGGCAGCGAGCTCCTCGGCGGTAACGCCGACGAGAACGACAACCTCGGCCTTGATCTCGCGGTACAGCGAGATAGCGACGGTGTGGGCACCGGCAACCTTGATGGGCTTACCGAGCTCGACGCGCTTGCGGTCGATGTCCATACCGAGCTGATCCTTGATGGCGTCAGCGATCATAGCGGCGGTAACGGAGCCAAAGAGGATGCCCTCGTCGCCGACCTTGACGTCAACGGTGACCGTCTTGCCCTCGAAGGCAGCCTTGGTCTCGTTGGCGGTAGCCAGACGGACGGCCTCGCGCTTGGCGATGTTGTTGCGACGCTCGTCAAGCTGCTTGAGGTTGCCCTTGGTGGCGGCAACAGCGAGCTTCTTGGGGAACAGGAAGTTCTCAGCGTAACCCTGAGCGACCTCTACGACGTCACCCTCGCCGCCCTTGCCCTTGATCTCATCGAGAAGAATAACCTTCATGATGCGTCTCCCTTCTTAGCCGCGGTCGCGGTTGCCACGAGAGGAAACCACGGGGACGGTGTACGGCAGGAGAGCCATCTCGCGGGCGCGCTTGATGGCGTTGGCGATGTCATGCTGATGCTGCGTGCAAGCGCCAGTGACGCGACGGGGCTTGATCTTGCCACGGTCGGTCATGTACTTACGGAGAAGCTGAGTGTCCTTATAGTCGATGAACTCAGTGTTCTCCTTGCAGAACTGGCAGTACTTACGACGCGGCTGACGTGCAGAAAAATCATTAGCCATGTCAAAATACCTTTCATTTGGCAACTTCGGCGAACCGAAGCCGCCTCTCACTCAAAAATAGGTGAACAACCCTTAGAACGGGATGTCCTCATCGTAGACGTCGACCGCGGGCGGCGTAGCCACCGGTGCGGCAGGACGTGCTGCGGGCGCGGGAGCTGCGGGGGCGTAACTGCCCTGATCGTAGCCACCCTGGCCACCACGGGAGCTCATAAACTCGATCTCATCGACGATGACCTCAAGCTTGCTCCGGCGCTGGCCGTCGCGCTCCCAAGAGCTGTAGCGCAGCTTGCCCTCGATCGCGACCTTGTTTCCCTTTGCCAGGAAACGGCTCACGGCCTCGGCGCGGGTGCCGAACATGGTGCAGTCGACAAAGTTGGGATAGTCCTCCCACTCGCCAGTCTGCGCGTTGCGGCGACGATCGTTCACGGCGACGCCAAAGGACAGAACCTGGGTTCCGCCGGCAGTGGCGCGCAGCTCGGGATCGCGGGTGAGGTTACCGGTGATGTTCACTCGATTGATGCTCATAACTCACTACTTCCTCTTGGGGCACAAGCCCAGTCCAAAACGACAGTCTTACTCCTGGTCGTCGCGACGGACGATCATGTGGCGGACCACAGCGTCGGTGATGCGCAGGACGCGATCAAGCTCGGCGATCTGGGTAGGATCTGCGTGGAAGTTGATGAGGGTGTAGTCACCATCGGTGAGGTCGTTGATCTCGTAGGCGAGCTTGCGCTTGCCCCACTCGTCAACGGAGTCGACCTTGCCAGCGCCCTCAGCGATCGTGGTATCGATACGCTTCATAACAGCGAGACGAGTCTCGGGGTCGAGCGACGGGTCAACAAAGAACAGCAGTTCATAAGCCTTCATATTGTCACCTCCTCTGGGCAAATGTGGCTTCAGGTCGTGAAGGTGCGCCTGAAGCAGGAAAAGACTTGGTAATAATATCTTTCAACCTCCTAGGCTGCAAGAATATGCAGCTACAACCTCATGACCTCCACATATGTCTATACTCGCACGGTGTTTCATGCGCATTCCAACCAAATGCTGACCAAATGCTTGACGGATTTGTGGGCAAGATACGGTACCGCGGGGACAAGCTGAGCCAAGCCGCAGGTCAACGGGCACAAGGCTGTGGTCGCAAAATGCATACCAGTGGCCCACAGCACCACCCAAAGATTTTTAAATTCATTGCCAAGTCGCTTATGAATACCCCTTTTGAACAATTGAGTTGATCAACCGCGCTGGTCGGATGTCGTTTTTTGGCACCTCAAACCCCACTGCAGCGCCAAGCGCGGCAAGGCGTTTTAAAAAATGCCAACTTTTCTGTTTGCACTTTGCGATTCCTCGTGTATACTGACTTTCGCATTTAACGGAGAGTTGTCCGAGTGGCCGAAGGAGCACGATTGGAAATCGTGTAGGCGTCAAAAGCGTCTCCAGGGTTCAAATCCCTGACTCTCCGCCAGTTAATTCCAAAGCAGGCCTTCGAGCCTGCTTTGTTTTTACCCCACGCGGAGGGGTGGCAGAGTGGTTGAATGCGGCGGTCTCGAAAACCGTTTGGCCTGTATAAGGTCACGAGGGTTCGAATCCCTCCTCCTCCGCCATTTTGGTTGAGAAAGCTCCCAACAACGGGAGCTTTTTTATTTTGAGTCCCTTACAAACAAATACGGCGAAGGAGGAGGGATTCGAACCCGCCAGGGCGCAAAGCGTAAAGAAAACGCGCCCGTGGCGCGTTTTTAGCGCAGCGCGGTCGGCGTAAGCCGACCGGATAAATTTTGAGCGCTGCTCAAAATTTAGACATCCCTCCTATTCAACCACGCCCCCATCGCGTTCAGCATCAACCCAGATCCCCAAACATGGAACCTACGCCCGCATCCAGTCCCGACCGTTTGCCGAGCAATAGGGTCGCAATCGGCGCCGAACATGTACTATGTACGGGCATTGTCCAAATCCGTAATCCAAAGGACCCCATCTTGCCCGTCGTCGCCGCTATGACCGTTACCTCACACGCCACGGATGCCATGGTCGCCATCCCGTTTTGGCTCGAAATGTTCGCCGTCGTCGCGGCTTCAATCTCGGGCGTGTTGGTCGCGCGCGAGCACAAACTCGACCTGGTGGGTGCAGTTGCGCTCGCCGTGGTCTGTGGCTTGGGCGGCGGTCTTTTACGCGACATGACGCTGCAGGTGGGCAACGTCTACATCCTCAACCAGCCAATGGCGCTGCCGCTTTCCATTGCCACGGCAGCCATCATCTATATTTTCCCGGCAATCGTCGACAAGCCCGAAAAACTCATTCCCCTGCTCGACATCATCTCGGTCGGTATCTACGCCGCCACTGGAGCAGACAAGGCGCTGGTCTACGGCTTTGCGCCGGCGGTGTGCATCATGATGGGCTTTTTCACCGCGGTGGGCGGCGGCATGCTGCGCGACGGCTTTATGGGCGTGGTTCCGGGCATTTTCCAACGTACTAACTTTTATGCCATCGCCGCCATCGCCGGATCGACAAGCTATGTGTGTCTCGTTATGAGCGGCATCATGAGCAATGTCGCCGCGCTGGTCGTATGCGTCGTCGTGACCATGGGTCTGCGCTGGCTCTCGCTGCGCTTTGACATCAAAAGCCCCACCGAGGAAGACATCGCGCGCTTCTTGCACCGCAAAAAGTAGGTGGCGCGGGCTCATCCTTCAAAATGCAACCGAGAGGTTCTTTTAGAGCGCCCACGCGTTGGGTACCCTGTTAGGTGCATGTCGAGCATCTGACGAAGGATTCACTATGCCCTGTAATCAATTCCCGTCGACCCAGCGCCGTAAAGCGTGGGGCCGCATCACGATCCTATTCGCGCTCATCGCTCTGGCGGTCACCGCACTTCCCACGGCGTCGTTTGCCGGCACGGACACCGCCGGAAATGTACTTGCGACCGACAATGACGCCAATCCGTCCGGCGTCGAAGGTGACCTGTACTGGGCAGGTCAGAGCCTCAACCTGGACGACACCTCCATCGACCGCGATATCATCGCTGCAGGCGATACCCTCTCGATCCGCGACTGCACGGTGGGCGGCGCCGTCCGTCTGGCGGCACGCACCATCGATATCGCCAAAACCGCAATCGATGGCAGCGTCACGGTGGCCGGCCAGCACGTCGTGCTCAACACCGGCAGCACCGCTAACTGTTTTTACGCGGCGGGCGAAACGGTCGCCCTGCGCGGCTCCGCCAAATCGGCGGCGCTTGCCGGCGACACCGTTGCCATCGACGGCACCGTCGATGGCAATGTTGAAGTCTGGGCCGACAAGCTCATCCTGGGTAAAAACGCCCGCATCACCGGCACGGTGAACGCCCACGTCTCACAGGACCCCGAGCGGGCCGAGGGCGCCCAGGTTGGAGCCCTCAAGATCGACCGGACCGAGAACGAGAACACCTCTACGGTCAACGACATGATCGGCGGCATCGTTGCCGCAGCGCTTTCCACCTGCTTTGTCGCTATCCTGCTTGAGCTTGTCTTTCCGCGCGCAACCGCCAGCGCCGCCGGCATGCTCCATCAGCATCCCATGCCACTGTGGGTAAGTGGCCTTCTGGGCACGGTCGCCATCGCTCCCGCCGTCCTGCTGCTTATCATCTCGATTGCAGGCCTGTCGCTCGCCGGAGCCCTCATGTGCAGCATCATCGGCATCGCTTTGGTCTCGGCGGCATTTACGGGTACCGCGATCGCACGCATGGTCGGACACAACCAAAACCGCTTCGCCATGGCCGCCGCGGGCGGTATCGTCGCGGGCGCACTCACGGCACTTCCTCTTATGGGCAACTTTGTCAGCGGCGTAGCCTTCGTCTTCACGCTCGGCTACGTCATCCAAATCATTTGGCACAACGCCCACCTCAAGCCGCAGCAGCCGGCTAACACGCCAGGCCTTCCCACCGCCTAACCACCAACCACCACAAAGGGGACAGGCACCTTTGTGGTGGCGTAGGCCGCCTCAATCCCCATGCACCAAAAAGGGCGCCGACCATTGCGGTCGACGCCCTTTCTCATTAAAGCTATAAAGCCCGGCGCTTATTTGTTGACCTGACCGGCACGGACGGCGGCCTTCTTGCGGTCGGTGGCATTGAGCAGACGCTTGCGCAGGCGAATATTCTTGGGAGTGATCTCCACCAGCTCGTCATCGGCGATGTACTCCAGCGCCTCCTCCAGCGAGAAGGTGCGGGGCGGCACCAGCTGCACGGAAATATCGGAGGTCGAGGAACGCTGGTTGCCCAGGTTCTTGGTACGGGCGATGTTGACGACCATGTCGCCGGCCTTGCTGCGCTCGCCCACGATCATGCCCTCGTAGCACTCGGTGCCCGGCTCAACAAACAGCTGGCCGCGCTCCTGCAGCGTGCCCAGGGCATAGGCAACGGCCTTCTCGGTGGTCATGGAGATCATGGCACCGTTCTGACGGTTGCCGATCTCGCCGGCGTAGGGACCGTACTCCAGGAAGGTGTGGTAGAACACGCCCTCGCCGTGGGTGACGTTCATGATGCGGTTCTTAAGGCCCATGATGCCACGCGTCGGGATCTTAAACTCAAGGTGCGTCACGATGCCCGAGGTATCCATGCTCGTCATGATGCCGCCGGAGGTGCCGAAGACCTCAACGACCTTGCCCGAGTACTCGTCCGGGCACTCGACGACGGCCTGCTCGACGGGCTCCATCTTGTTGCCGTTCTCGTCCTTCTTAAACAGAACGCGGGGACGACCGACCTGGAACTCAAAGCCCTCGCGGCGCATGGACTCCATCAGAACGGACAGGTGCAGGATGCCGCGGCCCGAGACCTCGACGCCGCTCTTGTCCTCGAGCTCCTCGATCTTCATGGTCACGTTGTTCTCGGCCTCGTTGAACAGGCGCTCCTTGAGCTGACGGGCGCCCACGATGTCGCCGTCGCGACCGACGAGCGGGGAGGTCGAAGCCTCAAAGACGATGGACAGGGTCGGCGGGTCGATCTCGATGGGCTCGAGCTCGACAGGGTTCTCGGGGTCGGTGTAGACATCGCCGATATCGGTGCGGTCGATACCCACGACAGCGGCGATGTCGCCAGCGCCGACTTCCTGGCACTCGGTACGGCCCAAGTAGTCGAAGGTAAAGAGCTGCTTGACGGTGGCGGTAGCGCTGGAGCCGTCGTTCTTGACAACCAGGATCTGATCGCCCTGATGGATGGTGCCGGAGTACACGCGACCGATGCCGATGCGGCCAACGAAGTTGGAGTGGTCAATGGTCACGCACTGCATGGCCAGCGGGGCGTTCTCGTCAACCTCGGGAGCGGGCATGTCGTCGATGATCATATCGAGCAGCGGATACATGTCCATGTTGCCGTCGTTGGGATCGAGGCGGGCAAAGCCATTCATGGCGCTGGCGTAGACCACGTGCTCCATGGCGAACTCGAGCTGGTCGTCGGTGGCACCCAAGTCGGCCATGAGGTCCAGGCAGTCGTTGTAGGCCTTCTCGGGGTTGGCGCCCGGACGATCGATCTTGTTGATGACGATCATGATCTTGAGGCCGGTGTCGATAGCGTGACGCAGCACGAAACGGGTCTGGGGCATGGGGCCCTCAAAAGCGTCGACCAGCAGCAGGGCGCCGTCGGCCATACGCAGCACGCGCTCGACCTCGCCGCCAAAGTCGGCGTGGCCCGGGGTGTCGATGACGTTGATCTTGACGTCCTTGTACTCGATAGAGATGTTCTTGGCGAGAATCGTGATGCCGCGCTCGCGCTCCTGGTCGTTAGAGTCCAGGACGCGGTCCTCGACCTGCTGGTTGGCACGGAAGGCGTCCGTGGCACGCAGGAGCTTGTCGACCATCGTCGTCTTGCCGTGGTCGACGTGGGCGATGATGGCGATGTTCCTCAGATTGTCTACGCGCATGTAGTTCCCCTATCTTCTATCCATATACAAACGGCACGCGTATGCGGCCCGCCCAGCGACACAACGCTCAGCGGGAATATTGAGCCTTTTACCGAAAACTCGTTTATTTTAGCGATTTTAGATGAGAGGGGTTTCCTCACCTGCAGGTTCAGGGTCGCTCCACATAAAACCATCGCCGGCACCCATGCCCTCATACAGCACGTATGCCGAAAAACCGCTCTCGAGCGTGGTTTCGAAGAAGCTCACGAGCAGGGCGTCGTGATAGCCGCCGTCAATTTCGACACAACCGGTGTAGCCGATGGCATAGCGGGCGATGCGGCCCAGCCCCTCGTCCTTAAGACCCATCTTGTGCTCGGAGATAAAGTTGGTGGCAGCCTCGAGGCATGCCTCCTCGCCATCTTCGTCGAGCGCCGCCAGATATCGGTTGGAAGCAGCGTCCTCGATCGCCACAACTACGCCCGGATTCTCGCCGGCGGCAAGGTCGTCTAAGAACGCGCCGATCAGATCGCACACCATGGCGTCGAGCTCGGCGGAGACGTTACCGGCGTCCTGCATATCCTGTGCCATCTTTAGACCTTCCCATCGAGTCTGGCGTCGTTACAGTTCCTGTGCCTCGGCAGCGATCTTGGCGGCAGCGTCGCGGGCGCGCATCATATCCATCGCGCGCTTGTCGAGTACCTTGATCTGGTTGGTCAGCATGACCGCATCGACCACACCCCAGATTACCAAGCCTGTTGAAATCGAAAACCCAAGCGCACCAACTGTACCACGAAGGCGCGAGCAGATTGCCGCGACAAGGGCGGAGACGACAACCATCTTGATAAACGAGCCGCGGCGCTCGCGAAGCGTGCGGGCCTGTGTCACATAGGCGAGGCGGGCCGCCTCAGAAGCCTCCGAGCGCATCTGGGCCTCGCGCGCAATGGCCGCCGCTTCAGCCGATACGCGGGTACCCATCAGCGACCTCTCCGCTCGCGTGCCAGACATTTAGAAGTCATCGGGGGAGAGCGTATGGACGAACTCGTCGAACTTCTCGAACTCCTGCTCGTCGTCGACTTCCTCGGCGTGGGTGGAAACAGTGCCCAGGCGATTCATGATGTCGTCCTCCACAAACATGGGAGCATTGCTGCGCACGGCAAGGGCGATGGCATCGCTGGGGCGGGCATCGATCTTGCGCTCGTCACCATCGGCCAGTACGACAATCGTCGCGTAAAACACCGGCGGCTCGGCGCGAACGATCTCGATGCGCTCGAGTTTGGCGCCCAAGGCGTCAACGGTATCGAGCAACAGGTCATGGGTAATCGGGCGCTCGGCGCGACCGCTATCGATGCCGCGGCTGATGGCAGCAGCTTCAAACGAACCAGTCTGAATGGAAAGGGAACGCAGCGGCGCGGGCGAGTCCGATTTGCTGCAGCGCTCGCGAAGCACGATAAGCGATGGCACGGGACCGGCGGCCATGACGATGGTCTCTATGTCGACACGAACCATGGAACACCTCCGGTACGTAGCGGTTAACACGCGGCAGCCCGCCGCATTGAATAGCTATACTACCCAAACTTTCGCACAGCACACAAAATCAAAGTAGTCTTTTTGGGACGGGGCTCTTTTGACTACTCCAGCAGGTAAGAAAAAAGCCCCGAGGAAACCCTCGAGGCTCTTCACAGTTTTGATGGTGGACCTGACAAGATTCGAACTTGTGACCTCCCGGTTATCAGCCGGACGCTC
>CAJMPX010000003.1:0-129175 GCA_905215365.1 uncultured bacterium | reverse complement strand
GGCATAAGCTCGCTGACGCGCTCGACGATGCGGCGCTGCTCGGCGAGGGGCGGGAGAGCTATCAATAAACGCCCGATCGACGTTGCGTTCACGTTTGGCTGACCAGTTCCAGCCGAAGCGTCGATAAGCTGGGCCCAGTATGAAGGGGAATCGAAGTAGCTTCTAAAATAGGGGACAATCTCGTTTTTGATCGGTATGGCACGAATCAGATACGAGGCGAAAGCAGAGACAGGTGGTTTTTCGCTAATAAAAAAGCTTTTTCCAATTGTCCCTCCGGTTCGCGCAATAAGGATGTCACCCTCTTTAAGAAAGTATGTCGAATAGTCCTTCGGATCGGATGCGCAGTAAGGCACTGTATTCCAATTGACATGCCCGTTCTGTATATCCGTAATGCGCAATAGTTTGATATGCCCACTCGACGAAGAGCTGCATGTATATCCGTAATGAACATTTGCAGTCAGCATGGACAGCCTCGCCCAAGCCCACCCCTCAGGCAGCCGCTCGAACGGCACCTCATCCGAAATGCATTTATCGCTTAGCACGCGCCCCTTAGCGTCAACCCTCTTCTCATAGGGGGAGCCATCGGAACCGATATAGATAATGCTCTCCCCGCCTTTGGGGAACTTGGCCTTGCCCTCAGCGATAAGCTTATGCTTCTCTTCACGGATGCGTTCGAGAAGGACGCTGGCAGGCTCGTCGTTCGGATCCTGCGGCACAAGCTTGCCCTCGACCGCCATTTGCAGAATTGAGTTCTTCAGGTCTTTTGCCTTCATCTACGCCTCAATCCCAAGAATCTCGCAAATTCGAGCCAACTTCTGGTCAATCTCGGCGTCGAGCTTAGCGCGCTCTTCTTTATAGCTCCTAATCAGCTCGTCGGGCGGTAAGATCTCCTCTTCCTCGTGAGGATAGCCGCATACGTCAAAGTTAAAGCCGCCGTCTCGCAGCTCGTCAACCGTATAGAACTTGGCCTTGGGATTGCCGTCTTCCTCGATATCCCGACGGTTCTCCCACCATTCCTTTACAGATGCAAAATGTTCGATCCTAATGGGCTTGGTCTTAGAGAAGTGTTTATACCCCTCGGGCATGTCCATGCGATAGAACCAAACGCCCTCAGAGGCCCCCGTATTATCGAAGAACAGAACGTTAGTAGTGATGCTCGTGTACGGAGCAAAGACACTCTGTGGAAGGCGCAAGACAGTATGCAAGTTCATGTCCTCAAGCAGGCGACGCTTGATCTCCGTCTTTGCACTATCCTGGCCAAAGAGAAAACCATCCGGAATGATGACGGCAGCGCGGCCGCCTCGCTTAAGGCGATAAAGAATGAGTCCAAGGAATAGATCTGCGGTCTCGGAGCTACGGAGTGCAACAGGAAAGTTGTTTTGCACCGATGCACTCTCGGACCCGCCATAGGGAGGGTTCATAAGTACAACGTCAAACTGACCGTCAGGCTTGTGCTTCCACTCGCGAACGTCCTTCTCGAGAGAGTTATCGTGAAAGACTTCAGGATTATCGATATCGTGCAACAGCATGTTGGTCACGCACAGAAGGTAAGGGAGCTGCTTCTTCTCGATACCGTAGACCGATCTTGCATAGAGTTCACGATCGGCTGGAGTCTGAACCTGGGAGTCGAGAATCTTGAGGGCGCTCGTCAAAAAGCCGCCCGTGCCACACGCGAAGTCAGCCACAGTCTCGCCGAGCTTGGGCGCAAGCGCCTGGGCCATAAAGTCAGTCACCGCTCGGGGCGTGTAAAACTCGCCGGCATTACCTGCGGACTGCAAGTCTTTCAGGATGGTCTCGTAAATTTCACCGAAGGCGTGGCGCTCTTTGTACTCGGTAAAGTCAACCGACTCGTCAATCTCGTTGACGACTTGACGCAGCAGAATCCCATCCTTCATGTAGTTGTTGGCGTCAGTAAAAGCAGCCTTGACGACGACGTGTCGCAAAGGCGCATCAGGTGCAAGCTCAAGACTCTCAAGAGTCTTGAATAAATCATTGTTTACAAAGTCGAGAAGCTCATCGCCAGTAAGCGCCTTGCCGTCTTTCGCATCATGCGCCCAGCTATACCAGCGCAGGCGCTCGGGGATGATGGACTGATAGGAGTCATCGTGGAACTCCCACTCCTGCTCCTTGGCATCGTAAATCTTGAGGAAGAAAAGCCAAGTCATCTGCTCGATGCGCTGCGCATCGCCATTGATGCCGGCGTCTTTGCGCATGATGTTCTGCAGGGTCTTTACAAGAGATCCCAGTGCCATTTGCTATCGTTACCTTTCTCTATGCGATGTAGAGCTCGTCCTCGAGCATCTGCGCTGCCTGAATGTACTGTTGTTTGCCGCCGAATGCGGCAACGATCTTCATTGGGCTGCCAAACCGGCGGAACTCCTCGAGATCGAGGACATGGGTATCGTCCAAGTCTACGAGGTTCGACGTCGCATATTTGTCGAGAAGCGCTTCAAGGACCTCGCGCGCGACGCCGGCATACTCATAGAGCACGCCCTTTTTCTTGACACTATTGGCCCTCTCACTGCGCGTCAGGGGCCTCTGGTCGTAAGCAATATGGCAGATGAGGTCAAAGTCGCTCATTTGCTCCTGTCCAGTCTCGAGCCGCAGCTCATCCAGGAATACGCCACGCGCGCGCAGCTCATCGATAATCGCTTGCTTCTTATGTTCAGAGTTCCACGCCGCTAGGAAGTGGTCAAGAGTGTCGTATTCGCCGAGAATGTTTTTTCGCGTATAGTCCTTAAGGCTCTCAGTTACAAGAAGGCCATCGGAGGAGTAATACTGCACCATCTCCGACACTACATAGACGTCGGCCCCATGAACGTGATATTTCACATGAGAGGACGAATCATCCGGCGGTAATACGGGTGGGTCTACGATCGGAGGCGGAGGCGGGACGGGGCTGCCGCCATTGCCGCCAGGACCCGGGTCTGAAATGGGGTCACCCGGATTAGGCTCAAACACAACAACAGGCTCACCATCGAACTCGGGATCAGCGAACAAGCGCGACGCATCGCGAAAATCGAGGATAGTGAAGTAGAGCTTGCCATAGTCCTCGCAAATACGGGTGCCACGACCAACAATCTGTTTGAACTCCGTCATCCCATGTTCGCCAAACTTGTTGTCAAGCACAACCACCTTGCATGTCTTGCAATTAACACCGGTGGTGAGAAGCTTCGAAGTCGTAACGATGGTCGGGTATTTCTCGTCGGGGTCGATGAAGTTATCTAGCTGGGCCTTACCTTCCCTGTCGTCGCCCGTAATCTTCATGATGTAGGTGGGGTGATCTCTTACGATATCGGCGTTCTCGTTTACAAGGGCACGTCGCATATTTTCGGCATGCTCGATGTCAACGCAAAAGACTATGGTCTTGGAGTAACGATCCGTCTCCTTTAGAAATTGAGTTATCCGCTTGGCAACTTCCTCGTAGCGCTCTTTGATGACAATCTCACTGTCGAAGTCTTGCTTCTCGAAAACACGTTTGGGCAGAGCTTCGCCGCGATCATCTACGGTGCCTTCCTCAGTACGGTATCCGTAAATGTCGACGTTCAGCTTAGGACGAATAACTTTATACGGGGCAAGAAAGCCATCCTCGATTCCCTGTTTAAGGGAGTAGGTGTAGACAGGTTCGCCGAAGTAGGTAATGTTTGAAACCTCTTCAGTCTCCTTTGGCGTGGCCGTCATACCGATTTGAATTGCACAATTGAAATACTCAAGTACCTTACGCCATGCGGAGTCCGCCGCGGCGCTTCCGCGATGGCACTCGTCGACGATAATCAAATCGAAGAATTCCGAGTCGAACTCGCGGAATATTTCTTCACCGTTTTCTCCAACAAGCTGTTGGTAGAGCGAGAAATAGACCTCGTAAGCAGAATCGAGCTTTCGACCTACGACCTTGGTTGTAACCCTCTTGAGAGGCTTGAAATCGCCGTCTATGGTCTGATCGACGAGAATATTGCGATCCGCCAGATAGAGAACCTTACGAACCTCAGTAGTCTGCCGCAAGCGATGAACGATTTGAAAAGCCGTAAAAGTCTTTCCCGTTCCCGTCGCCATAACGAGCAAGATGCGATTCTTGCCTCGCGCAATAGCTTCAAGCGTACGATTGATAGCGATGCACTGATAGTAGCGAGGGTGATTGCCACCGTGCTCCTGGTAATACGGAGCGGTCACAATCTCCTGGCTATACGGATGCTCAAGCCCCTTAGCTTTTGAGTATCGCGTCCAGAGATCCGCCGGGGTGGGAAACTCGTCCATGGCGAGAGCGCGCTCTTTCCCGGTAAGAAAATCGTGCTCAACAAAACCCTTTCCGTTTGAGCTATACGCAAATGGAATATCGAGCAGCTGGGCATATCCCATCCCCTGCTGGAGACCGGCATCAACGGTGTGCTCCGTATCCTTGGCTTCGACAATTGCGATAGGGATACCGGGAGCGTACATAAGAAGGTAGTCCGCCTTCTTCTTGTCTTTACGGGTGACCATGCTTCCGCGCACGACGATCTCGCCACTGGTAAAGAAATACTCAGTGAAGACTTGGGTATTACGATCCCACGACTTCATAATCGCAGGATCGATGAGCTTAAGCCGTGTATCAGACTCGTTCATACGTCTCGGAACCCCTCATCGCGCAAAGCGACAGCTGCTGATGTTGAATTGATTAATTTTATCATCACCATATAATCTAGCAGCTGCTTTATACGAAATGAGACGGAGTAAAGTCAGCCCCGTGAGAAAGCTCCGAAGAAAGCAAAATGAGCCCCGATGACTTGTATCAGAGGTCATTCCCGGGGCCATTGACTTATTGCTTATCCACATACGGCAGATTTGTCACATGAGCGTCCGCAGGAAAGTCCTTAAGGTCGATGTGCCTCGACCGTCAATCGGCCTCGTGCTACCGCTGATCCGTCCCCTCCCAGCAGGTCACACAACGGTGAGATAATGCCCGCGACTATTAACGTAAGCAAGGAGCACGCTATGGCAGACAACGAGATCAATCCCTCGACGGACGGCGGCCGAGAGGAACTCGTGGCAAAACAGCTCGCATCCACCAAAATCCACCTCGCGCTCACTCAGGAGCGGGCGGACGTCTCCGGCGCCATCAAGCTCCCGCTCGAACGAGTCCCCCAGCTCGGCATAGCGCTCGCCTCACTCCCCTGACATTCCGCACCGTCACCAACACAGTGAGCGTGCCTATGCTGCTCCAGCCGACCGATAAGTTTGGCAATCCGCTTGACCCGTCGATGCTCCAATCGTTCAAGGACGGTAGTGGCCTCATGGGATCCTACCGCGATGCGGCCAAGGGTTTCGGGCAGGCGCGCCTCCACGTAGTCGAGGGCGACATCGCCACAAGCGTCACGCAGGTGCCTTACGATCCAACGTCGTTGTTCATGGCAGCCGCAATCGCGCAGATAAACCAAAAACTCGACTCCATCCAGGAGTCCGTCGACGAAATGTTCGAGTACATGCGTCAGCGCGACAAGGCCAACATGCGTGGCGATCTCAAGACGCTCGCAGATATCCTCAACGGTTACAGCTTCAACTGCGGCGACGCCACCTACATGGCCAACGCCCATATGAAGGTGCTCGACATCGAGCACGCGTCCACGCGTGACATGGAACTCTTCCGCTCGCAGGCGCAGGCGGACCTGAAAAAGAAAGGGTTCATCGAGGTGCGAGACGACGTGAAAAGGCGCCTCGACAAGGTTCTCGACTATCTCAAGGACTACCAGCTCGCCACCTATATCCACGCGTTCTCGCTGTTCCTCGAGCCCATGCTCACCCAGAACTTCAAACCTGCAAAGCTCGCAGACGCTGCCGCAAAAATCGAGGCGGACTCGCTTGCGTACCGCGAGCTCTACACCGAATGCTACGACGCACTCGAGGCGAGCACTGCCGGCACTATCGATGTGGCACTTCTGGGCGGCATCGCCTCCGCAGGCAAGATGCTCGGTCGCGCCATCGCGGCGACGCCCATCGGCGAGCTCACGCCCATAGACGAGGCGCTTGAGGGTGCAGGAGAGGACATCGGCAGGTTCAACGACGAGCAATCCGAGAAGCTCATTGAGAAGCTCCACCAGGCAAAGACACCCGACGTCGCGCCGTTCAGGCAGAGCATAATGGAGATCGATGCCCTCTACAACCGCCCCACGCAAATCGCTGTGGACGCCGAGAACGTCTACATCCTGCCTGCCAAGCAGCAGGAAGAGTAGCGATACGCGACAGGCACGCGCCACGCAGACAGCTGACGCCCCCTACTTCCCCTCCGCCTTCAGCTTCAGCAGCAGGTCGCCTAGCTCGGGGCACTTCTTGGAAAGGCGTGTCTAAGCTCGCTCACCTATCCCCCACCGCTGGCGGACTTCCTGGGCGCGCGGGCTCACGCGGTAGTCCCCGTCCATCACTTGCTTGAGCAGCTTGGCGGTCACGCGCGCATCGGCTAAGGCGCTGTGGGCGTGACCCGTCGACTCGTCAAAATCGATGCCAAACCACGCTGCCGCGTCACTCAAAGAGACGCACCCGTGGCTGCCCACGTCCATGATCGAGGTGTAAAACGCCTGCAGGTCGGCCCAGTCCGAGGGAAAGGGAGCCGGCGGCTCGTTACATCATCATAAGCGAACATATATTCGTATTTCTAGCTGTAATTTGATAGGATAGCTGTTGTTGACGGCAGTCCCATGTGCCGGGCAGCGCCCTCCATGCGATGGGAGGTGATGCCCATGACCGATATAACAGAGTTCGTGAAGCTCCTGGCCGCTTTGGCCACGCTCCTCACGGCGCTTATCGGACTTTCCGAGGCACTCAAGCAGCGTTCGAAGCATAAAAAGAGGGGTCGACGCCGTTAAGGCATTGACCCCCTAATCTAAGCAACGGCGCTGCCCAGCTAACCACAACTTGGGCTGCCGTCGACTTTATTCTACCTACGGGCGCCAGGTATAACAAATGGTTTTTCGGTAACGAGGCCTCGGCAACCGCCGCTGCGCCCTCACATCTCGGCTAACGAGATCAGTTTGACGTCTCCCCTACTTTCCGCGGCATCCCGACATCCCTGCGTAAAGCCGCTTTTTGAGAAAAGTGCATAGCTTTTTCGTTGCCGTCTAAAGAGCTCGCTTCGATGAACGAGCTTTTGCAGCACGTCTGCGCCCGCCGGTTCATTGCGCCATTTGCACTCCGCAAACAGTGCAGTGCCCTCGCCATCGTCAACAATCAAGTCGATTTCTTCCTGCGTATGCGTGCGATTATCCGTCCCCCACCAGCGCCCGACGCTCGCCGGAACCACATCGAGCTGGCCCGCGCGCGCGAGTTCGTACACGTATTGTTTGCATATAAGCTCAAAGACCGTACCCATGTAATCCGATATGTGCGGCTCAATGCGCTTATACGCCATCTCGGCCATATCGTTTTGAATCAGCCCGATGTTCTGCGGCACAAACTTGTACCAGAACCTAAACATCTGGTCGCTCAGCAGATACACGGCCCGCTTATTGCTCGTCTCGTTTAGGGGCAGCTCGCGCTCGACAATCCCAAGCGACGCCAGCTTATCCACATAGCTCTTAACGTTGCTCGCAGGGATTCCCGTGGAGCTCGCAATCTCCGAAATTCTCGAGCGCCCCTGGGCAATTGCTTGCACGATCGCATCATATTGCTCGGGATTGCGGCACTCTTGCAACAGCAGGTTACTCGGCTCCTCAAAGAGATAACCCGTAGGAGTAAGAAAAAGACGTTTGATGTTGTCCTTGAGCGGTGCGGCAGGATCGACTTTCTCGATATATGCAGGAATGCCGCCCGTCATGCCATAGCAAACCGCAGCGTCTTCGCGACCCATGCTATGCCACAGGCCGAGGGTCGTCGTAAAATCGAGCGGCATGATCTTAAACTGGGCTGTACGCCTACCGTATAGTGGGCTCTCGTAGCCCAACACCTGCTCTTCCATAAACGAAAGAGACGAGCCGCATAGAATCAGCATGAGCTTGGTCTCTTTGTACAGGTGATCGATCTTGTCTTGCAGCAACGAGCTGATCTCGGGATTCGATTGGGCGAGATAGGGGTACTCGTCAATCACGACAATCAAACGTTCCGTGCGAGCCATGGTGGCCAATGCATCGAACGCCTCGTCAAAACTACGAAACGACACGCCTGCAGCACCAACCGAACCCGCAAGTATCGCCTGGCTAAAGCCGTGCAGATTTGCCTCTGCATTGGTACGACGAGCTTGAAAGTAAATAGCCTTCTTGCCTTGGATGAACTCTGTGATAAGACGCGTTTTACCCACACGACGGCGGCCGTAAATCACAGGCATCTCAAAGGAGCCCGTGCCATACAGTCGATTGAGCTCGGACATTTCCGCTGTTCTTCCGATAAACATAGGACCATCCTTCCTTTACGTTATAGCTAGCTATATTATACCTTCCTATAATATAGCTAGCTATAACGTAATTCGACAAGCGGCGCACGCAAAAGGGGCGGTACACCACCGTACGTGGACCGTTCCGGAAAATGTATCCCGTTCTGGAGCCAAAAACTGGGCCGTAGTTTCCGCCAAGCATGCCATCCGGAAAGCACGTCCCATTCCGAGCGACAATTCCGGGTCACAGTTTCCGCAGATACAAGGCGACAGTCCGCCGGCCTTATCACATGCCTTCAAATATGCGATCCAGAAACACAAAACAGCAGATAGAATGCTCTTTTTCAAAAAGTACACGTCCCGAAACTTACCAAGACTTCATATCCAGCTACCGTTCACGGTCGCCGATTACCGCCCACCGATTCAAACAAGAAATATGTCGCCAAAAGCAGGCCATCTACCTGCATGGTTAGATTTTGGTCAGCTTTTGGTCAGCTGAGCGGCAAGTTCCAGCTGATACGTTTTTGCTACCCAAAAGGAGGCGGTAGCTCATGACCCATTGCAATGACCAGCTCATCGACCAACTGCTCACTCAAGCCGAACAAGAGGGGCGCTGTCTGATTCCCCCGAGCACGGCGATCCGAAAAGCGCTCCTTCGGCGCACCGGCGGCACGGTTGTCTCGCCCATGCCGGGGTTGTTTGCGCGAAAAACGCGCTGGGATGAACTCAACCGAGCGCAACGCCATTGCGAAATCCTCCGCGCCCTTGCGATCATCCACCCCGATTGGACGTTCTGTTCGTTTTCGGCCGCCTGTCTGCTGGGGCTCGAGGTCTCGTGGCGACACCTGAATGTCGTGCGTGTCTGCAGCTCGACAAAGCCGTCGGCTCGCCCGGGCGCACATATTCAGCGGCACCAGATTGAGCCGGCCGGAGCAATACGCAGAGCCGGCATATCGGTAACGCCGCCCATCCAAACAGTCACAGATTGCCTGTTGCAGACCGGTTTTGCCGACGGCATGCCCATTGCCGATTCGACGATCTTAAAGCTCGGCCTTGCGCGGGAACAGCTGATGGAGGCCGTCGAGCAACGAGCGACCGCCCGCAATGGTCGCACGATTCGCACCGCCCTCACGACACTTCGATATGCCGACGCCCGCGCCGAGAGCGGCGGGGAATCGGTCGCCCGAGCCATCATGATCGAGACGGGCTTTGCGCCCGATTGGCTTCAATACGAGCTGACGGACCCCTTCAATTCGACCAAGCCCATACGAACGGACTTTGCCTGGGAGCGCCAGGCGCGGGAACTCACACTGGGCGAGCTCGACGGGCTCATCAAATATACCGACCAGACCATGCTGGCCGGACGCACCACCGCCGAGGCGCTCGTCGCCGAACGACAGCGCGAGGCGCACCTATCGCTCTACGGCCATCCGCTCATCCGCTTTACCATGATCGAAGTCCGTTCGGCAGGCATGCTCGCGAAAAAGCTGCAGACGGCAGGCATCCGGCAGACCGCTCTGCCGGCATGGCTCAACGAGGTGGAGTTGTAGGAGCTGTTGAGCTTATGCCCGTCTGCCTGCCAAACCGGGACACACTTTCCGGTTGAAGCTCCAACCGGAAAGTGTGTCCCACTCTGGAGCCGAATTCCGGGATGCGCTTTCCGCCAGAGGCTCTACCGGAAAGCGCATCCCATTCTGAGCATCGATTCTGGGATGTAATTTCCGCCGAGGGCTCCAACCGGAAAGCGCATCCCATTCTGAGCGCCAATTCCGGGACGCAGTTTCCGCTTCAAACAAAAGGCCCCGGCTCGCGATGGAGCCGGGGCCAAAGGCGCAGCATATGCAGTTGATGTTGAGCGCGAACAGCTCGTCAGTAATGGCTGTCCGCGCCCTACCCTACCCGCGGTTGCGGACACGGCTGTAGGGCGTATCCACCATGGGCAGATCCGGACGCAGCTTGCCGTCAAATGCGCGGTAGGCGTTCTGCACGGCGGGCGCCGTGGGGATCGTTGCGATCTCGCCGATGCCCTTGCCGCCGTATGCCACGGGCAACAGCTCGTCCTTCTCCACGTAAATGGCGTGGATATCCGGAATCTCGGGCGCACGGAACAGCCCGAGCGTACCGTACCTTGCCTGGGGTACGCAGTCCTTGAGCGGCCAGTCCTCGGTAAGCGCATAGCCCATACCCATGAGCACGCCGCCTTCAATCTGACCCTGGATGGAGATGGGATTGACCACCTTGCCGGAATCGTGCGCGGCATAGACCTCGCTCACGCGGCCGTCATCATCCAGAATGACCACATGTGTGGCAAAGCCGTAGCAGATGTGGCTCTTGGGGTTGGGAACGTCAGCGCCCAGCTTGTCGGTCGGCTCCAGGTACACGTAGCCAAACTCGCAGCCCTCGAGCGCCTTGATGGCGGTCGCGGGATCCTGAGGATGCATGCCCTGGCCGGCGACGAGCTCCTGCGTGCGCAACTGATAGGCGCGACCGTCGTCGTACTCGATCTTGACGCCGTCGCCATGCGCGCTCACGGGAGTATCGGGCGCAGGCTTGCCGGCCTCGATGCCAACCATGGCATCGCGCAGCAAGAAGGCGGCGCCGCGCACGGCCTCGCCGGTCACGACCGTCTGACGCGAGCCAGACGTGGTGCCGGAGTCGGGAGCGTTCTCGGTGGAGCACTCGCCATTGGCGATGCAGCCCAGCGGCAGACCGCAGGCCTCGGCAACGTCCTGCAAAAAGACCGTGTTGCAGCCCTGGCCGATGTCGGACGTGGCGGCGTAGACCACGGCCACGCCGTTCTCGATGCGGATCTTGCAGCGGCCGGCATCGGGCAGGCCCACGCCCACGCCGGCGTTCTTCATGGCGCAGGCGATACCGGCGTGTCCGGGATGCGCGTAATAGGCATCCTTGACCTCGAGCAGCGTCTCCTTAAGCGCCGTGGAGCAATCGGCGATCTGGCCGTTGGGCAAAACCTCGCCCGGCTCGATGGCGTTACGGTAGCGAATCTCCCACGGATCCAGGCCGACCTTCTCGGCCAGTAGGTCGATCAGACTCTCGAGTGCAAACTCGGACTGGCAAACGCCAAAGCCACGGTACGCGCCGGCAGGCGGGTTGTTAGTGTAGTAGCCGAAGCCGCGGATGTCGGTGTTCTGGTACTTGTAGGGGCCGACGGCATGCGTGCAGGCGCGCTCGAGCACCGGGCCGCACAGCGACGCGTAGGCGCCGGTGTCAAAGTTGATCTCGCAGTCCAGACCGGTAAAGATGCCCTCGGCGTCGCAGCCCAGCGTAAAGGTTCCGTCCATCGCATGACGCTTGGGATGGAAAGCGAGCGACTCGGCACGCGTGAGCTTGCACTTCACAGGACGCTGGAACTTATATGCGGCGAGCGCGGCCAGGTGCTGGACCGAAACGTCCTCCTTACCGCCAAAGCCGCCACCCACGAGCATGGTCTCGACGACCACACGCTCGGGTTCGCTATCCCAGCCAAACATGTGGGCGCACTCTTTGCGCGTATCGTAGGCACCCTGGTCGGTCGACTGCACCTTGACGCCGTTCTTGTACGGGAAGGCGACGGCGCACTCGGGCTCCAAGAAGGCATGCTCGGTAAAGGGCGTAGTAAAGCGCTGCGTCACGGTAAATGCGCTCTCCGCCAACGCCTTGGCGGCGTCGCCGCGCGTCACGTGACGGCTCTGGCACACGTTGTCCTTGAGCTCCACCGTGTTGCCAAAGGCAAAGAAGCTGTCGTGCAGGCGCGGGGCGTCGGCAGCCCTGGCCTCGACAATGTTACGCACAGGCTCCAGCGGCTCGTAATCGATCCTGACGAGCTTCTTGGCCTTCTCGAGCGTCGCCTCGTCCTCGGCAACCACCAGCACGATGGCATCGCCCACGCAGCGGGTGATATCGCCCGCCGCGATCATGACGTCCCAGTCCTGGATAAGGTGGCCGACTTGGTTGACCGGCACGTCCTCGGCGCGCAGGATGCCCACCACGCCGGGCAGGGCCTCGGCCTTGGAGGTATCGATGGAGAGCACGCGGGCGCGCGGATACTTGGAGCGCACGGCGCTGGCATAGGTCAGACCCGGCTGATCGAGCTCGTCGATGTCATCGGGGTACTTGCCCTCGCCGAGCACCTTCTTGCGCACGTCGATACGGAAGGCGCGCTTGCCCACACCGTAGTCGTCGCCGCGCTCCAGATCCTCGTCGATCTGCTTTTCGCCGCGGAGCACCGCAGCGGCCAGCGAAATGCCCTCGATAATCTTCTTGTAGCCGGTGCAGCGGCAGACGTTGCCGCGGATGGCGTACTTGATCTGCTCCTCGGTGGGCTCGGGGTCCTCGGCGATGAGCGCCGCACCCGCCATGACCATGCCGGGGATGCAAAAACCGCACTGCACGGCACCCACGGCGCCAAAGGCGTACACAAAGGCCTCGCGCACGTCCTGGGGCAGGCCCTCGACGGTCACGATGTTGCGGCCGGCGGCAAGAGCGGTGGTCAGTACGCATGCCTTGACGGCCGCGCCGTCTACATGGATGGTGCAGGTACCGCAGGCGCCCTCGGAGCAGCCGTCCTTAGCGGAATGGATGTGCAGGTCGTCGCGCAGGTAGCGCAGCAGCGGCTTGTTCTGAGTCGTCGTGCGCTCGACGCCGTTAACGGTAAAAGTGAATTCCTGTGCCATGGTGATTCCCTTCTACACGCCGGCGGCGATGCCGGTGCGGTCGTGGATGGCGCCATGCGGGCAGACGACGGCGCACATGCCGCACGATAGGCAGTCCACGCCGTCGATATGGGCGCAGTTGTCCTCGATGCGGATAGCGCCGGCAGGGCACTTTTTGGCGCACATGCCGCAACCGATGCAGCTCGTGTCGCAGATCTTGCGCGCAATGGCGCCCTTATCGGTGTTGTTGCAGCGCACCAGAATGTTCTGGTAGCCGGGAACGAAGGCAATCACGCGCTGCGGGCACGCCATGCCGCACAGGCCACAGCCCGTGCACTTGGAGCGATCCACGCGGGCGATGCCATCGACCAGCGCAATGGCGCCGTGGGGGCAGGCCGTGACGCAGGCGCCACAGCCAATGCAGCCTTCGCTGCAGCGGGCGTCGCCGCCTGCGGAGGCACAGCCGCTTCCGCAGGCAACGTAGGCCACGTTATGTTGAATGGATTTGGCCATAAGAGACTCGCCTATTTCTTAAGAAGGTACGAATAGTTGTCGCGCACGGCCCTGATGGTCAGGCGGACGGCCTCGGGAAGACCGGTGTTGACGGCATCGACCGAGACGGTGCGGACCGTGCCGGCGACGCGGACCTTAAAGTGATCCTCGTCCACGGCCAGGAAGCCCTCGTTCTCGGAGTTCTCCATATCCTGCTCGCTCCAGAACAGGGTGAGCTTGTCCTTGTAGGGACGACCCTCCTGGTAGGGGCAGAACACGGCGCAGTTGCCGCACTCGTTGCACATACCATCGACATGTACCACCTGGTGCTTGGCCAGGCCCGGCACCTTAATTGCCACGTTGGCGCGGTTGGGGCACACGTCGCAGCAGACCTCGCACACCGAGCCGCAGCCCAGGCAGCGAGTCTTGGTGCAGTTGCGCTTGTCACGGCACAGCGACCCCTTGCGCTCGTAGCAGGTGTCCTCGCGACCGGCCTGAGCATTCCGGTCGGCGTACTTGTTAAAGTCCACGCCGGCGATGGCGCGGGCGACTTCGGCGGCGTCGGCAATAGCCTCGACCACGGTGGCCGGACCGCGACGGCAGTCACCTGCAGCCCAGACGCCCTCGACGCCGGTGGAGGTGGCGGCAAGGCGGCCGCGACGGTCGTGTTCGACGCCCGCGGCGTCGTACAGGCTGGCATCGATGCCCTCGCCCACGGCACAGATCACCGTGGTGGCGGGCAGCTCGACGGTCTCGCCCGTGGCGACGGGGCTGCGACGGCCGCTTGCATCCGGCTCGCCAAGTTCCATGACGTCGCAGGTCAGCACGGCGCCGTTGAGCGCCTTGGGCGCCAGCAGCTCGCAGAACTCAACGCCGTCGGCAACAGCAAGATCGAGCTCTTCCTCGTCGGCGGGCATCTGCTTCTTGGTGCGGCGATACACCAGGCGCACGTTCTTCACGCCAGCAAGGCGCTTGGCCACGCGGGCCGCGTCCATGGCGGTGTTGCCGGCGCCTATGACCACGACGTCCTCGCCCAGCTCGAGCTTCTCGCCCTTCTTGGCGGCCTCGAGGAACTCCAGCACGTCGAGCTCGGCACCCTCGCCCAGGCCCGCAGAGCCGGGCATCCAGGCACCGGTGGCCACGACCACGTCGGTAAAGCCCTGGGCCTTGAGCTCGTCAATGGACTCCACGCGAGCGTTGAGCTGAACCTTGGCGCCAAAGGCCAGGCAGAGCTCGGCGTCGTGGGAGATATCGTCGCTCGCGATACGGAACTCGGGGATCACGTGACGGACCACGCCGCCGAGAGAGTCGCGGGCCTCGAAGATAGTGACGGGCACGCCGGCGCGCGTCAGGAAGAACGCCGTCGCCAGACCGGCCGGGCCGCCGCCGATAACGGCAACGTTGCGCTCGGCGTCGTTGGCAATGGCCTGGGCGCGCAGCTTGGGCAGCACGGCGGTCATGGCCTCCCGGGCGGCCTTGAGCTTGCTGGCGCGAATCTGGGCGCCCTCGGGCTCGTAGAATGCACGCTCGCAGGCACGGCCGCAGGGATGCGGGCAGATGGTACCGGTAATGAACGGCAGGGCGTTGCGCTCGATGATGATGTTGAGTGCGTCCTCGTAGCGGCCCTCGTCAACAGCCGCCAGATAGGCGGGAATATCCTGCTGGATGGGGCAGCTCGTGCGGCACGGCGTGGTAAAGCAGTCGGAAAGCGGGCTCTTGCCGGCGACCTTGCGGTCGGGCAGCGGGCGCAGCGGCTTCTTGTAGAGCGGGTTGGTGAGCGAGTCGGTCTGGATCGCCGTCACGGCCTCGAGCGAAACGCCCGCGAACGGCTTGCCATCCAGATCGGTAAACTCGCCGGCCATCTGGCTAAAGCGCTCGTAGCCACCGGGCTTGAGCACGTCAGTCGCCAAGGTAACGGGCCAAATGCCGGCGTCATACAGGGCGCGGATGTTGTAGACCGTGGCACCGCCGGAGTAGCTGATGCGCAGCTTGCCATCGAACTGCTCGGTAATGCGACGGGCGGCCTCGATGGTCAGCGAGAACAGCGAACGGCCCGACATGTACATCTCGGTGGAGGGCAGCTCGTTCCTCGTCACGTCGACGGGGAACGTGTTGGTCAGCTTGACGCCAAACTCCAGGCCGCGCTCGGCGCACAGGGCAATCAGGCGCTCGAACATGGGCACGGCGTCGGCCCACTGCAGGTCCTCGCGGAAGTGTGTATCGTCGAAGAC
The DNA here is from genome assembly GCA_905215365.1 of uncultured bacterium. Lineage (GTDB taxonomy): Bacteria > Actinomycetota > Coriobacteriia > Coriobacteriales > Coriobacteriaceae > Collinsella. The sequence continues at coordinate 113,465 of CAJMPX010000003.1, read as the reverse complement.
GATGTAGTCAAAGCCCAGCTCGTTCAGGCGCTGACGGGCAAACTCATAGCCCAGCAGCGTGGGGTTGCACTTGATGTAGGTGTTGAGGCCCTTCTCGGTGATCAGATAGGTCGCGATGCGCTCGATCTCCGCCGGCGGGCAGCCGTGCAGGGTAGACTCGGTGATGGAGTTGGAGACGCGCGCCGGGATGGACTCGACAAACGCGGCATCGACATGCTCAAACTTGTCCAGGTTGGCAAGCGCCCATGTGCGGCACTCGTTCCAAACCTCGGAGCCGCTGGCGTCCTTCATGCCCTCGATGTAGGCGTCGACCTTGGGGCTCTTAATACCCTCGAGGTCATAGCCCACGGACATGTTGAAGACAAAGCCGTCCGGGCTGCCCAGGCCGTACTCGCGAGCGATCAGGTGGCAGGCGAACCATGCCTTCACGTACTCGGCAAAGGCCTGCGGAACCTCGAGCTCGGTCGACCACTCGCAGTTGTAGCACTCGTCCTGCGCCACAATGCAGGGCTTGTTCACACACTTGGAGAGCTCCTCGCCGTCCATAACCTGAACGGTCTTGAGCTCAAAGAAGCGGGAACCGGCAACGTAGGATGCCACGATGTTCTGGGCCAGCTGCGTGTTGGGGCCGGCAGCCGGGCCAAACGGAGTCTCGATGCGCTCGTCAAAAATGGGAAGCGCGCCCTCCTGGTTGGTCGTGACCATCTTGCGCACGCCAAAGATGGCGTCCTGGGTCTTGTGCTCCTCGATGATCCAGTTCATCAGCTGCGAAAACGGGATCGGCCTCATAATGTCGCTCATAGTGAGCTCCTCTCTGTAACGCCCGGCGAGACCGCGCGGCGGGCGCAAATACGGCGTAGCGCTAGCACAGCGCCGGCGACCCCGCGGAGGTCGCCTATACGCGCGTCGGATGCGGCGAAACATCCGACGCGCGTGAATCTACTTGTAATTAGTACGTGCGATCGTTGAGCGTGCTCCAGAGCTTTTTGGACTCAGCCATGGTCCACGCGTTGATCTTGTCCTCATCAATGCCAACGAACTCGCGATCCTTGTACAGGACGCGGCCGTTGATGATGGTGGTGCGGCAGTTTTTGCCCATCATGCCAAAGAGCATGTGGCCGTCGATGTTCTCCTCGCTCAGCGGCGTAAAGGGCTTGTAGTCCATGACGATGACGTCGGCGGCAGCGCCGGCCTCGAGCACACCGAGCTTGCGATCGAAGTACTTGCTCGCCATCTTGGCGTTGTTCTCGAACAGCATGGTCATGGCCTCGCACCAGCCCACGTTGGGCATAGCGGCGTTGTGGCGCTGAATGATCAGGAAGACCTTGAGGCTCTCGAGCATATCGTGGGTGTAGGCGTCGGTGCCCATGCACACGGGGATGCCGCGGCGGAAGAACTCAAGCACGGGGGCGCAGCCCACGGCGTTGCCCATATTGGATTCGGGGTTGTTAACGAGCCAGGTGCCAGACTCCTTGACGATATCCATCTCGGCAGGCGTCACGTGGATGCAGTGGCCGAGCATGGTGTCGGGACCCAGAAGGTTATGCTGCAGCAAGCGCTCGACGGGGCTGATGCCGCCGCGGTTGAGGCGGGAGTCCCACACATCGTTCATGCCCTCGCACACGTGGATGTGGAAGCCGGTCAGGCCGTTGTTGGCCTCGGCCATCTTATCCATGGTCTCGTCCGAAAGCGTAAAGGTAGCATGTCCGCCAAACATGGCGGCGATCATGTGGTTGTCGTTATCGCGACGCTCCTTGGCGGCCCACTGGGCAAACTCGGCGTTCTCGGCAATGGCCTGGTCGCATTTTTCCTGGCCGCGGCGATCGGAGACCTCGTAGCACAGGCACGAACGCATGCCCAGCTCCCGAGCTGCATCCTTAATGGTAAAGAGGCTTCCCGGAATCTCGCAGAAGCTCGCGTGGTGATCGAAGATCGTGGTGACGCCATCGCGGATGGAATCCAGGATCGTGGCATAGGCGCTCGCCTTGGTGCCGTCGAGCGTCAGGTTGTCGTCGATCTTCCACCACTGCTGCTCAAGATTCTCCAAGAAGTTGGTGGGGTTGCAGCCCTTAATGGCAAGGCCGCGGGCCAGACCCGAGTAGATGTGGGTGTGGCAGTTGATGAGTCCGGGCATGATGAGGTTACCCTGGGCGTCGACGTACTCGGCATCCGGGTACTTGGCCTTGAGCTCGCGCTCGGGGCCCACTTCGACGATCGTATCTCCGTCAATGGCGACCGCACCGTTGGGAATGAACGGGGTCTGAGTGTTGCGGGTAAAGACGGAACCGTTAGCGACCAGAAGCATGAATGCTCCCTTCAACATCAGAGGCGGGGTTTGACACCTCTGACATAGCGGAAGTGCGAAGCGCCGGCCTACACCGGAAACGGGCCCTCTCCCGTCAACGCTTCACCAAAGGGGCAAGCCCTTTGAAGTGCGGCCTATCGCCGCATGGCGTCGGCGGACGAGGCGATACGTCCGCCGACGAATAGCACCGAATTGGTTACTTCTTGCTCTCGGGCAAGACCAGATCCACGGCAGCGTCCTTGGCGGCATCGATGTGCTGAGCCACGACCGGCGTCTGCGGAAGGATCAGGTTAATGACAATGGCCATGATGGCGGTGGGGGTTACGGCATTGGAGCCGATGACGGTGGACACCCAAGTGGGCATACCCTCGCCGGCAAGGCAACCGCTGGCCATCCAGATACCCAGGCCAAAGACGACGGAGGTACCGACGATGGTGGTAGTGCGCTGCGTGAGGCCCTCGCGGGTGAACATGCGCACGCCGTTCATGGTGATGGTGCCAAAGACGCCGACGGTCGCGCCGCCGATGACGGGCTGCGGGATAGCGGAAAGGACGGCAGAGAGCTGCGGGAACAGACCGGCGATGGCAAAGACGGCCGCGATGATCACAAAGACCCACTTGTTGACGACCTTGTTGGAGCAGATGATGCCCACGTTCTGGCCAAGGGCGCTGGTGGGAAGACCGCCCAGCAGGCCGCCGACCATAGAGGTAAGGCCCTGGGACACAATAGCGCCGGAGAGCTCGCGCTCGGTGGGCATACGGTCGATGGAGCCCAGGCAGGCGGCGGAGACGTCGCCGATAACCTGGATGGCAACCATGGGGAACACGACGGCGAGGGTAATGCAGACCTCGGGATCAAACTCGAGCGCGTAGGGCATGAGCTTGGGAAGGGCGAAGACCTGAGCGGTAGCGACGCTGGAGAAGTCGATCATGCCAAAGGGGATCGAAACGATCATGCCAACGATCATGCCAAAGAACACGGATCCCAGCTTGAGCGTGCCCTTGCCAAAGTTGGCGAGCGCAAAGACCACGGCGAAGGTGATAAGAGCGACGCACCAGGCCTGCGGGGTGCCCCACAGCGGCGTGCCCATACCGCCGGCCATATACTTGACGGCCGTGGGATACAGCGAAACGCCGATGGAGAAGATGACCGTACCGGTCACGACGGGCGGGAACAGCCACTTAATCTTGCTGTAGGCCAGACCAAAGAGGACCGCGACGGCGCCGCCGACGATCTCGCCGCCCAGCAGCGCACCAAAGCTAAAGCCCGAGGCACCCATGGCCTGCAGGGCCGGCAGGAACGCGAACGAAACGCCCATGACGATGGGCAGGCCGCCGCCGATGCGACGGAAGGGAGCGAAGGCCTGAAGGGCCGTATCGATCGCCGAAAGAATGAGCGCAACCTGAATGATGTCGGTGCTCTGCTGGCTATTAAAGCCGTAGACGCCGGCCATGATGACAGCCGGGGTGATGATACCGGCAAACGAAGCCAGTACGTGCTGAAGGGCACACGGGATCATTTCCTTAACGGGAGGCATGCCTTCACGAGTGAACAGGGCTTCAGTGCCGTTCGTAACCGTCTCCTGGGTCATTTGACCACCAATCCTCGAAATAGTTGTTTCGCATCTAACGCTCTATTGTGACGCAGTGCGGGGTTGAGGTTGTGCCTTCGTTGCATATCGTATTAAAGATGATTCTCATTCTCAATAATAATTTTTTGTTATCAGACTATTCTTCAGCTGAGATAATGCATTTCCGCAGGTCAGGAAAGTGCCTGGTCAAAATAACATCTAACTTTTCTTTTGGTCGACCGTTTACCGCCAAATTCCTACCGCTCGTCCGTATTACGCAATGTACCTGCGAATATGCGAGGCAATAGACACCGTGTTACCATGAGAAAAAATTGTTATGAACATTTCCGATTTCACCCCAAGGAGTTGCCTGTGAACGAGACCGTACGTCGCTTTTTGCCGATGGTCGATTTCCTTGAGCAGATACTCGGCAAAAACAGCGAAATCGTGCTGCACGATTTCTCGGATCCCGACCATGCCATCGTCGATATTCGCAACGGCATCGTGAGCGGCCGCAAGGTCGGCGGTCCCGCCACCGATCTGGCGCTCAAGATCATGCACGACGCCAAGTATCGCGACCTGCCGTTTATTACGGGCTACGAGGGGCGCGGCGCCGGTGGCAAGACGCTGGAGTCAGCGACGTACTTTATCCGCGAGGATGACGAGATCGTCGGTATGCTCTGCGTCAACACCGACCTCTCGACCGTACGCTCCATCAACGCCATGGCGCAGCAGCTCATGGCGTGCTTCGACGCAGCGCCGACGCGCACGGAGCCCGCCCCTATCGAGGTCGAAAGCCTTTCGGAGTCCACCCAGGAGCTCATCGACCGCAGCATTGCCGAGTTGCTGAGCGCGCGCGGGCTGGATGTAGCGTCGCTTGGTCAGAGCGACCGCGTGGACGTCATTCGCCACCTCAACGGCAACGGGGTGTTCATGCTCAAGGGCGCCGTGGCCTGCGCCGCCACCGCGCTGGGCATCTCGGAGCCCAGCGTGTACCGCTACCTGCAAAAAGTCCGCAAGGAGGGCTAACGAGCAAAATGGAGCGCGGCTCCACAAGCGATTCGTCACCTGACAAAAGACCCTGCAGCTCGCACGCGCTGCAGGGTCTTTTTGCATGTCATGTTTAGTTGTGGTCAACGCCTTAGAGAGCGGCGACGACCTCGATCTCGACCAGACCGCCGGCAGGAAGGGCGGCAACCTGGAAAGCGCTGCGCGCGGGGAACGGGGCCTCGAACTTGGAGGCGTAGATCTCGTTTACGGCAGCGAAGTCGGCAATGTCAGCCAGGTAGACTGTGGTCTTGACGACATCGGCAAAGGTGGCGCCGGCAGCGGTCAGCAGGGCCTCGACGTTAGCAAGGGACTGCTTGGCCTGGGCCTCGACGCCCTCGGGCATCTTGCCAGTTGCGGGATCGATGCCCAGCTGGCCGGACAGGAACACCATGTTGCCGGTCTGGATACCAGGGGAATACGGGCCGATGGCTGCGGGTGCGTTATCGGAAGACACGACGGTCTTGCTCATGTTTTTCTCCTTACAAGTAAAAGGGAACGGGAGCGCGGCGTTCACACCGGGAGGCACAGTTCGGTCTGAACACCGCGCTTGATTGGGATAGTACTCAAGGTTTCCGCGCGATGCAAGATTATTATCACGTTGCGAGAATATTTTATCGCCCAACGGTTTCCCCGGACCGCTGAACGGTTCTCATGTGAAGCAGCCAGTCCAAGCTGCTGAAGACTTTATCCCGCTTAGAGCACGGGCATCGCCTGCCGCGACGGCACCACTATACTTTTGATTATCTGAGCATTTTGAAAGGCAGGATATGACCGCAACCGCCAGTCGAACCACCAACCGCAGACCCGAGCTTTTGGCGCCCGCCGGAGGGCCCGAGCCCTTTGCCGCCGCACTCGCCGCCGGGGCAGACGCCATCTACTGCGGCATGGGCAGCTTCAACGCACGCCGCAAGGCAACGAACTTTACCGACGAGGCCTTTGAGCAGGCCTGCCGCGCTGCACACCTGGCCGGCTCGCGCGTCTACGTCACGGTCAACATCGTCATCAAGCAGTCCGAAATGAGCGATGCACTGCAACTCATCCATCGCTGCTCCACGCTGGGCGCCGACGCCTTTATCATCCAAGACTGGGGCCTGTTCTTTGAGGTCAAGCGCGCGATGCCCGGCATCGAGACACACATCTCGACCCAGGCGAACATCCATGACGACCGCGGAACGCTTTGGTGCCGTGAGCAGGGCGCCGACCGCGTGACCCTCTCGCGCGAGCTCTCCATTGACGAGATCGCCGCCATCCACGACGCCGCGCCCGATGTTGACCTGGAGGTCTTTAGCCACGGCGCCATCTGCTTTTGTTACTCGGGCCTGTGCCTGCTGTCGAGCTTTGCCATGGCGGGCCGCTCGGCCAACCGCGGCATGTGCGCTCAGCCCTGTCGCCTGCCTTACGAGTTGATCGACGAGAACGGCCGCGCGCTCTCCCCTGCCGGTCGCGAGCGCGCTCTATGCCCGCGCGACACCAACACTTCGCAGCTCGTTCGCCGTCTGTATGACGCCGGCGCCGCATCTCTCAAGCTCGAGGGCCGCATGAAGGCGCCCGATTACGTGTACTCCATCGTCGATGTGTATCGTCATCAGATTGACGATATGCTGGCCGATGTTTCGACCTCTAAGGACGAGGAAGCCGCCCGTCAGCGCCAGCTCAAGCGCTGCTTTAACCGTGACTTTACGCACGCCTATCAGGACGGCACCTCGGGCGACGAGATGATGAGCTATGAGCGTTCCAACAACCGCGGACAGATCGTGGGCACGGTGCTGGGCAGCCGCCCGGCCAACCGCGATGTGCGCGGCCTCAAGCCCGACGACCGCCGTCGCCGCGCCGCCATCGCCCGCATTGAGCTGTTTGAGCCCGTGGGCAAGGGCGACCTGCTGGAGCTTCGCCACGATAACGAGTTTGACCAGTTCCTGACCACCATTGCCGCCGATGATGCCGCTGCCGGCGATGTTATCGAGTGTCGCGTGCCCCGTAGCATGCCCGAGGGCTGCCGCGTCCGCGTGATTCGCAGCCAGCGTGCCATCGACGCCGCCGGCGCCGCGCTCAAGCGCGATGTGCTGCGCCGCCGCGCTGTTGATGTGTCCGTCGTGGCGCGCCTGGGCAAGCCGTTTACTGTCACACTCACCTGCTGTGACGACCCCGCGCTCACCGCCACCGCCACGGGCTTCACCGTCGAGGCCGCCAAGACCCGCGCCGTCGAGGCGGCGGACATGGTTGAGCATGTGGGCCGCATGGGTTCCTCTCCTTTTGAGGCTGCGAGCTTTGAGGTGGCGCTCGATGAGGGCTGTGGCATGGGTTTCTCCGCCGTACATAAGGTGCGCGCCGCCGCTTGTAAGGCGCTGGAAGAGGCCATTCTGGCACCGTACGAGGAGCGCGCCCGCACGCTCGAGCTACCGGCGATTGTCAACAATGATTCCCGCCCCGCGCCCGAGCACTACCGCGATGAGCCGCAGATCTGCGCTACCGTCACCTCGCTCGAGGCCGCCGAGGCCGCTCGCGCGGAGGGTGCAACGCGCATCTACATGACCACCGACGCGCTCGAGGCTGTCGGACTCTCCCCTGCCGATGCATTTGAGCAGGGTATTGTGCCCGCACTCGACGAGGTCTGCCGCGCCGTTGACCACGTCCGCGTTGACCCATGGGTTGTTGCCGGCGCCACGGTCGCTATTGGCAACATCTCTGAGCTTGCCCTGGCCGCCCAGGTTGGCGCCACGGCCGAGATTCGCTCTTGCCTGCCGGTGCACAACACGCCCTGCATGGAGGCGCTTGCCGAGCGCGGAGTCGGTGCGTTTTGGCTCTCGCCCGAGATCACGCTCGACGAGATTGTCTCGCTCGGCGCCGCCGCGCCCGCGGCTCTAGGCATCACCGTCTTTGGCCGCCCGCGCGTCATGACAAGCGAGCATTGCATTCTGCAGGTTGCCAACGGTTGCATCCACGATTGTGCCAGCTGCCGCCTGCGTGCCCGTAAGCTCTCGCTCAAGAATATCGACGGAAAGGTCATGCCCGTCCGCACCGACATCCACGGCCGCTCTCGCCTGTACGACGCCTACCCCATCGACCTCACACCGCAGGTTCCACAGCTGCTCGACGCCGGCGTGCGCCGTCTCATGGTGGACGGAACGCTGCTCGAGACGGATGAGGTGGGCCGTGCCGTCGCCCGCGTCCGTCGCGCCGTCGAGGCTGCGCAGGCCGGTCGCAAGCCCGCCGCCCGCCTACGCGGGGCGACCTCGGGCTGCATGTTTGTCGGAATCAGCTAACTGAAAGGCTTACACGTGAACGAAGAACCTCAAGTCCTCTACTGCGACGCCTGGCTCATGGCCATCGACAAGCCTGCCGGCATGATCGTCCACGGCGATGGCACCGGCGAGCGTACACTCACCGACTACGCCAGCGACCTGCTGCTGGCGATGGGCGACGGCTTTGCCGCGACCGACATGCAGCCGCTCAACCGCTTGGACCGCAACACCACCGGCGTGGTGCTGTTCTCGCTCGACAAGCAGACGCAGCCCGCCTTTGACCAGATGGTCATTGACCACGCTTTCGAAAAGCACTACCTGGCGCTCGCCGAGGGCAAAATCGACTGGAACGAGAAGCTCATCGACAAGCCCATCGCCCGCGACCGACACGACAGTCGAAAGATGCGCGTCGGCGCCAGCGGCAAGCCGTCTCAGACGCGCGTGAAGGTGCTCAAGCGCCTCAAGAGCCGCCGAGGTCTGCCCACGCGCTCGTATATCGATGTCGAGCTGCTCACCGGCCGCAAGCACCAGATCCGCGTGCACCTGGCAAGCGAGCATCATCCCTTGATTGGCGACGACCTGTACGGAACGCCGCGTCCCTGCGGCCTGATGCTCCACGCCCACAGCGTATCCTTCACGCATCCCGTAACCGGCGAGCACATCCACATCGAAGCCCCCTGCCCCTGGGAGCCCTAAATCCTGCCAAAAAGGGACAGGTTTATTTTGACAGGTTTTATCTGGTCAAACGTCATGCCGCCACGATGACTCAGCCGCGGTCCCAAAACGTCTCGATCTGTAACAGTTAGAGCCCATTTTCCGGTCTATCTGTTACAGATCGAGACATTCGAATCCCCCTCAAGGGAAAATCTCAATCTGTAACAATAACTCGGCAAAATCAGCCTCAGATGTTATAGATTTAGACAAACCACCAGCGTCGCCCCAAACAATCTCATCTGTAACATCTAACCCACTTTTAACGGTCTAGTTGTTACAGACTTAGACAAAACCGGTAGACAACGAAAGCGGCAACGCCCGTAATGGATGTTGCCGCTTTTCTATTGAGAAAACTAAATGGTTTTGGCCTTACTTCGCCCCGTTGCTAGACCGTGATGACGTTTTCCATCGCCTGGTACTTGGCGGGCACCTCGCCCGCGGTGATGATCGTTGCATCGCGGAAGTCCGCGAACTTGACGGGCGCCACCATGCCAAATTTGCTGGCGTCCGAGATTACGTAACGTTTGGCCGTATGGCGCATCGACATACGCTTTACTTGCGCTTCCTCGATATCGGGCGTCGTAAAGCCCTGCTCGGCAGCAATGCCGTTGGAACCCCAAAAGCCGCAGTTGAAGTTATAGCGGTCTAGAGTTGCCAAGGCATCGGGGCCAACGAGCGCCTCGGTCTCGGGCTTGAGCTCGCCACCCAGCACCACGGTGCGCATGCCGCGCAGGGCGAGATGCTGAGCATGGAGCACGGAGTCGGTCACATAGGTGACGCCGTCAAGGCGCGGAAGATGCTCGATGAGCCTGAGCGTCGTCGAACCCGAATCGATGTACACAAAGCTCTCGGGCTCCACGAGCGCCGCGGCGCGAGCGCAGATGCGCTCCTTGTCGTCGTTATGGAGATCACTGCGCTCACTGATCGTTAAGTCGCGCGTCACGTGCGCGCGCTCAAGGCTTGTCGCGCCGCCGTGCACCTTGGCGATGCGGTGCGCTCGGTCAAGTGTCTGCAGGTCGCGTCGAATGGTAGAAGCCGTCACACCCAGGGCATCGGCAAGCTCTGGCACCGTTACTGAGCCAGCCTGCTGCACCATCGACACGATCGCATTGAGCCTATCTTCCGCGAGCATCGCTTACTCCTCCTCGGGGTAGACGACTCCCCAATCGGCACGGAGCTTGGTCATCAGCTCCATAACATCAGAAGCATAATCCAGAAGCTCACGCTTGGAATCATCTCCGGCGACGGCCTTCTCGAGGTCAGCCATCTCGTAGCATAGGGCGTAAGCCTCGGTGCCCGCGGCGACCTCCTCGCGATGACCGTCCGCAGTCCACACGATCGTCGCATGATCGGCACGCGGATATTCGTTGACCTCGATATAGCACTTGTCGAAGCTGATGACCGAACGCTTGGGCTGCTTGGAGTGAAGCGTAAGACTCACGACGCCCAGCTGCTGCTCGGCATTGCGGCAGACGATGCCGCCCGCAACATCGACGCCAGTCTCGCAGGTGTTGCCTAGAGACACGACCTCGGCGGGCTGGCTCGCCATAAACAGGCGCATGACGGACAGGGCATACACACCAATATCGAGCATGGCACCGCCGGCAAGACTACGGTTGTAGAAGCGGTTAGTCAGGTCGCCGTACTCCTTGTAGCTACCAAAGTTGAGTTGAGCGAGGTTCATGCGGCCGAACTCGCCGGCATCCATGCGGCGACGCAGCTCTTGATACAAGGGCATGTGGAGCACCGTGGTAGCGTCCATAAGGACCACGTTGTGCTCGGCGGCAATGGCACGGGCCTCATCGAGTTCAGCGGAATTGAGGGTAATGGCCTTCTCGCAGAGCACGTGCTTGCCGGCTGCCAGGGCAGCGCGCAGATAGGTGATATGAGTGTTGTGCGGGGTAGTGATGTAGACGGCGTCGATGCCAGGATCGGCGTAGAGGTCCTCAACCGTGTCGTAGACCTTCTCGATGCCATACTGCTCGGCAAAAGCCTGAGCCTTGGACAGCGTACGGTTGGCGACGCCCGCAAGCTTGCGACCGGCAAGAGCAAGGGACTGAGCCATCTGGTTGGCGATAACGCCGCAACCGATGACGGCCCAATGGAGCTCGGGAGCCGTAAAAATATCGTCGGGGAACGGCTTGTCCTGGACCGAAGCGAACGCTGCTTTGGCGGCTGCCGCGGAGTCGAGTGGAGCCTGCTTGGAATCTACCATATGTGCCTCCTGTGTCATAGAACGTCTTGCATTTCGGATAGCTCTATATTCGCACAAACACGCGCGTCTGTGCGCGATTTTGCGTATCTCACCGCTAAACGGTCATTTTTGTCCCGTAAACGGCGCATCTATACGCATATTCACGCAATCCCACGCACGCAAATACGCACAAATGCGAACCGGTCATTGCTCAGAGACAGGGGCTTATGCTTAGAACTCAAAAGACAGGATGATCCGCTTCGCCTTCGCTCATGGCGCGCTGCAGCTCTAAGGACCGTCCCAAACTGCCGACAGAAAAGGAACGTTCCAAACTGCAGACAGAAAAAGAACGTCCCCAGGCGCCGGCATTTCAAGAGCACTCATTTAAGTCTGTCCCCAATGAGTGGGAGTAATCAGAGACCCTTTGCGAGGGAGGCCGGACGTGGCCTTCCTCGTTTTTATTCATGGACTTTAGTCCGTGCCGCGCGGCACGCGCGGCATAGAAAGCCACCCGCTCAGCGGGTGGAGGCCAATTTCCGCTACGCGACAAAAACCTTCCCCCTAGCATGAGGATTGTTCAGGTCATCATACTAGGGGGAAGGTGATTGCTGTGGCCCAGAAAGCCAACAGCCTCGCGTACACGAAATGGCTGTGCAAGTACCGCATCGCACCGAGGTCAAGCTCATCGCCGCCATCGTCGAGAAGCACCCCAAGGTGCGCTTTGCCGCGAGCCGCACCTCGGCCCACGCCGACCTCTACGACCGCATGGAGCAGGCCCTGTGCGAGTGCGTGGCCAACGCGGTGGAGGTCGTCCGCTCCGACATCAGCCCCGCGTTTCTTGTCCACACCGGTCCAAACCTCGTGGGTGTGGCGGTCCAGGGACTCTAGCGGAGGCGGGGCGTCCTGCCCCAAAAACAAATGCAAAAGACGAGCGCTTCTTGCCGCTCAATTGGCAAGAAGCGCTCGTCTTTTCTTAACGCGTTGTATGGCGGAGAGAGCGCAAGTTACGCGAGCGCCCTTCTTGCCAGCTCGGCCGCGCCGAGGATTCCTTGGTCGCCGCCGCAGCCCGGGGCGCAGATGTAGCTCTCCATGTCCTTAAGCTCGGCGGTCTGGATGTAGCCACCCAGATATTCGAGGGTCTTCTTGCGGACGATGCCGTAGAGCTGCTCCTGGTGCATCACGCCGCCGCCGAGGACGATGCGGCGAGGCGAGTACATGAGCACGAGGTTCGCGCACATCTGCCCCAGATAATCCCCCTCGAGCGCCCACACCTCATCGTTGTCCGCGAGCTCGGCCGCGGGCTTTCCCCAGCGCGCGGCGATGGCGGGGCCGGAGGCGAGCCCCTCGAGACAGCTCGCGTGGCTCGGGCAGACGCAGCGTCCCTCCTCGGTGGGACGGGTCCTTACCAGCATGTGACCGGCCTCGGGGTGCAGCATGCCGTGAAGGAGTCTGCCCGCGCACATGACGCCCGCGCCCACGCCAGTGCCGATGGTCACGTAGACGGCGTCCTCGAGCCCCTTGCAGCAGCCGAAGACCACTTCGCCGAGGCAGGCAACGTTCACGTCCGTGTCGTAGGCCACCGGAATCCCGAGGGCGTCGGCGAACGCGGCGCGAAGACCATGGCCTCGCCACGCGAGCTTGGGCGTCTGGAGGATGGAGCCGTAGCGCTCGTCGTTGGGGTCGACGCAGGTCGGGCCGAAGGCGCCGATGCCCAACGCGTCCACATCGCGGGCGGTGAACCACTCGATCATCTGCGGGACGGTCTCGGCGGGCGTAAGCGTCGGGGTCTCCATACGGTCGAGGACCTCGCCGTCGCCGGACACCACGGCACAGACCATCTTGGTCCCGCCGGCTTCGAGGGCGCCGAGCCTCATTTGCTTTTCGCTCATGTGATCCTCCTTACAAAGGGACGCCCGCAGTCATGGTCAACCGCGGGCGCCCATAACGTTGGCTTGTTTCGAGGCGACCCTACCTGGGCACGCGGTCCTGCCTTGCGGCAAACGGGGCGAGCACGGCGTGCGGCTCGCTTTGGTACCAGTAGGCGACGGTGGAGATGTCGTCCTCGCGCTCGTAGAGCTTGATGTCGTCGTTGCCGAGGTCCTGGAACGTCACGCGCAGGTCCTCCTTGAACGAGATCGGGTCGGGAAGGTGCCACCTGTAGAGGCCGTGCCTGGGCAGCGCGTCGTCGTTAGTCGCGAGCATCGGATTCGGGTTCGGCTTGCCCGCGCTGAAGCGGTCGCGCGTGGCGTCGCGCGTCGAGCGGTACGGGTAGCCGGCGAACAGCGTGTTGAAGCACTGCGCCTCGGGCAGCGCGTGGGGCGGCCTGTCGAGGAAGGCCCAGGCACCGCCGAAGTAGTCCTCGGCTCCCGTCGAGGTGACCGTGGGGAACTCCTCGTCGCCGTCGAGGAAGAACTTCATCTCGCCCTCGCCCCACCAATAGCGCTCCAGGGCGCACAGGGCCATGTAGGTGCCGACGTAGTAGCCCTTGCCGCGCACGCCGTCGAGCACGGTGTAGTCGACGCCCCTGCGGGTGCTGCGCTCGCGGTTAAAGCGGGCGTGGAAGTACATGGCGTCGTCCGGCACGTCGGTGAGCGCGTAGTTGAACGTGTAGAAGATGTACTTAATGAACCCGGGGTGCTCACTCGTAAGCGTGACCTTGGCGTGCTTCCTGAAGGGCATCTCGAAGTAGCAGTTCATGCCGCCCGTCGGGTTCACGCAGATGGGCATCGAGTTGACGATGGCGCGCTCACCGAAGCCGTTGCAGAAGAAGTCGCCGACAGGGCACTCGACCGAGGGGGTCTCCTCGTCGTCCCAGTAGAAGCGCAGCACGAGGTCACGCATGACGAAGCTGCCGGCGGCGGTCTTGTCGGGGACGGTCATCCAGATGTGGCGGATGATGCCGGGGCCCTCGATGTCCGCGAGCGTGATGGTCTCGCCGGACTCAAGGGGCACGCAGCACGAGCCCTTGCGGCCGACGCCGAGGTGGCTGGCCGACATGGCGGCGCGGCCCTTCTCGCCCGTGATGTTCTCGGGGGTGATGGCGCGGCTTTCCTCACCGCCGTGCATCCACACGTCCTTAAGGAACTCTCTCATCGTCGACCTCCTCTATTCGTCGTCGTCGCACTCGGCGGAACTGGCACCGTTCACGTAGATGATCTGCTGGCGCGCCTCGTTGACGAGGGCGTCGAAGTCGAGTTTCTCGTCGGGGCGCGCGAGCGCGACCGTCATGGCGAGCGGGAGGTTGACACCCGCGATCACGTGGATCCGGTCGGAGGCGAAGCGGGAAAAGCGCTGGTTCACGCTGCCGCCGTACGCGTCGGTGAGGACGACGACCTCGTCAGTGCCCGAAAGAGCCGCCTCGACCGCCGCGTCGAGCCCCTCGCCGTTGTCGTTCACGTAGGCGCACACGGCGTTGACGGCGTCGCCCTTACCCGTAAGGAACTCGAGGGTGTCCTTGAAGCCCTGGGCGAGAAGGGAATGGCTCGCCACAACTATCTTTCTCATTGATTCACCAATCTCTTGGGTCGAAGCTAGGCGAGGATGCCAGCGGCGGAGGCGACCATCGCGAGGACGATCACCACGAGGATGAGGGCCGTCATGCTCGCGTTCTTCTTGGTAAGAAGGTAATACGCGCTTCCCGTGATGGCGGCGGGGATCATGGCAGGCAGGATCTTGTCGAGCAGCGGCTGAATCTCCATCGCGACGTCGCCGAAGCTGAAGCTAATCGGGCAGGTGACGCCGATGACCGAGGCGATGAGGCAGCCGACCACGGTGAGGCCGAGCACGGAGGCGGCGGCAGTGAGGTTGGGAAGCTTCTCGCTGAAGTCGGTGACGAGCTTCACGCCCTGCTTGTAGCCGAACTCGAGGGCGTGCATGCGGACCCAGAAGATGGCCAGGATGAGCGCGAACCAGATGCCGGCTCCCACGGGGTTGCCCTCGATGGCCATGTAGGCGGCGATGGAGCCCATGATGGTCGGGATCATGGTCATGAGCAGGGAGTCGCCGACGCCGGCGAGCGGTCCCATGGTGCCGATCTTCAGGTCTTGGACGGCGTCCGCCGCCGCTAGGCCGTCGCGCTCCTCCATGGCCACGCAGGCGCCAAGGATGATGGCGGCGAGCCAAGGCTGGGTGTTGTAGTAGCGGAAGTGGTTGTTGAGTACTTGCTTATAGTCCTCGTCGTTCGTGTAGATCTTCCTCAGGACCGGCGAGAGGGCGTAGGCGACTGAGGCGCCCTGCTGGGTCTGGTAGTTGAAGGTGCACACGCTCATGAGCCAGCGCCAGTTCGCGTTGCGCAGGTCCTTCTTGGTGACCTTGTAGCCGGAGGGCTTGCCCTTGGCGACGGCGGTGATGTTCTCGTTTTCCATGGTTACTCATCCTCTCCGATGAAGGCGTCTGCGGAAGCGTGGGCGGCGAGCTCGGTGTCCCTCTCGGCGCGCTGGTAGAACGCGATCGCGAGGGCAAAGCCGACGATGGCGGCGCCGATGATGGGCACGTTCAGGAAGGCCGAGAGGAAGAAGCCGGCGAGCAGGTACTGGAAGTACTTGCCGGTGGGCATGTAACGCAGCAGCATCGCGATTCCGACGGCCGGGAGCATCTTGCCGGCGAGGGTGAGGCCGGAAAGGAACCACTGGGGCATGACCTCGAGGAGCCAGTTGACGGCGGGCTGGCCGAGGGTCACGGAGACAAAGACGGGCAGGGCGGCGCACAGGCCGAAGAGCACGGGGCAGACCCACAGGATGGCGTTCATCTGCTTGAACTTGCCCTCGTCGCAGAACTTCTGGGACTTCTCGACGACAAAGCCGTTGAGGATCTTGACGATGACGTCGAGCTGGATGCCGAGCATGCCGACCGGCAGGCCGATGGCGAGGCCCGTGTCCGCGCCCAGGGTCACGCCGTAGGCTGTGGCGATGATGGCCATCGTGCCGTAGTCGGGAATCGACGAGCCGCCGAAGCCCGCGACGCCGAGCTGCATGAGCTGGATGGTGCCGCCGATGACGAGGCCGGTCTGCCAGTCGCCCATGACGACACCGGTGATAAGGCCCCAGAAGACGGCATAGTTGACGAAGATCATCGGGATGCCGTAGTAGTCCACGTGCTTGATGAAGGCCAGCAGGGTCAAAAGGACGACCTGCAGGATAGTGAAGTTGACCATGATCCCTCCTTAGATGAGGTCGGCGACGGAGACGGGCTTGTCGGCGGGCACGAACTGTGCCGTCACCTTGACGCCGCGGGCGATGAGCGCCTTGTAGCTCTGGACGTTCTCGGCGGAGGCATAGGCGCGCTGGGTGAGCTGGACGCCGCCCTCCTTGACAAGAGAGCCGCCGACGATCAGCGACGGGAGCTCGATGCCCGACTCGACCAGGTGAAGGATCGTCTCGGGCTCCTTGGCGATGACAAAGACCTTCTCGCGGTCGTACTTGCCCGCCGCGAAGTTCTTGAGCGCGGTCTGCTCGGAGATGATCGAGACGGCCATGCCCGCGGGGCGCGCCATCCTCATGGTGGACTTCAGGACCTCGTCGCCGGCGACCTTGTCGTCGATGACCATGACTCGGGTCGCGCCCGACACCGGGGCCCACTGCGTCACGATGATGCCGTGAAGCAGGCGATTGTCGATTCGTGCCATAACAACACTCATGTTTGCTCCTATCAAATGAAGTTTTGCGTTCGGTACTGCCTCGGCGCTATCCGGATTCGCGCCGGGCAAGGGGTTATCGGATTATTGAGGACGCGCGGTCAGCTTGCGGCGGCGCGGGGAAGGTCACTCGTCGAGCAGGAGGTCCGAGGAGCCGAGGCGCTCTTCTCGCGCCGGGGCGGCGCTCACGCTTATGTAGTCGAAGACATATGCGATCTCGCTTACGGGAACCTCTACGCGATAACGCGTCGAGATGCTCGAGAAGCTCTGCCTGAAGGACTCGATGAAATCGGCGCGTTCCTCCTCGAAGCGGTCCTGGCCAACGTAGGTCTCAATGGGGTTTCTGGTAACAAGGCGCTCGACGAGACAGCAGAGGTGAACGTAGAGCCCAATGATGGCGTTGCTGCCGATCTTCTCGCCTGTCCTGCGCTGAAGCTCGTGCACGGCGCTCTCGATCTCATGGAATAGCCGCTCCGGGTCGAGGATGGTGATGGAGCGGATGACGTTCTGCAGCGTCATGTTCGAGAGCAGCTTCTCGTGGAAAGAAGAGAGCTCGGAAGCGTCAAGCCACCTGCCGAACACGGCATCAACCTTAGAGGCGGACGCCGTCGACATGATGTCCTCGAGGGCGACGAAGGGGACGGAGGCGACCCCGGGGTCTCCCGTGCCGATGACGGCGCAGACGCGGTGCTCGGAGAAAACGGCGTCGTTCGACCCGTTCGCGACGAGCTGCTTGAAGGGCCTCGTGAGCAGGCGCGCGCCTATGGTGCGCGGGAGGCTCTGCGAGACGAGCTGGCGTATCCTCTCCGCGGCGTCGACCCCGGACTCGGAGCAGAAGACGATGGCGTCCTCACGGTTGACGCGCTCGATCACCTTGCAGTGCGTCACGCACGCGGCGGTCGCATCGCCAAGAACCTCGGCGATGGACTTGCCGCCGAGCAGCCCGACCCCGATCTCGAGCGCAAGACCGGTAGAGACGTTGTTCACCACGCCGATAGTGGAGTCGGTAACGTTCTCGAGGGCCTTATAGGCCTCCTCCAAGGAGCCCATGTCGACGAGGAACACGACCCCGGTGCAGTAGGAATGGCGGTCGACGAGGCGCTGGAGCGGACCGACGATGTCCTTCAGCTGCTGGTCGTAGGGCATGTCGACAGCCTCGTACACATGCATGCCGAGCATACGGTTCGCCGCGTCGGCGATGCTCGTCGCCGTTGAGTAGCCGTGGGACAAGATGACGCAGAGCGTCCGAAGGGCCTTCGCATCGCGAGACTCCGATGCGACGCACAGCGTCAGAAGCGTCTTCGTGAAGTGATCGAGCGAGATTCCCAGCGCCCCTTCCACGTCTGCGGCGACCTGATCGGAGACACTCGAGGCAAACGGCAATTCGGAGGTCACGGCACCGAGGAGATGGGAGATTTGCTCCGCACAGGCAGACTTTCGCTTAGCCAGGCCGATACCCGGCCACAACTGCAGGCAAATCTCCTGGGCCAGTAGAAAAGCGACCTTCCTCGAAAGCTCGATGCCATAAGAAGAGCCTGCGTCGGCAAGGACCGCGCCCACGACGCGCTCGAAGGCGCGCGACCTCGAGGAGGCGACGCCGTGGTCGAAGATCAAGTGATCCTCAACGCCGCGCACAGCGGAGACAGCTTGCGAGACAAGCTCGGAGACAGAGAGCTCCCCGGCGCAGAATCGCTCATCGAGGGAGCACAGGGCATCGAGCGCCTGCTCGACCGGCCCTGTGCTCTCGGCGGCATCCAGAGACGCGTCGATCAGAACGCCATCGTCGGGCTGTTGATCGATCTGCGCGGAGGAGAGGAGCCCGCTGGGAAGAAGATACGGGCGAACGACGACGTAGTCGCCCTCGCGATTGAGGAACGCTTTGGCGCAGCAGTTCGTCACGCAGGCGCGCAAGCCGGCGATGTTATCGGAAAAGTCTGCGTTCACGAGGCAACGGTATGCGCCGCGGCTGATCTTCACATCAGAACCGATTCGGCACCCCTCGCTGCGCAGGAAGCTCAAGATGAGATCCTCGCGCTCCTCGGGGGTCCGCTCCTTGAGTGAGGGGACGCGGGCACAGATGGGCATTTTGCTGTAGGCCGAGGAAACCTTCAGGTCATCGGCGGAAAGCGTCGTCGAAAGAACGAGGCGAGCGCGCGGCGCATCCTGGGAGGCATCGAGCCCGAGGGCCGTCGCAAGGCAGTGCTCCATCGCAGAGGGAGAGAGTGCCTCGATGCCGTTGACAAAGACCACACCCCCGCGCGCTTTCGCGATCGACTCGTCAAGAAGCCCGTTGAACGAGGCGGCGTCCGGGACCCCGGCGCAGTCGATGCGCACATAGGAGGAGTCGCGGGACAGCAAGCCCTGGTTCTTGCCGTACTCGTACACAAGGCGAGAAAGGAAAGACTTACCGACACCCACGCCGCCGCTCAAGAGGATGGGCAGGCCAAACGGAGGGTACTGAACCGCAGCCTTGCACTGCTCGACAACGGAGCTGAGGCTCATGTCGAAGCCCACGGCACGCGCGAAGTCGCGGTGATCGGCGATTCCCGTCGCCTGGATGAGGTCGGCGAGCGAGGCGTACTCGCTTGCAGAGAGCTTTACCTGAAAACGCTTCTGGAACGCGCGGCGATGAAAATAACGGACAGGCCTGCCCGCCACCTTAACCACAAGACCGGCGCGAACAAGGTCGTTGAGGTACTGGCTCGCCAGGCTCCTGGAGATGATGAGCGTCTCGGCGATGTCGGAGGTGGACAGACGGGCAAGGTCGTCGAGCGAGACGGCAGAGGTGAGGGCCTCGAGATGCTCGAGAATCCTGTCCCTCATGTCGACGGGTTTCTTTGCCAAGCTGTCCTGTGTGGTCTTGTCCATGACTTCTTACCTCCTCGTACAAGGAGTATAAGGGGAGAACAGAGAACGGAAGGGGGCGCGTGGGGGAATCAACAGCTCCGAGGAAAAGTCCACCACTTGAGGGGCAGAAAACAACGGCCATTGAACATTCAGGGCCGACGCTCAACACTTCCGCTCGACACTTCGCTTTGGAAAGGGCCCGGCGCGCCGGGGTCCCAACATAAAGAAGGGCCCCGGCGCGCAGGGCCTAAAGCTTAACCATGCGCGCGGCGATGCGGGCGCAGTCGCAGGCGGCCTTCTTCTCGAAGGTGTTGTAGTCGACGACCCGGCCCTCGGCGCAGGGCTTGTCGCTGATGGCGCGCACGACGACGAGGGGCACGCCGTTGAGATAAGCGGCCTGCGCGATGGTGCAGCCCTCCATCTCGCAGCACAGGTCGCCGAAGGTCGCGAGGATTCGCTCCTTCTGTTCCGCGGGCGAGACGAACTGGTCGCCGGAGACGACGCGGCCCTTGAGGACCTTAATGTCGGGGGCGACGGCGGCCGCGGCGGCGCACGCCGCCAGCAAGGGCCGGAACGGATCGCGCAAGATCAAGGCGTCGCCCGGGAGGTCGGGCGTTACCGTCAGCCGGCGCCGCGTCTGCCGCATCATGAGGGAGAACGGCCTGGCCGGCGCATACGGCAGAAAGAGGTTCAAGGTGCACCCCGGGGCGGTCAACGAGGCCGACGTGTCGAACGTCGTCGCGCGCGGCTTCGGCGGCAGGGCGCCGTGCACCCATAAATGCAGCGACTTGGCCTGCGTGCGCGTCGGGGCGTCGTGGAACTACGTCTGCCTGCTCGTCGACCTCTGCAACGGGGAGATCGTCGGCCACTCCGAAGGACCGAGGAGGGACGCGCGAGCGCCGAGCCAAGCTCTTGGATTACGTGCACTGGTACAACAACTTCAGGATCCACTCGACGCTGGGCTACATGTCGCCGGTCGAGTTCAGGGAGGCGGGGCCGTCCCTCCCGAAATCGTCCAAATAAGTGTTGCCAATCCATAGCCAATCCAGCCATCATCTTCGCGAAGGCGGACGTCAGGAAAAGCTCGGCTTGAGCTCGGTCGGACGCGGTCTGTGGGGCATCATTCAGGCTCAGGGGGTCTCCTTGTCTTCTTCGGTCGCAACCTGAATGATAGGGACGGCCCCTTCTCTCTTTCCCCTTCGTTTTCGACGCGTCACCCCCTCGGCGGGCTTAAGGCCCGCGCTCGCGGGTGCAGGGGCTACGCCCAAACCCCAAAAACGTAACGCCGTGCTCGAAGCGTTTCCGGACGTCAGCGTAATCTCAAATCCCGTTCGTCAACTCATGGGCAAGCCACCTGAGACTACTCATTTCTCCTACTGGCAATGAAGACCTGCGACCTGCAGTTTTGCAAACTGCTTGAAAGCCACCTGCGTTGATTCACTTCCTATTGCAGCTGGCGGCTTGCACGCGAAAAGGCATTTAAGTTTCAAAACGGGCGTTTTCGGCGCTATCGAGCCTCCAAAGGCATCCCGCCGCGCCCTTTGGGACAAAAACAAAAACTCAAAGCCCTGAGTTCGAAAATAGT
The DNA here is from genome assembly GCA_905215365.1 of uncultured bacterium. Lineage (GTDB taxonomy): Bacteria > Actinomycetota > Coriobacteriia > Coriobacteriales > Coriobacteriaceae > Collinsella. The sequence continues at coordinate 92,326 of CAJMPX010000003.1, read as the reverse complement.
TTTTGGAGTTGTCCCGACTTTTGTCCCCGAAGCCGACGTAACGCGACAGGGTGTCACGTGGCGGCACTCGATTCGAGACGGCACCGAAAACTGGATGCAACCGGAATGACGGGACGGCAGAACCGAAACCATCGAGTGGGGATAGAAAAAGGCCCGGGTGCCGTGGCATCCGGGCCTTTGCTAGCAACTTGATGTTGCGGGCAGCTTAGAACTTGTGACCGCACTTCTTGCAGACGCGCAGCTTGTTCTTGCCGTCCTTCTCGTGACCGACGCGGGTAACCTTACCGCACTCGGGGCAAACGAGATTGACGTTGGAGGCATCGATGGGAGCCTCCTGCGAAACGATGCCGCCCTGCTGGTTGGCAGCGTTGGGCTTGACGGCCTTCTTGACGACCGAAACGCCCTCGACAACGACCTTGTTCTCGGCGGGGAGAGCACGCAGGACAACGCCCTGCTTGCCGCGATCCTTACCAGAGAGAACCTGGACCTTATCGCCCTTCTTGATATACATATATCTCCCCTAACTACAGGGTCTCGGGAGCGAGCGAGACGATCTTCATGTACTTCTTGTCACGAAGCTCGCGAGCGACGGGCCCGAAGATACGGGTGCCGACGGGCGAACCATCGTTGTTGATGACAACGCAGGCGTTCTCATCAAAGCGAATATAGGAGCCATCCTTGCGGCGGATCTCCTTAACGGTGCGAACGACGACGCAACGGACAACGTCCTTCTTCTTGACGTTGGCGCCAGGGGTAGCCTCCTGGACAGCACCGATGAACACATCGCCGATGCCTGCATAACGACGCTTGGAACCGCCAAGCACCTTGATGCAGCGAATCTTGCGAGCGCCGGAGTTGTCGGCGACGTTCAGCATGGTTTGCATCTGAATCATGGTAGATGTTCCTCCGAACTAAGAACCGAAGAGAGGTGCGCAGCCTTTATACGGCCCGTGGTATGCAAGCCAGGCATACGCACATCTTCGGAAACGTACAAGTCGTAAGAGCGACTGCTTATTTAGCGCGCTCGACGACCTCGATGAGGCGCCAACGCTTCATCTTGGACATAGGACGGGTCTCCATAACGCGGACGGTATCGCCCACGCCAGCCGTGCACTCCTCGTCGTGAGCGTGCAGCTTCTTGGAGCTGGTCATCATCTTGCCGTACTTGGGGTGACGCTTGCGCTCGGTGATGGTGACAACAATGGTCTTGGCACCGGAGACGGAGGTAACGACACCCGTACGGACCTTACGCGAGTTACGCGAATCAGTCATGTTCTCTCCTTAGGTCCTACTCGGCGACAGCGGACTTCTCCGCTGCGATCTCGCGGGCGCGCTGCTCCGTGAGGACGCGAGCGATGTCCTTCTTCACGGTGTTGACGCGAGCGGTGTTGTCCAGCTGGCTGGTGGCCATCTGGAAACGAAGGTTAAAGAGCTCGGCGCGCATTTCCTTCAGCTTCTCAACGAGCTGAGCGTCCGAGAGCTCACGAATCTCTGCGGGCTTCATTAGTTCTCCTCCTTGGCGGCGGCGGCGTCCTCAGCAGCCCACTTGGCCTCGAGAGCGGCCTCCTCAGCCATCTCCTTCTCGATGCGCTGCTCAGCGTTCTTGGCAGCAACAATCTTGGTCTTGATGGGAAGCTTGTGCTGTGCAAGACGCAGAGCCTCGCGAGCGACCTCCTCGGGCACGCCCTTGACCTCGAACATGATGCGGCCGGGCTTGACGACGGCCACCCACTCCTCGGGGTTACCCTTACCAGAACCCATGCGAGTCTCGGCAGGCTTCTTGGTGATGGGCTTATCGGGGAAGATCGTAATGTAGACACGACCGCCACGCTTCATGTAGCGGGTCATGGCAATACGAGCGGCCTCGATCTGACGGTTGGTGATCCAATGAGCCTCGAGAGCCTGGATACCAAACTCGCCGAAATGCAGCTCGGTATTACCCTTGGCCTGGCCCTTCATGGAGCCACGCTGCACCTTGCGGTGAAGAATACGCTTAGGGGCAAGCACTACTGACCCCTCCTCTCGGAGTTACGACGACGAGGACGGGAAGAGCCCTCGAGTGCAGGGTTGGGAACAGGCTGGCCCGGGAGCTTCTCGCCCAGGTAGATCCAGACCTTCACGCCGCAAGCGCCCATGGTGGTGCTGGCGACAGCCGTGCCGTAGTCGATCTTGGCACGGAGGGTGTGCAGAGGCACGCGACCCTCGCGGTACCACTCACGACGGCCCATCTCGGCACCGCCGAGACGACCGGAGCACTGGATACGGATGCCCTTAGCGCCGGCCTTGCGGGCAGACTGGACAGCCTTGCGCATAGCGCGACGGAAGGCAACGCGGCCCTCGAGCTGCTCGGCGATAGACTGAGCAACGAGGTTGGCGTCGAGCTCGGGGCGCTTGATCTCGACAACGTCGACGGAGAGCTGGCCCTTGGAGACGCCAGCGACCTTCTCGAGCTCGGTGCGGAGGGTATCGATCTCGGCACCCTTCTTACCGATGACAACGCCGGGGCGAGCGGTGAGGATGATGACCTTCACCTTGTCGCCAGCGCGCTCGATCTCGACGCGGGAGACAGCTGCGCGGGAAAGACGCTTCTCGAGGTACTTGCGGATCTCGAGATCGTTACCGAGGGTCTTAGCGTAATCCTTCTCTGCGAACCAGCGGGAGCGCCAGTTCTCGGTGATGCCAAGACGGAAGCCGGTGGGGTAGACTTTCTGACCCATACAGCTTTACGCCTCCTTTCGAGGAGCAACGACGACGGTGATGTGGGAAGTACGCTTCAGAATGCGAGAAGCGGAACCCTTGGCGCGGGGACGGATGCGCTTAAGCGTCGGACCCTCGTCAACATAGGCAGCGGCGACAACCAGGTTGTCGGCACGCAGACCGTTGTTGTTCTCGGCGTTCGCAACGGCGGAACGGAGAACCTTCTCGACATCCACGGCGACGGCGCGGTCGCAGAAGTGGAGGATGTCGAAGGCCTGAGCGACAGGCTTGCGGCGGATCAGATCGACCACCAGGCGGGCCTTGCTGGGGGAAACACGCACGTACTTAGCGACGGCGCGAACCTCGGTGGCCTCAGTTTCAATAGACTTAGTTGCCATTTACGGTTAACCCCCTATTTGGCCTTGTGGCCACGGAACGTACGAGTCGGCGCGAACTCGCCGAGCTTGTGACCAACCATGGACTCGGTAACATACACGGGCACATGCTTGCGGCCGTCGTGGACGGCGATGGTGTGACCAACCATCTCGGGGAAGATGGTGGACGCGCGGGACCAGGTCTTCACGACGTCCTTCTTGCCAGCCTCGTTCATCGCGGTGATACGCGAGAGAAGGCGAGTCTCCACGAACGGGCCCTTTTTGAGACTTCTGCTCATAAGTGCTTTCTCCTAAAACTCGGTATCCGAAATTACTTCTTACGGCGACGAATGATGTGCTGGTTCGAGACCTTCTTCTTCTTGCGCGTACGAAGGCCCTTCGTCGGCTTACCCCAGGGGGTAACAGAGGGACGACCAGAGGTGTGGTTCTTGCCCTCGCCACCGCCGTGCGGGTGGTCGACAGGGTTCATGACGGTACCGCGGACGGTCGGGCGCACGTTCATGTGACGCTTACGGCCGGCCTTGCCGATGACGATGTTGGCGTGATCGGCGTTGCCGACCTCACCGACGGTGGCGCGGCAGGTAACGAGGATGCGGCGCATCTCGGAGGAAGGCATACGGACGATAGCGTACTTGCCCTCCTTACCCATCAGCTGGCAGGAGTTACCGGCGGAACGGGCGATAGCAGCGCCCTTGCCCGGCTGGAACTCGACGGCGTGGATGAGCGTACCGACGGGGATGTCGGCGAGGGGCAGAGCGTTGCCCGGCTTGATGTCGGCGTCAGAACCGGACATGATGGTCTGACCGACCTCGAGGCCCTTGGGGGCCAGGATGTAGCGCTTCTCACCGTCAGCGTAGTGCAGCAGAGCGATGCGAGCGGAACGGTTCGGATCGTACTCGATCGTGGCAACCTTGGCGGGCACGCCGTCCTTGTTGCGCTTGAAGTCGATCACGCGGTAACGACGCTTCACGCCGCCGCCCTGGTGGCGGGTGGTGATGCGGCCGTTGTTGTTACGACCGGCCTTCTTGGGCAGGGGCTCGAGAAGGGACTTCTCGGGCTTGGTGCAGGTGATCTCGGAGAAATCGGAGATCGTCTGCCAACGCCTACCAGCGGAGGTCGGCTTAAGGTGCTTTACAGCCATTACAATCCCTTTCAATAGGAATCCGTTAGCCATCGCAGACAGGGATTCGAGGTTCTGCCTCGGGTGCGATGACACCGGACGTATACACGGTTCCGGGCGTGTCCATTTTATACGCCCGAAACCTTGAGCTCTCGCCTCCCCTATTTGGGAGGCATGAGCTCACTCAACAGCAGCGAGTCTTAGGCCTGATTGCCAAAGACCTCGATGGTGTCGCCCTCGGCCAGCGTGACGATGGCCTTCTTCCAAGAACGGGTCTTGCCGGCGACATAGCGCACACGCTTGGTTTTGGGCTTGACCGTCAGGGTGTTCACGCGAACGACCTTGACGCCGAAGATCTCCTCGACAGCGTCCTTGATCTGATACTTGTTAGCATCCTTGGCGACCTCGAACGTGTACTTGTTCAGCTCCATGCCGGAGAAGGAACGCTCGGACACGATCGGACGGATGATGATCTCGTGGGCGGTCATTTATGCAAGCACCTCCCCGAAGTGAGCGGCGATGTCGGCGGGCATCAGCACAGCGTTGTTGTTGACGAGATCGTAGGTGTTGGCCTCGTCAGCGGTGATGATGAACGTCTTGGGAATGTTGCGGAACGACAGGTAGGCGTTGACGTCCTCATCGCGAACGATGATGGTCAGACGCTTGCCCTCAAGGCCGAGAGCCTTGAGCATGGCGACAGCAGCCTTGGTGGAAGGCTTCTCGAAGCCGTAGTCGTCGACGAGCACGAGCTCGCCATCGGCCAGCTTGGCGGACAGCGCGGAGCGCATAGCCAACTTGACCTCCTTGTTGTTCATACGCTTAGCGTAGGAACGGGGCTTGGGGGCGAAGACAACGCCACCGTGACGCCACTGGGCAGCACGGATGGAACCCTGGCGGGCACGGCCGGTGCCCTTCTGACGCCAAGGCTTCTTGCCGCCACCGGAAACCTCAGAGCGACCCTTAGCAGACTGGGTGCCCTGACGCCAAGAGGCCATCTGGCACTTGACGATGTGGTGCATAACGTGGATGTTCGGCTCGATGCCGTACACCTCAGCGGCGAGCTCGGCCTCGGCGACCTTCTTGCCCTCGCTGTTCTTTACTTCAAACTTTGCCATTTAAGTGTTCTCCTTGGTATGACGCTGGGCTAAATGGGCTGGGCCCTTAGGCCATACGGATGGCGACGAGACCATTCTTGGCACCCGGGACAGCGCCCTTGACCAAGATGAGGTTCTGCTCGGCATCGATGCGGACAACGGAAAGGTTCTTGACGGTAACGCGCTCGTTACCCATGTGACCGGCCATCTTGACGCCCTTGAGGACGCGCGCAGGATAGGCGCACTGACCGATAGAACCGGGGTGACGCTGGAAGTGAGAACCATGCGTCATAGGACCGCGGCGCTGACCCCAGCGCTTGATGCGACCCTGGAAGCCCTTACCCTTGGAGGTACCGATGACGTCGACCTTCTCGACATCAGCGAAATCAGCGACGGTGACGACCTCGCCGACCTTGTGCTCCTCGCCGTTCTCGACGCGGACCTCACGAAGGAAGCGGACAGGCTCGACGCCAGCCTTGGCGAAGTGACCAGCCATGGGCTTGTTCACGTTCTTGGCCTTGATGTCGCCGAAACCGATCTGGACGGCGTCATAGCCGTCGGTTGCCTGAGTTTTAACCTGCGAGACAGCGCAGGGGCCAGCCTGGATGACCGTGACGGGAACGACGTTGTCGTCCTCGTCCCAAACCTGGGTCATGCCAATCTTGCGGCCGAGAATCATGCTGATCAAGATATGATCCCAACTCTCGCGTGGTCTTGGGACAATGCGTACACCACCGAGCGTACGCCCCTAGAGGACCACTACTTACACGACGTGCTCCCCAGCCTTGTATTTCGCCCGGACTACCTGACAACCCTATTAAGCAGGCATTTTGTCCAGCCAGAATACTCCCCTGGTTTCACACAGCTGTTTAGTATACACGGCTGCGGGCGTATCCATCGAGATTCATATTTCACTCACATTGTTTACGCAGGTAAAGTGCATGGATGGCTCCCGAGCACGGCGGAGGGCCGGAGAAATATATTAAGGTCCCTGCTCTACAGTCCTGCGCAAGACGGAGAGCACATTAAGTGCTCTCCTTTGCGTGCGGAACTCGCGATGACCTTAATATATTTCTCCGGCCCTCCGCCGTGCTCGGGAGACGACACGTTGATGTCTGCTTAACTCTGCTCGCTCAGGCTAATGACTTTGTTGGGGGTCCACTATTTGCTGGAGGGTGAACTTGCATTGCATTGGCTCGCCCTCTACTTGTGGCTCCGCCTCATCAAAATCGAAGATCATGATGGCGCAGTTGGGGAGTTTTGTTGGGAGCTCGAAGCCCTCTGGGGCTGCAGCTTTGATGAATTGGCGGCTGGCGCTGCCGTGGCTTACTGCTAGAAGGGTTTCGATGCCCTCAGAGCCCATGAGATTGGTGAGGGTGCCCACCATGCGCTCCTGCAGGGCATGGCTTCCTTCTCCGCCAAATGGGATCAGGTCCTCGCCGGGGTCCCAGACGTCGGTGGGTAGGGCGTCGTGGGGGCCTTCTTCGAAGGTGCCGTAGCTGCGCTCGATGATGCCTTCGCAGGGCTCGACTGCTGCATCCCGGCCGAGGAGTTCGGTTGCGACGAGACTTGCCGTGTCCATGGCTCGGCCTAAGGGCGAAGAGACCACTTTGTCGGGGACGACGCCGTGGGCTTTGAGCCATGCGGCTGCCATTCCCGCTTGCTTGCGGCCCAGATCGGTCAACGGAGAATCGCAGCGGCCCTGGACGAGCTTTTTAACGTTGAATTCTGTCTGACCGTGGCGGAGTAGATATAGACGCTTCATGCTCTCCCCTTCTGTATAACTTGCTTTGCTGGCACAGCCCTACTCGTGGGTATGGCCTACGTAGTCTTCGTCGATCGTGATCTTGGCGACCGACTTGGGATATTCCGATTCGACCCGTTTCGCCAGCGCGCGCTTCAGGTCCTCGGCGCTCATCGCCAAATCCGAGGGACGTACGCAGTCAAAGATCACGTTGGTATGCGTGGGGCCCGGAACACAGCGTAGGTCGTGGATCGAGAGGCGGCTATCAATCTCTTGAGCCATAGCGTTGATGCGCAGACGCATGCTCGCCACCTTTGGATCGTCGGTCACGATGGGATCGTAATGGAGCGTGACGATCATGCCGTCTTCGACCCTAAACGACTGCTCGATGTTATCGAGCGTGTCGTGACTTTCCAGCGGGCTGGCCTCGGCTGCCATCTCGGCGTGAGCGCTTGCGAACTTCCTGCCCGGGCCGTAGTCGTGAACCATCAAATCGTGAACGCCCAAAACGCCGGGGTAGCTCATGATCTTGTCTCGAATGTGCTTGACCAGCTTTGGATCGGGTGCCTGGCCCAAAAGCGGGCTCACCGTATCCAGGATGAGCTCAAAGCCGCTCCAGCCGATATAGGCGCCAACGGCAAGGCCGACCCATGCGTCAAGATTGATGTGCGTCACCTGCGAAACAATTGCGCACGCCAGCACGGCACCCGTAGCTAGGACATCGTTCTTTGAGTCCTGAGCGGTCGCATGCAGCGTCTCGGACTCAATGCGATCGCCGAGCTTTTGGTTGAGGGCCGCCATCCAGAGCTTAACAATCATCGAAAGCACCAAGACTGCCACCAGGGCAAGCGAGAACTCGACAGGTTCGGGGTGGATGATGCGCTCAACCGAGGACTTCACCAGCTCAACGCCAATCAGCAGCACGAGCGCCGCCACGACCAGACCCGAGAGATACTCGTAGCGGCCATGTCCGTAAGGATGCTCGGGGTCGGCCGGCTTGCCCGCCAGCTTAAAGCCAAGCACGCTCACGATGTTCGAGCTGGCATCGGACAGGTTGTTCATGGCGTCCGCCACAATCGAAACCGATCCCGACAGCACGCCAATTGCACCCTTCGCAGCGCAAAGCGCAACATTAGCGAGAATACACACTATGCCCGTCAACGTTCCCACGCGCGCACGGTCGCCCTGCGCACGACGAACAATCCACTCGACCATCTGCATCCGCCCCCACGGTACTACCTATATATCTATTGCTCAAACGGATTGTAGTGTAGCCACTTTGTCTCCCAGATACAAAAAGGCCGCAACCCACACGGGCCACGGCCTTGGAATGCGACATGCGGGACCGTCCCTTTGTCGCACAGGTTTATGCGCTTGCCTCGGCCACGCTCTTCGAGGTTTCGGGCAAATCGGCTCCGTCCCCCGTCACCTGCCCCTTCGCCGGCACCACGCCAAAGCAGTAGCTCAGCGCCGCAGACACCGCAAATGCCATGCCACCGGCAGCGCAGCACCACAGCAGGTTCGAAATGCCGCCCGTGGCAAAGCCAATGACCATAAGGACATTCGTCATGCCGATGGTATAGGCCGTAACGTGGCCCACGGCCGCAACAAGGCCTCCGACGGCGCCGCCAATGGCCATGCATGTCAGACACCTGCCATATTTAAAGCCGCAGCCGTACAGCGCCGGCTCGCTTACGCCGCCAAGCACGCCCGAGATCGAATAGCCCAGCATGAGCGCCTTCTCGTCCTTATCCGCAACGCGGAGCGACGCGCCAAAGGGCATACCCCAAACGGCGAACGTTGCCATCGTCGCGGCGATCAGGATGCACGAATCCGTTCCCACACTCATAAACTGCGCATAGGCGAGCGATAGGACAACGTTGCTGACACCCGCGATCTTAAGAAACTCCCAGCCCGCGGCAAGCCCCATGAGCGTGAGCAGCGACACGATGCCACCGGAATTGCCAAGCATAAACATAAGCTGTCCCAACAGCATGCCCAGATAGCTGCCTGCCGGCGCCGTAACACACAGCGACACCGGAACCATGACGAGCATGGTTGCAAACGGAACAAACGAAAACGCCACAGCCTGAGGGATAGTGCGCTTAAAGAAACGCTCCACCTGCCATAGCACGGGCACCGAGATGAGAACCGGAATAACAGTCGTCGTGTAATCGTTGACCGGCGCGGGAAGTAGACCATACACGAAAGTCATCGATGCCCCCGTCGTCGATGCGGCATCAACGAGCTTAAGCAGATCGGGCACAATCAATACGCCGCCCAGCATCATGCCCAGCTGCTCCGAGCAACCGAGCTGGCGGGCAGCGGCCCAACCAAGATAGATGGGCAAAAAGTAATAGCCGGCGTTATAGAGCCAACTGTAGAACAGGCGATAGATTTCGGAATCGGCAGACCACAGGCCCAGCATGCCTTCGCCCATAATGACGGCGGCGGTGCGGAACAACGCCGCGCAGACAATAAACGGCAGCGCCGACATCATGCTTTTGGACAGATAGTCCACCACGGCCATGGCGTTTGATGAAACCGTCGTTGTAAACGAGGTGTTAGAAACTTGTGACATGGAACGCCTTTCTCAATGTGACATGTGGACTGTCCCTTTGTCACATCGTGCGGTACTGACCGATTGCGCGGTACTTTTCGTAGCGGAGGTTTGTGAGGGTCGCGTCGTCGAGCTGCCCAAGCGTATCAAAGGCATCAAATGCCGAGGACATGACGACACCGGCGATCTCCTCATGCGACAGGCCCCTATCGTCAACAATGCCATCGATAATGCCGAGCGCCAACAGATCGGGGGCCGTGAGCTTAAGCGCCTCGGCGGCCTCATTCGCGCGCTCGGTATCCTTCCACAGGATCGACGCACAGGCCTCGGGGCTCACGACCGAATAGGCCGAGCTCGAGAGCATCAGGATGCGGTCGGCCACGGACAGCGCCAGCGCGCCACCAGAGCCACCCTCGCCTGTCACAACCGAGACAATCGGCGTCTTAAGGCCGCTCATCTCCATGAGATTCTGGGCAATCGCCTCGCCCTGGCCGCGTTCCTCGGCACCGATGCCGCAAAACGCGCCCGAAGTATCGACCAGGCACAGAACCGGTCGACCAAACTTTTCGGCCTGGCGCATAAGGCGACGCGCTTTGCGGTAGCCCTCGGGATGTGCCATACCAAAGTTGCGACGCATGCGCTCTTTGGTCGTGGTGCCGCGCTCGATGGCGATGACCGTTACGGGGCATCCGTCTTTCCAGCCAATGCCAGCCACCACAGCAGCGTCGTCGCCAAAGTAGCGGTCGCCGTGCAGCTCCACAAATCCATCCAGGCCCAGCGAGATCATCTCGCCTGCCGTGGCGCGATCTGCCGAGCGGGTCTGCTTAACAATCTCGAGCGCGGTTTTTGGTGCGGCCGAGCGCTTAAACAAGTGTCCCAACTTTTTGCCGCGGCGACCCGTATGCACGATCTCATGCGGTGCCCCCAGGCCGGGCGCGTGCCCTTCGTGCAGCACCAACAGCTCGCCTACCGTGAGCGCAATCTCGCCACGCGGAACAACGGCATCGCAAAAGCCGTGCTCCAGCAAAAACTCGGAGCGCTGGAATCCCTTGGGCAGGCGCTTGTGCATGTTCTGCTCGATCACGCGCGGGCCGGCAAATGCCGTCAGGGCATCGGGCTCGGCCAGGATAATGTCGCCCTCCATGGCAAAGCTCGCGGTTACACCTCCGGTCGTGGGATCGGTGAGCACCGTGATATACAGGCCGCCCGCCTCGCTGTGGCGCCTAACCGCCGCAGAAATCTTGGCCATCTGCATGAGCGAGGTCACGCCCTCCTGCATGCGGGCGCCGCCCGATACGGTAAAGCCAACGACCGGCAGCCCCAACTCGGCCGCGCGCTCAAAGACACGACAGATCTTCTCGCCCACCACGGAGCCCATTGAGCCCATCATAAAGTTGGCATCCATAAAGAAGAGCGCGGTATCGCAGCCGCAGATTTTGCCCCTGCCGCACACAACGGCATCGCGCTCGCCCGAACGCTCGCTCACGCTCTTAAGCTTGTCGGCATAACCGGGAAACGAGAGGAAGTCCTTCGACGCCAGATTGGCATCCCATTCCTCAAAGGTACCCGCGTCGACCGTCATGCGCATGCGCGCGCGACCGCTCACGCGAAAGTGTTTGCCGCAACGAGGGCAGACCTCGAGGTTGTCGTGCAGGCGCGCCTCATCGATCACACGGCGGCACTCCGGGCATTTGACAAACACGTGGCGCGCGGGGAACTCGGCGCACGACTCGGTTATCGGCCCCTCAAGGACATTGACCGTCTTCGCTTTTCTATTCATCAGCATAGAGATGCCCCATCAGATCGGTGTGATACATGCCCGACAAAAACTCGTCGTTTGCCAGCACGTCGAGCTGAAGCTCGCTATTTTCGCTCACGCCCTCAATCACGAGCTCGCCCAGGGCCGAGCGCATCTTGCGAATGGCACCGTCACGCGTGGGCGCGCACACGATGAGCTTGCCGAGCATGGAGTCGTAGTACGGCGGAACTTTCGCTCCGGTAAACATGGCGGAATCCCAGCGCACGCGCGGACCACCCGGCACACGCAACGCGGTGACCGTTCCACATGACGGTAGAAAGTCCGGCGTTTCGGCATTGATGCGGCACTCCATGGCGTGGTTGCGGACCGGTACGTCCTCCTGCTCAAAGGGCAGAGGCTGGCCGGCAGCCACGCGCAGCTGCCACTTAACCAGGTCGGTATCGGTCACAAACTCCGTAACCGGATGCTCCACCTGCAAGCGCGTGTTCATTTCCATAAAGTAGAAATTGCCGTCATCTGAGTACAAAAACTCGATGGTGCCAGCGCCCTCATAGCCAACGGCACGAGCCAGGTCGCGCGCGGCCTTGTGCATACGGGCACGAATATCATCGCGTCCGTCGAGGCACGGCGCGGGGCTCTCCTCGATCAGCTTTTGGTTGCGGCGCTGCACCGAGCACTCGCGCTCGCCGAGCGAAAACACATGGCCCTGCTTATCGGCCATAATCTGTACCTCAACGTGATGCGCCGGCGCAACGAACTTCTCCATGTAGCACTCGCCGTCGCCAAAAACGGCCTCACCCTCGGCACGCGCCTCGATGAACGCCTTTGCCGCATCTTCCACGCGCTCGACCTTGCGAATACCGCGACCGCCGCCGCCCGCGCGCGCCTTAATAAGCACGGGGCAGCCGATGCGCTCGGCCTCGGCCGTTGCTTCCTCGGGGCTTTTGAGCAAATCGCAGCCCGGCACGATGGGCACGCCCGCAGCAGCGGCCGTTCGGCGTGCGGCGTCCTTGTCGCCCATGCTGTCGATCACCTCGGCCGAAGGACCGACAAACGCCAGACCGAACTTGTCGCAGTCGCGCACGAAGCTCGCCTTCTCGGAAAAGAAGCCATAGCCGGGATGAATTGCCTTAGCTCCCGACTTTACGGCACAGGTGAGCACGGCATCGTCGTTGAGGTAGCTCTCGGCAAGACGCGGGCCGCCGATGCAATACGCCTCGTCGGCAAGCTGCACGTGTAGCGCGTCCGCATCGGCCGTGGAATAAACGGCGACGGTCTTGATGCCCATATCGCGGCACGCGCGGATAACACGGACCGCGACTTCGCCGCGGTTGGCGATGAGCACTTTGTCGAACATGGAGCCTTCCTTAACTTTCGTGCATGAGTGCAAAAGACATATCGGCGCGGCAGCAAACCTCACCGTTGACGCTCGCAGTACCCGTCGCAAAGCGGAACGGCCCGCGCGCACGCGTGATGGAGCACACTAGATCCACCGTGTCGCCCGGGCGCACCGGACGCTTAAAGCGCACCTTGTCCAGACTCGTGTAGAACGGCGTCGCGCCGCGCGCCTCCTCATCGCCCATCAGCAGCACGCAGCAGTTCTGGGCGAGCATCTCGCACTGAATCACGCCGGGAACGACCGGGTTTCCCGGAAAATGTCCCTGCAAAAAGTACTCGTCGCCTGTAATCGTGATCTTGCCGTGGGCCTCGTCGCCCACCAGCTCGGCTTCGTCGAGCAAAAGCATCGGCTCGCGATGCGGTAACAGCTTCTTGAGCTCTTCTTTGTTCATGGATATCACCTATCCGATCCTCATGAGGCAGCTGCCAAACTCCACGAGGTCGCCGTCGGCCACGCAGATCTCGAGCACCTCACCGTCTGCCTCGGCCGTCACCTCGTTGAGAACCTTCATGGCCTCGATGATGCAGAGGGTCTCGCCGGCCTTGACCTTGGAGCCCACGCGCACAAATGGCTCGTCGCCCGGCGCAGGGGCAGCATAGAAGACGCCCACCATGGGAGCAGTCACCTCGGTGCCCTTGGGCTCCGGCGCGGCGGCAGGTGTCTGCGTGGCGGGTTCCGGTGCGGCAGGCGCGACTGTGGGAGCTGCAACTTGAGCGGCCATGGCGCTCGGCATAGGCATGGGCACGGCAACCGGCTGCGCCACACTCGCGCGCTCGAGTTCGACCGCGGTGCCATCGGGCTCCTCAACGCGTACGCGCGTGAGGCCGCGGTCCTCCATCACATCGGCTATCTCGGCAAGTCTTTTGGAATCCATGCTCTAGCTCCTCGTATATCTACGCAGCGCGATGGCGGCGTTGTGCCCGCCAAAGCCCAGGTTGGTCGAAAGCGCCCAGGTAAGGTCGGCGCGAACCGCGCGATTGGGCGTGTAATCAAGATCGCAGGCGGAATCGGGCGTGTGGTAGTTAATGGTCGGCGGCACCACGCCCTGCTCGAGTGCCATGGCGCAGGCCATGACCTCGATGGCCCCCGTGGCACCGATCATGTGCCCCGTCATCGACTTGGTCGACGAGACATGTGCGGCGCGCGCCGCGTCCTCGCCGAGCGCTCGCTTAATGCCCGCCGTCTCGGACGAATCATTAAGCTTGGTCGAGGTGCCGTGGGCATTGATGTAGAGGCCCTCGGAAGGCTTGACGTCGCCCTCGGCCACCGCCAGCGATATCGCGCGGGCAATGCCGGCGGCCTCGGGATCGGGACTCGTGATGTGATAAGCATCATCGGTGTTGCCGTAGCCCACGACCTCGGCATAAATGTGCGCACCGCGCGCCTGCGCATGTTCCATGCTCTCGAGTACCAGCACGCAAGCGCCCTCGCCCATCACAAAGCCGTCGCGGTCTGCATCGAACGGGCGGCAAGCCGTCGCAGGATCGGGGTTGGTGGTCAATGCGCGGCAGGACGTAAAGCCTGCAACGGCATCGGGGATAATGGCCGCCTCGGCGCCGCCCGCGAGGATCGCGTCGGCATAGCCGTGCTTGATGGCGCGGAACGCCTCGCCCACCGCATGGGCCGAGGTCGCGCAAGCAGTCACGACTGGCAGGGTCGGTCCCTTTGCCTTGTGGCGGATCGCGATATTGCCCGAAGCCATGTTGGGGATCATCATCGCAATCATATAGGGCGATGCGCGGCGAGGTCCACGATCGGCGATCGTGTGGACGTTGTCGACGAGCGTCGTCATGCCGCCCACGCCCGAGCCCACGTAGACGCCCAGGCGCTCACGATCGATGGCGCCTTCGACATCAAAGCCCGCATCGTGCATTGCCTCGTCCGAAGCCGCCATCGCAAACTGAACGCAGGGGTCCAGATGCTTGGCGTCACGCTTGCCAAAGTACTCGTTGCCGTCAAAGCCCTTGACTTCGGCCGCCACCTTGACGGTAAACGCATCGGTATCGAAGTGCGTGATCGGGCCGATGCCACAGGTCCCGGCGCACATGGCCGCCCAGGTGGCAAGCGCGGTGTTGCCGAGCGGCGATACGGCACCGATGCCGGTGATTGCAACTCTCTGTTCCATCATGGTCTCCTCATCCAAGCCGTTCTTCGGCCCTGGTTTCTACATCGCCATTCCGCCGTCGACGCGCACGACCTCGCCCGTAATGTAAGCAGCCGCATCGCTCGCTAAAAAGCGCACCACGCCGGCCACTTCCTCGGGACGTGCCATGCGCTTAAGGGGAATCTGTTCCTCGGTTGCCGTACGCACCTTCTCCGAGAGCTTTGCCGTCATATCTGTCTCGACAAACCCGGGGGCGACCGCGTTCGCTCGTACGCCACGAGGCGCAAGCTCGCGCGCCACCGCCTTGGTAAGCCCTATCACGCCCGCCTTGGAAGCAGCGTAGTTGGCTTGCCCGGCATTGCCCATCAGGCCCACGACCGAGCTCATGTTGACGACGCAACCGCCGCGCTGGCGCATAAAGGTCTTGGTGAGCGCGCGCGTCATATTGAATGTTCCCTTGAGATTGACATCGAGCACGCGATCGAATGCGTCATCGCCCATGCGCATGAGCAGGCCATCGCGGGTGATGCCGGCGTTGTTGACGAGCGCCCAAATGGAACCAAAGTCGTTGAGGACCGCTTCCACGCACGCGTTGACGGCAGCGGGATCGGCCACGTCGCATTGATATGCGCGTGCCGTGGCGCCAACCGCCTCACAGGCTTCGCACGTCTTGCGCGCCGCATCGACGCTGCCGGCATAGACGACGGCGATATCAAAGCCGTCCTCCGCCAGACCGACAGCGCAGGCGCGGCCGATACCCCGCGAGCCGCCCGTGACCAGTGCCACGCGACGTGAGTCGTTGCGCTCGAGCGCGCCGTTGTTCAAGTTGCCCATGTCATTCCTTTCGGGTTACAGCCCTGTGGACTATGCGAGCTCGTCGGCAATAGCTGCGACCTGCTCGGCCGTTTCGCACGAATACACGCGAACGTCGCTCAGCGTACGCTTGACCAGGCCCGACAGCGTTTTGCCAGGGCCGACCTCAATAAACGTGTCGATGCCCTGATTCTGCAGAGTATGCAGCGTGTCGACCCAACGAACGGCATGACTCACCTGATTGGCCAAGACATCCGATGCCGCTCGCGGGTCCGCCGGATAGGGCGCCGCCGTCATGTTTGCCATGACCGGAATCAGCAGCGGTGACGGCGCGTGGCCGGCTTGGATATACGTCGCCAGCCCCTCAGTCGCCTCGGCCATATAGGGGCTATGGAATGCGCCCGACACCGCGACTTTCATAGCGCGGCCGCCAGCCTCTTTTACTAGGACGTCGAGCTCCTGCAGCGCCTCGGGCGCTCCGGCAACAACCGTCTGCTGCGGACTGTTGTAGTTGACCGGCCAGCAGTCCTCGCCGGCCTGTTTTGCCAGGTTCTCGACTTGCGCCGCATCGAGCTTGATGACGGCGCGCATGCCGCCCGGATGGCGCTCGGCAGCCGCGGCCATCAGCGCCGCGCGCTCGCACACGAGCTCAAAGCCCGCTCGCGTATCGAACGCCCCCGCAAAGGTGAGCGCGGCGACCTCGCCAAGCGAAAAACCCGCACAGGCGGCAGGTACCACGCCGCGCTCACGCAGGGCGGCAGCCGCTGCCAGATCGTGAACGAACACGCACGGCTGCGTGTTCTCGGTCTGCGAGAGTTCCTCCTTGGAGGCGCTTCGGCACTGCTCACTGGTCCCCGGGCGCACCTCGTCGACAATGGCGAACACCTCGGCAGCCGCCGGCGATGTCTCGATCAGGTCGACGCCCATCGCGGGATGCTGGGCACCCTGACCGGCAAACAGAAACGCTACGCTACCCATGCGGACGCACCCTTCAGGACATGCTCGGCGCCATCGACCAGATCGTCGACGATTTCGCGTGCGCTCTGGCGTTCGTTGACCATGCCGGCAATCTGTCCGCACAAAAACGAACCCTCTTCGTAATTTCCGTCCTTTGCGGCTTTACGAAGCGCGCCCGTGCCCATGGCCCCGAGCTCCTCGGGGCTTGCGCCCGCCGCCTCGTTCTTGGCATACGCGTTGGTGAAGGGGCTCTTGAGGGCGCGAACCGGATGTCCCGTCGAGCGACCGGTCGCACGCGTCGACGTATCGCCTGCCTTGAGCACCAGCTCTTTGTACTGTTCGGATACGGTGCACTCGTTTGCGACCAGAAAGCGTGTTCCCACCTGGACGCCAGCAGCGCCGAGCATAAAGGCGGCCGCCACACCACGGCCATCGGCCACGCCGCCCGCCGCCACCACAGGGATATCGACCGCATCGACAACCTGCGGCACCAATGCCATCGTCGAGGTCTCGCCAATATGGCCGCCTGATTCGGTGCCCTCGGCAACCACGGCAGTGGCTCCGCGACGCGCCACGAGACGCGCCAGCGCCACCGAGGCAACAACCGGGATGACCTTGATGCCCGCCTCGTTCCACGCCTTCATGTACTTGGTGGGATTGCCGGCACCCGTCACGACGACCGGCACCCGCTCGTCAATCACGACCCGCGCGACCTCGTCGGCAAACGGGCTCATGAGCATAACGTTGACGCCAAAGGGCTTATCCGTCCTGGCGCGCAGCTCGTGAATCTGGTCGCGCAGCCAGTTAGCGTCGGCGTTCATGGCCGCGATAATCCCTAAGCCGCCCGCCTCGGACACGGCAGATGCCAGCGAGGCGTCGGCAATCCAGGCCATACCGCCCTGGAACACGGGCTTTTCGATGCCGAGTAGATCGCAGAGAGGAGACTTGAGCATCACTACTTCTCCAATGCCGCCTCGACCGTATCGGCGAACTCGCCGACCGTCTTGGGGTTCTCCTCGGTATCGAGCTGGATGCCAAACTCATCCTCGACGGCGACGAGGATCTCGACGGTGCCCAGGCTGTCGAGGCCGATCTCCTCGAGCGTGGACTCGGGCTTCATCTCGACGTCGTCAAGACCGGCGGTCTCGCGGATAACATCGCAAACGCGCTCGAAGGTCTTCTGATCTGCCATGGTAGTTCTCCTTTGTTTGTGCCCTAGGGGCGTTTTTATTTCCTATGTGCGACTACTTCCAACGAAGTAGATAGCCACCTATATCCAGACCGGCGCCAAATCCAACGAGGGTGATGGTGTCGCCCGTGTGAAGTGCACCGGCGTTTGCCAGCCGGTCGAGGGCAAGCGGAATGCATGCGCTCGAAATGTTGCCGGTCTCGCGCAGCGTTCGAACCACGCGCTTGTCTGGCACACCGAGGCGCTTGACCGCCTGACTCAGGATTCGTTCGTTAGCCTGATGGAATACAAAATGGTCGATGTCCTCGACCGAAATGCCCGCATCGCTCGCAAGCTTATGGACCGTGTCGCAAATCGCGTTGACGCCGAACTTGAACACGCGGCGGCCATTCATGGACAGCACGCTCTCGCTATCTGCGGAGGCCTTAAACGGCGAGGTGCCGACCAGACCGGGAACGCACAACGTCTCGACGTCGGGCGCCGTCGAAAGCTCAACGGCAAGGGGGCTGTCTCCCCCAGCCTCAATCACCGCGGCGCCTGCCCCATCGCCAAAGAGCACACAGGTGGCGCGGTCGGTCCAGTCGAGCGCGCGCGTCATCTGCTCGGCGGCAACGACAAGCACATGCTTGGCTCGTCCTCGGGCGATATAGCCCTCGGCAACATCGAGCGCAAATACGAAGCCGGCGCAGGCAGCCGAGACATCGAAGGCAGGGCACGTCGCGCCCAGTCGCTCAGCAACGGCACACGCCTCGGCGGGAACAAGGTGGTCACCCGTCGTCGTCGAGCAGACGATCAGATCCAACTGGCTCGCGTCGATTCCGGACACCTGAAGTGCCCGCTCGCTCGCCGCTACGGCAAGGTCGTCAAGTGACTCGGTGGTGCAGACGTGGCGACTCTTAATACCTGTGCGGGTAAAAATCCACTCATCCGAGGTATCGAGGAACTCGGACAGCTCGTCATTGGAAACACTGCGCTTAGGAAGCGCCGAGCCTGTTCCAAGAATCGTGAAACCCATCACTAACCTCCTTTGAGTTGTTGACGTGTTTACATCGACCAAGAGAGGATAGCGCATTTCAGTCGTTGTTAACGTGTTAACATTAAATTGTCCAAATGCGACAAAGGCTTCACATTGTGTCTCTCTCGACACCATTGCGTTATTCACTTATTCATTAAGGAGGTAGCAGCCGTTATGGATGCCAAATTAACGATAGTCGACGTAACCGGATCGACCAACGATGACCTGCTCGAAGCAGGAAAACAGGGAGCGCCGCACGGCACAGGACTTGCCGCCCGGGCTCAGACAGCAGGACGCGGCCGGCGCGGCCACAAGTGGGATTCAACCGCCGGCAACCTATTGCTTTCGATTGTCCTGCGTCCATGCGTTAATCCTGCGAAGTACTCTGGTCTTGCTGCCGTCAGCGGCCTAGCGGTGCTCGAGGCGCTCGAAAAACAGGGTCTTGCAAACGAGATTGGCCTCAAATGGCCCAACGACCTGGTCGCGCGTGGACGCAAACTCGGCGGCATTCTGGTCGAGGCCGCACGCGATAACGAAGGCAAACCTTTCGCCGTCTGTGGCATTGGTGTCAATGCGAACTATGCGCCCCAAGAGGTGCCCGATGGCGGCCTGCCGGCAATCGGTCTCTCGGACCTTAACGAGAACGTTCCAGCTGTCGACATGCTCCTCGATGAGGTCTATCACGCAGTTATAGACGCTATAGATGCCTGGGCAGAACGCCTCAACGCCATGGAAGAAAACACCGGACCGCTCGCGCCCGTCCACGGCGAATATGTCGCTCACCTCAATTGGATTGGAAAGCACGTTATCGCCCGCTCCCCTGCCGGTGACGAGCTGGCGCGAGGCATCTTTAAAACGGTCGATGGCTTTGGTCGTGCGTGCATCGAAACAGAAGACGGCTTGCGATCCTTCCATTTTGAGGAAGCGTCATTGCGCCCCTTGAGTGAGTAGGTCGCCACAGCCAGCCGCTCGGCAGCCTTACCCGGCGATCCAAACCCATCATGCAAAACAAAAGGGCCCCGCTACCGTAACGGCAGCGGGGCCCTTTAAGCTATGAGCGATATCGCTTAGAGCTTGATGTCGATGTCGACGCCAGCGGGGAGGTCGAGACGCATGAGCGAATCAACGGTGCCCGAGGTGGGGTCAAGGATGTCGATGAGACGCTTGTGGGTGCGCATCTCGAACTGCTCACGGGAGTCCTTGTTCACGTGCGGCGAGCGGATGACCGTGTACAGGTTGCGCTCGGTGGGCAGGGGGACAGGACCGGAAACGCGAGCGCCGGTCTTCTGAGCGGTCTCGACGATGAGCTTCGCGGACTGATCGACGACCTCGTGATCATAGCCCTTGAGGCGAATGCGGATCTTCTGGGTAGCCAACTTAAACCTCCAAAGAGTGCGAGAGATGTTCTCGCGGATTACGTAACAGGGAGCTCGAACTTAGGCGTTCTTGCTCATGACCTCGTCCACGATGGACTTGGGCGCGGGCTCATAAGAGTCGAACTGCATCGTGTAGGATGCACGGCCCTGGGTCTGGGAGCGAAGGTCGGTAGCGTAACCGAACATCTCGCCCAGCGGCACCTTGGCACGGATGAGCTTGCTGTTCTTGCGATCCTCCATGCCCTCGATCTTGCCGCGGCGACCGGAGAGGTTGCCCATAACGTCGCCCATGTACTGCTCGGGGGTCTCGACCTCGACAGCCATGATCGGCTCGAGCAGCTGCGGGTCGGACTTCTTGAGGGCGTCCTTGATAGCCATGGAACCGGCGATCTTAAAGGCGGCCTCGGAGGAGTCGACCTCGTGGTAAGAACCGTCGAACAGGGTGACCTTAACGTCGAGGACCGGGAAGCCGGCGATAACACCGGTGTTCAGGGCCTCCTGGATGCCCTTGTCGATGGACGGGATGTACTCCTTGGGCACGACGCCGCCGACGATAGCGTTGACGAACTCGTAGCCGAAGCCCTCCTCCATCTTCTCGAGCTTGATGACGGCGTGGCCGTACTGACCGCGACCACCGGACTGACGGACGAACTTGCCCTCAGCCTTCTCGACGTCGTGACCAGCGGTCTCGCGGTAGGCAACCTGGGGCTTACCAACGTTAGCGTCAACCTTGAACTCGCGGAGCAGACGGTCGACGATGATCTCGAGGTGCAGCTCGCCCATGCCGGCGATGATGGTCTGGCCGGTCTCGTGGTTGGTGGACACCTGGAAGGTCGGGTCCTCCTCGGCGAGCTTGGTCAGAGCCAGGGACATCTTGTCCTGCTCGGCCTTGGTCTTGGGCTCGATGGCAACGTCGATAACGGGCTTAGCGAACTCGATCTTCTCGAGGACGATCTCCTTGCCCTCGGCGCACAGGGTGTCACCGGTGGTGGAGTTCTTGAATCCGACGCAAGCGACGATGTCGCCGGCGGCAGCGTCGTCACGGTCGATACGCTCGGCGGCGTTCATCTCGAGGATGCGGCCGAGGCGCTCGCGCTGACCGTTGGAAGCGTTGACAACGTAGGAGCCGGACTCGGCGCGGCCGGAGTAAACGCGGACGTAGGTGAGCTTACCGACGAACGGGTCGGTCATGATCTTGAAGACCAGGCCGGAGAAGGGCTCGTCGAAGGAAGGATGACGCTGGATCTCCTCGCCGGTGTCCGGATCGGTACCGGTGACGGCCTCAACGTCGAGCGGGCTGGGCAGGTAGTCGACGACAGCGTCGAGCAGCTCCTGGACGCCCTTGTTCTTGTAGGCGGAGCCCACGAAGACGAGGTTGAGCTCGTTGGCCAGAACGCCCTTACGCAGAGCAGCCTTGAGCTCCTCGACGGTGAAGTCCTCCTCCATGAGGATCTTCTCCATGAGCTCGTCGTCAAAGCTGGCAGCAGCGTCGAGGAGCTCCTCGCGCTTGGTGGCAGCGATGTCGGCAAACTCAGCCGGGATCTCGTCCATCGGCTCGGGGTAGGTCATGCCCTTCTCGTCGGCCTTGAAGTCCCATGCAGTCATGGTAACGAGGTCGATGACGCCCCAGAAGTTGTCCTCGGCGCCCATCGGGACCTGAGCGGCCACGGCGTTGGCGTCGAGACGATCCTTCATGGTCTCGATAGCGTTGAAGAAGTCAGCGCCCACGCGGTCATACTTGTTGATGAAGGCGATGCGGGGGACGTTGAAGGTAGAAGCCTGACGCCAAACGGTCTCAGACTGGGGCTGGACGCCGGCAACGGCGTCGAAGACGGCGACAGCGCCATCGAGGACGCGCAGGCAGCGCTCGACCTCGGCGGTGAAGTCAACGTGGCCCGGGGTGTCGATGATCTGGATGCGGTAGTCCTTACCGTCCTTGTTCCAGAAGCACGTAGTGGCAGCGGAGGTAATGGTTACGCCGCGCTCCTGCTCCTGAACCATCCAGTCCATGGTGGCAGCGCCCTCATGGACCTCACCGATCTTGTGGGTCTTACCGGTGTAGTAAAGAATACGCTCGGTCGTGGTGGTCTTACCGGCATCGATGTGAGCCATGATGCCGATGTTACGGGTATCGGAAAGCTTGTACTTAGGCTTAGCCATGTTAGTTCCTTACCTTAAACTTACCAACGATAGTGAGAGAACGCGCGGTTGGCCTCGGCCATCTTGAAGACGTCCTCACGCTTCTTGACGGAAGCGCCAAGACCGTTGGAGGCGTCGAGGATCTCGTTAGCGAGACGCTCGGCCATGGTCTTCTCCTTGCGAGCGCGGGAGAAGTTGACGATCCAGCGGATGCCCAGAGCGGTGGAACGACGGGAGTTGACCTCCATCGGGACCTGATAGGTAGCGCCACCGACACGCTTGGGCTTAACCTCGAGCGTGGGCTTGACGTTGTCCATAGCCTTCTTGAAGGTAGCGAGAGCGTCGCCACCCTCGGACTTCTCGGCAACGATCTCGAAAGCGGTGTAAACGATGCGCTCAGCGGTGGCCTTCTTGCCGTCAAGAAGGACCTTGTTGATGAGCTGAGTCACCAGGCGGTTGTTGTAAACGGCGTCAGGCTGAACCTCACGACGATTAGCTGCTGCACGACGCGGCATGTGAAATCTCCTTAAGTGTCAACCGTGCGGCGCTTAGGCGGCACACGGCGAAAGTATCAAAACGTTATCTGGCTTATTTGGCCTTGGGGCGCTTAGCACCGTACTTGGAGCGGGCCTGCATACGGTTCTGGACCGGAGCAGCGTCGTAGGCGCCACGGATGACGTGATAACGGACACCAGGGAGGTCACGGACACGACCGCCGCGGACGAGCACGATGGAGTGCTCCTGCAGGTTGTGGCCCTCACCCGGGATGTAAGCAGTAACTTCGATGCCGTTGACAAGGCGAACACGGGCAACCTTACGAAGAGCCGAGTTCGGCTTCTTGGGGCTCGTGGTGAAGACGCGGGTGCACACGCCGCGCTTCTGGGAGTTGTGCTGCAGAGCAGCGTTCTTGGACTTCTTGGGCACGGAACGACGGCCCTGGCGAACCAGCTGGTTAATAGTAGGCAAAGCGTACTCCTTCTCGAATGATTCCAGCTTTCTGTAAAGTGCAACGGCTTGAATCGAGGGGTCAGCATCCCCCTACGAAACACGCAGTTCGATAGGATACGTGCCGTTAGCTGTGCCGTCAACAGACCACGCCGCCGGGCGTATCCCAAAATAGCTATATTTCCGCAAAGCCTCCATAAAAGGAATCTCCTCCTGCGCATAAGGGCGGATTCCCGGGCCGGGCGGCCCTGGCTTAAGTTTGCTGCTCTACAGTCCTGGCTCGCACGGAGAGCACATTAAGTGCTCTCCGGCTCGTGCGGAACTCGCGACAAACTTAACCCCGCGCCGCCCGGGCCGGGGATCCGACGTGCTCGTCGGGGCAACGTTACCTGCCAAAAAGGGACAGGTTTATTTTGGTCGGTTTTATCTGGGGAAACGTCGCGCTCCAACGGTGATCTGCTCTCACCTGTCGCATGGAAATCGGCGGCGCTTTCGGAAGTATGCGGCAAATTCTGGACCCGCCGAGCGCACCGGGGTTTTGCGATAACAAACCCGCAGGTAGAGCGCTTGAGCATATACGGTGTGGTCGACCCATCAAGATTTTGCCGCATACTTCAGGAATGCAGGCGAATATCGTGCGGTCTAACCGCCCATTTACCGCAAAGAAGGCCGCTTCCCCTAGTAGAAAGCGGCCCCAAATCTTACGAATAGACGATGGTAAAGGGTTCCGACGTTTCGGCGCCCCCTGTTGAAGTGCAGCGTGTGCCTTCGAGCGTTACTGAAACCACTTGGTCGACATCAATCAACTTCGTTGGCACCCAAATGTTCTCTCCGCTATTGCGTCCCATCGAAACATAGAAATTGTACGCCCCTGCGTCGTCATCTTCGATAATCTGCTCTGACCCATCCTTGTAGGTGACGGTCAGTTTATGATCAACTGCTTCATAGCCCAGATCATCGATGTGCGTCTGGATGGAAAACGGACTGATCTCGAGAGGCGAGTCATCGGAGCGGAGTTCTTTTGTATCGACGTGCGCTCCGACGTTAAACTCTGGCGTCGATACCTCGATTACCTTCGCATCCTCACCTTTGCCCTCCGTCCAACTGATATTCCAGGTGACCGCATGTCGTATATCTCGATCGCGATTCCAAGATGCAAAGTACATCGTGCCGTTAATGACCGTGTCGCTTGATGTGTCTTTATCAATGGTGCAGCGTGTATCAGCCCATTCCTCGCCGAAGTTCATGCTGGGTGTACTGACGCCCCCTTCTTCTTCACCATAGAGAACAAGTTCGCCAAGCTCTGCCGCCGGCTTGTAGTAGTTAACGCCATTCGGATTGGACAATGTAAACGTCACAGCACCGCAACCGTTCTCGTCGATTGCCATCTCATGAATGTCGAGCGTATAGCCGTTGCCCTCGACGGACAGATTGACCTTCTGGACTGCACCCTCCAGGCTTTGGGGCGCGATACCATCACCAAACTCTCTGGTGTAGGTATATTTCGTCCCCGACGAGCCGCCATTTGTCCAGGTAACGGACTCTCCGTTGCCATGGTTTCCCCAGGCAGAGGCAAAATAACTGGAATTGACAACAGCGTAGGCGACCCCTCCGGTCGCCAGCACTCCGGCAAGACATCCGATTACGGCAACATACAGAGGCTTCGCGTGACCCTTTCGGCGAAGCGGCTCGCCAGCAGCGGCATAAAGAACACGGTCAGCAAGATCGCTATCGGCTTGGACGGACTCGAAGGCCTGCTTGATCTGGTTGGATTTCACGGTCGCCCTCCTCTAGGATGAACTTGAGCTTCGATCTGCCGCGAGCTAAACGCGTTCGAACGGTCGCGGCTGGCACATGCAGTAACTCGGCAATTTCTGAAGTCGAGAAGCCCAGATAGTAATAGAGCACGATGGGGATACGGAATCGTTCCGGAAGCCGCATGACATCTGACAGGACGGCCTTGGTCTCATCCTGCGCTGTCGAAAGCGAATCGGCCAGATTCTCAATATCCTCCACGCGCCTCCACGGCTTTCGAAAGAGAGATTTACATTCATTGATCGTGACCCGGATAAGCCATCGACGAAGATGCTCCCAGTTTTCAAATTGCGCGTCGCTTTTGAGCAACTTAAGAAAGACGTCTTGAGCGACATCGTCGGCGTCAGCGCGATCACGCAGATACGTCAATGCGATCCGAAACACGACATCCCGGTGGTCTTCGACCGCCTGTCTAAAAGCTTGTTCTTCCATAATCACCTCCCGGTGACGTTAATGATTCTTGATGAGGCCCTCACCATAGATACGCTCTTATCGGGCGAAATGTTTCAAATTCAAGCATGAAAAACCGACCAAAATAAACCTGTCCCTTATTGGCAAAAGGAATCCCCTTCTGTGCGCGGGGACGGATTCCCGGAACTCCTCCGGGGTCAGGCCCTTCAATCTTACCTGCCTCCGGCTCGTGTTCCAGTGGACTATGTATTCCTCCAGGTCGCGTTTGAAATCCTCGAACGTCTCCCACTCGCGGCCCCGGTAGAACTCGTCCTTGACGTGGCCGAAGAGCTGCTCGGTGGCGGCGTTGTCGATGCAGTTCGCCTTCCTGGACATGCTCTGGACGATGCCGGCGGCCTCGAGCCTGGATGTGTACGAGGCGTGCTGGTACTGCCAGCCCCGGTCCGAGTGCATGGTCGGGGCGGCGCCCTCGGGGATCTTGGACAGCAGCTCGTCGAGCATCCTGACCTGCTGGGCCATGTCGGGCGTGGTCGATATGTCGCTCGCCACAATCTCCTTGGTGCAGAAGTCCAGCGTCGGGGCCCAGTAGGCCTTGCCGCCCGCCACCTTGAACTCGGTGACGTCCGTTCCCAGCTTCCGCCACGGGGCCCCGGCGTCGAAATCCCTCGCGGTCACGTTCTCGAACGTCCTGCCGACGACGCCCCTGTACGAGTTGTACCCGTGGTAGGCCGTCTCGCGTCTGATACCGCAGCGAATCCCCATCTCGCGCATCATCTTGAGCACGGTCTTGTCGGCTATCACGGCCCCCTCTTCCGCCCTGAGGCACATCGCTATCTGCCGGTGCCCGCAGCCGTTGGCGGTGCGCGAGAAGATCTCGGCGGCCGCCTCCCAGAGCTCGGGGCGCGTGGGCCTCGGCGGGTGCGCGAGGGCGTAGTAGTAGGTCGACCGCTTGAGCTCGGCGCATGCGAGCAGGTGCCCGAGCGCGTGCCCCTCGGCGCGCAGGGCCGCGACCGCTTCGGCCTTCGCCCTGGTCAGAGCCCGTCCCTCTCGACCAGGGCGCGTAATTTTTTTAGGTAGGCCACCTCGGCCTCGAGCCTACGGCACCGCTCCTCGAGCTCCTCCTCGCGGGTCCGCGGCCTCGCCTTGGAACCCTTCGGCCGGCCCTTGGGCCTCGGGCGCAGGGCCTCCGCGCCGCCCCGGCGGTATAGCGCGCACCACTTCTTGAGCGGCGACATCGACATTATGCCGAACGCCGCCATCGCCTCGGTCTTCGTCATGCCGCCGTCGACGACGGCGGAGGCGGCGGCGACCTTCTGCTCGTATGTGCACCTGCCCTGCTTTCCGTCCATGCGCAGCAGCGCCTCGCTCCCGAATGCGCGGTATATCTCCTGCCATCTTCTCACGGCTTCCACGGGAAGCGAAAGGGCACTCGCGGCAGATTTATACCCGTGCCCGAGCTCGAAGAGCCCTATGGCCGCCTTCCTGGCCTCGATATCATGCTTCACTCTCAAATCAACGCGCATAAAGAAAGCCTCCCATTTCTCATGTCCAAGAAATGGGAGGCAGTTCATGTTGGGAAGCGGGTCTTTGGAAGGGCGGTTAACGTACTAGGAAATTATTCCTCGTCGTTGTCCTTGGCCTCTTCGGCGTCGTCGGTGTCTACGAGCTGGTTGAGTAGCTCGTCGAGGGAAGCCATGTCCTCGTTGATGGCACCGTTGGCGGGAGCCTTCTTGTCGTCGATCGGGGCGCCCAGGAGCTCCTCGTCGGCGTCGGCGTGATGCGTCGGAGCGGAGGTACCCAGCAGGATATCGTCCGGACCGTCGGGGCTAAAGACCATCTGCAGCAGCTGCGAGAGGTCTTCCTCGTCGGCAACGTCGTCGTTGTTCTCGAGGATGTAGAGCAGATCGTGGGCCTCCAGGCCGTCACGGAGCTCCTCGATCGCCTTGGCGCCGATGCCATCGATGCGCAGCAGATCCTCCTCGGACTTGCCAACCAGGTCGCCGACCGTCTCGATGCCAACCTCGCTGAACTTGTTGGTCCAGCGCTGCGACACGCCCAGGTCGTCGAACAGGTACAGACGAGCCTTCTCGGCGGAGATGGTGTGGCCGTTGCGGGTGAACGAACCGTCAGCACCACCGAACTCGTCGTAGCCGGCCCAGTCGAGCTGCTGCGGGAGCTGCTCGTCCAGGTCCTTGAGCTCCACAGGAGCCCACTCGGGCAGCGACTTGGCGTTGGGCGAAGCCGGGCCGTCGATGTCCACGTAGCCGTCGGCCGTGCGATACGTCAGCTTGGCGTTGGCGTACGGCTTGAGGCCGGTACCAGCCGGGATCTTCTTACCGACGATGACGTTGGACTTAAGGTCGAGCAGGTGGTCGACCTTGCCCTCGATGGCAGCCTCGGTAAGGACGCCAGCGGTACGGATGAACGAAGCGCTCGACAGCCAGGAGTCGATGTTGGACGCGACCTTGAGCGTACCCAGGATGACGGGCTCGGCCACGGGAGCCTGACCGCCCAGACGGGCAACGCGCTCGACCTCGTCGGCAAACTCGTAGCGGTCGACGTACTGACCAAGCAGGTACTTGGAGTCGCCGGGGTTGGTGATCTGAACGCGACGCAGCATCTGACGTGCGAGCACCTCGATGTGCTTGTCGTTCAGGTCGACGCCTTGGCTGGTGTAGACGTCCTTGACGCTCTCGACGAAGGTGTGCATCGTCGACTCGATGTCGGTCAGCTTGCGCAGGTTGCGGAAGTTAACGAAGCCCTTGGTGATCTGGTCGCCGGCGCGAACCTCGCAGCCGTCCTCGATCTCGGGCATGAAGCGCACCGAAGCGGGGACGCGACGCTCGTCGAGGACACGGGTGTGATCCTCGGAGTCGGTGAGCGTCAGCACGTACTCGGACTTCTCGGGCTTAATCGAGAGGTGGCCGGAGTACGGAGCCAGCTCGGCCTCGCGACCCAGGATCTTCTCGTTGACGTTGCCGACGATATCGAACATACGGCTGACCGTAGGCAGACCCTGCGTAATATCGTCGACGCCAGCGACGCCGCCGGAGTGAATGGTACGCATCGTAAGCTGCGTACCGGGCTCGCCGATGGACTGGGCGGCAATAATGCCGACCGCGGTACCGATGGCGACCGGACGACGGGTGGAAAGATCCCAGCCGTAGCACTTCTGGCACACGCCGTACTTGGAGCGGCAGGTGAGCAGCGCGCGAAGCTTGACCTTCTTAAGGCCGGCATCGACCATCTTCTGGATGTCAGCGACCTTCTCGATGTAGCCGTCCTGCTCAAAGAGCACGGTGCCATCGGGAGCCACGACGTCCTCAATGAAGCAACGGCCGACGAGGTCGGTGTTGAGGTCGGTGGTGCCGGGGATGATGAGGTTGTAGGTGACGCCCTCGTGCGTACCGCAGTCCTCCTCGCGGACGATGACGTCCTGGGCCACGTCGACCAGACGACGGGTCAGGTAACCAGAGTCCGAGGTGTGGGATGCGGTATCGACCAGGCCCTTACGGGCGCCGTAGGTCGAAATGAAGTACTCGAGCGGCAGCAGGCCCTCGCGGAAGTTCGCCTTAATGGGAAGGTCGATCGTCTCGCCGGACATGTCTGCCATCAGGCCACGCATGCCGCCGAGCTGACGCAGCTGGGTCTTAGAACCACGGGCGCCAGAGTCGGCCATCATGTAGAGCGGGTTCTCCTCGTCGAACAAGTCGAGCATGAGCGCTGCGACCTTATCGGTACAAGCGGTCCACTCGTTAACGACTTCGATGTGGCGCTCCGTCTCGTTGATGAAGCCCTCCTCGAAGTACTCGTTGATCTGGTCGACGTTGGCCTGGGCGCGATCGAGCAGCTCCTGCTTCTCGGCAGGGATGAGAGCGTCCCACACCGAGATGGTGAGGCCGGCGCGGGTAGCGTAGTGGAAGCCGGAGTACTTGATGGCGTCGAGGATCGGACCGACCTTGGCCTCGGGGTAACGATCGCAGCAGTCCGCAACCAGCTTGGCCACGTCGCCCTTGACCATCTTGTAGTTCATGAACTCATAGTCTTCGGGCAGGCACTGGCGGTTGAAGATGATGCGGCCGATAGAGGTCTCGAAGCGCGCGGTCTTGTTGCCGGTGACGTCGTAGTCGACGAACTCGTTCTTGCCGTTCTTGACGCGGAAGATACGGGTGCCGTCCTCGTTGATGACATTGGCGTCGGCAGCGGACACGCGGACCTGAATCTTGGCCTGCATGTCGACCTCGGAGCGGCAGTCATAGGCGTGCAGCGCGTCGTCGAAGCTGGCGAACACGTGGTTCTCGCCCGGCAGACCGTCGCGGACCTGGGTCAGGTAGTACACACCGATGATCATGTCCTGCGAGGGGATGTTGACCGGCTTGCCGGATGCCGGCGAGCGCAGGTTGTTCGCAGAGAGCATGAGCACGCGAGCCTCGGCCTGAGCCTGGCTGGACAGCGGCACGTGGACGGACATCTGGTCGCCGTCGAAGTCAGCGTTGAAGGGCGAGCAGACCAGCGGGTGCAGGTGGATGGCCTTGCCCTCGACCAGCACCGGCTCAAAGGCCTGGATGGACAAACGGTGCAGGGTCGGTGCACGGTTGAGCAGCACGACGCGGCCGTCGATGACCTCTTCGAGGATGTCCCACACAAAGGTAGCACCGCGGTCGATAGCGCGCTTGGCGCCCTTGATGTTCTCGACCTTGCCGAGCTCGACCAGGCGCTTCATGACGAAGGGCTTGAAGAGCTCCAGCGCCATGGTCTTGGGCAGACCGCACTGGTGCAGCAGCAGCTTGGGGTCGGTAACGATTACCGAACGGCCGGAGTAGTCGACACGCTTACCCAGCAGGTTCTGACGGAAACGACCCTGCTTGCCCTTGAGGGCCTCGGCGAGCGACTTGAGCGGGCGACCGCCACGGCCAGAGACCGGGCGACCACGACGGCCGTTGTCGAACAGGGCGTCCACGGACTCCTGGAGCATGCGCTTCTCGTTGTTCACGATGATCGCAGGGGCGTCCAGGTCGAGCAGGCGCTTGAGTCGGTTGTTACGGTTGATCACGCGACGGTACAGGTCGTTAAGGTCGGACGCGGCGAAACGGCCGCCGTCGAGCTGGACCATCGGGCGCAGATCGGGCGGAATGACCGGGATGACGTCCAGGATCATGTTCGCGGGGCTGTTGCCGCCCTTCAGGAAGGCGTCAACGACCTCAAGGCGCTTGACGGCCTTCTCGCGCTTCTGCTTCTGGGAATCCTCGTCGGCGATGATGGCCTTGAGCTTCTCGGCCTCGGAGGGGAGGTCGATGGCAGCGAGCAGGTCGCGGACGGCCTCGGCACCCATGCCACCCTTGAAGTACATGGAGTAGTAACGGGTCATCTCGCGGAACAGCGGCTCATCGGAGATGAGGTCGCGCTCGGTGAGCTTCATGAAGGCGTTGAAGGCATCCGTGCGGAGCTGCTTCTCATCCTTGCACTCTTCCTCGATGTCGACGATGCCGGAGGCGATCTCCTCGGGAGTCAGCGGCTCCTCGTCGGAGAACTCGTCAAAGTTCTCGGGGTCGCCCTGCTCCTTGAGGGACTCGATCTGGCGGGCGCACTCGGCATCGATCTCTTCCAGATCGGCGGCGAGCTCCTCGCGCAGGTCGTCGGCGTCGGCCTCGCGGGCCTCATAGTCAACCTCGGTGATGATGTAGCTGGCAAAGTACAGAACCTTCTCGAGGTCCTTGGACTTGATGTCGAGCATACGGCTCATCGGGAAGCTCGTGGGGCTCTTGAAGTACCAGATGTGGGACACGGGAGCGGCGAGCTCGATGTGGCCCATGCGGTCGCGACGCACCTTGGCCGAGGTGACCTCGACGCCGCAGCGCTCGCAGACGATGCCCTTAAAGCGGATGCCCTTGTACTTGCCGCAGGAGCACTCCCAGTCCTTGGCGGGACCGAAGATCTTCTCGCAGAACAGGCCGTCCTTCTCGGGCTTGAGGGTACGGTAATTGATGGTCTCCGGCTTCTTGACCTCACCGTGCGACCAGGAACGGATCTGGTCGGCGGAGGCAAGGGAGATCTTTACCGAGTCAAAATCAGTAGCTTCGAAATCTGCCACAGTCAACTACTCCTTATCAGTGGTCGTGGCGGCGACAGCCTCGGGTGCCTCGGCGGTCTCGGCATCCTCGGCCTCGACGTCGGCGTCAACGCCGGCGAGCGCAGCCAGGTCGTCGAGAGCAGAGGTCTCCTCGGCGGTCACAGGGGCGGAGGCGTCCTCGTCGGCATCGTGCATGGGCTCGATGTCCAGCGCGAGGGAGCGGATCTCCTTGACGAGAACCTTGAAGGACTCGGGGATACCCGGGACAGGAACGTTCTCGCCCTTGACGATGGACTCGTAGGTCTTGACGCGGCCCACGGTATCGTCGGACTTGACGGTCAGGATCTCCTGAAGGACGTTGGAAGCACCGTAAGCGTACAGTGCCCAAACTTCCATCTCGCCGAAGCGCTGGCCGCCGAACTGAGCCTTGCCGCCCAGAGGCTGCTGGGTAACCAGGCTGTAAGGGCCAGTCGAACGGGCGTGGATCTTGTCGTCGACCATGTGGCCGAGCTTGAGGATGTAGGACGTACCCACGGTAATGGGCTCGCGGAACTCCTCGCCGGTGCGGCCGTCGAACAGGCGGGTCTTGCCGCGCTCGTCAAGCTGGGTGACGAACTCGGGACGCATGTGATCGCCAAAGGCAGCGGTGGCCTTGTTGAGCATGTTCTTGTTGGCACGACGAATGACCTCGGCGATCTCGTCCTCCTTGGCGCCGTCGAAGACGGGCGTCGCGGTGAAGAACGGACCGGGGACGTACTTGTCGGAGTCGGCCTGCTCGGTATCCCAACCGCACGCAGCAGCCCAGCCAAGGTGGCACTCGAGCAGCTGGCCGACGTTCATACGCGAAGGAACGCCCAGCGGGTTGAGGATAACGTCGATCGGGGTACCGTCAGCCATGTAGGGCATGTCCTCGACCGGCAGAACGTTACAAATAACACCCTTGTTGCCGTGGCGGCCGGCAATCTTATCGCCCTGCTGGATCTTACGACGCTGGGCGACGTAGACGCGCACCTGCTCGTTGACGCCGGGGGCCAGGTCGTCGCCGTTCTCGCGGCTAAAGCGGACGACGTCGATGACGCGGCCGTAAGCGCCATGAGGCATCTTAAGGGAGGTGTCGCGGACATCGTGGGCCTTGGCACCGAAGATGGCGCGCAGCAGGCGCTCCTCGGCGGTCAGAGCGCTCTCGCCCTTAGGCGTGACCTTGCCGACCAGGATGTCGCCAGGGCCGACCTCGGCGCCGATGCGGATGATGCCGTCCTCGTCGAGGTTGGCAAGCATGTCCTCGGAGAGGTTCGGGATCTCGCGGGTGATCTCCTCGGGGCCGAGCTTGGTGTCGCGGGCGTCGATCTCGTGACGGGTGATGTTGATGGTCGTCAGCAGGTCCTCGGCCACCAGACGCTCGGACACGACGATACCGTCCTCGTAGTTAAAGCCTTCCCACGGCATGTAGGCCACGGTGAGGTTCTGGCCCAGTGCGAGCTCGCCGTGATCGGTCGAAGGACCATCGGCCAGAGGCTCGCCCTGCTCAACGGTGTCACCGACGCGCACGAGCGGACGGTGGTTGATGCAGGTGGACTGGTTGGAGCGCTGGTACTTGGCCAGGTGATACTCATCCATGCCGCCGGCATGCTTGACGATAATCTTGGCGGCGTCGGCAAAGATGACCTCGCCGGCGTTCTTGGCCAGGGTGACCTCGCCGGAGTCCAGAGCGGCGCGACGCTCCATGCCGGTACCGACATAGGGAGCGGCGGGGTGAACCAGCGGCACGGCCTGGCGCTGCATGTTAGCGCCCATCAGCGTACGCTTGGCGTCGTCGTGCTCAAGGAACGGGATCAGCGTGGCTGCAACGGAGAGCATCTGACGCGGCGAGACGTCCATGTAGTCGACGTCCTCGACGGGCACGTCGGCGGGAGCGCCGAAGGAGCCGTCGAAGTCGCGGGTACGGGCGATCACGGTGTGCGGACGGACGATCTTGCCCTCGGCATCGGTCGTGATGAACTCGTTGGTCTTGGGATCGAGCGGCGTGTTGGCCGGCGCGATGACGTGCTTCTCTTCCTCGTCAGCGGTCATCCAGTCGATCTGGTCGGTGGCAACGCCGTTCTCGACGCGACGGAACGGGGCCTCGATGAAGCCGTACTCGTTGACGCGGGCGTAGAGGGCGAGCGAGCCGATCAGGCCGATGTTGGGGCCTTCGGGGGTCTCGATCGGGCACATGCGGCTGTAGTGCGAGTTGTGAACGTCGCGGACGGCCGTCGGCACGTTGGTACGGCGGCTGGAGCCGGACTTGTGGCCGGCAAGACCACCAGGGCCGAGTGCGGACAGACGGCGCTTGTGGGTCAGACCGGTCAGGGGGTTCGCCTGGTCCATGAACTGCGAGAGCTGCGAGGAACCGAAGAACTCCTTGATGGAGGCCACGATCGGGCGGATGTTGATGAGCGACTGCGGGGTGATCTCGTCGATGTCCTGGGAGCTCATGCGCTCACGGACGACGCGCTCCATACGGCTCATGCCGATACGGAACTGGTTGGCGACGAGCTCGCCGACGGTGCGGATGCGGCGGTTGCCGAAGTGGTCGATGTCGTCGACCTTGAAGCCCTGCTCGCCGGCAGCGAGGGACAGGAGGTAGCGCAGCGTCGCGACGATATCCTCGTCGGTGAGCACCGTGACCTCTTCCTCGGTGGTGAGGTTGAGCTTCTTGTTGACCTTGTAACGACCGACGCGGGCCAAATCGTAGCGCTGCGGGTTAAAGAGCAGGCCCTCGAGCAGGCTGCGGGAAGCGTCCACGGTGGGAGGCTCGCCCGGGCGCAGGCGACGGTAGATCTCGATGAGGGCGTCCTCGCGAGTGAGGGCGGTGTCGCGCTCCAGGGTGCGCTTGATCACATCGGAGTTGCCGAGCAGCTCGATGATGTCGTCGTTGGTGACGGCGATGCCAAGGGCGCGCAGGAACATCGTGGCGCTCTGCTTGCGCTTACGGTCGATGGAGACCATGAGCTGGTCGCGCTTGTCGACCTCAAACTCAAGCCAGGCACCGCGGGACGGGATGATCTGGGCCTTGTAGATCTGCTTGCCCGAATCCATCTCGGAGCTGTAGTACACGCCCGGGGAGCGGACGAGCTGCGAGACGACGATACGCTCGGTACCGTTGATGATGAAGGTGCCCTGATCGGTCATCATGGGGAAGTCGCCCATGAAGACGAGCTGCTCCTTGATCTCGCCGGTCTCCTTGTTGGTGAGACGGACGTCGGTCAGAAGCGGAGCCTGATAGGTCATATCCTTCTCGCGGCACTCCTCGACGGTGTGCGCGGGGTCGCCGAACTGATGCTCGCCGAAGGTAACCTCGAGAACATGGTTCTGACTCTGGATGGGGCTGGATTCCTTGAACGCCTCACGAAGGCCCTCATCCTTAAAACGCTCAAAGGATTCCCTTTGAACAGAGATAAGGTTGGGGAGCTCCATGGCCTCCGGGATTTTCCCGAAGCTGACGCGCTTGCGCTCAGTGGCAGTGTATGCGTAGGTCACCAGGTTTTTCCTCCTTCACGGAAATGCTCGGTGGGTTGGCGAGGCATAGCTTCGCCAGTTATCGCAACCTAATAGTTTATCAGGTACCGACCGTTGGGCAAGAAAAGCCTTGACGCGATTGAGTTTTTGGAGTAGCAAAGTTTTTCGACAGAAAACACGCAGGTAGATGTATGTGTATCGAACATCTGTTCATATATTTTCTGTGAACAGAGAGCCGGCAATCGCAGCTCTTATAAAAAACGGGCGCGAACCGAGGTCCACGCCCGTAAATGTCGGTGCCCGAAGGCTTACTTGCGCATCAATCCGCCGCGCTCGTCGATGGCGTCCCAGAAGGCATCGGCAAAGCGGGGGTCGTTTGCAGCCATGAGGGCGTTAGTGGCCATCCAACCAGAGGGAGTGCCGGTGTCGTAGCCCGACAGCGGGTCGATGACGACGGCATACATGGCCTCGCGGTCGAGCGAACGGGCCATGGCGTCGGTGAGCTGGATCTCGCCGCCCTTGCCGGCCTGCTGATCTGCCAGCAGGTCCATGACCAGCGGGCTCAGCAGGTAGCGACCGACGATGTACAGGTTGGACGGAGCAGCCTCGGGAGCGGGCTTCTCAACCAGACCGCCGATACGCCAAACAGCGCCCGGCTCGGCATCGGCAACGTCCTCGGCGCCCTCGAGCGAACCGACGCGCTCGCCGGCGATAACACCGTAGCGGCTGACTTCCTCGGGCGAGCAAGCAGCGACGGCGATAACCGAAGCGCCACCGTGCTCCTTGGAAACGGCGAGCATCTTGTCGCAGATATCGCGGTTAGGCACAACGTAGTCGCCCAGAAGAACCAGGAAGTTCTCCCCTGCCACGGCGTCGGCAGCAGAGCGAATAGCATGGCCGAGGCCCTTGGGCTCGTACTGATAACGGAAGTCGACCGGCATACCGCCAGCGTGGGCGACAGCATCGGCATAGGCGTTCTTGCCGCGCTCGCGCAGCAGGTTCTCGAGCGAACGGTCGGGCTGGAAGTAGTTCAGTAGCTCGGGCTTACCGGGAGAAGTAACGATGATGGCATCGTCGACCTCCTCGGGCTCGAGCGCCTCCTCGACGACGTACTGAATGACGGGCTTGTCGAGCACCGGCAGCATCTCTTTGGGCGTGCACTTGGTGCCAGGCAGAAAACGCGTGCCAAGACCGGCGGCGGGGATGATTGCCTTCATGTTATTCAAAGATCCTTTCGCAGGCGCAAAAGCGCCCCATGCGTGCGGCACACAGCCGCAGACCAAATTGCGATACCCAAGCATCTTACCGCTGGAACTATATGTCGCTACAAGGCAGAGACAATTCTTCAGCAGGTCAACGCAAATTATTGCTCGAATGGTGCAATTTTATTGCCCAACGGCAGGGCACCCGATACGACGCAAATCACAGAACATGGCAGTTTGAGCAACCGATGCCGAGGGACCGAAAAACAAAAAAGACGGGGCTCGCAATGCGAACCCCGTCTGCAAAGAAATCTGGCGAGAAAGCCTGATTACTTGAGGGTGACAGCAGCGCCAGCAGCCTCGAGCTTCTCCTTGGCAGCCTCGGCGTCCTCCTTCTTGGCACCCTCGAGAACAGCCTTGGGAGCGCCCTCGACGACCTCCTTGGCCTCCTTCAGGCCAAGGTTGGTGAGCTCACGGACGGCCTTGATGACCTGGATCTTGTTGTCGCCGAAGCCCTCGAGCACGACGTCAAACTCGGTCTTCTCCTCGGCCTCAGCAGCGCCAGCAGCGGGAGCGGCGACAACAGCGGCAGGAGCAGCGGCGGAAACGCCGAAGGTGTCCTCGATAGCC
Organism: uncultured bacterium; assembly: GCA_905215365.1. Classification (GTDB taxonomy): domain Bacteria; phylum Actinomycetota; class Coriobacteriia; order Coriobacteriales; family Coriobacteriaceae; genus Collinsella. The sequence goes on along the minus strand of CAJMPX010000003.1, from coordinate 55,394 downwards.
TTAACGAGCTCGGAAGCCTCGAGAAGGGTCATTTCCTTAAGAGCATCGATGATCTCATCGGTGGTAAGCTTAGCCATTTCTAAGTCCTTTCGGTTTCCGTGCGGATGCACGGAGATCAGTTAAAACACGGCGCGAATGCGCCAGGGGTGCGGCGTTGCCGCCGCGGGTGAAAACAGCAACTAGGCTGCCTTCTGCTCGGAGACCTGCTGGATCGAACGAGCGAGACCAGAGGAAACGCCGTTGACGCAGACAGCGATGTCGCGAGCGAAACCGGAGATGAGGCCGGCGATCTGGCCGAGAAGCTGATCCTTGGTGGGCAGCTCGGCGATAGCCTTAACATCATCAGCGGAAACGGCCTTGCCGTCGGAGATACCGCCCTTGATCTCAAGGACGCCCTTGGACTTAGCGGAGAAGTCCTTAAGGGCCTTAGCGGCCTCGACCGGCTCGGTCTCGTAGAACACATAAGCGACGGGGCCCGCGAGGATCTCGTCGATCTCGGGCTGCTCCTGGTTCTTGAGAGCGATCTTGACCAGGTTGTTCTTGTAGACCTTCATCTCGGCGCCGCACTCGCGAAGCTGATGACGCAGCTCCTGAGCCTGCTTAACCGTCAGACCGTTGTAGTTGACGACGAACAGACCGGCGTTCTCGGCGATACGGGACTCGATCTCTGCAACCTTGTCGATTTTGTACTGCTGGGGCATGAATTACACCTCCTCGAATTCTTTCCGGGCACGGTCCGCCACAAGGACGTGACGGGGGCATGTCCAAAAAGAAAGCCCCCGCGCTGCATGAGCGACGGGGGCGAGAAGACATATCTACTCGACCACCTCGGCTGGCGGGAAGTCCCATTAAGCTCGCGGGCGATGCCCGTTTGCACCGGCTGTCTCTGGCAGCGGATTCGTGCGTGAACCGAAAGTATTATGGCGGGGACCCCGGCGTCGGTCAACGGGCACGAGGATTCGCACACAAACCCTGCATACGCTCCGGTCGGGAGGGGCAGGGCGAGTTTTCCGCTCGGTCAAGTCCTGGGCTCGCACGAAGGCCACATTAAGTGGCCTTCGGCTCGTGCGGAATCTACGGAAAACTCGCCCTGCCCCTCCCGACCGGAGCTACGTTGCCTTTGTTGCGAATCCTCGTGCCCGTTGGCCGGCGCGCCCCGCGCATAACCCTTATGTCGGTAGGCTGATGCGTTGCGTCCCTGATGGCTATAGGGTTGAGACGAAGGTGGATAGGCGGTGGAGGCCTTCGTCCAGGTTTTCGTCGGAGACGCAGTAGCTTAGGCGGATGTGGCCTTCGGTGCCGAAGCAGTCGCCCGGGACTAGGGCTACTTTTGCCTCTTCGATGGCTTTGATGCAGAAGTCTTCGCTGGTTAGGCCGCACTGTTTAATGCTGGGGAAGGCATAGAAGGCGCCGGCTGGTTCCACTACGTCGAGGCCCATGGCGTTTAAGGCTGCGAGTACGCGTTCGCGGCGGGCTCGGTAGACTTTGAGCATGGGGGTTGGGTCGACGGTCAGGGCTCGCGCTGCGGCGTCCATCTCGAAGGAGACGGCACTCGATACTAGGTATTGGTGGGCCTTTGCGATTTCGGCGATGACGGGGGCTGCCGCTGCGAGCCAGCCCAAGCGCCAGCCGGTCATGGCCCAAGGTTTGGAGAAGCTCTCGATGACCACTGTCTGCTCGCGTAGCTCCGGGTGGCGCTGGGCAAAGCGCTCGTAGCCATCCACATAGACCAGACGGTTATATACGTCGTCGCAGACCACGTAGATGCCCGCCTGCTCTGCCACGCGTGCCACGGCGTCGAGCGATGCCGCGTTGAGAATGCAGCCCGTGGGATTGTTGGGCGTGCAGATGACGATGGCCTTGGTCGCCGGCGTCACGCAAGCACGAAGTGCGTCCTCGTCAATCTGAAATTGCGCAGGCTCCGTATCCAAAAAGACCGCCTTGGCATGGTTGGCCACGGCAATGCTCTCGTACAAGCCAAAGGCCGGCGTGGGGATAATGACCTCGTCGCCGGGGTTGAGCATAGCCATAAATGTTGCCGACAGGGCTTCGGTCGCGCCGTCGGTCAGGATGACCTCGTCGGCCGAAAACATAAGGCCCGCGTCCCCCATGTAGGCAGACAACACCTCACGCAGGGCGGGACGGCCGTTGTTGGGCGGATAGTGCGTGTCGCCGCGGTCCAACGAAGCGGTCACCTCGGCGCTAATCACATCGGGCGTGGGAAAATCGGGTTCGCCGAGCGCAAGCGCGATGCACCCTGGGTGCTGGGCGGCGAGCGCGTTAATCCGACGGATGCCGGAGGGCTTGAGCGTGGCAAGCGAGGTATTCATAGGCAGACGCATGGCGTTCCTTTCGTAAGGGTTGCACTAGGATAGCGCGGCGAGGCGCCGTCAGACGGTGTAACCTAAACGGAAACCGACCGGAAAGGAGGCGGCATGGAGACGACCGCACACGGCGATAAGCCCAAAACGCTGCAAACAATTGCGTATATCAGTATTCCCAATAGCGCTGATCTTGAGTTTTTGCTCTGGGACCTGCAGGATGCCATCGCCGCCTATGCCCGGCTTTCTGGCACCGCGCTCCCCCACCCGGTTGATTTGGAGGCGGATGATGCCGGCTGCGTTTCCGATGGCATCGTGCTCGCTGTTGATGATGCATTTGATGATGAGGCGATGATCGCTGTCGAGCAGATACTCGATCGCCTTAGGAATACAGAGACACGCATCTATGTCGTCGTCCAGGCCCTGTCCAAAAACGACAAGCAGACCGACGAAGTCCTCGACCGCCTGTACCGGGCATGTATTCTACGTGACCTGCCATGGTGCGGCGGCGTTGTCGTCTGTGCCGGCAGCGGTATTGCGGCGCTTCGTCACTCCCCGCGTATGGGCCTCTTGCGCCGGCCATTTTCCGAAGCGATGGATAAGCTTGTAGGCGCCGTGCGCATGGGCTGCTCCGTTGAGCATGCGCAGCTGCTTGGCGGTGGCAATGCCGGTAGCGTCGACGCCGACGGCATGGTGCGTGTCGAGCCCGCCGTGCCCGCACCAATCTGGCGCGTCATCATCAGACGCCTCGGCGCCTATGCTCAATCAAATATCTAAATTACAGAGCGACCCAGTCAACAGCTTCGTGCCAACGCTCAACAAGACGCTCCAGGCGCCAGGCGGCATTGGCGGGACTTGTCGAGGGCAGGACGATGGCGGGCAGCCCGGTGCGTTCTTGTAGATAGCGCTTGTAGAGCCGGCCAGCTGTACCACCGTTGCATATCACCTGCTCAATGGGAGCTGCGCCGGTAATGCACTCGATATGTGCCGGCACAACATTGCGAATGCTGGCGTCACTCGAGCCCTTAATGTCGCAGCTCTCGATCACATCCCACAGGGCCACGCCGCCGTTCAGCAGCATGGCCCGCTTGGCGGCAATGGAGGCATCGAGCGTCGCGGGCTCACCGTTTGCCAAAAGGTCGCCCTCGTTGGGCGGCACGGGCACACCGAGACACGCGGCCATCACGCGCCAAAAGCGGTTCTGGGGATTACCGTAGTAGAAGGCATTGGCGCGCGAGAGCACCGAGGGAAACGATCCGAGCACCAAAACGCGCGAACACTCGTCAAACACGGGCTCAAACCCATGCTCAATATGTTGATAACCCTCGTCAGACGTTGCCATGGCCTAGGCCCTCAGCAGATAACGCACCTCGTAGGGCGCAAGCTCAAGGGAGCCCGGCAACTCGACCGTGGGCATGCCGTCGGCAAGCAGGTCGACAAAGGAGCCGTTGAGCTCGCCGGCGCCAAAGGTATAAGGCTCGCCCACGGCGTTCACCGCTACGAGCACCGTCGCGTCGTCGCAGGCGCGCTCGAACAGCAGCTGCTTGTTCTGGATCACCACGTTGCGGTACGCGCCATAGTTGAGAGCGCGGGCCGCCGCGTCGTTTGCCGAGCGAAGGTGCGCGAGCTGCGTGACGAACGCCGTCAGCTCGTTAGGCGCAGGCTCATCGAGCGCAGGGCGCAGCGCCCAGTCGCCATCGGGGCCGCCCTTTTCGCCGGCAATTCCCCACTCGCTGCCATAGTAGACGCACGGGATGCCCGGCATGCCAAAGAGCATGCCATAGGCGGGACGCAGGCAGGACTTGTCGGTCAGGATACTCGCCAGGCGCGGCACGTCGTGGTTGTCGACAAACGACAGCAGGTGTTTACCGCGGTAGATGCACCACGGGTCGCCGCCAAACTGACGGTGCAACGAATGGGCGATCTCGAACATGTTGACCGAGTTAAAGCTGGAGTACAGACCCTTGTAGCACTCGTAGTTGGTGCAGGAGTCGAGCATCTCGTCGTTGACAATCTGGTTGTAGTCGCCGTGGAGCGTCTCGCCGATCAGCACGAAGTCGGGCTTGAGCTCACGGGCAAAGGCGTGTAGGCGGCGCATAAAGTCGCGGTCGAGCATATAGGCGACGTCCAGGCGCAGGCCGTCGACGCCAAAGACTTCGGCCCAGCGGCGCACGGACTCGAGCAGGTAATCGACCACGGCGGGATTTTGCAGGTTGAGCTTCACAAGCTCAAAATGGCCCTCCCAGCCCTCGTACCAAAAGCCATCGCCGTAGCACGAGTCGCCGTCAAAGCTAATGTGGAACCAGTCCTTGTACGGCGAGTCCCACTTGCGTTCTTGCACATCACGGAAGGCCCAGAAGCCGCGGCCCACATGGTTAAAGACGGCATCGAGCACCACGTGTATGCCATGGGCATGCAGTGTCTCGCACACGGCGGCAAAGTCGGCATCCCCACCCAAGCGACGGTCGATGTGGCGCAGGCTGCGCGTATCGTAGCCATGGCTATCGGACTCGAGCGGAGGATTGATGAGCACGGCGCCAATACCGAGCTCCTGCAGGTAATCGGCCCATTGGGCGATTTTCATGATGGGGGCATCGGGGTTGGGCGCGGCGTTGGCAGCCTGAGCGAGTTCATCCTCGGCAACGGGGGCGGCGTTTTCGCGCGGAGCTCCGCAAAAGCCCAGCGGATAGATCTGATAGAACGTCGTCTCGTATGCCCACATAGCAACCTCCCGGTAAGCTCAACACAACGACATCCATTGTATGCCCGGCTTGTATCCTCTCCCCCAAAATAAGTTGCGGTGAAATAGGGACTGTTTGCCGGGTTTATTGGGTCCAGCAGTCCGTATTTCACCGCAACTGATGAGGGGACGTGATTAGGCGACGGGCTTGGCGCGGCGTATGGCCGGGAACAGCACCGTGATGGCGAGGATGACGCCCACGACGGTAATCGCCCCGCCCGCAAAGCCAATCCAAGCGATACCGGGACCCGAAACCACGGCGCCGCCGATTGCGGTGCCCGTGCCGATACCGAGGTTAAACAGGCCCGAGAAGATCGACATGGCGACGGCCGACGAATCCGCCGGCGTGTACTTGATGAGCTCGGCCTGGAACGCCACGTTAAAGGCTGTGGAGCAGCAGCCCCATAGCGCGCAGACGGCAAGCACTGCTACGAGCGACGATGCGACCGGACCCATGAGCAGCAGAGCCACCGGCACGCCGGAGAGCGTGATCGCGAGAAATGGGAACCGGTGCCCATCGAACAAGCGACCGAACAGCCAGCTGCCCGCCAGGCCGGAGCAGCCGAACGCCGTCAGCGTCATGGTAATAGCGCTTGCGTCGACATGCGCGACCTGTGCCAGGAACGGCTCGATATAGCTGTAACCCGCGTAGTAGCCGGTCGCCATAAAAACCGTGACCGCATAAAGCGCGATGAGGAACGGGTTCTTGAGCAGCTCGGGCAGCTGTTTGACGGTAAAGCGCTCACCCGCCGGCATGGCCGGGAACACCGCTGCCTGGTACACCACCGCGGCGGCAGAGAAGGCCCCGACCACGGCAAACGTCATGCGCCAGCCCACGGCCAGGCCGATGGCGCGACCGATCGGCAGGCCAAAGATTTGCGCGATGGACGAGCCCGTAGCGATCATGCTGATGGCGAGCGCCCCGTGGCGGGTGTCGACAAGGCGCGAGGCCATGATCGAGGCGACTGACCAGAACACAGCATGTGCGCAAGCGACCACCAGGCGCGCACAGATCAGGATGGGATATGTCGGTGCCACAGCGGACAGGAACTGACCCAGAGAAAACACGGCGAGCACGCCGAGCAGCATCCACTTGAACTCAAAGCGCGAGGCAAACACCATGAGTGGCAGCGACAGCAGCATGACGCCCCAAGCATAGACCGAGATCATGATGCCTGCCTGGGCCTCGGTGAGCGAGAACGATGCGGCGATATCAGTCAGAAGGCCGATGGGCATAAACTCCGACGTGTTGAACACGAACGCGCAGCAGGCGAGCCCGATAAGCGGGAGCCACTGACTGAGTGCGATACCACCTTGCTTTGTTTGAGCCATATAGGAAAACCTCTCCGATCATCTAGAGCGGTGGGCGATTATAGCAATGAGAAGTCTATAAAATGAGCAACAAAAGAATTCTTGGAAAACGATCGTTAACAGATGGCGCGCCAATTCTGCTTAGAAAGCAAGGTACGCAGAAACTCAATGTCGAAAACGCGGCTTCATCTTCGGGCTATCGCGCCTGCTCGGATACGCACAAGGACACCCCCATGAGCACGTCAATTTCGAGCCAACTCGCAACCGCACAATGAACTAGCAAAAGCAGCATATAAGCAAACGCCCCATAATAAAGTCCCTCATGTACAAGCGCCGTCACTGAAAGTGCCGACGGCAGCGCCGCACTCGAAACTACCCATCCAACAAGAACCTGGATAGCGCAACTTGCAACCAGGTTCCATGCCACCAGCAGCGTTGCGGGACGCGCGATTTCCCTGCAGGAGGAACGAAGCACCGTGACCGAACGCATGATGTAGCGTGGTGCAAACCGAATGCCTCGTAGTCCCCTCTGCTCCACGTCCGCATCTTCAATTAACACGAATACGAACGACGCGGAAAGAAGCGTCACGATTACTGCCACCACAAGCGAGCACAACACCCCGAGCTGGCTGCTCGCAAGCGAGGCAAAGACTACAATTGCCGATAAAATCAAGTGAACCAAATAAATTAGCAGCGCCCCAGAAATCTGGAGGGGAACCGTCGAGGCCAAGAGATAAACCGGAGGGGTTCGAGCAGGTTGCACCGTCTCTTTGGACCGGTCGACGGCAAATAATGAAAAAGCCACATTCGATAGAAGCAGGTTTAAAAAGGCCGCGACCACAGTGCAAATAAGCGTAATGGACGGATTGATATAGGCGAGCTCAGTTGCAACGTTTGATACACCAATTTGAAGCGCGCTCATAACAAACAAGGGGATATATAACGCCATCGTGCAGCCACTCCGGCATCCCTTCGCCCGATCGCCCGATTCCAGAAAGACATTGAAGTTCTCTCGCAAGTTCACTCTATACCCGTTTTCTTACTAGGCAGGGCGAACGAGCGCCAATATAAACGCCGGTCCGCCCATCCATGATTTCTAGTTTTAACGTCCAGACTAGTCTGTCCAGCCGTCGATGTAGTCGCGGTTAAGCTCAAAGTACTGCGCGGCGATGTCTTTCGCCAAGGAGTACGAATTAACGAGCGGGTGCATCGCGAGGCTCTCGACAATGTCGCGCTTCGATCGGTTAACGATGCCACGCGCCACGGTGCGCTCGTAGTACTTGACGCGACGAATCAATTCGAGGTTTCCCGCGGGCACAGAATCGGCTTCGACGCGATGCGGTACACAGCCATCGGTGGAGATATCGCACGTTGACTCGATGACATCTGTATCGAGAAGGCCGGGGATGGCGCCATTGTTGGGGGTGCACAGGATCATCTGCTGCGTCTTGCCAGAGCGAGCAATATCCATGAAACGGAGCGCAACACCTGCGTATCCGCCAGCATCTTTGCCGTACACGTCAAACGTCCACGGCTTGTCGCGGTGAATACCTGTCTCGGCCGCCATGTAGTTGTTTTCGCGCATTCCGTACCACTTCTCAAAGCACGCGAGGCCCTTTTCGAAGTCGTTCTCAATATCGATAGATGCAAGCTCGCTCGTCATTTCTCGATTAATTTCTTCGATTAGTTCGCCGCGCGTCTGGGGCGAAGAGAGAACGTTGGCAACGGCGCGCTCGCGATAGTAGAAATAGTATAGGTACTCATTTGGCACGCATCCGCGATTTAGAACGAGATCCTTCTCGAAGAACCTAAGATCCGTATGAGCATATGCCCCGTCGTCGTGGATCAAGTCGGGCATGATGTCCTCGCCGTCAACCGTCACATTGCGGAAGAACGAGAGGTGGTTGAGTCCATAGCACTCGCCCTGAACCGATGCGGGATCAACGCCTTTATACTCGGCAAACTGATGCAACATGCCCGAGGGGGCATCGCAAATGCCATAAGTAAAATCGTAGCCCATATCGCGTAAGGCCTGAGATACGACGCCAGCGGGATTAGTAAAGTTAAACACCTTGACGCCCGGCTTTGCGTACTTCTTGATTAACTCGCAATACGAAGCAAGCGCAGGGACGGAGCGCATGGCAAAAGACACGCCGGCTGCGCCAGTCGTCTCTTGGCCAAGAACCCCATGTGAGAGAGCAATGCGCTCATCGCGAACGCGCATATGGTCCCCACCGACGCGAATCGTCGTGATCACGTAATCGGCGTCCTTAACGGCCTCGACTGCATCGCCCGTCAATGAAAAATTAAGCGTGGGGCAAAGCATGCCCGAGACATGGGCGGCAAGGCCACCGTAGATGCGCAGCTTCTCGGGATCATTGTCCATAAACACAAGTTCATCGATTCCAAGCGATGACGCCTGCTGGGCTATGCTCTTTGCCAAAAACATGGAGCGGACGCCACCGCCGCCTATGACCGTAAGTTTCATATCGAAACCCCCAATTAGCACATTCAATATTGCATGGTTCGCCTGTGTATGGATATTGTATCCAGCATGGAGGGCCGCTTCCCGCCCCGGCTGCAAGGCGGGAAAGGAATTCCCCAAGGAGTTATTATTTACGCAACGGAAGCGGCCACACACGTCCGGCGGGAAGGGAGCACCGATGGTTGATAAAAAGCAGATTTCCAAGCTCTACTCAGCCGCAAAGCTATCCGAAACCGAGCAAAGCGTACTCGAATACCTGCTCAACAATATCGACACCCTCGATGATATTGGCATAAAACCCGTCGCCATGGCATGCTTTACCAGCATGACGACAGTCATCAGGCTTTCGAAAAAGCTCGGCTACCGTGGCTACCGCGAAATGATGTACGATCTCAAGCACCTTCAGCATGTCTCCCGCGAAATGAATCAATCACTCAAAGACAGTAGCGTCCACTTCGTATGCCACACCGGAGATGTAGACGTATTCATCGCCGCACTGCATCGCAACAGAATGATCGGAGTAAACGGAGAGGGCTTCTCACGCATCGTTGCGCAGTACATGGCGACCAAGCTCGTTGGACTTGGCTTTTTGGCCGTCATACAGGACTTCCTAGAAACCGATCAGTTTGTCGAATCCAACCGAAATACGCTCAGCTGCATGATGCTCATATCCAAATCGGGCCAGACAGAAGCCATCCTGGAAACCGCAAGGGCATGCCACGACGCGGGCATTACGACCCTCGCGTTTACCGGCAACGAAGACAGCGAGCTCGCCAAGACGGCAGACGCGATCTTTACGATACATGACGATCACCCAATGGATCTTAAGAACGTTAAGCCTAACTGCTTTACCGGAAGTTGTATTCTCGCATTCGAAGAACTATTGAGTATCTGCCTTGACAATCTAAAACAAGAAGGCTTGGCTCCCTAAATCATGCGATAGGAAGCCAAGCCCTGGAATTGCGCTATGCAATTGAAAGCCACTTGCGCGTTTTACTCGTCACCGAGAACTTCGTGCACCTCAGAAGCGACTTCGCCGACACGAGGACCGTAAATGACCTGGATTGCCTTGTCGCTCAGGCGGATAACGCCCATAGCTTCAAGATTCTTGGTGAACACCTCGTCGTCTGCAACCTTAGAACCATCCTTGACAATCACGCGAAGACGTGAGATGCAGTTGTCAAGATCATCAATGTTGTCGGCTCCACCAAGCGCTTCGACAATGCCAACAGCAAGCGCGCTGTCCTTGGTCGCACGGCCCTGGACTGCCTTCTCGGGAGTGCTATCAGACTCGCCCTTTGCCTCAGCGGCCTTTGCCTCGAACTCGGCTCTGCTGTTGATCAACTCAATATCGTCACCATCGTCTCGACCGGGCGTCTTGATATCGAACTTAGTAATAAAGAACCGGAAGAGGAAGAAAGCTGCCAGGAAAAAGGCGGGGAGCAGAATAAGGTACGGAAGCAGATTAAGCTTCTCGGGGCGGAATAAGAATGGGATCAGGTCCTTGATATTTCCCTGGTACACCGAAACGCCCATTGCCTCCGAGAGAACTTCACCCAGTCCGGAAAGCGGAGCGTAAACGCCAAAGTAGAGCCAGGGGGCGGCAAACAGGAACGTAAAGAGAATAGGCTCCGTAACGCCAAAGAAAACAGTCGAAATCACTGTGGGGATTAAAAGACCAGCAACCTTCTTGCGGTTCTGGGGCTTGGCACAAGACCACATAGCAAGGGCGATGCCCGGGAACAACGCGTAATCGTTAATGCCATAGCCAGCCATGAAGGCCCTAACCAAGAGCTTGTCGCTACTGGGAGAAGCGAGCTGTGCAAGCTGAATAGCGCTATTGCCCACCACGCGCGTTCCGTCGACGACCATGGAGCCGCCAAGCTCAGTCCAATACATGGGCGTCTCGAGCAGCGGATGCAAGCCAAACGGCACAAGGCTCTCGAGCACCCAGCGATAGACAAACGTACCGACCAGACCGGAGCCTTTCACGAACGTCGCAATACCCGAGAAGCATCCACCGATGACGGGCCAAACGAAGTACATGATGCCGCCCAGGACGCCACCGGCGACCAGCGATACAATGGGAACCGTTCGACTGCCCGCAAAAAACGCCAGCGCCGTTGGAAGCTTGGTCTTGTAAAAACGGCCGGTGATCCAGGCGACCAGGCAGCCCACGATAATGCCGCCAAAGACACCAGAGCTGTAGCCAAAAAAGCCGAGCGAGGTAGTGTAGAGTGCGGACTGCTCACTCGCCTGAATGGACGTAAGGCCGACCTTCTGAAGAGCTTCCACCGTTGTATTGTCGGCAGCCAAGCCAGCTGCTCCAAGCAGAATCTCAACCGTCTTGAGCATGGTGAGATAGCAGACAAGGGCAGAAAAGGCAGCCCAGCCCTTCTCTTTGCGAGACAAGGAGAAGGCGCAGCCGACGGCAAACAAAACACCGAGGTTTCCAATGATTACCTCGCCGAGACCCTTAAATACCGAGAAGAACGTAAAGAGCGGCGAAGCGGCATACCAGTCCCAATTAACGCCAAGGGACACAAGGGTCAGTTCGGTCGTAAAAACGCTACCGATACCCAAAAAGAGACCGGAAATGGCAATGAGCGTAATCGGAACGAGCATTGCCTTTCCGAACGATTGGAATTTTTCTTTCATCAATTCCCTCCTCAATGAGCCTCTACAAACGACTATTGCACCCCACGTCCCCACACAGGCGAAACGGAAGACATGTTCGGCAATAGACACAAAGTGATTGTAGAAAGGGGCACACAAAATGCGCATCGGCATCGCGTAATGCGGTTAAATCGACCGACGATTGCAAGTATTTACGAATCCGTAAACGGCAGCAAATAGGCAGCGAACGGCAACCTGCAGCGTAGGACAGTCCCCGCAGGCCGACAATTACCGGTATTTTGGCTCATATTTATTGAATTGTTGCTCGCCCAAAAGCGCGGAGCATCAACGCGCCCCTAAGCCAACCCCAGCAATATGCCCGCCGAATGCACGACAAACGCCACGATCCAGGCGACCGTCACCTGAAACGCGAATACGGCCACGGCATAGCGCGCGCCCAACTCGCTCTTGACGGCGCCGATGGACGCCACGCAAGGCGGGTACAGCAGCGTAAAGACCAAGAACACGTAGGCGGTAAACGGCGAAAACATGGCTGACAGTGCCGCGGGAGAGGTTGCGCCCAAAAGCACCGTGAGCGTCGAGATGACGCTCTCCTTGGCAATAAGTCCCGTGACGAGTGCCGTCGAGGCGCGCCAGTCGCCAAAACCGAGCGGGGCCAACACCGGCGCGATGATGCTACCCAGACCGGCAAGCAGGCTTTGCGACTGGTCGGCGACCACGTTAAAGCGGATATCGAACGTCTGCAGGAACCAGATGACCACCGTAGCGGCAAAGATAATGGTAAAGGCCTTGGTAATAAAGTCCTTGGCCTTATCCCATGCCAGCATCACCGTCGTCTTGACGCTCGGCAGGCGGTAATTGGGGAGCTCCATGATAAACGGCACCGGGTCGCCCTTAAATGCCGTACGGTTGAGCACCAAAGCCGCAATGCAACCAACCGCAATACCAATCAGATAGAGCGAGACCATGGCGGGAACCGTCGCCTGTGGGAAAAACGCCCCGCACAGCAAGCCGTAAACCGGCAGCTTGGCCGAGCAGCTCATGAACGGTGTGAGCATGACCGTCATCTTGCGGTCGTGCTCGGATGGGAGCGTACGGGTCGACATGATAGCCGGCACGGTGCAGCCAAAACCGACGAGCATGGGCACAAAGCTGCGGCCCGACAGGCCAAAGCGACGCAGCACCTTATCCATGACAAAGGCCACGCGCGCCATGTAGCCGGAATCTTCCAGAATGGAGAGGAACAAGAAGAGCACGACGATGATCGGCAGGAAGGTCAGCACGCTGCCCACGCCCGTAAGGACGCCGTCGACGGCGAGCGAACGCACCACGTCGTTGGTGCCGAACGCCTTGAGACCCGCATCGGCCGAGGCGATGATGGCAGCGATGCCGTCCTCCATGAGACCCTGCAACGCCGCGCCGATCACGCCAAACGTCAGCCAAAAGACGAGGCCCATGATCACCAGAAACGCCGGAATGGCTGTGTAACGACCTGTCAGGATGCGGTCAATCTTGACGGAGCGCACGTGCTCGCGGCTTTCGTGCGGCTTGACGACGCAACGCCCGCACACGTCGCCGATAAAGCTAAAACGCATATCGGCCAACGCAGATAGGCGGTCGGTGCCGGCCTCGCCCTCCATCTGGGTAATGATGTGCTCGATAGCGTCGAGCTCATTGCGATCCAGGTGAAGCGCCTCGGTTACCAGCTCATCGCCCTCGACCAGCTTAGTCGCCGCAAAGCGCACCGGGATGTGCGCCGTCACGGCATGGTCCTCGATCAGGTTAGCAATACCGTGGATGCAGCGATGCAGCGCACCGCCGTCCGGACCGTCGGGCGCGCAAAAGTCCAGGCGACCAGGACGCTCGCGGAACCGTGCCACGTGCAGGGCGTGGTCCACCAGCTCGCCGATGCCCTCGTTGCGGGCAGCGCTAATGGGGACAACAGGCACGCCCATCAGGCTCTCGAGCAAGTTGACGTCTACGGCGCCGCCGTTGGCGGTCACCTCGTCCATCATGTTGAGCGCGATGACCATAGGGCGGTCGAGCTCCATAAGCTGCAGCGTCAGGTACAGGTTGCGTTCGATATTAGTAGCGTCGATGATGTCAATGATGGCGTCGGGGTTTTCGTCCAGGATAAATTGGCGACTGACGATCTCTTCGCCCGTGTACGGAGACAGCGAATAGATGCCGGGCAGGTCGGTAACGCTTGCCTCGGGATGGTTACGGATGGTGCCGTCCTTGCGGTCGACCGTCACGCCGGGAAAGTTACCAACGTGCTGGTTGGAGCCCGTAAGCTGGTTGAACAGCGTGGTCTTACCGCAGTTTTGGTTGCCGGCGAGGGCAAAATGCAGCGGTGCGCCCTCGGGCACGGCCGTTTTTGCCGCACGAGGCGAATACGTCCCTTCGCCCAGGGCCGGGTGATCCGTCGTGCCGATTGCGGCGTTAACGCGCGGGCCGGTATCGGTGTCGTGCACATCCACGAGCTCAATGCGTGCGGCATCGTCCTTGCGCAGCGTCAACTCGTAGCCGCGCAGGCGAATCTCGAGCGGATCGCCCATGGGGGCATACTTCATCATGGTAACTTCGGTGCCCGGAGTTAGGCCCATGTCCAAAATATGCTGTCGGAGTGCCTGATCGTCCGATGCCACCGATGCGACAACGGCGTCCTTTCCAATCTCGAGTGTATCGAGCTTCACGCGCTCATCCTTTCGTTAGACGCGGTTAACCGTTTACCGGGGCTAACCAACTCGTAACGACAAATGATAGCGCTCTGAACTATTTTATAAAGTCAAATACCGATGTTTACCTGCGCAAACTTTATGCGGTGCGCCCCGAAGGCTCTTTGCGCATACCGCTCAGCGAGATCGAAATGGGACCCGACCGCGCGGTAGCAGTGAGTCGATCACCCTCAACCGACCCCGTGCATGTAAAGGGCGCCTTGCCCATCAAGACGTGGGAGATAGTACCCGAGAGCTCAAAGAAATCGCACTCAGCGCGGGCACCCGAGAGAGCGATATTGAGACCCCTGACGTTTAGTACTGCCCTGAGCGCGCCGTTCACCCCATGTGAAAACGTCACCTCGCCGCGCTTGCTCCCCACCGGCGTCTGGGCCAAAACCACATACGTACCCTCAAGCATGGCTCCTCCTCTAAGCAGACTTTTTGAAACGGGCAAGTAGTCTACTTTTACATATGGCGCTCCAGGAAACGGAAGGCCAGGCGGATCCAAGGACGGACTGCCACCTGCTTGTCCTCGTTGTCGACCGCGGTGTTGGCGTTGCCGAGCGAAAGGCCGTGACCGCCCTGGTCAAAGACGTGCATCTCGCAAGCGACGCCCTCCTCGGCCATGCGCTGCGCAAACGGATAGACCTGTGCGATCGGCGCTGTCTTGTCGTCGGACACGCCCCACACAAAGGTCGGCGGCATCTGGCGCGAAACATGCGTGGTAGGGCAAATGTCGGTCAGGTGCTCATCGGTCGCCTCGCCGCCCGTCACCATCGACAGATAGTCGTTGAGCAAATCGCGCCCTGTCTTGCCACCCGTCTTGGGCACGCGCAGGTCGATGCGCGGGTCACGCGTCTGCATATCGCGCACATAGGCAAGGTCGAGCAACGGATAGCCCAGCACCACGGCGTCGGGACGAATGTCGTCCGGACGCGCCCCGGCAAGTGCCGCGAAGGGGCCGGTCTTCCACTGCGTTGCCAGCGAGGCGCAAATCATGCCGCCAGCAGAAAAGCCCACGACGCACACGCGCTTGGGATCGACATGCCACTCGTCGGCATTCGCACGCACCGTGGCGACCATCTTGGCAAGATCTGCCTGGGGGTGCGGAAAGCTCACGTCACCCGTAGAACTTGTGACATAGTTGAGCACAAAGGCCTGGTAACCGTGATCCAAAAACGCAAACGCCACGGGATCCTGCTCATGCGGAGCGATATGCGTAAACGCACCTCCGCCGCAGATAATCACGGCAGGGCGGCGGCCATTCGGTTTATCGGGCAGCGGTTCGGCACCCAAATACGTAAACGTCGCCGGATATTCCTCGGTCGGCTCCTCGCCCCACAGCGCATGGTTCTCGACAATCATATGTGCTCCCTTCGCGCAAATTAAGCGCCATTGTTTTTCGCCTTCAAGCGTACCCCACTTGAACCCGTGACGCAGAAACACGCCAGCAATAAGTTTCCCTTCAACTGATATATCACATAATCCCAGCTCAGAGGTATCGCTGAGCAGCGTAGAATAGGGGGTGTTGACCAAGCCGCGAAACAGATATGAAACGTTTCCGGCAAACCAAACGCGCGATACGCGCCTATTTAAGTTGGAGGCAACTATGGGTCTGCTCGATTCGCTTAAGTCCACCTTCACCTCGACCGGCGAGGCGTCCGTTCCGCCCGCAGCAAGCTTCGCCACCCGCGAAGGCGTCATCTATGCCCCCGTCAACGGCGTGCTCGTCAGCCTGGACGAGGTTCCCGACGAGACGATCGCCTCGGGCATGCTTGGCCAGGGCTATGGCATCGAGCCCATTACCGGCACCATCTATGCGCCCGCCAACGGCCGCATCGGCGCCACCACTGTCACCAACCACTCCATCGGCATGATTACCGAGGACGGTCTGCGCGTATTCATCCATGTTGGCCTGGGCACCGTGGAAATGAACGGCAAGGGTTTTGCCCGCTTTGTCGAGATGGGCGATGTGGTCAAGGCCGGCCAGCCGCTCATCAGCTTCGATCGCGAGGCCATCAAGGCCGCCGGCCACGAGGACATCGTGACCGTCATCGTCTCCGAGCTCGATCGTCTTAAGAGCATCGACCATGTCGGCGAGTCTGGAACGCTTATCGGCGGCAACCCGCTCGTCAAGCTTGGCGACCCGCTGCTGGTTGCCAAGACCAAGTAGCCAGGCCCCGCGCCACACAGCCAAAAGGCACCTCGTCAAGCGCCCGCGACCATTTGGCCGCGGGCGCTTTTCGTTTGAAAAACCATCCCGCCAATGCCTTATCTGTATAGCCCAAATGAGCCGAGCTGCTAGAATATCGAACTGTATGGATAACTATCATTCAACCGTTATGGGAGGATACGTGAACCGCACCAAAATCGCGCAGCTCTATGCCGATGCCGAGTCGCTCGGCGGCCAGACCGTCACCGTCGCCGGCTGGGTCAAGTCCATCCGCGACATGAAGAACTTTGGCTTTGTTACGCTCAACGACGGCAGCTGCTTCCGCGACCTGCAGGTCGTCATGAACCGCGAGGCACTCGACAACTACGACGAGATCGCCCATCAAAACGTCTCGGCCGCACTCATTTGCACCGGCACCGTCAAGCTGACCCCCGATGCGCCCCAGCCTTTCGAGCTTTCTGCCACCTCCATCGAGGTCGAGGGCGCGAGCGCCCCGGATTACCCGCTGCAGAAGAAGCGCGCAACCGTCGAGTTCCTGCGCACCCAGCAGCACCTGCGCCCGCGCACCAACCTGTTCCGTGCCGTGTTCCGCATCCGTTCTGTCGCGGCTGCCGCCATCCACCGCTTCTTCCAGGAGCAGGGCTTTGTCTATGTCAACACCCCCATCATCACCACGAGTGACTGCGAGGGCGCCGGCGAGATGTTCCGCGTGACCACGCTCGACCCCAAAAACCCGCCCCTCACCGAGTCCGGCGAGGTCGACTGGAGCCAGGACTTCTTTGGCAAGCATGCGAGTCTCACCGTGTCCGGCCAGCTCAATGCCGAGAACTTTGCCATGGCCTTTGGCGACGTGTACACCTTTGGCCCCACCTTCCGCGCCGAGAACTCCAACACCACGCGCCACGCCGCCGAGTTTTGGATGATCGAGCCCGAGATGGCATTTGCCGATCTGAACGACTACATGGATAACGCCGAGGCCATGCTCAAGTATGTCCTCAAGGACGTCATGGCAACCTGCCCCGACGAGCTCAATATGCTCAACAAGTTTGTGGACAAGGGTCTGCTTGAGCGCCTGGACCATGTCGCCAACTCCGACTTTGCCCGCGTCACCTATACCGAGGCCGTCGAGATCCTGGAGCAGGCCGTCGCCGCCGGTCACAAGTTTGACTATCCCGTGAGCTGGGGCATCGACCTGCAAACCGAGCACGAGCGTTTCCTGACCGAGGAGCACTTTAAGCGCCCGACCTTCGTAACCGACTACCCGGCCGAGATCAAGGCTTTCTACATGCGCATGAACGAGGACGGCAAGACCGTCGCCGCCGCCGACTGTCTGGTTCCCGGTATCGGCGAGATTATCGGCGGATCCCAGCGCGAGGAGCGCCTGGATCTGCTCGAGGCCCGCATCAAGGACCTGGGTATGAATCCCGAGCAGTACAAGTACTACCTTGACCTGCGCCGCTACGGTTCCTGCAAGCACGCCGGCTACGGTCTGGGCTTCGAGCGCTTGGTGATGTACCTCACCGGCGTGGGCAACATCCGCGACGTCCTGCCGCACCCGCGCACCGTGGGCAACGCCGACTTCTAATCGTCGGGCACTAGCTCGCGTCGCCACGCGCAACGCTCATCGCACAAGCGCCTCTCGACATCGGCCGAGAGGCGCTTTTTTCAACAGCAGCCGTCAAGCTTTTGGCAAGGTTTTGGTCAGTTAGGCAGGGTTGTTGAAAACTCGACCCGCCGTTTGCCGGCAACCATCGACCGCCCAAGGCGCCACGTGTCCTTGGCCAGGCTCCGCGCCCTAGGCTCTGATCTGCCATCGCCAAAAAAGGAAAGGACGTGGGCACTATGACCGAAGCCGTTGTTGAAAACTACGAGACCACGACCAGGGGCTCCGCCTCGATGGCAGCCTATCGCGCCGTACGCATCCTGCAGCTTTTGAGCGAGAACACCGGCGAGGACAAAGCGCTGCTTTCCGACGAGCTGGTCGAGCTCCTCGCCCATCCCGACGACCCCGCCCGCATGCCCATCTCGGCGGCACGCCGCAGCATCTATACCTCGATATCGGCACTTCGTCACGCCGGATACGAAATCGACTATAAACGCAGCGTGGGTTATCGGCTCCTCACCCGCCCACTTGCTGACGAGGAGATCATACGGCTCCACGGCATGGTCATGCGCAACCGATCGACGCCCATAGCCATTCGAAAGAGCATGGCGCAGCACCTGGTCGCCATGGCGAGCGCCGATGTTCGCGGCTACCTCGATATGCCCGAACCGGCACCGGCCGCCAACGACGCGCCCGTCAAGACAACGCGTCCGCGCGCCAAGCGTATCGACACGTGCGAGCTCGTCGAACAGGCCATCGACCATGGAACAACCGTCAGCTTTGATATCTCAAACGTCCTGACCCGGGGCGAAACCGAGGTGGTGCGGATGACGGTCCGGCCCTTTGCAATCAGGCAGCGCGATGGCGTCTCGTATCTGCTGGGAACGGTCTACGACACCCGAGGCGCCGACGACACCCTGCGCACCGTTGAGGTCAGCCGCATGAGAAACGTCAGCACGCGTTTGCTCGACGGCAAGAAACTCTTTGCCGCGCTAGACGAAGAAGACAGCCCCGCGCCCGCAGCGTAAGCCCCGTTACCGTCCGTCATTCCTCAGCACCGCCCGTCCAGTTCAGTATTAAAAAACTCGCCAGGATGTTGTAAAAATGGACAACGGCGTTACTATAGTCCCACTTGCACTTTTTCCTAGTGCAGTGTTTCCAGCCATTTTTATACTGGGGGTAATGATATGAAGGACATCACCATCAGCCGCAGGAGCCTTCTGGTCTCTGCCGGCCTGCTCGCGCTCGCCCCGCTCGCTGGATGCGGTGGCAACTCTGGTTCCGGCTCCGCTGCCGCCGATTCCGACTACACCATCGGCGTTCTGCAGCTCACCGAGCACTCCGCGCTCGGTGCCGCCAACGACGGCTTCGTCAAGGCCATCAAGAAGAGCGGTCTCAAGGTCAAGATCGACCAGAAGAACGCCCAGAACGACCAGTCCACGTGTAAGTCCATTGCCGACAAGTTCGTAGGCGACGGCGTCGACCTGATCTATGCCATCGCCACGCCCGCCGCGCAGGCTGCCGCCGGCGCTACGGCCGATATCCCCATCGTTGGCTGCGCCATCACCGACTACGCCGCCTCCGGCCTGGTCCAGGACAACGACAAGCCCGGCACCAACGTCACGGGCGCTTCCGACCTCACCCCGGTCGCCGAGCAGCTCGAGATGATGCAGAAGGTCCTGCCCGACGTTAAGAAGGTCGGCTTGCTCTACTGCACCGCTGAGTCCAACTCCGACGTCCAGATCAAGGCCGCCAAGAAGGAACTCGACAAGCTGGGCCTGGAGTACACCGACTTCACCGTCTCGAGCTCCAACGAGATCCAGTCCGTCGTAGAGTCTGCCGTGGGCAAGATCGACGCACTGTACTCCCCCACCGACAACACCATCGCCGCGGGCGCCTCGCAGGTGGGCCAGATCTGCAAGGAGAACAAGCTCCCCTTCGTCACCGGCGAGGAGGGCATGTGCAAGGCCGGCGGCCTGTTCACCCTCTCCATCAACTACGAGGACCTGGGCTACGCTGCAGGCGAGATGGCCGTTAAGATCCTGAAGGGCGAGGCTAAGCCCGAGGATATGGCTATCGAGCACCTCTCGAGCAAGGACCTGGTCGTCGTCAAGAACGACGAGATGGCCGAGGCGCTGGGCATCGATCTTTCCGCCCTGGACGAGTAGCACCATGCGCCGTAACGCATCTAGGGTTCGTTCTCGCGCCATAGCTGCGTTATTCAATATCTGAGCCATTGGGGCGAACGTCATAGACCGGCGTTCGCCCCAATGGCTCAGATATAACAAAACGTTTGCCTGCCGTTCTTATATTCATTGTTACCGCTATTATGGAACATCACGTGTCCACCCTATCCTAGGAGGTATGAAGCATGCTCATTGCATTGCAGGGCGCCGTTTCGCAGGGCGTCCTCTGGGGCATTATGGTGCTCGGCGTGTTTATCACGTTCCGCCTGCTCGACATCCCCGATATGACCTGCGACGGCAGCTTTGCCCTCGGCGGCTGTGTTTGCGCCGTGCTCATCGTCAACAATAACGTCGACCCCTTGCTCGCCGTGCTGGCCGGCATGTGCGCCGGCGCCATCGCGGGCGCTGTCACGGGCATCTTGACCACCGTTTTTGAGATTCCTGCAATCCTCGCCGGAATCCTTACGCAGATCAGTCTGTGGTCCATCAACCTGCGCATCATGGGTAAATCCAACACGCCCATCCTTGCCAAGGGCACCATCTTCTCATCCGTCAGCCACATGACGGGCCTGCCGCAGTCCACCGTTGCCATTATCTTGGGCATCTTGCTCGCCGTGGCTATCGTTGCCATCCTGTACTGGTTCTTTGGCACCGAGATTGGCTCGGCGCTGCGTGCCACCGGCAACAACGAGTACATGATCCGCGCCCTGGGCGTTAACACCAACACCACCAAGATGATCGCCCTCGTGCTCTCCAACGCCCTTATCGGCCTTTCGGGCGCGCTCATCTGCCAGAGCCAGAAGTACGCTGACATTGGCATGGGCACCGGCGCCATCGTTATCGGTCTTGCCGCCATCGTCATCGGCGAGGTGCTCGGCCGCCTGCTGCCCGGCGGACTCACGCAGTTTAGCGTCCGTCTTGCCTCTGCCGTCTTTGGCTCCGTGGTGTACTTCCTCATCCGCGCCATCGTGCTGCAGTTGGGCATGGACGCCAACGACATGAAGCTGCTCTCCGCCGTGATCGTCGCCGTGGCCCTGTGCGTGCCCGTGGTTTGGGAGCGCTATAAGCTCCGCAGCTCCTACACGAAGGGGGATGAGGCAGATGCTTAAGCTCTCGCACGTCAAGAAGACCTTTAACAAGGGCACCGTCACCGAGAAGCGCGCACTCACCGGCGTCGACCTCACCCTGAATGATGGCGACTTTGTAACCGTGATTGGCGGCAACGGCGCCGGCAAGTCCACGCTGCTCAACATGATCGCCGGCGTGTATCCGCTCGATTCGGGTGTTATTGAGCTCGACGGCACCGACATCTCGCGTCTGGGCGAGTCGCAGCGCGCCAAGTACCTGGGTCGCGTGTTCCAGGACCCCATGCGCGGCACCGCAGCCGACATGCAGATCGCCGAGAACCTGGCCCTCGCCAAGCGCCGCGGCCGGCGTCGCGGTCTTTCGTGGGGCGTCACCAAGGCCGAGAAGGACGAGTACGTTGAGCTGCTCAAGCGCTTGGACCTTGGCCTGGACACACGCCTCAACGCCAAGGTCGGCCTGCTCTCAGGCGGCCAGCGCCAGGCACTCACCCTGCTGATGGCCACGCTCACCAAGCCGCGCCTGCTGCTGCTCGACGAGCACACCGCCGCACTCGACCCCAAGACGGCATCGAAGGTGCTCAATCTGACCGAGGAGATCGTCGACGAGAACCACCTGACCACGCTCATGGTCACGCATAACATGAACGACGCCATCCGTCTGGGCAACCGTCTGATCATGATGCACGAAGGCCACGTGATCTACGACGTGGCCGGCGACGAAAAGAAGTCGCTCACCGTCGCCGATCTGCTCCAAAAGTTCGAGGAGGTCTCGGGCGGCGAGCTCGCCAACGACCGCATGCTGCTGAGCTAAAACCTGCCAATAAGGGACAGGTTTATTTTGGCAGGTTTTATCTGCGCAAACGTCAAAACCGCCGCAAAGGAACAGATACCTTTGCGACGGTTTTCGCATATCATGTCGATAATCCAGCGTCAGCAGGAACCACTGGTTAAGAACTAAGGAAACTGCCATGAGAAGACTCCTTCCCCGTCTTGCTTGACCGCCGCACTCCTTGCCGGCGTGCTCGCCGGCGGCCCAGCTTACGCCACCGCGGCCACCCCATCTCAAGTTATCGGCGCGTCCGATGTGATCGGACAGGCTTCTTGGTGGGTATCATGGTTGGACAATCATTAGGAGGTTTCCCTACATGGAATTGTTTGAGCCAATTCTTCATTTCTTTGCACAACGATGGGTCCACAACATCATCTGGGCAGGTATCTTAGCTATCGGCACCGCCGTTGCCGCCAAGGTCGCGTCCAAGACCCTGCGCCACCTGCTTAACCGCGACGATAACCCACTCCCTTCATCCAGCATCTTCATCAATATCGCGCGCGCCGTCATATGGACGATCGGCGGCAGTTTTATCCTCGACAACTGCTTTGGCGTTAACGCAAACGCCCTCGTCGCCGCTCTTGGCGTCGGCGGCATCGCCATCTCACTCGGCTTTCAGGACACGCTTTCAAACCTCATCGGCGGCATGCAGGTGACGTTTATGGGCATTATCAAACCCGGCGACAATATCGAGGTCGGCGGCGTGTCGGGCGTGGTCCAAGATATCACCTGGCGCCATACGACCATCGAAGATGCCTGCGGGCAGACCATCATCGTCCCCAACTCCAACATCTCCAAGAACACGCTCGTGCACCTCATGCCCTTTGGGCGCGTTGCCGTGCCCGTCGCGGTCAAGGACACGTCCAAGTGGGCTTCACTGGACGCGCTGGCAGATGAGCTCACCGACGCCACCAAGGCCGCCGTGCTTCCCATCTCGGGCTTTGACAAGGAGCCCTACGTGCTCTTTAGCGAGATCGGCGACTTTGGCATCAAGGGCAAGATCATCTTTATCGTCAGCGACGACAGCACTACTTTCACGGCAGCCGACGCCTGCATCCGCGCCATCGCCCCCATCATCGCCTAAAACCACCACAAAGAGGACGGGCACCTTCGTGGTGGTTTCGCATCGTGGTACCATGGTTTATATCGTTGTTTAAACGACTAAGGGAGTAGACACCATGGAAGAGGCCTATCGTCAAGCACGCAAGCGCGGCGAGCAGGGACGCCGTCGCGCCATCAGCCAAAGCGAGCACCCGTACCTTACGGACCTCGACGGCCTCGTTGCCCAGCTCCCCTTGGGTCAGCGAGAGAGCGTCGGCCTGAGGGACATTCCGCTCGAAATGGTCGTCGGCACGGTCACCAAAGGCCGTCAGTCCGCCTTTTCGTGCAACTTTATGCCCCTGCTGCCGTTTAGCACCGAGTTCGCCCGCAAGTGGTCCAACCTCTACGACATCCAGGTGACCGAGGGCTATCGCGACCCCATCATCGTCACCGAGTTCATGCATCGGTTCTACGTCCAGGAGGGCAACAAGCGCGTCAGCGTCCTCAAATTCCTGGACGCCCCGACGGTTTCGGCCAAGGTCACCCGCCTCTACCCCGGAAAATGGGATTCCGTCGAAAGCCGCCTCTATGGCGAGTTCTGCGCGTTTTGGCGCGTCTGCCCCCTATACGAAATCGAGTTCTCGCGCGAGGGAAGCTACGAAACGCTTGCTAAGATGCTCGGCCAGAACCTTGTCGAAAAGTGGCCACAGAAAAAGGTCGACTACCTGCGCCACACCTTCCTACTCTTTAAACGCGCCTACCTGCGCGCGGGCGGCGACCACCTGGACATTACGCCCGCCGACGCCATGCTCGTCTACCTCAATGTGTACAACCAGGACCGCCTGCTGGATACACCGACGGATATCGTCGTAAACCGCCTGTGCAAGATTTGGCGCGAGCTGGTCATTGCCGGCAAAAATGACGAGGACAAGGTCGATCTTGTCGAGGCACCGAGTGTCGATGAGGAAGAGTCGCCCGCCAAGTCCACCTCCGGCGTGCTCAACTTCTTTATGGGCAAGACCGTCTACTCGGCTGCCAACCCCCTGCGCATCGCCTTTATCCATGAATTCCCCTGCGCTACGTCGAGCTGGGACAGCCTGCACGACCAAGGTCGTCAGTATCTCGATGAGCACTTTGGCGGTATCGTGCGCACCGAGGCATTCGAGGACTGCCACGATCCGGACGTGTTCTACGCCGCTGTGGAAACGGCTGTCAAACATGGAGATAACGTCATCTTCTCGACCTCGCACCGCCTGATGGAATATACGCTCAGGGCTGCCGTCGAGTATCCCCAGGTGCGATTCCTCAACTGCTCTATCGGCCTTCCCCACCAAAGCGTGCGCTCGTATTTTGGAAAGATGTACGAGGCAAAGTTTTTGCTGGGCGCCCTTGCGGCCAGCATGGCAGACAACCATCGCATTGGCTACCACGCGTCGGTCTTTGCGTCGGGCGCACTTAGCGAGATCAACGCCTTCGCTATCGGTGCCTCGCTGCTCGACCCTCGTGCGCAGATTATCCTCACTTGGGGAGATGTTCCCGCCGGCGGTCTTGCCGAAGCCATGTGTCGCGAGGGCGTGAGCGTCATGACCGGCGCCGATATGTCCAAGTCTCTCGAGGACCCCACCGCCTACGGGCTTCACCGTCTGGTAAACGGCAAGGAAGTTACCGGTATTGCTATGCCGGTATGGAACTGGGGCCGTTACTACGAACTCATCGTACGCAGCCTACTGCACGGCACATGGGACGAGACCGCCGATGACCAGCAGGTGCGCGCCGTCAACTACTGGTACGGTATGAGCTCCGGCGTCATCGATATTCGCTACGCTCCGGGCCTACCCTATCAGACGCGTAAACTTGTGCAGCTGCTTCGCAACGGCATTGTCGAGGGCTCCATCAACCCATTTGGCGGCGAGCTCCACAGCCAGGACGGCGTGGTTCAGATTGAGGGCTTCCCTCCCCTGCCGAGTACGCAGATTGTCGAGATGAACTGGCTGGCTGACAACGTTATAGGCTCGATTCCGCAGCTCGATAACGAGCCGGAGGTCCGTGCCCTATGAATATCCTAGCCATTGCCGATGTAGAGGAGCGCTGCCTGTGGGAATGTTTTCGCAAGGAGCGCTTTGAGGACGTTGACCTGATTCTATCCGCAGGCGACCTGGATCCGGACTATCTTGAGTTTTTGGTCACTGTCATCAACAAACCGCTTGTGTACGTTCGTGGCAACCACGACGACCGCTACGCGCGCCATGCACCGGGCGGGTGCATTTGTGTTGAGGACAGCGTATATGTGTACCGAGGTATTCGCATTGCGGGTCTGGGCGGTTCCATGCGCTACCGCGACGGCGCGAACATGTATACCGAGCGCGAGATGGCAAAACGCATGCGCAAGCTATCGCGAAAAATCGCACTGGTAGACGGATGCGATATTCTACTTACCCATGCACCCGTCGCAGGCATGGGCGATCTGGACGACCTGCCGCATCGAGGATTCGAGTGCTTTAATGCGGCTCTTGAGTCTTGGGGTCCCGACTATATGATTCACGGGCATGTGCACCAAAGCTACGGCCCCAACTTTCAACGCGAGCGCCAACACCCATGCGGAACGAAGATTGTCAACGCCTGCGGCTATACCAAGATCGAAATTGACGAGGCGCGCTACCCCACGCGCGGTTGGAAGGCCGCTTGGCTCAACTCACAAACCATGCGCCGCGAGCTCAAACGCCACGAAGCAATCGAGTCTTCAACCGCCAGAACCCCCTGGTAACTGCCAACAACCACCACGAAGGGGATAGGCACCTTTATGGTGGTTTTGCTGACTCGTCCGACCTGTCCATCACGGTGCTTGTGTAATTAACGAGAACACTCATTGTTTTGTAAGGACGGCGCTCATGTGCCGTCTTTTTTTGCCAACTTATGCAGTCTCGACCGTGTTGTATGTAGAGGGACCTCGCGAGACGCCTTCCCTATATCCACCACGACCAATTGGAGGTGACACTATGCCTGCACGCCGTAACCGCAATAGCACGCTCCGATGCGATGCCGATCAGATCGAGCGGGAAGCAAAGCGCTTGGTCGACACGTATTCCGACCTCATCCTTCGATTGTGCTATTCGGCCCTTGGATCCGCTGACGACGCTCAAGACATCTGCCAGGACACGCTGATCAAGATTCTCCAACGCACTCAACCGTTCGACTCGCTCGAACACGAACGTGCTTGGGTGATCCGAGTCGCACTGAACGCATGTCGCGATATCGGCCGTACGCACGCGAATCACCCGGTTGTCGACCTCGATTCGCTCCCCGATTTCTGCGCACCCGTAACACATGCCGAGCAAGAATTCGCGCAACGCGACTGCGCCATTCTTTCCGCTGTCACGGCCCTGCCTCAAGCACAGCGCATCGCCATCTTTTTGCACTACTACGCAGGCATGAGCATCAGGGAAATCGCAGACGCCGTTCACGCGACGCCAGCTGCAACCGCCCAGCACCTTAGCCGCGGACGTGCGTCACTTCGGCTTTCCTTGAAAGGAGACCACAATGACTACGAATTCGAATGACTATCGCCACGCCCTGGAGCACATTTCGTTTACCGATAATGCGAAGCAGCACATGGCAAACTCGATTGCTCAGTCCGTCGCCTCAAGCGATGCGGCGACCGCTCAAAGCAACTTTAATGGCACGCGACGCAAGCCGCGCATCGCCCGCCATCCCGTAAGAACAGTCGCTCGCATTGCCGCTGTAACGGCAGTCCTCGCTATCGTCATTGGAGGCGCTGGCACGGCTATGGCAACAGGCGTCCTGCCGCTTCCTTCTGACATGCTTTCCGACATCTTTGACGGACCTGCTTCTCAAACCGAGATCATCGACCGTATTGGCCGGCCCGTCGGTGCTAGCTGCTCCAACAACGGAGTCACCGTGACCGCCGACGCCATCATGGGCGACAAGGATATGGTTACCATCGCCTATACGCTTACGTTCGACGATCCCGCTGCCCTGAAAAAGCTTTCCGAGCCGGGCGAGAACGGAACTATCGCCGGAAGTGTCGATGGAAACGTATACGTTGATGGCGAGCATGGCGGCCAAGGCCAATCATGGCTCATTGACAAGAACCCCAATGACTCCAGCATTCAATACTTTGCACAGTTCAGCGTTGAATCACCCGGCCTTATGGGCAGGACCGTCCGCACGCATATCAACTCTCTCGTTGTGCCACGTGCTGGCAAAGAGCTTCCCGAGTATAAGAAAATACTTACGGGCCCATGGGATCTTAAGTTCCAGCTGAATTACGAAGATACATCCGTTACGATTCCCGCGCCCAAATCGGTCAACTTTAACGGCACCAAGGCGACGATTCAAGAGGCCACCGTATCCTGCGTTGGCGTTTCAGTCCGCTACAACATAGATCGTTCCATCGAACACGACAACAACAGCGGCAAGATGTCTCAAAACATGGAGGAGTCTATGGATGCCGTTGGCAACATACCCCTCATCGTGACGTTCAAAGACGGTCATGTTGAGGACGCAACCAGCCACAGCGGCTATTTCGCAAATAAACTGGATAACGGCACCACTGATGTCCACAAGACCTGGCCGTTCTCGCAAGTTTGTGACACAGACAAGATTGCAAGCGTACAAATTGGCGATACGGTCATTCCCATGAATTCGTAACGCTACGCGGCTCGTATATGCACCCGGTTCCGCACTTCGCGTCTAAAGATGCGCTGTCATCGAGCAGCGTGAGCGCAAGGCCGCCCGTATGGTCGGCTGGGAACACCTCGTTGCGCTAAAAACCACCACGAAGGGGACCGGCACCTTTGTGGTGGTTTTGCTGACTCGTCCGACCTGTCCCAACGGTTTGTCTCAATCTGTAACAGGTAGGGCCCAAATAATCGGTTAGCTGTTACAGATCGAGACAGACCACGGATGCTCAGCCGAAAATCTCAATCTGTAACAGGTAGGAACGATTTTGCCCCTTAGATGTTACAGATTGAGATATTTGACAGCTTGAATCGGCATCGCCTACAGCGCGGCGACGACCTTGTCGCCCATCGTCGTGGTGCCGAGGATCTTATCTGCCGGGGTGTTGACATCGGCGATGTCACGGGTGCGCCAGCCCTCGTCGAGCACGCGCGCCACGGCGCTCTCGATCCACGCGGCTTGCTCGCCCATGTCGAGCGCGTAGGTCAGCAGCATCGCCACCGACAAGATTTGAGCCAGCGGATTGGCCACGCCGAGCCCCGCGATGTCAGGAGCGCTGCCAGCGCTCGGCCCAAACAGCGATACGCCATCATCCAGCGAGGCAGAGGCAAGCATACCGAGCGATCCGGTAATCTGAGCCGCCTCATCGGACAGGATGTCGCCGAACATGTTCTCCGTCACCACGACGTCAAAGTCTGCCGGTCGACTGATGAGCTGCATGGCGGCGTTGTCGACGAGCAGGTCCTCAAGCTCCACGTCGGAGTACTCCTCGTCTTGCACGCGATGCACGATCTCGCGCCACATGCGGCTCGTCTCCAGCACGTTGCGCTTATCAACGCTCGTCACCTTGCCGCGACGTTTGCGCGCCGCCTCAAATGCCTGGCGCGCAATGCGCTCAATCTCGTACTCGCGATACTCCATCACGTCGACCGCACGCTGACCGGCCGCACCCGCAGCGCCCGCGCAGGTCACGGATGCGGGCGCCAAAGTCCCACGGCATGTTGTAGCCCATCGTATCGGGGATGTTCACGACCGTGGCACCGGCCTTTACGGCCGCCTCGATAATGCGCACCAGAAACTCCTGATCGGAGCGGCCGGCATCCTCGGCATAAAACTCAACATCGTCAACGAACTTGCGAGCATGTTTGACGGCATGGATCGCTCACTCAATTGCCCTTTCCTCAGTCATATGGAGCTTGTCGCGCAGGTGACTGGTGCTCACACCCAGCCCTGTATGGATACGGGGCCTCTGGGCCGTTTTGAGCGCCTCTGCAGCCACTTCGATATCCCTGTCGACAGCGCGCGTCAGGCCGCATACCGTGCATCGGTCGCCCGCAATCTTGCCAATCTCCTGTACGGAGCGAAAGTCACCAGGACTCGAGATGGGAAAGCCCGCCTCGATAACGTCCACGTTCATGCGCACCAGCTGGCGGGCGATGAAGAGCTTTTCCTCGGTATTCATGCTGGCGCCCGGCGACTGCTCACCGTCGCACAGGGTGGCGTCAAAGATTGTGATTTTGCGGCTTATATGTTCCTCCTGATTGACCGTTTTATGACAGATGGCTTTCAGGAGAGAGAGAAGGCCTAGAGATAGAAAAATACCCGTGTCGCTCATCACGCCTGAAAGCGGCAAACGATAGCGCACCCGGGTACAACAAATCGTTATAGCGAGATTACAACCCTAGCGCGCTATCCAATCTAGTAGCGCTAGGCCTAGGAGCTGTTGCGTGTTCTTAAACATGTTGGACTCCCTTCGGCCTCGGGTAGTACTACATCGCGCTAAAGTACAACACAAGTAAAACCACCACAAGTGTGCCTGTCCCCTTCGTGGTGGTTTCGTTGACTCAAAAGCAAGAGACCCGGTCCTGCACGAGGCAGAACCGGGTCTCTTTAGCAATGCTTGCTTTGCTCAGGCAGTAACTGTTAGTTACTCAGCCAGGAAGTCGCGCTGGATAGCGGGATCGACCTTGACGCCAGGGCCCATGGTGGAAGACACGGAGATGGACTTGACGTACTTGCCCTTAGCAGAAGAGGGCTTGACGCGCAGGATCTCGGTGTACAGGGCAGCGTAGTTCTCGACGAGCTGCTGCTCAGAGAAGGACTTCTTGCCCAGGGGCACGTGGCAGATGCCGTAGCGGTCGGCGCGGTACTCAACGCGGCCAGCCTTGAGCTCGGAGACCATCTTGGCGACGTCCATGGTCACGGTGCCGAGCTTGGGATTCGGCATGAGGCCACGGGGACCAAGGATCTTACCGATGCGGCCAACCTTGGCCATCATGTTCGGCGTAGCGATAGCGGCGTCGAAGTTGATCTCGCCCTTCTGAATCTGGGCGACAAGCTCGTCGGAACCGATGATGTCGGCGCCGGCAGCCTCAGCCTCGCGGGCCTTCTCGCCCTCGGCGAAGACGGCAACACGAACGGTCTTGCCGGTGCCGTGGGGCAGGGAGATGGAACCACGGATGTTCTGGTCAGCCTTACGAGTATCGATGCCCAGACGGAAGTGGGCCTCGACGGTCTCGTCGAACTTGGCGGTGTCGAGCTCCTTAATGAGCTTGGCAGCCTGAAGAGGGGTGTAGAGCGTGGCGCGATCGATCTTCTCGGCAGCGGCGTTATAGCTCTTACCATGCTTAGCCATGTGCATTACCTCCTGTGGTTAAACGGGCGTGAGCCCTCCCACATCGTATCGTGTGCCCTATTGCACACATTTAACGGGCGCCCCGGTCGGAGCACCCGTCGTTACCATAAGAAATCGCTACTCAGCGATGGTGACGCCCATGGAACGGGCGGTACCGGCGATGATCTTCTTGGCGGCGTCAATGTCGTTGGCATTGAGGTCCGGCATCTTGATCTCGGCGATCTTGGTGAGCTGCTCCTGGGAGAGCTGACCAACCTTGTCGGCCTGGGGCTTAGCGGAACCAGACTTGAGGTTCAGCTCCTTCTTGATGAGGTGAGCCGCCGGCGGGGTCTTGGTGATGAAGGAGAAGGACTTATCCTCGTAGACAGAGATCTCAACGGGGATGATGTCGCCCTTCTTGTCCTGCGTCTCGGCGTTAAAGGCCTGGCAGAACTGCATGATGTTCACGCCAGCAGCGCCCAGAGCGGGGCCGACGGGAGGAGCGGGGTTAGCTGCACCAGCAGGAATCTGGAGCTTAATGACGTTGGCAACCTTCTTCTCAGCCATGGTCATTCCTTTCGAATCACGAGTGTGAAGTACTTGCTATATCGTAAGCACGCACGTGTTAGAAGCACTCCTGAGATGAGCAGTCACAGAAGAAGCACGCTCGCGCGAACGGACGAAAACTTAAGCGATGACAGCGACCTGGTTAAAGTCGAGCTCGACCGGCGTCTCGCGGCCAAAGATCATCAGCGTGACCTTGAGCTTGCCAGCCTCGGTGTTAACCTCGGAGACCTTGCCATCAAAGTCGGTAAGCGGGCCATCGGTGACGCGGACGGACGTGCCGACCTGAATATCAACCGAGGTGCGCTTGGGCGAATCGCCCTTACCGGGACGACGAGTCATCTTGTTGTACTCGTCGCGGGAAAGCGGAGCGGGCTTGCCGTTGCCGCCTAGGAAACCGGTGACGCCGGGCGTGTTGCGAACACACGTCCATGCATCGTCATCCATCTCCATGCGAACCAGGACATAACCCGGAAAGATCTTAGAATCCTTGGTCTCGCGCTTGCCACCCTCTTTGATCTCGGTGACGCGCTCCATAGGAATCTCGATATCAAAGATACGGTCCTGCATGCCCATGGTCTCGATGCGATGCTCGAGATCGGACTTAACACGGTTCTCGTATCCAGAGTAAGTGTGAACGACGTACCAACGCTTAGACATGGTTTAGCCCCTCAATCCAGAGAACAGAGCAAGAGCCTCGCCAAAGCCAGCATCGAGCAGAGCGATGACGACGCCGACGACGATCAGAGAAGCGCAAACGACGACCGAGTAGTTCACGAGCTCCTTCTTATCGGGCCACGTGACACGCTTCATCTCGGACTTGACCGAGGCGAAATACTTCTTGGTGCGGGCGAAGAAACCAGGCTTCTCGTTCTTCTTGGACTTCGCAGCCTTCTCGTTCTTCTTGGCAACGGCCTTCTTGGCCTCAACCTTGGAGTTGGCGGCAGCGTTGTTGGCAGGTGCCGGCTGCTGAGCCTTCTTCTTGTTCTTCTTGTTGGCCATTTGGGTTACCTCCGCGCAATGCGCTTATACATGAGTAAACCGTAAGCCCCCAATTGGGAGCTTACGGAATAATGACTGGCACGCCAGGAAGGACTCGAACCCTCAACACTCGGTTTTGGAGACCGATGCTCTACCAATTGAACTACTGGCGTATATGACTAAAGACTAGCGAGTCTCTTTGTGCAGCGTGTGGTGACGGCACCAGGGGCAATACTTCTTGATCTCCATACGATCAGGCATGTTCGCCTTGTTCTTGGTGGTCGTATAGTTGCGGCGCTTGCACTCAGTGCACGCAAGAGTAACTAGAGTACGCATGTATCCTGAACCTTTCATATCCGCCCCGTACGGGCACGAGATGGTACTTTATCAGCTCTATGTAAGTGCTGTCAATGAAAACCTCGAATCAATTGGTTCTCGCTGAATCCATTCATATTTGGAACACATCAATGAAGCCAGCGAGATCTAATCGATCCCCCACGCTCGGCTTAAGGGCGAGCGAAGCGCAATCGGCAGGGAACAAGCCCCGCGTAGAAAAGAACCCGGCACCC
The DNA here is from genome assembly GCA_905215365.1 of uncultured bacterium. Taxonomy (GTDB): domain Bacteria; phylum Actinomycetota; class Coriobacteriia; order Coriobacteriales; family Coriobacteriaceae; genus Collinsella. The sequence goes on along the minus strand of CAJMPX010000003.1, from coordinate 22,837 downwards.
TAAAAGTGCCGGGTTCTCTAAGTCAGCTAAATCAAAGAGCTAATTTACTCAATGATCGTGGAGACGATGCCCGAGCCGACGGTGTGGCCACCCTCGCGGATAGCGAAGCGCAGGCCCTCCTCCATGGCGATCGGGTGAATGAGGTCGCCCTCGATGGTGATGTGGTCACCAGGCATAGCCATCTCGGTGCCCTCGGGGAGCTTGACCGTACCGGTAACGTCGGTGGTACGGAAGTAGAACTGAGGACGATAACCATCGAAGAACGGGGTGTGACGGCCGCCCTCCTCCTTGGTCAGAACGTAGATCTCGCCGGTGAACTTGGTGTGCGGGGTAACCGAACCGGGCTTGCAGAGAACCTGGCCGCGCTCGATGTCCTCGCGCTTGATGCCGCGGAGCAGCAGACCGACGTTGTCGCCAGCCTCGCAGAAGTCCATGGACTTACGGAACATCTCGATACCGGTAACGACGGTGTTCTGGGTATCCTTGATGCCGACGATCTCGACGGGCTCGTTGAGCTTGAGCTCACCGCGCTCGACACGGCCGGTAGCAACGGTACCACGGCCGGAGATGGTCATAACATCCTCAACGGCCATCAGGAACGGGAGGTCGTTGTTACGAGCAGGCGTCGGGATGTACTCGTCGACAGCGTTCATGAGCTCGCGAATGGCGTCCATCCACTTGGCGTCGCCCTCGAGAGCGCCCAGAGCGGAACCACGGATGACGGGGATGTCGTCGCCGGGGAAATCGTACTCAGAGAGGAGCTCACGGGTCTCCATCTCGACGAGGTCGATGAGCTCGTCATCGTCGACCATGTCGCACTTGTTCAGGAAGACGACGATGTAGGGAACGCCGACCTGACGGGCGAGCAGGATGTGCTCGCGGGTCTGAGCCATGGGGCCGTCGGTAGCGGCGATGACCAGGATAGCGCCGTCCATCTGAGCAGCACCGGAGATCATGTTCTTGACGTAGTCAGCGTGGCCCGGGCAGTCAACGTGAGCGTAGTGACGGGAAGCGGTCTCGTACTCGACGTGGGAGACGGAGATCGTAATGCCGCGCTCGCGCTCCTCGGGAGCCTTGTCGATGTTCTCGAACGCAGTGAAGTCAGCCTTGCAGCCCTCGGTCTCAGAGAGAACCTTGGTGATGGCGGCGGTCAGCGTGGTCTTGCCGTGGTCGACGTGACCAATGGTGCCGATGTTAACATGCGGCTTAGTGCGCTCAAACTTCTCTTTGGCCATAAAGCCCTCCTCTTAACAGGTCGTCCCCGGACGGGACTTTGCCTTTATACCATAGTGGCCTCTCAACATACTATTGAGAAGCCACCGTGTTACCTATGGTAGCGGTGACTGGATTCGAACCAGTGACGCCACGGGTATGAACCGTGTGCTCTAACCAACTGAGCTACACCGCCGGATGGAGCCTGCAACCAGACTTGAACTGGTGACCTCTTCGTTACCAACGAAGTGCTCTACCGACTGAGCTATACAGGCACTTGACGGGTGGGAGCTATAGGATTCGAACCTATGTAGGCAGAGCCAACGGGTTTACAGCCCGTCCCCATTAACCACTCGGGCAAACTCCCAATCGTTCAAGTATCCGCAGGTTCTTTGGTCTTTTGGGCCTCCGCCCCCGCGAACGAAAAAGATAATACGATGCAACCTTGGGGGCTGTCAATGAAAACCTCTAGATACACGGTACCGGGCGTATCTATATATCCGTGACCTGCGTTTTTGTTGAGTTTGGATATGAAGGACCGTGGTTTTGCATGTAGCGGTGACATTTCCCGAGGGAACACTTTGGCACGGTGGAGTACGCCTACAGCATCGACCTTCGATAACGACCCTCTTGCACTATTACATAGGTCGCGATCGGGCTTCCCTGGCTTGATCGAGCGTGGATTTTCTCCCGTTTGAAATCGAGCGTGGACTTTCTCCCGCTTTTAGCGCGGCTCTAAGGCCAAAGTGGCAGATTATCCACGCTCGTTCTCCAGGCGGGAGAACTATAGAGCCGCAACTACTCGGGCCAGGCCAAAGTAGACCCATAGAGCGGCTCCCCCTTGGTGCAGGGGTAGCGACTCAAGTAACACGACGATAGCAAGTCGAAGAAATAAGTCATGGCATATTTCGAATAAACGCCGAGTCGGTCAATTCCGTTTCCCGCATTACCAAGACGATATACACGGTCAAAAGACCTCGATTTGTCATCGTTGCTAAACGCAGTAATTAGAATCTTCCTGCCCGAACGGCAATCAAGATACTCACGCGCCTGTGACGCAAATAGCCCGGAGACCGATACGAGAATTATCAATGACTGCGAAGCGTCTCCCATGTTTTTCAATTCCGCGACGTTAGCCCCAGCAACTATGCGAACTATCTTGCCCGCATAAAACATTTCCTGCTGAAATCGTACGAGATTGGCGCTTACATTATTGGTGCACCAGATTTCAACGTTTTTATGGCCATCAATTTCGTCGGCAAGGTGCTTAATAGCGATATCGGACACGCCGCTTTCAACCTCAGCGAACATCTCGATCATGCGAACGTCGAGCTCTGCCCTGTACTCCTCGTAGCCAAATTCCTCCTCTCGATGGCTTAAGTCGCTTGGAAAGACTGATTGAGTAAATGATTCTTTCAAATCGCTAAGAGACTGGTAGCCCAATCGATTGCAGAAACGACGAACAGCGGAACGGGTCACGAATGCATCGCGGGTTATTGCGGCAACATTGATTTCGCTCGAACGCCTAATGTGAGCGATGAGATATCGAGCGATGGCGGCATCGTTTGACCCAAACTCGCTGTTGATGATGGAGCTAATGCGATTGAGCACATCGAAGTCATTGATATTCACGTGATCCCTCTTTCCGCTCTCCTCGATATTATGGTTCATTTATTGAATCAAACAGCTTTGGTCGTTCTCCTATGATTCAAATCAGTTGACGTCATCTTAATCGTAATTCCGTCACACGTATCCACCGTGTTGAATGATGGAAAGGGGATTCATGGGCAACGTGAACAACATGCCGTTTCTCTGGGGTTCCGCCACGGCGTCTTATCAGTGCGAGGGTGCCTGGAACGAAGACGGCAAAGGCCTCGGCGAGTGGGATTTCTTTAACCACACAAGCAATAAGAACATCAACCATGTTGACGGTGATGTATCTTGCGACTTCTACCATCGCTATGAAGAAGATATCCGCATGATGAAAGAAGGCGGACAAAACACCTATCGCTTCTCTCTTTCATGGAGTCGAATCATCCCCACGGGTATCGGCGAAGTGAATGAAGAGGGTATCGATTTTTATAATCGAGTCATTGATTGCTGCCTCGAAAATGGCATAGAGCCCAACGTTACGCTGTTCCATTACGATCTGCCATTCACGCTTGCTTGCAAAGGCGGATGGCTGAACAACGACATGGCAGAGTGGTTCTGCAAATACGCCAAGATTTGCTTTGAGCGCTTTGGAGACCGCGTCAAAATCTGGGCTACCGTTAACGAGCCGCATTTCTACAGCTACTGCGTAAACATGTTGGGCAACTATCCCCCCAATCGATCGCTCGACGTTCAGTCGTACATGCAGTTTCAATACAACCTGATGCGCGCAAGCGCACTCGCAGTCCGAGCATATCGTCAAATGGGCTACGACGGCATCATCGGCGCCGTCCACGATGGCGGCGTTGTCGAACTCGACCCGGCAACCGAGCACCCTGATGACGTATTTCGATACGCAGACTTTTTCGCCAATCGCATGATTCTGGCACCAGCGCTTCAGGGTCAACTGCCGCCAGAAATGGACGAAATCCTTGAAAAACTTGGCGTCTCGCTCTATCGATCCCCAAATGACGTAGAAGAATTCAGAGACGGTAAAGTCGATTTTATTGGACTCAACGTGTATTGCCGAGAGTATGTAACCGACTGGCACGGTGGAGAGCTTGCCGTTTCGGCGAACAATAAGGGCGGTTCGAGCAAAAAAGTCGAAGGAAAATGCATTGCGCCCTTGTTTGAAAGCGCCCGCGACAGCAATGTTCCCCGCAATAAATGGGGCCGCGAAATACTCCCAAGTTGCATGTATTCAACCATCATGGATGTCCACGAGCGCTATGACGCGCCCCGCATCTTTATTACGGAAAACGGACATGGCGCCTATGAGCAACCAGACGCAGACGGAATGATCCACGATGATGACCGCATCGAGCTTCTGGGCCAGTTCATCGAGCACATGATGAGGGCTAAGCGCGACGGCGCGCGCGTTGAGGGCTACTACCTCTGGTCGACGATGGATCTGTATAGCTGGATCAACGGCTACGAAAAACGATACGGACTTGTCCATATCGACTTCGAGAACAATTTAGAGCGCACCCCCAAAAAGAGCTGGTATTGGTACCGAGACCTTATCTCGAAATATCAGGAGCAGGAAGGCTAGGAGAAAGAGATGAAATATCAGGCAATGTCCGAAACAGTCCTAAAGGCTGTTGGCGGCAAAGAGAACATTACATCGGTAACTCATTGTGCGACGCGCCTTCGCATCGACGCACGAGACACCTCGATCATCGATCTCCAGCTCGCCAAATCGGCCGATCAGGCGCTCGGGGCAGTAGTCAGCGGTGGCCAGCTTCAGGTGATCATCGGCCCCAACGTCACCGAGGCTTACAACGACTTCCTCGACTTCGCGGGAATCGAAGTCGGCGGCGGCGCGGTTGCCGACGATGCCCAAACCGCCAAGGATCTTGCAGAGGGTATCAAAAGCGGCAACACTGCCATGAGCCTGGTTGAGAAATTCGGAAATGTCTCCGCACAGGTATTCATGCCCATCGTCCCGGCGCTCATCGTAGGCGGACTCATTCTTTCGATTAAGAATCTCCTGGTCAATTATTGTGGATTGAGCACCGATAGCGGAACTGCTCAGGTTCTGCTGGCGATCTTCAGCGCCTCATTTAGCTTCCTGCCCGTTTACCTAGGCTACCAGCTCGCCGCTGTCATGAAGATGCAGCCTATCATGGGCGCGCTGCTGGGCGCAATCATGATTAGCTTGTCTATTAGCGGTGCTGAGGGTCTCGACTTTCTTGGCATCCCCATCCCGACGAATGACTACTCGAGCACGGTGGTGCCAATCGTACTGGGCGTTGTGTTCATGTACTTTGTTGATCGCGGTCTTCAGAAAATCATCCCGGACGTTACCAAACTGTTCTTGAAGCCGCTACTCACCATGTTTATCGTCGTGCCTGTTGAGCTGATTATCCTCGGCCCCGCCGGCAGCATGATGGGCTACGCGCTGAGTGATGCCGTCACGTGGCTCATGGATAACGTGGCATTTATCGCTACTCCAATCCTTGCAGCCCTTAACCCCTATTTTGTCATGCTCGGTCTTGATAAGGCCTACATCGCAATCGAAGTTACGAGCTTGGCGCAGCTCGGCTGGGCGCCCATCATCTTTGGCTTCATCTCAAACCTCTGCATTGGCGGCACGAGTCTCGCCTTGGCAACTGCAATGAAAGGCAACAAGGAGAAGAGGGGTATGGTCACCACGGTTGCCGTCACCGCACTCTGCGGCGTAACTGAGCCCGCGTTCTACGGCTGTCTCATCGAGCGTCCCCGCCTGCTTGTCGGCACGGCAATCGGCGCCCTCTGCGCGGGACTCCCCGCAGGTATCTTCGTCCTGAAGGAGTATGTTGCGGGAGCATGCCCCGGCCTTCTTTCGGCGCTGATTTTTATCGCTCCCGATGGATCCATGGGCAACTTCGTACTGGCGTGCGTTGTCGCCGTCATCGCCATCGTCGTCTCGTTCATCGCTGCACGCGTGATCATCAAGAAGAACCCCAACTATATTGAGTAAATGCCCGCTGTTTGCATTGGGGACATCCTCGGCAGACCATTAGCAAGAACCCAAGAAGTCCCTTAGGAGCTCGATTAATCCATTCGGATTCCTGAGGCACAAACGACCCCGATTCCACAATGAAATCGGGGTCGTTGTTTCTAAAGCCGTCGATAGACAATCGGTGTTTACCTTAGCTCCCTATCCAAGTTAATTATCCACGCTCGTTCTCCGGTCGGGAGATTTTCTTCTCTCTCGTGTCCAGAAATCCACGCTCGAGCAGGACATCCAGGACCGTACCTGCCCTTGTCTCGATCTGTAACAGCAGGAGACCTATTCCGCTTCTACATGTTACAGATCAAGATATTCCTAAAACACCCTAAGTTTCATCTCAATCTGTAACAGTTAGATGCCAAATATCGGTCTTGGTGTTACAGATTTAGACAAACTGGAGGACGAGACAAACCAAAAACGGGATGGGCGCTGACCCAATGGCGCACCACCTAAATAGAAACGGGCCCTGTCCCACAAGGAACAGAGCCCGAAACTCTCATGGAGCCAGTGACAGGAATCGAACCTGCAACCCACTGATTACAAATCAGTTGCGCTACCGTTGCGCCACACTGGCACACTTGGCGCTTTCGCGCGAAGCCAATTAAGAATAAAGGAATTGCGGACGAGGCGCAACAGGCCGCGCGGCGTTATATAAATATGCAAAATCCAGCAACAACACGTACCAAGCCCGTTCATTTCTGTCAGTTCGCCCTCAATCTTAAAACTCTTCGCCAGAACGAATAGTTTTAATTACAATTGGCTATATAAAACTATTCGTTCTGGCGAAGGGTTTCGCGATGTTGACTACAAAGGAAGCAGCCGAACTGCTCGGCATCACCCCGCGCAGGGTGCAGGAGCTCATTAAGAACGGCGCGCTGACCGCCCGCAAGGCTTCTGGCGTGTGGCTTATCGACAAAGACAGCGTAGACACGCGACTCCGCTCCGCAACCAAAAGAGGGGGACGGCCTCGTCGCGGGCATGGGAAAAGCGAAATCGCATTTACCCTCATGAACCGCACGCACGAAGTGGCCCAGCTGGTCTACAGCAGATCACGGAAAGACTTCACCCACATCGGCGCCGACGTCGATCGTGCCCACGCCCCTATTGGAGTTTTTGCTCCCAGCAAACCTGTATCGCTCGACTCCTTCCGCATCTGGTGGCGCGGCCGCGGTATCCCGCTCGCACGCATTGGGCTAGCCTCCCTGCTTGCAGAAGCCGCAGTCGATGTTCCCGATGAACTCGTACAGCGAAATCTTGGCCTCTCCTTATCCGACCAGTATTGGATTAGACCCCAAGGCTCCGGTCTCGCGTGGGAAGATATCAATTTCTTCAATAATGCTTTTGACGACGTCTCTCTCAGCATCGCGCCCTTCGCCCCAGAGGGCAAGGCAGCTGCCGCAAAGCCCGACAACACCTCGGACGGCAATCTTCAAAAGTACTGGACATGCGAGGATGACCGTCGAATACTCCACAAGGCAGGTGCGCACCTGAACCAGGAACCCTATAACGAGATGGTGGCGACCGCACTTCACCGTCGCATCCTAAACGCTTGCGATTATGTACCCTATTCGCTCGAAGGCACAGGTACTTCTGCCTTGAGCACATGCAATGTCTTCTTAACTGACGAAGAAGAATATGTCCCTGCGTTCTATGTAAACCAGCATGCAAATGCAGACGAGCGACTAACCGATTACGAACGGTATGTAGCAAACTGTGAGGAGCTTGGAGCGACAGATATAAAAGACGCCCTTGACCGCATGATCGTATGTGACGACATCATTGCCAACTACGATCGTCATTGGCGCAACTTCGGCCTCGTGCGAAACGTCAACTCACTGGTCTGCAGACCAGCCCCCATCTTCGATTCGGGCTCATCACTCTGGTGCAACATATCACTAGAGGAGCTTAGGGCGGGAGAGCACAGTTTTACCAGCGCACAATTTCATTCAAGCCCCGCCAAACAAATGTTGCTCGTCGAGGACATGGGCTGGTTTGACGGCGACAAACTCGAAGGCTTCGTTGACGAGGCAATCGAGATTCTGTCCAGAAACAACGCGCTCACGGCAAGGCTGCCATATCTAAAAGAGGCGCTTACATGGCGCCTCCGTAGAATGATCGACATCGCTGAATGGAGTTAGCGAGACAGCGTCGCGCCGTCAGCTCCCCTACCTCCCGCGCAGGGCCTTGAGCTTGGCCAGCGCCTCGGGGCTCAAGCGGCTGCCCAGGGTCATCTTGATCTGCGGGGCCTCCTCGGCCTCGTGAACGTCGTTATCGATCTGTTTGATCTCGTCCACCAGCATACGGCTCGAGATGCGCGTGACGCCCTTCCCCATGACGACAGCCTGGATCGTGCCGTCACTCGATACCACGGAGCACGCGCGGCCTTCCTCGCGTGCCTCGATGCAGAGCTTCTGCACCACGGTATCGGCAGAGACGCCCGTCGGCGAGAACTCGATGCGCACGCCGCGGGCCGGTAGGTTGGGGCGCTCGTTGGAGATGTTGCCCGCGCCGTCGAACACGATCACGGCCTCGTAGCGGCCCTGGGCAAACGCGGCAACATCGTTGATGAGTGCCGTGCGCGCCATATCGTGAACGTCGCTGGAATACGGATCATCGGAATGGTCGTAGACGAGCTTTTCGTAGCGCGGCGTGCAGTGGATCACGTTGTAGCCGTCGACCACCAGCAGCTCGGGCTTATTGGAGTGCACCGTCGAGACCGGGTCGGCGATGGCCTGCGCAAACGCATTGCCGCCCACGCCATAGGTCGCGGCCGAAACAATCGGCTTGGCCGAGCCTTCGCCAAAGCGCTTGGCCTTGGACTTGGCGCGGTTCTTCTTGGACATGCGCTACTCCTCCCCCATGAGCTCGCCGGCATTGTGGCGCAGCCACTCAAAGCACAGCGCGGTGGTCGCCTGGGCCACGTTGAGACTCTCGGTCATGCCGCGCTGGGGAAGCTTGGTCAAAAAGTCACATTTCTCGAGCACCAGACGCGAGATGCCGTCGCCCTCGGAGCCCATGACGAGCGCCACGCGGCCCTCGAAGGGAGCATCCCAGCAGCTGCCCTCGGCATGCTCGGAAGCGCCACCCACCCAAAAGCCGGCGGCCTTGAGGTCATCGAGCGCACGAGCGATATTGGGCACCTGCGCGATAGGCAGATGCATGACGGCGCCGGCGGAGGTCTTGTAGCTGCCCACGGTCACGCCGGCGGCACGCTTGCTGGCGATGATGACGCCCGCTGCGCCCACAACCTCGGCAGAGCGCACGATGGCGCCAAAGTTACCGTCGTCGGTCACATGGTCGAGCACCACGACAAGCGCCGGGCCCTCGCCTGCGCGGTCGAGGATGTCGGCGACATCGGCGTAAGGGAAGTTGCCCACCTCGAGCGCAATGCCCTGGTGAGCGCCATGGCTCGACAGCGCATCGAGCTGCGCGCGCGGCACATACTTAATGCGGACACCCGTGGCGTTGAGGTCATCGACCAGGCGCGACAGAGCGGCATCGCGCTCCCCGCCCTCGGCGATGAGCGCGCACTTGATGGGAAAACCGGTGCGCAGCGCCTCGGCGGCAGCACGACGACCTTCGATAAACTCGCCCTTGGGAACCTGGATAGCGTCGCGGTTACGATCGCGTTGCGGACGTGCGGCCTGGGCGCGATCGCGCTGGCCCTTGGGAGCGGCAGCGCGGTCGTTGCGGCGAATCGGACGCGAGCCAGAAGCAGTCTGCTTGCCGCCACGAGGCGCACGCTTGCGATTGTCGGCCATAAAACGGCCTCCTTAAATAGATAACGAACAAGAATCGACCGTCCGAGCCATGGCACTTTGCCTTTCAATCGTCGGGCATGACCACCAGGTCTATGCCCTCCTCTTTCAAGGCAATCTGCCGCACCTCGAACGGTCGACAAATACTAGAGACTCTTAATACGAGTGCCCGCGGCAGTATCCTCAATGGTGAGGCCCAGGTCCTTGAGCTGATCGCGGATGGCATCTGCCAGATCCCAGTTCTTGGCGGCACGGGCCTCGGCGCGGGCCTCGAGAATCTTGGCAGCAGCCTCGTCCACGTCGTCGCCCGTATAGGCAACCAGACCGGCGGCAACGCCCAGCAGGCCCAGCGGCAGCTCGACCTTGGGCTCAGGAAGCTCAACACCAAACGTATCGAGCAGCTCGACCAGCGTATCGGCGGCAGCCAAGGCTGCGGCCTTGTCGGCAGCGTCGCCCGCCTGCTCCAGATACTGGTTGCACTCGGTGACAAAGCCAAAGACGGCGCCCATGGCACCGGCGGTGTTAAAGTCGTCGTCCATGCACTCCTTAAAAGCGGCACGGGTCTCGGCGGCCTTGGCGGCAAACGCCTCGGATGCTGCCTCATCGGCATCGGCCGTCGCATGGTTCGCAGCCCAACGCAGGTTCTCGACCGTACCGGCGATACGCGCGAGCGAGTTCTCGGCACCCTCCAGGCGCTCCCACGAAAAGTCGAGCGGCGACCGATAGCTCGTCTGCAGCATCAGCAGGCGCAGGGCGGCAGCGGAGTGCTGCTCGAGGACCTCGGCCAGCGTAAAGAAGTTGCCGAGCGACTTGGACATCTTCTCGCCGTCGACCAGCAGCATGCCCGTGTGCATCCAGGTGTTGGAGAAGCCCTGGTGCCAGGCGCAGGTAGCCTGGGCGCACTCGTTCTCGTGATGCGGGAAGGCAAGGTCGGAGCCACCGCCGTGGATGTCGATCGGGGTGCCCAGGTAGCGGTGCACCATGGCGGCGCACTCGGTGTGCCAACCGGGACGGCCCTCGCCCCAGGGGCTCGGCCAGCTGGGCTCGCCGGGCTTGGCGGCCTTCCACAGGGCAAAGTCGAGCGGGTCGTTCTTGTCCTCGTTCTCCTCGATGCGCGCGCCAACCATAAGGTCGTCGATGTTGCGGCCCGAGACCTGACCGTAGTTGTGATCGCTGCGCACGGCAAAGTACACATCGCCGTTATCGGCTGCGTAAGCGTGGCCCTGCTCGATAAGCGTCTTGATCATGGCGATCATGGGGCCGATCTCCTTGGTGGCGCGGGGACGCACATCGGGGTCGAGCACGTTGGCAGCGCGCATGACGCCGATGAACTTGTCGGAGAACTCCGTCGCGACCTCGGCGGCCGTGCGGCCCTGCTCGTTGGCGCGCTTGATGATCTTGTCATCGACATCGGTGAGGTTCTGGGCGAACGTGACCTCATAACCGCTCGCGATGAGCCAGCGACGAATCACGTCAAAGCTGATGAACGTGCGGGCATTGCCGATGTGGATGTTGTCGTAGACCGTGGGGCCGCACACGTACATGCGAACCTTGCCGGACTCGATGGGCTGGAACTCTTCCTTTTTATGGGTAGCGCTGTTGTAGATACGCATTCGTTACTCCTTAACGGTTTTCTGTAGCAGGCAGACGGCCCAAGCGCCAATTCCCTCGCCTTGGCCTTCCCAGCCGAGTTTTTCGGTCGTAGTGGCGGCGACGCCCACGTTTTCGACGTCAACGCCCAGGGCATGGGCCAGGTTGGCGCGCATGGCATCGCGGTGCGGGGTGATCTTGGGCTGCTGGCAGGCAATGGTGCAGTCGGCATCGACAAACTCAAAGCCAAGCTCGCGCGCATAGTCCATCACGCGAGCGAGCAGCACCATCGAATCGGCACCCTCATAGGCGGGGTCGGTATCGGGGAATAGCTTGCCAATGTCTCCCCCGCGGCAGGCGCCCAAAATGGCGTCGGCCAGCGCGTGCGCGAGCACATCGGCATCCGAGTGGCCCAGCAGACCGCGCTCGTAGGGAATGTCGACACCGCCGATGATACATCGACGCCCCTCCACCAGACGGTGAACGTCGTAGCCATGGCCAATGCGCAGGTTACTGAACATGGGGAAGGTCCTCTCCCTCGGCCATGCGGCCAAGCAGAATCGCGGTTACGGGACGCAGGTCCTCGGGTACCGTCACCTTAAGGTTATCGCGCGGGCTCTGGACGCAGCGGACGCGCCCACCCATGCGCTCGACCAGCGAAGAATCGTCGGTCCCGATAAAGCCCTCGGCGATAGCTGCGGTGTGGGCGCGCTTCATGGCGTCGACGCTAAAGATCTGCGGTGTCTGCGCGGCCCAGTACAGCTCGCGCGGCGGCGTCTCGACGATGTTGTCGCCATCGACGATTTTGAGTGTGTCGATGGCAGGCTGGCCGCACACGACACCGTCGAGGGCACGGTCGCTCACGAGCACGTCGATAGCGTGGTCGATAGCCTCGGTCGTAATGAGCGGACGGGCGCCATCGTGGATGGCGACATATTCGAAACCCGCCGGCACCGCGTGCACGCCGGCGCGGGTGGAATCCTGGCGGGTCTCGCCGGCATCGGCAAAGCTGATGGGCGTGCTATACGAATACGGGCTGATGGCCAGGCGGCGCATCTCGGCACGACGCTCGGCAGGGCAAACCACGACGATATGGCCGACCTTATTGCTACGGTCAAATGCGCGGATGGACCAGCTCATAAGCGGACGGCCCGCTACATTGACGAGCTGCTTACCACCGGGGTTACCAAAGCGCTGGCCGCTGCCACCGGCAACGACCACGGCGCATACGGGCGCCATTATGCGTTCCCCTGTTTGGTGCCCTTCATGCGGTACAGGGAGTCCGCAAGAATGGCAGGGTTGTTGACGCCAAAGTCGCCCAGGCGCTCCGGATCTTCGCTGATGTCGTCCATGAGCTCCTGCAGCGATCCATACTCGTCGACGATCTTCTCGGCCACGCCGTCGCGCACGACGGACACGCGCGAAAGCGTGCGCAGGCCCAGCGGTGTCATGACGGAGTCCTCGTCCAGGTCGTCGTAGCCCAGAACTGCCGCCACATGCTGCGGGTCGGACAGGTCCTTAGGCGTCATGCGGCTCAGGTTGGCGCGGATCTTCTCGGCATTGGCCTCGGAGGAATCGCTCGCATAGTCGCGAATCATCAGGTCGTATTCGGTATCCATGCTGGAGCCGGCGAGCTGCTCGAGCTGCATCTGCACGAGCTTGCCCTGGTTGCCCAGCTTGACAATGCAATCCTTAAGCTCAGTCTTTGCCTGCTGCATGATCTCGAAACTCGAGAAAATGCCGGTGATGTCGGCGAGCGTGACGTAGTCGTCGAGCTCAAGGGCCGTCAGGCGCAGCAAGGAGCGGTCGAGCGACTGACGGGTGGTCTGGAGCGTGGCGACGAGCTGGTTGACCGAGCTCATGATGGTGGTGACGGGCTGGATCTCGTAGCTCTTACCGTGGACGTACACGTTGACGACGGCACGACGAGCCGAAACCGAGATCACGATGGCGTCGGTGAGCACCGACATGCGAGCGGCGGTACGGTGACGCATGCCCGTCTCACTCGTGGCGAGCGAGGGATCGGGATTGAGGTGGAAGTTGGCGCGCAGGATCTGGGTGAGGTCGCCATCGATAACGATAGCGCCGTCCATCTTGGAAAGCTCGAACAGGCGGTTCGAGGTAAACGAAATGTTGAGCGGGAAGCCGTCGTTACCAGCAGCGAGCACGTTTTCGGTGTCGCCGACGCAGATAAGGGCGCCCAGGTGACCAGCAATGATCATGTCGAGGGCGGTGCGGATCGGCTGGCCAGGTGCCGTCAGGCGAATGGCCTGTTCCATACGCTTTTGCAGCTCGTTCTTATCCAAGGCATCGCTCCCATCGTATACGCTCCATAAACGTCAATAAGTTTCTCACGGTTTGCCCCTGTGACGCCCGCAAAATCCGATGCTTACAGAATGAGCGAACACAGCTGAGAGCCCCAATCCAAATGAGCTGCTTATGTGGTAGCATCGAGATTCGCATAAATGAGGGAGTAGTCGCGTGATCGGGTTCGCCTCCGGTGGCGCGGCAAGTCAACACACTGGCCGATGCGGCCTGGCTTGCCATAATGAACGAGACTCGTGGCTGTGCGCGCAACGCGTACGCCACGAGTCTTTTTTGTTACTCCCCCAAGAGGTACACGCGGGCCCGCCCGCAGAGAGGGAGCCAGACTATGGGACTCGCAGAGCTCGTGTTGCTCGCCGTTGGCCTTTCGATGGACGCCTTTGCCGTTTCCATCTGCAAGGGCCTTGGCATGAAGAAGATCAACCTTAAAGTTGCCGTGGTGCTCGGCTTGTTCTTTGGCGGCTTTCAGGCCGGCATGCCCGTAATCGGATGGGCACTCGGCAGTCAATTCATGGGCATCATCGGACCCATCGACCATTGGATCGCCTTTATCCTTTTGGCCTTTATCGGCGGCAAAATGCTGTGGGAAGCCTTTACCGAGGACGAGAATGAAGGCGACGGCAAGGATACCGAAAAGATTGACCTGGGCGAGTACCTGATCCTCGCCATCGCCACCTCAATCGACGCCCTAGCCGTAGGCATCTCATTTGCGGCGCTCTCGGTTGACATCGTTCCCGCTGTATCGCTTATCGGCGTCACAACGTTTATCTTCTCCGTCGCCGGCGTAGCGATCGGCCACACCTTTGGCGCGCGGTACGAAAAACCTGCCACCATCGTGGGCGGCATCGTGCTCATCCTCATCGGACTTAAGATCTTGCTTGAGCATCTGGGGATTTTGGCGCTGTAACGCCAAACACAATCGCTCAAAACTCAACGCCAGTACAAGGCCTCATGCAAAGTTTTGCATGAGGCCTTTTCGTGCAGACTTTTGCATGTCATACTGATATGCAAAAGTCTGCATGTTGGAGATCGCCATGGATACCCTTCCCATCACCACACCACGCCAAGCTGGCATCTATGTGCGTCAGGCACGCGAGTCGCAGGAAATCACCCGTGCGGCCCTCGCTAAAAAAGCCGGCGTTTCGGAGCGCCTGCTCGCATCGCTCGAGCTAGGAGACGCCACGGGTATTCGGCTCGACAAGTTACTGACCGTCTTTAACGCACTCGACATAGGTCTCTTTGCGCAAAGCGATAACGACTCCATCGCATCGCCCTCCGAACATCCGACGACGATAGCGGACCTCCCTATCACGAACTCGAATGCCCTGCCAAAGCCAAGCGTAGGCAGACGACCCGCCCGACAAGGAACGCCATCTTCCTATGGTGCCCTGCTGGCCCAAATCGCAGCCGAGCAAGGCCTTTCCGACACTTCAGACCTCTCCTTTGGCTGTAAGGTTGTGAAATAAATGGCAGAGATGGAGCTTGCGACCCTCATTTGTGGCGAAATCGCAGGCACTCTCCGGCAAGACGAGCATGGACTCTGCAGCTTTGTATACGCCCCAACCTATCGCGGAGCACCACTATCGCTTACAATGCCGCTTTCCAATCGCACGTATGGCCATAACATCGTCCGCCCGTTCCTATTTGGCCTTTTGCCCGACAGCCAAGAGCAGCGTCGCGCTATTGCCACCGAGCATGACGTTGCATCCAACAACCCCGTCGCCCTCTTGTGCCATATCGGTCTTGACTGCGCGGGGGCCGTTCAGTTTTGTCGAACCGATCAATTAGGCGCCGCCCGCGGCAGGGTCTCGGCATACCGCCCGCTTACCAATTCTCAAATCGCTCACAAGCTCAAAGCAATTCGCGATGACGAAAGAGAGACATGGATGGGCTCCAACGAAGGCTGGTCCCTGGGCGGCAACCAAGGCAAATTTGCACTAGCTTGGCATGATGGCCAATGGTGCGAATGTCTAGGGTCATCCCCCACTACCCATATCTTCAAAAATGGTGTCGTTGGGTTCAAACATCAGGCCTTAAACGAATTCGTCTGCATGAAAACGGCTCGGCGTGTTGGCATTCCAACTGCCAACGTCTCCTATTGCACATTTGAAGACGAAGCCGCGCTCGTCGTTGAACGGTACGACAGAATGGTCAATAGCAGCGGAAATATCGAAAGGCTGCATCAGGAGGACTTTTGCCAGGCGCTCGGTGTATTGCCAAGCCAGAAATACACCGCCGACGGAGGACCAACCACACGAGACATCCAAGAACGACTGATTAACACAGTCCCCCACCACATGAATCTTGTGCTTTTTACCTATATGTTGTTCTATAACGCCATTATCGGAGCGCCTGACGCACACGCTAAAAACTACTCGCTCATCCTAGGCAAAGGCACAAACGCAGCGCTCGCACCCATGTACGATGTCGCATCGGGCTTGGCGTACGAGCGTATGCGCCGCCGGGCGCGCCTTGCCATGAGCGTCGGCGGCGAAAATCGAGTGGGGCGCATCGGTCCAGGCGCTATCCGCCGATACCACGGTATGGGCGACCCCGCGCTGGAGGCGGCGCTCACCGATGCCGGGCTATCCGAGAAGTTTTGCTTTGCGACCATGATGGACCTCGCCTACGAGGTGCCCATTTGCATGGAAGAGATCATGGACGAATACGCCGACCTGCCCGGCATGGCGGACCTGCGCGAGCACATGCTCGGCCCCGTCCGCGAAAACTGCCAGCGCACCCTCGACCTCATCAAGGCGGATATGGGCTAGGCGCCAATCAATCCACATTTCTTAAAAGAAGAGGGGGGGCACCCGTCGCAAAAGCTCGGGTGCCCCCTCTCATAATGTCATTTGCAATCCACTAGCACGTGGCTCGGACTGCTGCTAGCGCAACCTTTACGCAGCGAGGCGCTTGAGGACATCGATGAGCAGCTCGTAGAAGCGCTCGGCAGAAGCGAGCTCCATGCTCTCGTCCGGGGTGTGGACATCGGAGAGCGTCGGGCCCACGGCGATGGCGTCCAGGCCGTGCAGGGCCTCGGCAAACAGGCCGCACTCAAGGCCGGCGTGAATGGACTCGATGCGCAGCTCGGAGCCAAATAGCTCGCGATAGCTCTCGACAAAGACGTCGCGGACCGGCGAATGCTCGGCATAGCTCCAGCCGGGATACTCGAACTCAAACTTGGCGTCGAAGCCCAGGACATCGGCAAGCGTCTGCAGGCGGTCCTTGAACTCGTTCTGCAGCGAGGTGATCGAGGAGCGCGGGGACAGCATAATCTTGACCTGATCATCGGAAGTGGCGACCACGCCGATGTTGGAGGAAACCTCGACTGAGCCGTCGGTGGCGACGTTGCGGCGAATCACACCATTGGGGGCAAGACGCAGAGCGCGGATGAGGGCAAGCGCGGACTTCTCGTCCATGGCCTCGACCTCGGCGTTGTCGGCGATCTCGACAGTGCAGGTAAAGCCGGGGTCGAAGACCTCGAGCTCGGCGGTAACGTCGGCGATGATGCCACGGGCGATCTCGGCCGCGGCCTCGGCGGCAGCGTGGTCGGCGTAGACCAGAACAGCCTTGCACTCACGATTGATGGCGTTGTCCTTGGTGCCGCCGTTGAAGCTGACGATGGCGGGCTCACCGGCAACCATCAGGCGGTCGATGATGCGGGCCATGATAAGGTTGCCGTTGCCGCGCTCCAGGTTGATATCGCTGCCGGAGTGACCGCCCAGCAGGCCGGAGATGTCGAGCGTGAGGGCGCTACCGGTCTTGTGCTCGCGCGCGATCGGGCAGGTGTAGGTAACGACGACGCCGCCGGCGCAGCTGACGGTGGCAACGCCCTCTTCCTCGGAGTCAAGGTTAATCATGGTGCGGGCGCTAATCTGGGACTTGTCGAGTGTCTCGGCGCCGACCAGGCCAGTCTCCTCGTCGGTGGTGAATACGCACTCGAGGGCGGGGTGAACGATCGAATCATCATCGAGAACAGTGAGCATCAGAGCGACGGCGATACCGTTGTCGGCGCCCAGGGTGGTGCCGTTAGCGGTGAGGACGCCACCCTTGACGACCAGGTCGATACCATCGGTCGTAAAGTCGTGCTCAACGGAGCCCAACTTGTCGCACACCATATCGATGTGGCCCTGCAGCATCACGGTCGGGGCATTCTCGGCGCCGGCAGAAGCGGGCTTGCGAATGATGACGTTGTAGACCTCGTCCTGATACACGTCGAGGCCGCGCTCCTTGGCAAACGCAACCAGGAAATCGCTGATGCCCTTCTCGTTGCCAGACCCACGGGGGATCGCGCTGACCTCCTCAAAGAAATGGAACAGTTGGGCGGGCTCGTAGCCGGTGATCTTGTAATCCATGGTGCCTCCTTGGCGCAACTGGTTAGACAGTAAGACATGCGACTTGTATATTCCCAGACTTTGCGTGCATAAACCAGTCGAAAACGCCGAGCGCCCTCGCATCATCGGCTAACGGTGGACCGTATAGCGTAACGGTCACAACTTCCGCAGCTCTACAAATCGAGGCGCCCTTTCCGGAGCGCCTCGATTGCGCGTATCAAATTGTCGCCACGCCTTACAGCGCGCCGGAACCGGCTCGCATCATGCCACCGGGGCCCGAGCTCACGCCACTGCTCACAGGCGCGGCGTTTCCGGTGTGCGGCGCCGCCGGAGCGGTATCGCCACCGAGCGTGCCCGCCGGACGCGGTGCCGGGATCTCGCCCGTGCCGTGGCTAAAGACAAACTTGCCATCGGCCACGTCGCACAGGACGGTATCGCCCTCGCCCCACTCGCCGGCCAGAAGCTCCTCGGACAGCGGGTCCTCGATGAGCTTTTGAATAGCACGACGCAGCGGACGTGCGCCATTGGTAAGATCGGTACCCTCGGCCACAATCTTGTCGTAGGCCGCATCGGTGAGCTTGATGTTCATGCCGTTTGCGATCAGGCGCTGGCGCAGATCGTCCACCAGCAGGTGCGCGATCTTAGTCAGGTTCTCGCCCGAGAGCTTCTGGAACACCACGATATCGTCGATACGGTTGAGCAGCTCGGGGCGGAACAGGCGCTTGAGCTCGCCCATCGCGCGGCTACGGATCTCACTCGACGTGAGACCCTGCTCGCCGGTGGTGCCAAAGCCCACGCTCGCATCCTGCGCGATCTCGCGGGCGCCCACGTTGGACGTCATGATGATCACGGTGTTGCGGAAGTCGACCGTCTTGCCCTGGCTATCGGTCAGGCGGCCCTCCTCCAGCACCTGCAACAAAATGTTGAAGATGTCGGGGTGCGCCTTCTCGATCTCGTCGAACAGCACGACCGAATACGGGTGACGACGAACGGCCTTGGTAAGCTGACCGCCCTCGTCGTGACCCACGTAACCCGGAGGGCTACCGATGAGCTTGGAGACCTCGAACTCGCTGCCGAACTCCGACATGTCGAAGCTGATGAGCGCGTCCTTGCTGCCAAAGAGGTACTCGGCGAGCGTCTTGGCGAGCTCGGTCTTGCCTGTGCCGGTGGGACCCAGGAAGATAAAGCTGCCGCCGGGGCGACGCGGGTCCTTGAGCGGCGAACGGCTGCGGCGCACGGCCTTGGCGACGGCCTCGACTGCCTCATCCTGACCGATGATGCGCGTCTTGAGCACGCTTTCGGTCTGCAGCAGGCGCCGGCTCTCGCTCTCGGTGAGCGAGGAAACCGGCACGCCCGAAGTCACGGACACAATGTCGGCGATCTGACTCACGTCGATGGTGAGCGGGCTGGCGTCGAGCTCGGCCGTCCAGGCGGCCTTGGCCTCGGCGAGCTCAATCTCGGCAGCCTTCTGCTGCTCGGTGATCTCGGCGGCCTTGTTCATGTCATCGCTCTCCGTGGCCTCCTGTGCGGCAGCCTTGAGCTCTTCCACGCGATGCTCCGCCTCGCGCACCGGCTCGGGCGCGCGATTCGCGGCGATGCGAGCGCGGGCACCGGCCTCGTCGATGAGGTCGATGGCCTTATCGGGCAGGAAGCGATCCTGGATGTAGCGGTTGGAAAGGTTCGCGGCGGCCTCGATAGCACCCTGCGTATAGCGCACATGGTGGTGCTCCTCGTAGCGCGGCTTGAGCGCGGTCAGGATCTTGACCGTGTCCTCGACGCTCGGCTCCTCGACATCGATGGTCTGGAAGCGACGCTCGAAGGCCGGGTCCTTGGTGAGGTACTTGCGGAATTCCTCGGCCGTGGTGGCGCCGATAATCTGGAAGGCACCGCGCGCGAGCACGGGCTTGAGCATGGAGCTCGCGTCGATGGAGCCCTCGGCAGAACCGGCACCGATGATGGTGTGCATCTCATCGATAAACAAGATGACGTCGTCGGCCTCGGTGGCCTCTTGGATCACGTTCTTGAGGCGCTCCTCAAACTCACCGCGATACTTGGCGCCCGCAACAAGACCCGGCAGATCGAGCGTCCAGATATTCTGGTTCATAAGATTCTCGGGCACATTGCCAGCAGCAATCTGCTGCGCCAGGCCCTCGACGATAGCCGTCTTGCCCACGCCGGGATCGCCCAGGATAAGCGGATTGTTCTTGGTGCGGCGCGAAAGGATCTCCATCATGCGCTGGACTTCCTTTTCGCGGCCAATCACGGGATCGAGCTCGCCGTCGCGCGCCTTTTGCGTGAGGTTGGTGGCGAACTGCTTGAGCGTGTCGGTGCCGCTCCCCTTTTGCTGAGAGGCATCCGAGCCGCTAAAGAACGGCAGGCCCGCACCGGGACGACCAGCGCCAGCGCCAGCGAGCGGACGCTTCTTGTCCTGATCCTTGGCAGTGAGCTTTTCGATGGCCTTTTTAATGGAAGCAGACGACACGCCCAGGCGCATGAGGATGTCCATGGCCATGCCGTTGCCCTCTTCGACGATGCCGATCAGCAAGTGCTCGGTCGAAACGTAGGTCTGGTTGTTCTCGCGTGCCACGCGGAAGGAGCGCTCCATCACGCTGATGACGAGCGGCGTAAAGGCGAGCTTGGCAGCCTCGGTCTCCTCGCTGGGCTCGGGAACCGTGGTCTGGACCTCTTTGAGGGTATCCATGATGTCATCGTAGGAGATATCGAGCGAGCGCAGTGCCTCGGCGGCAATACCCTCGTCCTCCTTAGCGAGCGCAAGCAGCAGGTGCTCGGTACCCACCTTATTTGAGTGAAGATCGAGCGCTTCTTGCTTGGCCATGGACATGACCTTACGCGCGCGATCGGTAAAACGGTCTAACATGCTAGTTCCTCTTAGACGAGCTAGTTTTTTCAAACGCAAAGCGCCGCCCCGCGGCAACGCTTTGGTCTCTTTACCCATATGGAGTATATGTTAACCGTTGGGACCTTTCCCGCCCGTAGCCGCGCGACAACGTCTACAAAAAAGGAATTGCCAGGTGCGTCTGCATCGGCCCAACGAGCGTGGATTTTCGGACACCCATTCCACGAGCGTGGATAATCTCCCGTTTTGAGCCCGTAAACAGGCCAAAAACGGGAGATTATCCACGTTCATGTTTTGCGGATCAGTTTCATTTGCACCAATTAGCTGGTGTGGCGCCAGCGAGGGTCGGTGAGCGTACGCGCCACGCCCAGGCCAACGGGCAGAAACGCCACAATGAGCACTGCACGCACAAACCAGCCGAGCATATTGACCGTGTCGAAGGTGCACATGTAATACATCGAGCGATACAGATACAAGCCCGGCACCATAATGACAATCGATGGCACCGTGAGGGCGATACGTGGGTAGGTGAGTTTAATTTCGGCCAGGCTCGCGAGCAGCCCCGATACCAGCGCGCCGGTAAACGCAGCCGCCTCGGGAGGCATGCCTGCGCTCAGACCCAGGAAGGGAAACAGCGTCGGCGCATCGACGAGCGTAAGGCGCAAGGTATTAGACACGGCGCCGATGAGTCCTGCCGCCGCTGCCATCTTTACCGGACTGTTGAACATCACCGAGAAGCCGAATACGCCAACGAAGCTCATCACCACGCGCAGGAGCGTAAGGGCAAGCGGCGAAAGGCCGAGCGGGGCAAAATCATCCGGTGCCAGCCCCACACACTCGGCAACCATCCAGCCCACAAGGGTCGCCATCACAATAATCGACACGGCATACGAAAGACGCTCAATGCCGCTTCGCATATCGAGCTTAGCGATGTCGAGGCCTGCCGTAATGAGGGGAAAGCCGGGAATCACAAAGAGCATGGCGCCGATATAGCCTTCTTGGTGCGACATTGCCCCCGGTACGACCTGGCCAAGGCCGAGCAATGCCAGCAGATACGAAACGCAAGCGAGCGCAACGCCAATCGTCAGCGCGCTAAACTGGCCAAGACCCTGCTTGAGAATATGAGAGCGAGCAAAGTTGCCAACACCAGCGCCTACGAATGCGCAGGCCATCTCGATAGGGCCGCCGCCGAGCAAAAAGACGAAGGCGCCGCAAGCACAAGCTGCCGCAAGGCCCTGTTGCCAGGGAGAGTAATCGGGTTTTGAACTCTCAACGGTCTTGAGCATCTCGTGGTATTCGTGCACGGTAAACCGGCGCCCATACGTCTCGATTTCCTTTAGGAAGCTCTCCATCATCCAAATGCGATGGGTATTGACTCCCGTTGTGGGCAGGCTGACAACCTCGTTAAAGCAGTGGCCACCTTCGATACAGGTGCACTCAAACGACAGAAGACTCAGGTCGACGTGAATCGTGACGCCGAGTACAGCGGCAACACGATTCATGGTATCGCGCACGCGCCAGGCGCCTGTTCCGCTTGCCAGCATAAGCATGCCGGTGCGGCAGATGATGGATGACTTATCGGTGAGCGGCGCATCGACGGCAAGTTCATCGCCTGCCGTCACGATCTGGTGCCAGTCAGTTTTCATATGGAGCGCACCGGCACGAACGCCGTGGTGTAGGGGGGCTCTCGAAAGCAGCGAGTCAAGGCGCGAAGGCTGTGGGGGCTCCGTTGATTCGCCCTCGTCCTCGTCGGGCTCTTCATCGACCAGATCAAATGAGTCAAGCGATGCCGGCTCGCGACGATCGATTAGCTCCTCATCCTCATCGTCAAAGTAATTGAACTGATCGAGCATGTCCTCTTCGATTGCACGCTCGCTCGCGTCGTCCATATAGACGCTCCCTTCCTACCGACTAACCCCCATCCTAGGCAGCGACGGCTAAAGGAAACATAAAAGAGACGGCTGCCATGCGAGCCATGTGCTCAATAGCCGTTGGGTAGTCGTTTAAGAACGTCCCCAATGACTATTGACGGCCAAGGCAACGCCGATGTATTGGCAACGTCAGACACTATGACCCAATCCAGGGGCACGGAAACGACAGGAGCCCCCGCTCGTGA
>CAJMPX010000002.1:0-145794 GCA_905215365.1 uncultured bacterium | reverse complement strand
GCTGCGGAAACGCGGGGCCCGTTCAGGCTGTTGCGTTGAGATTGAAAATCAACCTCTAAGTCTTATTTCCATAACTTTAGGGTTAACCATACGCAAGACCAATCACTCTCGGACAATACTCATGATTTTCGGTAAAAAACGTAAAAGAAATAAGAACAATTAACAAAATGTATAATAACAATCAATAGCGACTAATGATTTTCATGTAAAAGGACACCAAACTATACGGTGTCCTTTTCAAATTCTTACGTCATATCAAGGCTCATTCAATCGTGGTAAATTCGTGGTAAAATGAGTGCTTTCCTATATTTCAAAATGCTTGAAAGTATAGTGTTTATGCGGATAATCAAAAATCAGATATAAAATTTCTATTAAATCTTAAGAATTTTGTTGGCCGAATCGCTTGACAAGAGTGGTTCGGCCATTTTCTATTCCGAGCCCTCAGCCTGAGCATTCACCCGCGCATAAGCGCGCACGATACGAGAGACGGTACTCTTGCTGATTCCCGTATACCGTTCGATCTCGCGCACCGTGTAGCCGCCATCGTGCAGGGCGAAAATGATTCCGTCTCGCCGCGAGGGTGCTACGGTCTTGAGTTTGTTGAGCGGCACACCCAGGCGCTTCGCCATCTTGTCGGCAAACGCACGCCGCTCCCACTCTGTCTCATCCATATCGTGAATCACCGGATCGGAACCATCGGGCATTAACAGAGAATAATCCAGAAACCCCCTGACAGACTCAAAGAGCTCGAGCACACAAGAAGGGTCCGAAAATCCCCTCGTCATATCGTTGTCATACGCTCGCAGATACTCGGCAAAGCTGCTCCACGGATAGCGCTCGATCAGGGCGATACCCGCCTCCTGCGGATTAGCATGAACATAGCGAATGGCGGCCATTAGATAACGGTCGGTATCGAGCGAGCGCCGGTCAAAACGGTTCTGGAACAGATGGCCCGTGCGCCCCGTGCGTTTATTGAACCGACGAGCGTACGTCAAAAGCAGTCGTTGCATCGCCGCGCTCATCGTGTCCTCATAATCCGAGAGTACCAGATCCACGTGATTGCCCATAAGGCACCAGGCGATAACCGTCACGCCCGCCTCGCGGCAGCACTCGCGCATCAGCTCCAAAAACTCCCACCGGTCTTCATCGCCCTCAAAGATGAGCTGCTTGCCCGTACCGCGGGCACAAACATGGTAAAAGCCGGTAACTGTTCTCCAAACGCGCTGCATGGCGCTCCCTTCGCCTGGATCTGCTTGCCATCCAATACAACACGATTGAAGCGTGCCACCAAAACATTCACGCAAAACAATACATTCGCGCGGCCAAAGGCAATAAACAGGCGGCGAACGGCACCGTTGCAACAGGTCAGCCCCTGCAACGCTTACAAGAGCTGACCAAAAGCTTGCCCAAGACGAACCCCCTCTACAAAAGTTCACGACCACAGAATATAGAGTTAAACCGTTTCAATTAAAACTTCCGGACTTCTCGCTACGAAAACTGAGCCGTTCGCCGAATATTCCGTGCATTTCGCGGTATTATAGGGGCTGCATGTCATGTCCCTTTCGAAGGGTCGCCCGGCAATCGCCAGCCACGACCCCCAGACGGGACGCCAACACGATAGAGAGGAGAGGCATGCAGTACTCACAGGAAGTGGAGAACATGTGCCCCGTTGCCAAGGGTGCATACCACGGCCCCGCACCCATCCCCGAGGAGGGCAAGTGGGTCCAGGCTAAGGAGATTTCCGACATCTCCGGTCTTACGCACGGTGTGGGTTGGTGCGCACCTCAGCAGGGCGCCTGCAAGCTCACGCTGAACGTCAAGGACGGCATCATCGAGGAGGCCCTCGTTGAGACCATCGGCTGCTCGGGCATGACCCACTCTGCCGCCATGGCTTCCGAGATCCTTCCCGGTAAGACCATCCTCGAGGCCCTCAACACCGACCTCGTCTGCGACGCCATCAACGTTGCTATGCGCGAGATCTTCCTGCAGATCGTTTACGGCCGCAGCCAGACCGCGTTCTCCGAGGGCGGCCTGCCCGTGGGCGCCTCCCTCGACGACCTCGGCAAGGGCCTTCGCTCTCAGGTCGGCACCATGTTCGGCACCAAGGCCAAGGGCGCTCGTTACCTCGAGCTCGCTCAGGGCTACGTCACCCGCATGGCTCTCAACGACAAGAACGAGATCATCGCGTTCGAGTTCCTGAACCTCGGCAAGTTCACCGACGCCGTCAAGGCCGGCAAGACCCCCGAGGAGGCCATCGCTGGCGCTATGGGCCACTATGGTCAGTGGGAGAACGCTGCCAAGTACATCGACCCGCGCACCGACGAGGAGACTCACTCCGTCGCCAGCGTGTTCCCGGTTCACGAGTAGAAAGGGAGGGAAATGACTATGACTGTTACGTTCGAAGGTTACGAGCGCCGCGCTGACAAGATCAACAAGTGCCTCGCCGACAACGGCATCGCCTCCCTCGAGGAAGCTCTGCAGATCTGCACCGACAAGGGCTTCAACCCGCGTGAGATCGTCAACAACACCCAGTCCATCGCCTTCCAGAACGCCGAGTGGGCCTACACCCTCGGTTGCGCTCTCGCTGTCAAGCGTGGCGCCAAGACCGCTTCTGAGGCTGCCGCCATCATCGGCGAGGGCATCCAGGCCTTCACCGTTCCCGGCTCCGTCGCCGAGGACCGCAAGGTCGGTCTGGGCCACGGCAACCTGGGCGCTATGCTGCTCTCCGACGACACCGAGTGCTTCGCCTTCCTGGCTGGCCACGAGTCCTTCGCTGCCGCTGAGGGCGCTATCGGCCTGGCTCTGAACGCCAACAAGGCTCGCAAGAAGCCGCTGCGCGTTATCCTCAACGGTCTGGGCAAGGACGCCGCTCAGATCATCGCCCGCATCAACGGCTTCACCTACGTGAAGACCCAGTTCGACTACTACACGGGCGAGCTCAAGGTCGTCGAGACCATCCCCTACTCCGATGGTCCCCGCGCTGCCGTTAACTGCTACGGCTCCGACGACGTCCGCGAGGGCGTTGCCATCATGTGGCACGAGAACGTCGACATCTCGATCACCGGTAACTCCACCAACCCCACGCGCTTCCAGCACCCCGTCGCTGGCACCTACAAGAAGGAGCGCCTCGAGGCTGGCAAGAAGTACTTCTCCGTCGCTTCTGGTGGCGGCACTGGCCGTACCCTGCACCCGGACAACATGGGCGCCGGCCCTGCCTCTTACGGCATGACCGACACCATGGGCCGCATGCACTCCGACGCCCAGTTCGCCGGTTCTTCCTCCGTGCCTGCGCACGTCGACATGATGGGTCTCATCGGCATGGGCAATAACCCCATGGTCGGTGCCACCGTCGCCTGCGCTGTCGCCGTCGAGGAGGCCCTCAAGGCCTAATCGCGCCCACGCGATGCTCATATAGTTGAGCTTTAGAGCCGCTACCTTTCGAGGTAGCGGCTCTTTTTGTTTGCGCTATCGCAGGGTAGCGAATGCCGATATATCAGTTGGGGCGAAATACGAGATGTGACGAGATGAAACGTCAGAGCGTCCATGACGCCCACCTGTCATATGTGCCCTTTACCGATTTGCCGAGTCTTTGCGGCCCCATTACCGATCACCCGTGCGACAATACGCCGGACGAGAAAGGAATCCGATGGAATCGACTGATGTACTGGTAATTGGATCTGGCATTGCGGGCCTTTGCGCCGCCATCGAAGCGGCGCGCACGGGTGCAACCGTCGCTGTGGCAAGCGCCGGCAAGACTATGAGTGGATCGAGTTTCTTCCCCGGAACCTGGGGCTTGGGGCTTATCGGACCCGTTAACGAAGACGACGAACAAGACCTCATCGACACCATCCAGACCGTTGGTGGCGGCGTCGCCGACCCCGAGCTTGTCCAGACGTTTGTCCACGGCATTCCCCAGGCAATTGAATGGCTCGAGCAAGACCTGGGCGTTGAGCTCCAGCGTCCGCAAAGCGCTGAGAGCGCTCAGCAAAAGCAGTTTATCCCCTGCTTTGACCACAAGACGCGCATGTGGCGCGGCCTCACCCGCAAGCCCCTTGAGGACGCTCTGACGACCCGAATCGAGTCACTCGGCATTCGCCTGCTCCCCCGCCATGAGCTTATCGACCTTGTTGAAGATACGGACGGAAAGATTGTCGGCGCCACGCTCTACGACCGGACAAACGAGCGTCTCGTGCCTATGGCAGTCAAGGCCACTATCATCGCTGCGGGCGGTACGGGTGGCCTGTTCGAGCGCAGCCTCACTTCCACCGACGTGCTCAGCTCATCACAGGCTATCGCGCTGGCGCACGGTGCGTCCCTTACTAATATAGAGTTTATGCAGATGATGCCCGGCTTTATAGAGCCCAAGCGAAACCTTGTTTTTAACGAGAAGACCTGGCGCTACGTCAAGTTCGACCAGCCGGTCGATAACGCCGACGATAAGCTCGACGATCTGCTCGAGCAACGCTCCGGATATGGTCCCTTCACTTCGCGTCTGGATTCTCGCGCTATCGACCTAGCCATCGACGAAGCGGGAGCCGAAGGCCTGGCGCTCCACTACGACTTCCCCCGCGAGGACGTCCCCGAGTTTGTGCAGACCTTTGCTACCTGGCTACAAGACGAGTACGGCATCGCGCCGACCGACGAGATGCGCGTGGCGATGTATGCCCACGCCGCCAACGGCGGTATCAAAATCGACAAGACCGCGTACACGGGCGTTGAGGGCCTCTACGCCTGCGGTGAGGCAACAGGCGGCATGCACGGCGCCGACCGCATCGGCGGCTTGTCGAGTGCCAATGGCATCGTATTCGGGCGCATCGCGGGCGCATCGGCGGCTCAAGCAGCGCTGGACGCTCCCGAGGCGGCCGCTCCGATGGATATCGCCCTCCCTCAGTATGGCATTGCCACAACAGATGCCGAACGCCTGACACACAGCCTTAAGCACACGATGAGTACCTATTGCATGATCAACAGGACCGAAGCAGGTCTATCCAAGGCCCTGCAACAGCTTGAAAGCCTGAAAGACGAGGCAACGGCGCTGAGCAAGCCGCATGCCAATGACAGCGAGATCGCAGCCCTCGCCCGCCTGCAATCGCAGAATCAGCTGGCAACGGAGATGGTCAAAGCCATGCGCAAGCGGACCGAAAGCCTGGGTTCGCACTATCGATCGAATTAAACTGGACACCTATCTAGAGCAGAGCACAACTAATCGATATCTATGGGCCCCGTGACCTCGAAGTGGCACGGGGCCCGTTCGTGTCCACACGGCAGCGTATCCTTATTCTGAGTACAGAGCGGGCAAAGCGCACATAGACAATAGATCAGCGAGGAGGAGATATGGACAGTAGAGATATCGAGAAGTGGCGTGTCGAACTTGATAGCTACGCCAATGTGGAAGACGGCGTTGAGTATTGGCTCGCACGCGATTTAATGGAACCCATGGGATACACTCGATGGGAGAACTTCGCCGAAGTTGTTAAGAGGGCAAAAGTCTCGTGCGAAACAAATAAAACTCCAGTTGATTCCCATTTTCGTGACACCACGAAAATGATAACTGCCGGTGTCGCCGCTCGCGCGGTTAAAGACTACAAGCTTACGCGCTATGCATGCTATTTAATCGCCCAAAACGGAGATTCAAACAAGCCAGAGATCGCGCTCGCCCAGGCATACTTTGCCGTGCAGACGCGCCGCCAAGAGCTCATAGAGCAGCGCTTTGCAGAGATTCAGAGCTTACAGGCGCGCCACTCGCTATCCGATTCAGAGATACAGCTCTCGGGTATTGCGTTCAAACGCGGCGTGGACTCCAAAGGATTCGCGATCATCAAGTCGAAGGGCGACGAAGCGTTATTCGGCGGCAGAAGCACGGCGGAAATGAAGCAGCAGCTCGGCATACCCAAGAGCGCGGCATTGGCGGACAGGTTAGCCGATGTCCTCATCAAAGCAAAGGACCTTACGAACTCGATGACGGCCTTCAACGCCGAGGAACACGACCTGTACGGTCTGGACCAGATCAAGCAAGAGCACGTCGAGAACAACACAAGCGTGCGTGGCAGCCTCATCGACCGCGGAATTGTCCCCGAGAACCTGCCACCTGCCGAGGATACAAAAAAGCTCGAGCGTCGCGTGAAGGCAGACGAGAAGAAACTCAAGGAAGGTACTGACGGTTTTACCGATCCCCAGGGTAGACTCGATCTGTGAAAGCGGCCGTGCCCTTTCGGGTTCGACCCCATGAAAGGTCAACAAAAAAGACGGCCAACTATCGCTGACCGTCTTAACAATCTTTGGTGGGCCGTCAGGGGGTCAGCCTGCTTTGCAGGCGGCCGCTTCGGCGCTTTGCGCCTTGCGCGCTGCGCTGGTAAATGCCTACGCATTTCCTCAGCTCCGCGCCCTTTCGGGTTCGGCCCCATGCGAGGTTAATAAAAAAGACGGCCAACCGAAGTTGACCGTCTTAACAATCTTTGGTGGGCCGTCAGGGGGTCGAACCCTGGACCTTGGGATTAAGAGTCCCCTGCTCTACCAACTGAGCTAACGACCCAAAGCTAAAGTCCGTTGTTGCGGACTTTAGAGGAGATATCGTGTGGTGGGCCGTCAGGGGGTCGAACCCTGGACCTTGGGATTAAGAGTCCCCTGCTCTACCAACTGAGCTAACGACCCGATATCAACACGAAGCAAGAACTGGGGTGGGTAAAGGGACTCGAACCCTCGACCTACGGGACCACAACCCGTCGCTCTAGCCAACTGAGCTACACCCACCGTGTCCTGTGCGCTTCGCGCTCGACTATTATTGCAAGGAACGCCACGCGATGCAAGCCCCAATTTTCAAGAATTTTGAAAAGAGTTTTTCGAGACCATTTCGAGCAATTCCCACCGGTTTCATAGGAGTAAACTTGCCCCACTGCAAATGCTCGAAAGGACAAGCATGAAAGAACTCTCCAACCGTACGGCAACGTTTACCGATTCGGTCATCCGCCGCATGACGCGCATCTCCAATAAGTATGGCGCCGTCAACCTGTCGCAGGGCTTCCCCGACTTCGATCCCCCGGCGCAGCTGCTCAACAGCCTGAGCGCCATCGCCAGCGACCCCAAGCCGCTCTATCACCAGTACTCCATCACCTGGGGCTCCCAGGCCATGCGTGAGGCGCTTGCCGCCAAGCAGGAGCACTTTATGGGCATGCCGATCAACCCCAACGAGAACATCGTGGTCACCTGCGGCTCCACCGAGGCCATGATGGCCGCCATGATGACGGTCACAAACCCCGGCGACAAGGTCGTCATCTTCTCGCCATTCTACGAGAACTACGGCGCCGACACGATCCTCTCGGGTGCCGAGCCCATCTACGTGCCGCTTAACCCACCTGCGTTCGACTTTGACCGCGAGACACTCGAGGCGGCCTTCCGCGACAACGATCCCAAGGCCATCGTCCTGTGCAACCCTTCCAACCCCTGCGGCAAGGTCTTTACGCGCGAGGAGCTCACCTTAATCGCCGACCTCTGCAAAAAGTACGACGCCTACTGCATTACCGACGAGGTATACGAGCACATCGTCTACGCGCCCCACGAGCACGTCTATATGGCCACGCTGCCCGGCATGTTCGATCGAACCATCAGCTGCAGTTCGCTGTCTAAGACGTACTCCATCACCGGCTGGCGTCTGGGCTACACCATCGCCCCGGCCCAGATCACCGAGCGCATTAAAAAGGTCCACGACTTCCTCACCGTGGGTGCTGCCGCTCCCCTGCAGGAAGCTGTCGTCACCGCCCTCAAATTCGACGACAGCTATTACCAGGAGGTCCTCGACCTCTACACCGCCAAGCGCGACCTATTCTGTCAGGGGCTCGATAGCATCGGTCTTGAGCACAACGTGCCGCAGGGCGCCTACTATGTGATGATGGATATCTCGGAGTTTGGCTATGACAGCGACCTCGACTTCTGTGAGGATTTGGCCTCCAAGGTGGGCGTGGGCGCCGTTCCGGGCTCGAGCTTCTTCCGCGAGCCCGTCAACCATCTGATTCGTTTCCACTTTGCCAAGCGAGACGAGACGCTCAACGCTGCGCTTGAGAACCTCAAGTCGCTACGTGATAAAATCAACCCGCGCGGGTAAGGACGGTCAGTAACTAAAGGCACTAAAGAAACCTCGTGAACCCGTTGGGCCATGAGGTTTCTTTTTATAGCGACCTCATTTATTTTTTAGAGCGCTATACTTTAGTCACGGAGCAACTCGTCCAGAGAGGAATACTATGGCAGAGCAGCAGCTTATCGGAGCGCTCGAGGCCGGCGGCACCAAGATGGTCTGCGCCACGGGCTATGCAGACGGCACGGTCCTGGAACGCGAGCAGATTGCGACCACGACCCCGCAGGAGACCGTTGAGGCCGTCAACGCATGGTTTGCCGACAAGGACATCGCCGCGCTGGGCATCGGCGCCTTTGGCCCCACCGCAGTCAACCCTGCCTCGTCCCAATACGGCAAGATCCTGGAGACGCCCAAAACGGCATGGCGCTACTTTGACCTGCTGGGTACCATCCAAAACGAGCTCAATATTCCCTGCGGCTACGACACCGACGTCAACGTCGCCTGCCTGGGCGAGGTCACCTTTGGTTGCGCCCAGGGCCTCACTGACGTGGTGTATCTGACCATCGGTACCGGCGTGGGCGCCGGCGTGCTCTCGGGCGGTAAGCTCGTGCACGGCATGATGCATCCCGAGGCCGGTCACATCCTGGTCACGCGCGACCCGCGCGACACCATCGGCGAGCACAGCGGCTGCCCCTTCCACGACAACTGCCTCGAGGGCCTCATCGCCGGTCCCGGCGTCAAAAAGCGCTGGGGTGGCAAGAGCGCCGGAGAGATGGCCGATGACCCGGAGGCCATGGACCTGCTCGCCGGCTATCTGGCGCAGGCGCTCATGACCTACATCCTGTGCTACGCACCGCAGAAGATCGTCATCGGTGGCGGCGTGGCCGACCACACCCCCATCGTGCCGCTCGCGCGCAAGAAGTGCGCCGAGATGCTCAACGGCTACATCGTCACGCCCGAGATGGCCGACATTGATAGCTATATCGTCAACAACAGCCTCGAGGGCAAACAGGGCATTATGGGCTGCTTGGCCCTGGGCGCTCAGGCGCTTCAGTAGCAGACGCACCCACAGGGCGTGGCGCGCCCGGCAAATCCGACCTACGGAACGACGCCACCACGCCTCATATAAGCCCTCAAATAAAAAAGGCCGCCTAGGACCAAACAATACGTCCTAGGCGGCTTTTTTGGCGCGCATCAGCGGCCGTAAGAGATATCGGAGCACAACGCCCGTTGCCGCTCCACAGCAGTCGATCATCACATCGGTGATCATGCCGGCGCGTCCCGGCACAAAGAGCTGAATCGTCTCGTCGATCGAAGGAATCAGCAGCAGGAACACCGCCGTGGGCAGCAGCACGTCAAAGGTGCGCCGCCCCTCATAATCAAAGGCATGCGTTGCCAGGATGCCGAGCACCATATACTCGGTAAAATGCGCGCACTTGCGAACAACAAAGTTGGTCACCCATGCATATGGAAGTCCCACGCCGTGCAGGAAATCGCGGATAGCTTCCATGACCGTTAGGCTCAGCGAGCCCGACCCCGAGCCGGGAACCAGCGAATTGCCCCAGATCAAGAGCGCCATCAGGCAGGTCACGACCGCCCATTTTCGATTGATCTTAACCATGCAGAAGTTATGCCTCCGCGCGGAGTGGCGCGAAGCTGGCGGTACCGCCCTCGATAACGCTCAGATAGGCACGGCCCGTACGCTTGGCGGTAGAGGACTGCAGGCGCTCGATCTCTTCCTCGAGGATCTGATTGACGCGCTCGTGACGACGATTTTCCATAATGCCGGCGGCAATAGCCTCGGCTCGCTCGATGCCCTCGCGCGAGATACGGGCGGTATCCTCGGGGAACACAGCGCTGTGACGGCCGACATAGGCGGGGGCAGCAGGCTGAGGGGCAGTGACGGGAGCGGGGGCTGCAACAGGAGCAGGCTCGTCAATCTCATCCAGAATCGCGGTGGCGGCGGCCCACATGTCCTCGTGGCCTGAGTAATCGGCCATGGGGACATCAACCTCGAGCGAAGCGTCCGGAAGGTCGCCGGTGTCGATGCGATCTTGGGCATCAATCGATGCGGTGATGGCTGCAGGCTCATCGAGGTCATCGAGATCGATGTCCGCGACACCGGAGATGATAGGCATGCTGGCGAGGTTTGCGTTGTACGGCGCAGCCTCAGCCGCCTGCTGCTGGGCAGGAGCGCCCCAAAGCGAGCTTTCGGCGGCGCGGCGGGCGGCAACGGCCTCCTCGTCCGCGGTCATGGCTTCATCAACGTACGAATTATCGGCAGAAGCGTTCGCGTCCGCCGAGGTAGCGATGTAGGCGTTATTGGCTGCCGCGTTGGCGACGAGTGCCACGAAAGCCGCCGTGCTGCCCGCAGGGGCGGCCTGGGAGCCAGACACGGCGCGTGCCGCGGCGGCGATGTCGTCGCGATTGAAGGAGCCGGACTGCCCGCCGTTGGTGAGCTCGTCGATGGCGACTTGATAGACGTCGCGCGAGTGTGCAGGGTCGCAGCTCACCGGCGAATCGTCGTCGAGCATACTGTCGATCATAGACCAAGCCTCGTCCTCGTCCATAGCATCTGCGGCTCGAGCGATGGTAGGGACACCATCATCGGCATGACGGCGCTGGAACGCACCAGTCAGGCCGGAAAGGAATGCCGAGGTAGACTGCTCCGACTGAGCCTGAGAAGCAGAAGTCGCAGCGTAAGGAGTCGCATCCTGCTGCTGAGCTGGAATCGAGGCGGTCTTGAACTCGCTTTGATGCTGATTGAGATTGGCGGCACCGCCCATGGCATCGGGCTGGAACAGACGCTCTTCACGCTGCGCACGATACTCGGAGATACCCAGCGAGGCGGCATAGATGCCCACGCCCGCCACCGCGCCCACGGCGAAGGGAACCGCACCCGCCACGACCGTCTCGTTCACCGACGAAAACGGCAGCGTCGCGGCATACATAACCACGGGAGCGGCAAGGCCGATCCCGCACGAAAGTCCGGCAAGGACTGCTCGTTGTGTTGCATCAGAAGAAGCCATGAGCTCTCCCCATCTTCCAGCACCCAAATCGCATCATTCAGTTGGCTGCGCGAGAGAAGATGAAGCGGGGCTATGCCCCAAAGCAACGGTATATGGTTCGTTTCATCTGCGTTTTCCGTCGCGAAGCTTAAAAGCTATTATGCGAAACCGCCCTGTCGATTGCAAGCGACGATGTCGGATTGAAACGGGAAACCTGCTGCTCGTCGGTCTTACGGTCAAAAATAAGCGCGGAGCGGCGCTATGGAAAAGGGCCGAGGCTCAAAGCCCCGACCCTTTATCGCATTGATGACTATCGCTGCGCGTGGATGACAACCTAGAACGTCTGCTCGTAGTCGCTGTGTTTTTTGGCCGAACGCACCAGGAACTCCTGGTTCGTGTTGGTGCCCTTAAGACCCTTAATAAACGATGCGGCCGCGCGCTCGGTGTTGTTCATGCCTGCAAGAATGCGACGCAGACCAAAGACAAACGGACGCATCTGCTCGTCGACCAACAGGTCCTCGTTACGCGTACCGGAGGCAACGGGGTCGATAGCCGGGAAGATGCGGCGGTCGGCCAGGTCGCGGTCGAGCTTAAGCTCCATGTTGCCGGTGCCCTTGAACTCCTCGAAAATGACCTCGTCCATCTTGGAACCGGTGTCGATGAGGGCAGAGGCCAGGATGGTGAGCGAGCCGCCGTTCTCGATATTGCGGGCTGCACCCAGGAAGCGCTTGGGCGGATACAGTGCCGCCGAATCGACGCCGCCCGAAAGGATGCGGCCCGAGGCAGGCGCCGCCAAGTTGTAGGCGCGGGCGAGGCGCGTGATGGAGTCGAGCACCACCACGACGTCGCCACCCAGCTCTACGATGCGCTTGGCGCGCTCGATGACGAGCTCTGCCACGCGGGTGTGGTTGTCGGCAGGCATATCGAAGGTCGACGCCACAACCTCACCCTTGATGGAACGCTGCATATCGGTGACCTCTTCGGGGCGCTCGTCGACGAGCAGGCAGATGAGGTGCACCTCGGGGTTGTTAATCGAGATAGACTGGCAGATCTTCTTGAGGATCGTGGTCTTGCCGGCCTTGGGCGGGGACACGATCAGGCCGCGCTGGCCCTTGCCGATCGGTGACACGATGTCGATGGCGCGACCGGTAATAGAGTCCTTGCCGTGCTCCATGCGCAGCGGCTCGTTGGGATAGACCGGGGTGAGGTCGCCGAACTTGGGACGGTTGCGAATCTGCTCGGGGTCCAGACCGTTGACGGTCGTGATTTTGGCGAGGCCGGCGCGCTTGTCGCCGCCGCGCGAAGGACGCAGCGAGCCCTCGATGACGTCGCCCGTGCGCAGGCGCGCGGAGCGGATGAGGTAGGCGGGCACGAAGGCGTCGTCGTTGGACTTCATGTAGCCATGGGCGTGGATGATGCCGGAGCTGTCCGGGCGAATCTGCAGAATGCCCTTGATGTCGCGGAAGCCCTCGGCCTTCGCAGCGGTGACGTAGATTTCCTCGACGAGCTCGGCCTTCTTCTTGCCGGTCGTCTCGATCTCGAACTCCTTGGCCTTCTCGCGAAGTTCGGCGACCTTCATGGCAGCGAGCTCCTCGCGCGAAAGCGTGGGCTCGGTGGGAGCGGCATTACGCTCCTTGTTGCGTTGCTTGCGATCGCGCTGGCGGTTGCGACGGTCGTTGTTGCGCTCGTCCTTGCGCTCGTTGCGCTCCTCGTTGCGCTTGTGCTGGCGACGGTTGGGGCGAGCGCCGTCTTCGCCCTCGGCGGGGGCGGCACCATCGGTTGCGGTGGTGTCAACATTGGCCGCAGCGGCGTCATTGGCCTCGGCGCCAGAATCAACCTGCGCTTCGACATCAACCTGCTGCTCGGCGGCCTTAGCCTTAACGGACTTCTTGCGAGCGCGCTTGGGCTTCTCGGATGCAGGCCGTTCGACGTCCTGGGGCTCGACGGCATCAGTCGATGCATCGGCGGTCGTCTCGGCGGAATCCTCGGACGCACCCTTCTTGGCAGCCTTAGCCTTGGACGTGCGCTTAGCAGCAGTGCGACGGCTGCGACCGGGACGGACGTCGGCGGGCTCGGCATCGGCAGAAACGGCCTTGGAAGTCGTAGCATCCTGGACGGGTGCATCGGCAGCAGTTGAGGACTTGGCGGTCGCCGCAGCATCCCGAGCGGCGGCGGCTGCGGCTGCGGCCTTCTCGGCCTCGACAAAGGCCTTGGGCTTGCGACCGCGACGGTGCGGGCGCAAAGCCGGATCGACAACGGGAACTTCGCTGGCCTCGACAGGCGCAGCGGGCTCAACAGGCGATGTGCCCTCCCCTGCCGCGGAACGGACCGAAGCCTCAGCGAGCTCGGGGGTTACCTGTTCAGCAACCTGCTCGGCCTTAGCAGCCGTGCGACGGCGTGTGCGCGGTACCGGCTTCTCGGTCGGCTGGTCGGCGACAGGAGTCTCGGTGGCGGCAGGCGTCTCGGGCACAGACGGAGCTGCAAGCTCGGTCAGAGCCGCGGCCTCGCGCTCGGCAGCACGACGGCGGGCGCGCACCACCTGAGCCTCGCTAATCTGCGCCAACGCACGTGCCTGCGCGACCTCATCGGAAATCGGCGCCGAGGAGTCAGCTGCAACGGTGAGCTTGGCGCGCGTCGTGCGCGTGGTACGGCGCTTTGGCTTGGTGACCTCCTCGCCGTCAGCGGCAGGCTTGGCCGTGCGGCGCGTGCGCTTGGGCTTTGCCGGAGCAGCCTCCTCACCAGTTGCAGGCACGGCCTTCTCAGCCGCTACAGGCATAGGCGTCGAAGCAGCCTTAGGCGTCTCAGGAGCCGAGGCTTGCGCGGGCGCCGCGACCTGGTCCGACGCAACCGGTACAGCGGGAGCGGCCTGCGTCGTCGTTATTTCGTTTTCTTGCTGTTGATCAGACACAGTGTTTGCTCAACTTTCTTTTCAAGCCCTGTGATCACATGCTCCCTGCATAAACCTTCAGGGCGGCTAAACAGTCTAGTTCCGTTCGAAACGACGGACATCATTGATCTGTATCGAGATGATTGCGTCAACTACGCAGCGTTAGTGTAACACAACCGCCGCCACCTGCAACTTAGTCATTGGGGGGACGTTCTTAAACGATTAGTCAAAAGGGACACTCTTTGTTTGCCACCCACAAATCTGACTGCCTCCGCCAAAACTATGGCGGTTTACTACGATGAATCGCTCAACCGCGACCACTCCGAAACTTGTTGAACTAAAACCGCAGGTAGATGCCTTGCACTTTTTAGCAAAAAGCCGGCGTGGTTAGAATTCCTCAATTCATCGTAGTAAACCGGCATAGTTTCGTATTTCTAGCAGCTCCAAATTCGTCAATACGTCGGCGTTTGCGAAAAAAGCCCGACCTCCGTGGGAGATCGGGCTTATAGGGCTCAGTTAAACCAAACCTACACGGTCAAATGACCCGCAGGTTACATCTGCTCGGGCGCGGAAACGCCAACGAGGGTGAGCACCAGGGCGAGCGTCACGCGGACGGCATCGCAAGCGGCCAGACGGGCACGCGAAAGTTCGGGGTCGACGGGACGGCCCTCGCTCGGCAGAACCTGGCAGGCAGCGTAGAAGCTGTGGAAGTCACCGGCGAGCTCCTCGGCAAAGTGCGTCAGACGGAACGGGGCGCGATCGCGAGCGCAGCTGGCGATCAGGTCGGTAAGCTCATTGAGCTTGCGCGAAAGGGCGAGCTCGGTCGGGTCGGTCAGCAGCGAGTAATCGACGTTCTCACCGATGGCCTTGGCGGCAACGGCCTTCATGCCCATCTCGTCGGCCTGCTCAGGCGTTACGTCAGCGGCACGGCGCAGGATGGAGCAGACGCGAGCGTGAGCGTACTGCACGTAATAGACCGGGTTGGAGTTGTCGCGCTTCTTAACGGCCTCAATGTCGAAGTCGACCATCTGGTTGGAGCTCTTGGAGATGAGCGTGTAGCGGGCGGCGTCAGAGCCGACCTCGTCGACGAGCTCCTGCAGGGTCACCATGGTGCCCTTGCGCTTGGACATACGGACGGGCTTACCGTTACGCAGCAGGTTGACGAGCTGGCCCAGCAGAACCTCAAACTTGCCGGGGTAACCCAGAGCGTCGCAGACGCAGCGAACGCGCTCGATGTAACCGTGGTGGTCGGCGCCCCAGATGTCGATGACGTGATCGACGCGCTGGAACTTATCCCAGTGATAGGCGACGTCGGAGGCGAAGTAGGTGTACTCGCCGTCGGACTTGATCAGGACGCGGTCCTTGTCGTCGCCCAGATCGGTGGAGCGGAACCACAGGGCGCCGTCCTTGGTGTAGAGGTAGCCCATCTTGTCGAGCTTCTCAAAAGCGCGGTCGACGGCGGAGGTGCCGGCGGTCTCGCCCTCGGTGTCCTTCACGTACAGCGAGCGCTCGGAGTACCAACGGTCGAAGTCGCAGTTGACGGCGTGGCAGAGGTCGCGCATGTTATCGACCATCTTTACATAGCCGCGCTCGCGGAAGCTCTCCATGCGCTCCTGCGGATCGGCGTCGACCCACTTGTCGCCGTCGATGCGCCAGAACTCGGCGGCCTCGTCGATGATGTAGTCGCCGCCGTAAGAGTCCTTGCCCAAGGTCTCGGCAAAGTTGTCCTGATACGGATGGGTCTCGGGGTGCTCGTCGTTCTCGTCGGCAACAAAGGCGTCGCGGTCGGCGATCAGCAGCTTGTGAGCCTCGTCGATATCAACGCCCTGCTTGGCGATGATGTCGGCAAGCTGCATATAGCGCGTGCTGATGGAGTTGCCGAAGGTGTTCATCTGAGAGCCGTGGTCATTGATGTAGAACTCACGCTGGATGTCGTAACCGGCGTGGTCCATGACGCGGCAAAGGGAGTCGCCCAGAGCGGCCCAGCGGCCGTGACCAATGTGCATGGGGCCGACGGGGTTGGCGGAAACGAATTCGACCTGGGTCTTCAGGCCACCACCGACGTTGGACTTAGCGAAGTCCATGCCCTTCTCGCGAGCCTCGCCAAAGATGGCATTCTTGACGGCAACGGAGAGGTAGAAGTTGATGAAACCGGGGCCTGCGATCTCAACCTTCTCGATCGCGGGATCCTCGGGCATATGGGCAACGATGGCCTCGGCGATCTTGCGCGGGGCGCAGTGGGCCAGCTTGGCGGACTTCAGGGCCATGGTAGAGGTCCACTCGCCATGAGAAGTGTCAGCCGGTCGCTCGATAGCGCAATCGTCAAGTTCAAATGCGGAAAGGTCGCCGGCCTCCTGGGCCGCAGCAAGCGCAGCGCGTACCAGCTCTTCAATCTTCTCGGGCATAGATCCTCCTTGTGTTAAAGCCCCCGAGCTCTTGGTCACTCGTAGGGCAAAAGCCAGAGTTTGTAGCACTCTATCACAAGCGACGGACACTGTCGCAGGGTAAAGCCAATCGAAATTGCATATGCACAAAATTGACTACAGCTTGTATGGACTCACTCAAAGATGCCGGTCTGCCTGCAGATTATGCACGCGTTGAAAATGCATAAAGGTGTGGATGAGCTGTGTCTTTTATCGAATACTCTTACCTATCAGAGTTGTGTGCTTTTCCTGCATAAAGTGAGGATTTGCGCACGTCAGCGTGTTATTCTAGACATACGTAAATTCGTATAAGTTGGAGGTAGCATGTTCTCAATCGGTCAACACGTCATTCATCCGGGTCAGGGAGTCTGCACCGTCGTCGGTTTTAGGGACGACACGCCGCAGCCCATGTTGTTGCTCGAGGCCAAGCAGGGGCATGCGCAGACGATCCTTATGTACCCCGTGGCGCAGGCCGACCGTCTGCATGCCGCCATCTCTCAGCAAGATGCCGAGCACCTGCTGAGCCACTACGACGAGCTGGAGTGCGACACCTTTACCGAGCGCAACAGCTCGCTTGAGGAGACGCACTTTAAGCAGCAGCTCAAGCTGGGCGCGCCCGAGACGGTCCGCGTGGCAAAGACCATGATGCACCGCATTCGTCAGGCCGAGGAAGCAGATAAAAAGCCCAGCTCTTACTACATGCGCGTACTTAAGGAAGCCAAGCGCCGCTCCATCGAGGAGTTCGCCGTGGCATTGGGCGTCACCGAGGAGGCCGCCGAAGCCCGCCTAGCCCAAGCCGCCCTCAACTAACCTGCCAAAAAGGGACAGGTTTATTTTGGCAGGTTTTATCTGGCCAAACGTCAATGAATAATTAGTAAATGGCTGGGTGCACCGTTTTGCTTTTGGGTACCCAGCCATTTTTTTATTGCCACAGAAAAGCTTGATGCCAATTTGTGGCGCCTTCACGCGAGAATCATCCGGCGCAGCACAACTAACACCCACATCCAGAGCGGGCACGCTCGCTTTGCTCAATTACCATTAAAAAGCATCAAATTGAAAACGCAATAACATTTCGGCAGGTAGCAGCTATAGTCGGTGAACTGAATCTCGACAATCGAAGCCTCCAAATGCGGTATCTTCAGCCCATCCAAGCTAAAGGAGGTACCATGTCGAGAAAACCTCGTTCAAAGTCACCAACTGGGTATATCCACGTCACGCTGCGTGGAAACGGAGGGCAGTTGCTGTTCGACGGTGATGAAGACCGAATTGCCTTGCTCCAGATCCTCGATGCGATCCTCCCCAAACACAATATTGAGCTTATCGCTTGGTGCCTCATGGGAAACCACATTCATCTGCTCATCAACGATCCGGACGACCGTAAGAGCGAAGCGATGCACGCGATAGCCGTATCGTATGCGGGCAGGTACAATGCGCGGACGGGGCATATCGGCCACGTGTTTCAGGAGCGGTTTTGGGATTCGCCCATTAAGTCGGAAGTATATTTACTCGAGGCAATTCGATACATTCATCTGAATCCACAAAAAGCAGGACTGGCGGCATACGACGAATACCCCTGGAGCAGCCATCGCGAGTATCTGATGAGTGCCAGGTCACGGCCACATGTCACCGACAGCGTTGTCGGTGTTTTATTCCCAACACCTCGCTCATATCTTCAACTCATGGAAAGCACGCCGTCGCTTCCCTATCGCCCCAGCGCAACAGCCAAGGTTCGCGAGGAAGATCTATGCGAATTTGGCACGGCAGTCGTGCAGGGTGTCGCAGGATGTACTCCGACGGAACTCAAATCCGTCTCCAAGCCACTTCGCAATGAGGCGATTCTCGCGCTTCGAAAACAGGGGCTAACGGTTAAGCAGGTTCAGCTGCTGACCGGACTGGGAACATGGATTATCAAAAACGCGTCCTAGCGTCGCGTTTACCGAGTTACGGATACGGCGAAGCGCAGCTGCCTGCCGTGAGGCAACGTCATTCGCCAGCGTCACCATGTCAAACAGAAAACGCTTCCGCTGAATAAAGTCCAACGGAAGCGTTTTCCCAGATAAAACCTGCCAAAATAAACCTGTCCCTTTTTGGCAGGTTAGGCCTGGAAGGTATCGCGGTCGGGGGCGAAGGACTGCATGGCCGCGATGGTGCGGTCGAAGAGCTCGGGGAGCTCCCAGCCCAACATCTCGGCGCCCTGCGAAATCACGTCGCGCGAGCAGCCGGCGGCAAAGCGCTTATCCTTGAACTTTTTCTTGAGCGACTTAGTCGTAAAGTCCATGACGCTCTTGCTTGGACGCATGATGACGGCGGCACCGATCAGGCCGGTGAGTTCGTCGCAAGCGAACAGGATCTTCTCCATCTGCAGCTCGGGCTTGGGCAGCGAGCTGTTGAAATCGGACGTGTGCGTCTGGATGGCACGGATAAGCTCAGGCGATGCGCCTTCGCCTTCGAGGATCTCGGCCGCATAGATGGTGTGGTTCATGGGATCGTCCTCATGCTCCTCCCAATCCAGGTCGTGCAGCAGGCCGACGAGCCCCCAGAACTCCTCGTTCTCGGGGTCGAACTCGCGCGCAAAGTAGCGCATGGTGCCCTCGACCGTCTCTCCGTGGGTGATATGGAACGGGTCCTTATTGTGCTCGTTTAGCAATTCGAACGCACGGTCGCGGGTGATTCCGGCGGTAAGCGTCTGGGACATGGTCGATACCTCCAGTTAAGTCAGTGCTAAGTCAGGCTGTCATAATCGTATATCGCTATGGCGAAAGTCGAAAGGTCGAAAAGGCGTGCGGAGATAAAAGCCGGGCGAACGAGCCGCCCGGCAAAACCGCAGATAAAACCTGCCAAAATAAACCTGTCCCTTTTTGGTAGGTTTAGGGGCGGACCTGGCCGGTGCCGCGGAGCTTGTATTTGTAGGTGGTGAGGGCCTCGGCGGCAAAGGGGCCGCGGGCGTGGAGCTTTTGGGTCGAGATGCCAATCTCGGCGCCCAGGCCAAACTCGCCGCCGTCGGTAAAGCGCGTGCTGGCGTTGGCATACACGGCCGAGGCATCGACCTCGTCCAGGAAGCGCTCGCAAGCATCCGTGTCCTCTGCAACGATGGCCTCGGAGTGCATCGTGCCGTAGCGGTTGATGTGCGCGATGGCCTCGTCCTCGTTCGCCACGACCTTCACGCTCATCTCGAGCGCCAGATACTCGCGACCCCAGTCCTCCTCAGTCGCGGCAACGTAGTCATCGCCCTCGGCAAGCCCGGCGTCGGCGCATGCGGCGCACGTGGCCTCGTCGCCGTGAATGAGCACGCCGTGGTCATGCAGCACGGCCACGACCGCGGGCAAAAACGCATCGGCCACGGCACGGTCGACCAGCAGCGACTCGGCGGCATTGCACACGCCCACGCGCTGCGTCTTAGCGTTGACGATAATATTGAGCGCTTTATCGAAGTCGGCGGATTCATGCACGTAGATGTGGCAGTTACCCGTGCCCGTCTCGATCACCGGAACGAGCGACTCGCGCACGCAGCGCTGGATCAGGCCCGCACCGCCACGCGGAATGAGCACATCGACGACGCCGCGGAGCTTCATGAGCTCGCCGGTGGCCTCGCGGTCGGTAGACTCGATCATCGACACGGCCTCGCGCGGGAAGCCCTTGGCCTCGAGCGCATCGGCCAGCAGTTCGGCAATCATGGCACACGAGTGATAGGCCAGCGAGCCGCCGCGCAGAATGCAGGCGTTGCCGGTGCGGATGCAGATGCCCGCGGCGTCGGCCGTCACGTTGGGGCGCGCCTCGTACACCATGGCGACTAGGCCCAACGGCACGCTCACGCGGGTGAGGTCCACGCCGCTTGCGAGCACGCGGTGGTCGAGCACGCGGCCCACGGGA
This sequence comes from uncultured bacterium, assembly GCA_905215365.1. Taxonomy (GTDB): domain Bacteria; phylum Actinomycetota; class Coriobacteriia; order Coriobacteriales; family Coriobacteriaceae; genus Collinsella. The sequence continues at coordinate 125,538 of CAJMPX010000002.1, read as the reverse complement.
TCGGGCAGCTCGGCGAGCTTCTCCAGGCCGGCGGCCATGCCCTCGACGCGCTCGGGCGTCAGCAGCAGACGATCGAGCAATCCGACCGAGGTGCCCGCATCACGCGCAGCGGACATATCGAGCTCGTTGGCGGCGACGATGGAGTCGATACCGTTGCGCAGTGCTGCGGCCATGGCGCGCACGGCCTCCTGGCGCTGCTCGTCGCTCGCCGTGGCAAGCGAGGCCGACGCTGCCTTAGCGGCAACGGCAAGATCGTGGACATACGTGGCTATATCGACCGACATGGACGGCCCTTTCTCCTAGAAGTTTGCAACCATGGTAGCCGATTTGCGCATGGCCTCGCCCGCGGCGGTAGAATTGGTCAACCCGAAACACCGCAACGAACGGAAGACTCACATGGCCCTCATTACTTCGTACCACGTCCCCGGCCTGTATGTCGAGGACCACAGCATCGACGTCCCCCTCGACTGGCGCGGCCTGGAGCCAATGCTCCTGGCCGTCGGCAGCACCATGCGCCGCGGCGCTATGCCGGCACCAATCGCCGGCGCGCCCGAGAGCATCAAGCTCTTCTACCGCGTGGTTTGCGCGCCCGACCGCATCAACGACGATCTGCCGCTGCTTCTGTTTTTGCAGGGCGGCCCCGGCGGCGAGAGCCCGCGTCCGCTGTCACCCACAAGCGATGGCTGGATCGAGGAGGCCGTCAAGCACTTCCGCGTGGTCCTGCCCGACCAGCGCGGTACCGGGCGCAGCAGCTGTGTAGACGGGCGCACGATTGCCGCACTGGGCGAGCGCGCCGAGGCGGCAGGCTCCGATGCGGCCCGCTCGCAGGCGGACTTCCTCAAGCGTCACCTCGCCAGCTCCATCGTGCGCGATTTTGAGTACCTGCGCCTGGTGGGCTTTGGCGGCAAGCCCTGGGTCACACTCGGGCAGAGCTACGGCGGCTTTTTGACGTTGAGCTATCTGTCGCTCTTCCCCGAGGGCGTGGCGGCAAGCTTTACCTGCGGCGGCATTCCGCACGTGCCGGCGAGCGCCAGCGAGGTCTACGCGCACACCTTCCCGCGCATGGCCGCCAAGACGCAGCAGTATTACGACCGTTACCCCGCCGATGTCGAGCGCGTGGCAGCCCTGGCCGATGCGCTCGAGGCTCAGAAGCCCGTACTGCCCGACGGCTCGCCAATGACGGTCGAGCGCCTACAGCTCATGGGCAGCGACTTTGGCATGAAGCCGAGCTTTGAGCGCATGCATTGGATTATCGATCACGCGTTTGTTACAGGCGACGGTACGCTGAGCTGCGGCTCCTCGGTATCCGACAGCTTTTTGATGCGCGCCTTCGAGCGCACCAACACGCGCACGAATCCGCTGTACTGGACGCTGCAGGAGTTCATATACGCCGACGGTGACACTATGCCCATTGGCTGGGCCGCAGCTGAAGAGAAGGCACACCACGCCGAGTTCGACACCCTCGCGCGCCCGCTCATGTTTACCGGCGAGGCCATGTTCCCGTGGATGTTCGAGCAGATGCCCGAGCTCAAGCCCTTCAAGCCCGCCATGGACCTGCTGATGGAAGACACCAGCTGGGACAAGATCTATGACCCGCAGCGCCTGGCCTGCAACGAGGTGCCGCTCCAGGCCGCGGTGTACTTCGATGACATGTACGTCGATTCGAGTCTGCAGCTCGACACGCTCAGCCGCGTGGGCAACTCGCACGCCTGGGTAACCAACGAGTTCGAGCACGACGGCCTGCACGGCAGTGTGGTATTCAAGCACCTCTTCGACGAGTCCCTCAACCGCGGAGACCTGCGCCGAATCTTCTAGCAAAGGAGTGTCCCCACCTGCCGGCACAATAGGAACGTCCCCAAGTGCCGGAAAAGGAGAGGCAGCACTGCTGGCAAAACGAGCCGCAGCGCTGCCTCTCTTTATGCAAACACTATCAAGTTGTCCCTATGGATTGCGGGCTTCTCGGCCAGGTCTGCGAGCAGGCGGTTGCTGGCAATCTGGTCCTGGCGGCGGCCGGCGGCGAGCTCCAGCACGTCCGAATCGGCCTCGGCGATACCGCGGGCGACAACCATGCCGCTCGGGTCGCACACGTCGAGCACATCGCCCTCGGCAAACTGGCCATCGACCTCGCGAATACCCACCGCGAGCAGCGACGATCCGCGGCTGACCAGCGCCTTCGCGGCGCCGTCATCAACCGTCACCGAGCCGTGCGCCTTGTCGCCCAGTGCAATCCACAGCTTGCGGGGTGCAATGTCCAGGCGCTCCGCCGGCGGATCGAACAGCGTGCCCACGCTCTCGCCGCGGGCCAAACGCACGAGCGCATCGGGCTCCTCGCCCGAGCAAATCACGCTCTGAATGCCGGCCGTCATGAGAATGCGGCTTGCACGGATCTTGGTGATCATGCCGCCCGTGCCCACCGATGTGGAAGAATCGCCCGCCGAGGCGATGATCTTGGCGTCGATCTTATGCACGACCGGGACGAACTCGGCCGTGGGGTCCTCGTGCGGATTGGCGGTATAGAGGCCATTGATGTCCGAGAGCGTCACGCACAGATCGGCGGAAACCAGACAGCTCACAAGCGCCGCCAGCGTGTCGTTGTCGCCAAACTTGATCTCATCGACGGTGACGGTATCGTTCTCGTTGACGACCGGCACCACGCCAAGCTCCACAAGGCGAAGCAGGGCGTCGCGCGCGTGCAGGTAGGACGTGCGGCGCGCCGTGTCGTGACGCGTGAGCAGCACGAGCGAGGTGAGCAGGTCGCGCGCATGGAACTCCTCGTCGTAGGCCGACGAGATGATGCACTGACCGGCCGAGGCGCAGGCCTGCAGGCTCGGCAGGTCGCCGACCGGCTTACGGTCGAAGCCCAGCACGGGATAGCCGCAGGCAATGGCACCCGAGCTCACCACGACCAGGCGCCAGCCAAGCTCGCGCAGCGCTGCGGCCTGGTCGGCAAGCCCGCCGATAAAGGCGCGGTTGACCTTGCCGTCGGCGCCCACCACCGTGGACGAACCGATCTTTACCACCATCGTTTTATAAGAAGTCGTCATACGTCAAACCAATCAACTGTTCAGCGAACGGCCGAGCCGGCGGCCAGGGAAGCGTGACTCGCCCCTACCGCCCAAGGAATTAGTGAGCCCAGGGAAAGGCAGAGGCCGCGGCCATGTTCTTGCGCACGAGCTCGTCGCGCACCTGAGCCAGGCCCTGCTCCATACCCACCACATAGGTCTGCGGGTACAGGAAGCGCTTGAAAGCTGCGTCCAGATGGTCGAGCGCCCAAGCACAGCGCTCGCGCGCGTCCTGGATGCTCTCACGCGGAGCCACCGCACTGCCATCGCGCACGATCGGCACCAGCAGCTCGCGATACTCAAGTTCGGACACGTCGGTCACCAGGGCGGCATCGTTCACGGCCACAAGGGTATTGCCGCGCGCGACGCCCTCCCCTGCCAGATGGTCCTCGTCATAAATCATGTCGCAAACCGGGCCGCCAAAGCCGTCGTAATAGCGTCGTACGCGCTGCACGCCGGGGATCGTGCGCTTGTAGGGCTGCTCGGAAAGCTTCACCACCGGCGTCCACGGCTCCGCGTCGCTCGCACGACGGGCCGAAAGCTTGTACACGCCGCCCAGCGCAGGCTGATCGTAGCAGGTCGCGAGTTTGGTGCCCACGCCAAAGCTGTCGATGGGCGCGCCCTGGTCGAGCAGCGACTGAATCGTGTACTCATCCAAATCGTTAGAAACCGAGATCCCCACATAGGGCAGGCCCTCGGCATCAAAACGGCCGCGCACATACTTTGAGAGTTTGGCGAGGTCGCCGGAGTCGATGCGAATGGCCGACAGGCGCTCGCCCACCGCTTCCATCTCCTTGGCAACCGTAATGGCATGTTCACAGCCCTCGCGCACGTCATAGGTGTCGATGAGCAGCGTGCAGTTCTTGGGGCTCGACTTGGCAAAGGCGCGGAAGGCCTCGAGCTCGGAATCGAAGCTCATCACCCAGCTGTGCGCATGCGTGCCAAAGACGGGAATACCGTAGCGGCGGCCGGCGAGCACATTGGACGTAGAGGAGCAGCCGGCAACGTAGCTCGCGCGCGCGACGGCCAAGCCGCCATCGGGACCCTGAGCGCGGCGCAGGCCAAACTCGGCAACGGGACGGCCGTCCGCCGCCAGCACCACGCGCGCCGTCTTGGTGGCGACAAGCGTCTGGAACCCAACGATGTTGAGCAGCGCCGTCTCGAGCAGCTGGCACTCCAGCGCGGGGCCGGTGACGCGAACCATGGGCTCGCGCGGAAAGACGAGCTCGCCCTCGGGCACGGCGTCGATGTTTACATGCGCGCGGAAGTTGCGCAGGTAGTCGAGGAATGCAGGCTTGAACATCGCGCCGCCGGCCGGGGCCTGAAGTGAGGCGAGGTAGTCGATATCCTCGGGCGTAAAGCGCAGATTCTCGACAAGCTCGGGCAGCTCGGCGGTGCCGCACATGACGGCATACGCGCTGCCGAAGGGATGGTCGCGGTAAAACGCCGTAAAGCAACCCTGCTCATTGGCCTTGCCGCTCTCCCACAGGCCCTGGGCCATAGTGAGTTCGTACAGATCAGTGAGCATTGCGATGTCGGTGGGATGCGAGATGTCGGTCAAAGCCATGGGGCGACCTTTCGGATGCGTTGTGCAGAGGTTGAGGGTTGGAGAAGGGCAGAGTGTTCGGGCATGACACCCGGCGCGAATCGGCTAGAGCAGGCCCATGCTGGTCAGGATCGTGTAGCCCATAAAGATGACAAACGCGATGAGGGCAAGGACAATGATGATTTTTTGAGCCGGCGCCATGCCAGGGATCTCGTTCTCGCCCGTAGGCTCCTTGGAGGTAACCATGCGCTGGGCAAAGCTCATCTCGTCACGGCTCGGCTTAGGATCGACGAACTTGGGACGAGCGGTCTTTTTAGGCTGAGGTTTAGGTGCGGCGGGCGCGGGCTTCGCGGCGGCGGGCTTGGGCTCGGATGCGCCCTTCGCAGCAGCCTCCTCGGCCTTCGCACGCTCGGCACGCAGGGCGGCCAGCTCCTCACGCTCGCGGCGTGCCTCTTCCTGGGCCTCGCGACGAGCTTTCTCGGCGCGGAGCTCTTCCAACTCGGCGCGTTCCTCGGCAGACAGTGGTTGGGACTCAAGCTCGGCCATGGTACAGCCCTTTCTTTTAAAAAAAGCCGCCGACACAATGTCAGCGGCTTATCAAATCCAAGGGTGGAGACGAAGGGAGTCGAACCCTCGGCCTCTGCCATGCGACGGCAGCGCTCTCCCAACTGAGCTACGTCCCCAGGACAAGTTGATATTTTACCTACGGCTCGCCAACTGTCAACGCCCAATAATCAGTCTTTTTGGGGCACGGCTATTTTGACAACTTTTCGAGCAGGCGATCCTCTCGATGATTTTTCTGGGACGGGGATTAAAAAAACATTGTGTACCGAATGATTTTTTAATCCCCGTCCCAGAAAAATCATCGGCGAACGCGCTACTTTGCGCTGGTGAGGACGCCGGTGGTGTCGAACGCCGGGGTAAAGCTCTCGTCTACCGCGCCGCCTTCTTGCCAAAACATCGTCGTAAAGCCCAGGTCGTCGGCATGGTCGAGCACCTGCTCGTACTCCTCGCGCGTCACGGCACGTGCCAGGTCGCCGCCCTGCTCGCGCATGAGCGCATTGGGCGTGTACTGGTTCATGACCGAGATCGGCACGTCGCCCACCGTCTGCCACACCAGGTCTAACACGCGGCACGAGTCATCCGCATGCCCCGGCAGCACCAGGTGGCGCACGATGATGCCGCGCTTCATGAGCCCGCCCTCATCCACCAGCTCTCCCCCGCGGCGATCGATCTCGCGCGCCATCTGGGCCAGACCCGACACGGCCACGCGCGGGTAGTCCTTAATATGAGAAAGCGACTGCGCAAGCCCGGCATCGGCATATTTAAAATCCGTAAGCCACACGTCGACCAGGTCGCCCAGCGCCGCCACGGCACTCGCGCGCTCGTAACCACTCGTGTTGTAGACGATCGGGATGACCAGCCCGCGCGTCCGTGCCGCGGCAATCGCGGCAGGCAACAGGTGCGCATAGTGCGTCGCAGTCACCAAATTGATGTTGTTGGCACCCTGGTCCTGCAGTTCCAGCATAATCTCGACCAGGCGCTCAGGCGAAATCTCAAGGCCAAAATTGCCCGTCGAGATCTCGTGGTTTTGGCAGTAGATACATTTGAGCGAACAGCCGCTAAAGAAAATCGTACCCGAGCCGGCCTCGCCCGAAATGGGCGGCTCCTCCCACATATGGAGCGCCGCGCGGGCGACCTTAAGCGTGTTGTCGGCGCCGCACACGCCACGCGCGCCCTCGTCGCGCGCCGCACCGCAACGGCGCGGACACAAATGGCAGGCGGGCGAAAAAAGTTCGGTCAACGACGTCGGCATAAAAACATGCTCCAAAACAATGATTCAGCAGCTCAAACGTAAAGGGACCAACCGCACAGACGGCTCGAGCCCAAGGCGCCGTAATCGTCCGACACGTTTTTTATAATGTCAAGACTGGAATCGACAAAGTGCCGCTTTATGATGTAGGTATTCCGCCCCCCGCGGAGCAACTGGGTGAACCGTCGCGTTTATTTAGGGAGCCCACACAGTCGTACCTAGTACAGGTATCCTTCGTTGTTAAGGACGCTGGAACAGTCGATGAGGGCACCCACCTGTTTTAGGTGGGTTCATTTTCGTAACGTGGGGGGTGGTTTTTATTTGCCGAAAACCACCATTACAGCCCATATGGATCCCCGCCGGTATCCCAACAATCCATCGACAACATCCCAATATCTGGTAAGCGCGTGATTATCGCTGCGTGCAATTCCATGCACCCCCCTTGGTCGAGTATCATGGTTCGGCTATGCCCTTTGCGCTTAGCAACCTTTGACCTTTTCCTTCGACGCTTGGCGGTTTTTAGATTCATGGCTTCATCCCCGAGCTACATACCGTATCTATGCGTGGCAGCGGCGGCCTTTATCACGACCTTCCTCACGGTGCCCCTGGTCAAGCGCTTGGCAATTAAGCTCGACGCCGTCGACTATCCTTCTAAGCGCCGCATCAACACCAAGCCCATCCCGCGTTTGGGCGGAACGGCGGTGTTTTTGGGCCTGGTCGTTGCCTGTATTGTGCAAATCCTAGGCACCTGGTACCTGGGTTGGCCGCCCGTTTTGGTGCCCCACCCCCGTCTGCACATCAGCTACCCCATACTTGCGCTTTCTTTTACCGTCATCTTTGCGACCGGCGCTATCGACGACGTCTTCCAGCTCAAGCCCAAGCAAAAGCTAGCCGGACAGGTCCTCGCCGCGCTTATCGCCTGTATCGGCGGCCTGCGGATCGGCGTCATCGTCAACCCGTTTGCCCCCGGCGAGATCATGCTCGGATGGCTCGCCTACCCCATCACCGTGATCTATCTGGTGGCATTCACCAACATCATTAACCTCATCGACGGCCTCGACGGCTTGGCCACGGGCATCTGCGGCATCGCGTCGTTCACCATGTTTTCGATGGCCGTTCTCTCGGGCCGCATCGACGCCGCCGCGCTCTCCATTGCGCTCTTTGGCGCTTGCCTGGCCTTTTTGCGCTACAACTTCAACCCCGCAAGCATCTTCTTGGGCGACTCGGGGTCGTTGCTTCTGGGCTTTGCACTGGGCTCCATCTCGCTGCTCAACGTGAGCCGCACCGCCGCGCTCACCTCGCTTATCATCCCGCTCATCGTTGCCGGCGTGCCCATCATCGACACGTTTAGCGCCATCGTGCGCCGCAAGCGCGCCCACATTAGCATCGGGCAGGCCGACAAGGGCCACATCCACCACCGCCTGATCCAAGAGGGCTACAACCAAAAGCAGGCAGTGCTCCTCATCTACGCCTGGTGCATCATGCTTTCGGCCGGCGCCGCCGCGATTAACCAGGTCGAGGTGCCCATGCGCGTGCTCATCTTTACCGTGCTCGCCATTGGTTCGGCGGCCTTTGCCAAGCACCTGCACCTGTTTGAGCCCGTGCTGCGCCACCATTACAACAAGCGCACGCACGAGGACGAGCTCGTCACCCCCGACGATCCCGCCTTTAAGCAGGAGGAGCAGGCGGCAGAAGAACGCAGGGAGGAGCGCCACCACAGGCGCTAGGGTAAGCTGCCGAGGATGCGCCCAGGCGCCGCCGGCCAAACGCGCAGCCACGCCGCGCCCATCGCACATGCCGCCGCTCTCCCGCCCCTCGCGTACTTACGCCCCGACCCTCCAATAAACGCGTTATCATCTTGACCCATGAACATACGTTAGGAGCAATCATGCCAAACGAGAACAGCTACGAAGTCGCGCTGCAAAAGAGCAACGCCATTCGCGAGGGCCTGGCCAAAACGCCCGAGAAGTTCACCATGCTCACCGGCGACCGCCCCACCGGCCGTCTGCACCTGGGTCACTACTTCGGCACCCTCAAGGGCCGTGTTGAGCTGCAGAACATGGGCGCCAAGACCAACGTGCTCATCGCCGACTACCAAGTCATCACTGACCGCGATACGACCGAGCACATCCAGGACAACGTGTACAACATGGTCATGGACTACCTTGCCTGCGGCATCGACCCCGACAAGACCATGATCTACGCGCACTCCGCCGTACCCGCCGCAAACCAGCTCATGCTGCCGTTCCTGTCGCTGGTCTCCGAGGCCGAGCTGGCGCGCAACCCCACGGTCAAGGCCGAGATGGAGGCCTCGGGCCACGAGCTCACCGGCCTTCTGCTCACCTACCCGGTGCACCAGGCCTGCGACATCCTGTTCTGCAAGGGCAATGTGGTGCCCGTCGGTCGCGACCAGCTGCCGCACATCGAGCTCACCCGCACCATCGCCCGCCGCTTTAACAACCGTTACGGCAAGGTGTTCCCCGAGGTCGACGCGCTGCTGTCCGAGACCCCGCTGCTGCCCGGCCTGGACGGTCGCAAGATGAGCAAGAGCTACGGCAACGCCATCAATATTTCGATGACCGCCGAGGAGACGGCCAAACGCATCAAGAAGAGCCAGACCGACTCTGAGCGCATGATCACGTTCGATCCCGAGAACCGCCCCGGCGTGTCCGGCCTGCTTTCAACCGCCGCCATCTGCACTGGCCGTTCCGAGGTCGAGATTGCCGAGGAGATTGGCATGGGCGGCTCCGGCCAGCTCAAGAAGTACGTGACCGAGGCCGTCAACGAGTACTTCGCGCCGATCCGCGAGCGTCGTCAGCGCTATGAGAACGATCTGGACTATGTGAAGGACGTGCTGCACGAGGGCAACCGTCGCGCCAACGAGATTGCCGAGCAGACCCTGGCCGAGGTTCAGGACGCCATGGGCATGGTGTACTAGATCGATCTGCTGGCTAGAACTTTCGATTGCTATAGGGCGGGCGCTACGGCGTCCGCCTTTTTTGGTGCCCGACCGGTTCGGCTCTGCCCATTGCACTCCCCCGACAAACAGGAACAGGCCCGCTGGCAGTTAGTTGCCAGCGGGCCTGTTCCCGAAGTACACCGTTGAATCGCACAGAGGGGAGGAATGCGAATCAAACTCAACAGGGCAGGCTTTTTCATCGCCTATTGCCTGCTCCGTTGCTGAAACCAATATAGTTCACCGTGGTTTACTTTGCTGCATCAATATCGCCCGCCATAGCTTCTCCATAAGTTAGCCCCAGTAAACTAAACCACCACAAAGGGGACAGGCACCTTTGTGGTGGTTTTCGCCACGGCAGAGCCGCTAGAGCCCCACTGGCCAGCGACAGACGGCCAAGTCGACGTGCATGTCATCCTTAAACGCCACACCCTCCCCTAGCAAAAGCTCACGTTGAGCATCGGGGCCGCCAAACGCAAAGCCCTCGCAAATGCGGCCATCGGCAAACACCACACGATGGCAGGGAATCTGACCAGGGCGCGGATTGCTATGCAGGGCATACCCCACGTACCGCGCACTCCGCGGACGACCGGCGAGCAGCGCCACCTGACCGTAGGTGGCGACCATCCCCTCGGGAATCTGCTCGACCACCTCGTACACCCGCTCAAAAAAGCCCTCAGACGCCATTGCTCGCTCCCTTCCACCCGGAATAGCCTAAACCACCACAAAGGTGCCTGTCCCCTTTGTGGTGGTTTATAGCAAGTCGGTTAGTTGACGGGCTGGAAGAAGGCTACGGCTACGGCGCCGGGACCTACGTGGGTGCCGATGGTGGCGCCAATGGTGTGGACAGGCAGTTCGCCCTCGGTGTGGCCAGCCCACAGTGCCGCGCTGTCCTCGATATACTTCTTGAGCACCGCATCCGAAAGGCCCGTATAGCCGAGCGCCAGCGGCATGGAAAAGTCGATGCCGCCCGCCTTTTCGACCTTCTGGTTGAGCAGGTTACGTCCGTTCTTGGAACCGCGCGCCTTGCCCAGCTGCACGATCAGACCGTCCTCGGCAGCCACCACGGGCTTTACGTTGAGCAGCGTACCCACGGCACCGGCCGCAGCAGACAGGCGACCGCCGCGCACCAGGTACTCCAACGTCTCGAGCAGGCCGATGACGACCACGCGGTCGCGCACGGCCTCGACAGCCGCCGCAACCTGAGCCGCGCCCTGGCCCTCGTCCACCAGGCGCAGCGCATACTCGACCAGCACGCGCTCGCCCAGGGTAACGTTATTGCTGTCCACGACGAACATGTCGCCGCCCGGCGCCTCGGCAAGTGCCGTACGAGCACTCTGGTTGGTGCCCGAGAGCTTGGCACCCACGGTAATAATCACGGCCTCATCGCCGGCCTCACGCGCTTCGGCAATCGCCTGCGAAAAGGCGTACGGGTTGACCTGACCGGTCTTGGGCAGTTCATCGCGCTCCACAAGCATCTCGTAAAAGCGCTGGTGATCGATGTCGACGCCATCCATATACACATCGGTGCCAAAGGTGACGGACAGCGGCAGAACACGCAGAGCGGGGTGCTCCGCCGGCGACATATCGCTTGCGGAATCGGTAATAATGCGGACGGACATAACGAATCCTTTCTTGCGCAGGTCCCGCGCGGGGAATTTTGACAGCAATGCCCCGGCACGGCATACGCGCTCAAACGGGACTATGCAGTTTTTAATGGGAAGCAAATGCCTTGGCGGCCTTAGATCTCACGCAGGGTGTTGAGGATCGTGCGCAGCGATGCATACATCTGCTCGCGCTGCTCCACACCCATAGCCTTACCGGTGGTGTCAAGCACCTCGCGAATGATGCGGTCCGCCTCGCTCATGCTCTCGCCGCCCAGAGCGGTCAGGCGCACCGGGGCACGATACTTAACGGCCGCATCACCCGAGTCGTCGACCTCGACGTAGCCGCCCTCCTCCAGATGCGCGAGCGTGCGCGAGACGGCGGCACGGGTCACGCCTGCCATGCGAGCCAGGTCAGCGCCAGTCAGGCCGTCCTTGCTGCGCTCAAGATAGTACAGGCACATAACGTCGGAGCCCTTGAGGCCCAGCCTTGCGCCCTCGGATGTCTTAATGCGCTGGATCTCCTTGTAGAGCCCGCTGATCAGTCCGACAAAGTCCTCGAAACGTGTCTCGTCGTTCTGCTGCATGGGAGACGACCGCCTTTCGCTTGCATGATGCTAACGGGTAAACATCTTAGCCGCACAAGGCAACACCCATACCCAAATATCCCATTTGTTAACCCATCAACATAAAAACCACCACAAAGGGGACAGGCACCTTTGTAGTGGTTTTGACCGGCGAACATGATCCGCAGGCGTCGTTACAGTTCCACGCAGGGATTGTCGCGGGTCACAAGCGTCTTAACGACAACCGTCGCTCCCAGATAGCGCTCGAGCAGCTCGGCTAAGCGATCGATCGCGGCCTGGCAATCCCCCATCCGCTCGGGCTCCACGCACTCAATCGCCAGGAAAGCATCGGCCGAATCATCGGACAACGCCGTTCGAACGCCATCGCGCCAGTTCCAGCAGCGGCATACGGCGCCCGCATCATCGATGTAGGCGAGCTCGCCGGGCAGCGTCGGGTCATCTGTCTCCTCGCCAAGCGGCAGAAATGAATCGCCACCGTCGGTCACCTTCAGGCAAAGGTCTCCCTCAATCGCGTGCAAATCCTCGCCGCCTACGGGCAGCGCGTAGGACAGCGACACCGTGTTGTAGATGTCCACCGCGGGCGTAATGTGGCCCACCGGCTTTCCTTTGAGCACGCGCTTGAGCAGGTTCTCAATTGAGCAACGCGCGCCCTTCTTGGTCTTGAATAGGCGATATGCCTCGCGCCATGCCTTAACCGGCGCATTCTCGCTGATGGTACCACTCGTCAGGTGACGCTCCGCATCGATATTGGCGCGGTCGAGCAACGCGGCAATCGCATCAACGTCCTCTTGAGGAATCTGAGCCGCGGGCTTCATGCCCTTTACGACCACAACACCGACAGCCGCCTGCGGAAATAGCTCCCAAAACGAATCCTCGGCAACGAAACTCTTCATGTGCTCTCCCTTCATAGAATGCGCCCGAGCCCGGGTGCCTAAACAAAAAGCGCCCTTACGACGGCCACCTTCAAAGTCCTACGGTGCCGCCACAAGAGCGCTTACGCTGCCCCCATCCGGAGAAGGGGGCGATATGTCAGGCGTATTGTAACCCGAGTCATTCGCCCAAGCAAAACCGCCACAAAGGTGCCTGTCCCCTTTGTGGCGGATATGGACTCGCGGCGACGCTAGTGTCGGAGTCCCAGCAGGCCGCGGCCGCGATGACGGGCGTCGGCGTGCACCTGAGCGTGCGGACCGGCGGCCTTCACGGACTCGGGCAGGTGCGAGTACTTCTTCTCGAAGTTCTCCTCGAACATCACGGCCAAGTTGTGCGCCGCCTCGTCGTAGCGCGCGGTGCTCTGCCAGTACTGGCGCGGCACCAGGATGCCGTCGGGCACGCCGTGGCACGTGGTGGGAATGTCAACGTTAAAGATATCGTCATGCACGAATTCGCTGTCCTCGATGGTACCGTCGAGGGCGCGGGCCACCAGGGCGCGCGTGTAGGCAAGCTCGATGCGATGGCCCACGCCGTAGCCGCCGCCAATCCAGCCGGTGTTGACCAGGTACACACGCGTGCGGCCGTCGGCGATGCGCTCACCGAGCATCTTGGCATAGACCATGGGGTCGAGCGGCATAAACGGCTCGCCAAACAGCGAAGAGAACGTGGGCGTGGGCTCGGTGACGCCGACCTCGGTGCCGGGGATCTTGGCCGTAAAGCCCGTCACAAAGTGATACATGGCGGCGTCGGCCGTCAGGCGCGAGATGGGCGGCAGCACGCCAAAGGCGTCGCAGGTCAAAAACAGCACGACGCTCGGAGTGGTGCCCATGCCCTTGGTCCACGCGTTGGGAATGTGCTCCACAGGGTATGCCACGCGCGTGTTGTGCGTGATCGAGATGTCGTCGTAGTTGGGCTTGCGGTTCTCGTCGAGCACCACGTTTTCGCAGATCGCGCCAAAGCGGACAGCGTTGAAGATCTCGGGCTCGTGGAAGGCGTCCAGGCCCTCGCATTTGGCGTAGCAGCCACCCTCGATGTTAAAGATGCCCATGTCAGACCAGCCGTGCTCGTCGTCGCCGATCAGCAGGCGCGTGGGATTGGCCGAAAGCGTGGTCTTGCCGGTGCCGGACAGGCCAAAGAACACGGCGGTCTCGTGCGTGACGGGATCCATACTGGCCGAGCAGTGCATGGGCAGCACGTCGTCCTCGACGGGCAGCAGGTAATTCATGACGCTGAAAATGGACTTTTTGATCTCGCCGGAGTAGCCGGTGCCGGCGACCAGAATCACGCGCTCCTGGAAGTTAATGACCACGGCGGCGCTGGAGTTGAGGCCCTTGATGGCGGGATCGCACTGGTAGCCCGGCGCGGCGAGCACACAGAAGTCCGGCTCGCCGGTGCGTGCGATTTCACGGGCAAGCGGGCGGGCGAGCATCTGCTTAATAAAGAGCGCCTGGCTGGCACGCTCGCAGGCGACAAGCAGACGACGCGTATGGTTGCGGTCGGCACCGGCCATACCGCGAGTGACGAACACGTCGCGCTCGTTGAGATAGTCGACGATGCCGGCCTTGATGGCCTCGTAGCTCTCGACAGACAGCGGGCGGTTGACGGCACCCCAGGCAATCTTGTCGTGAACATCGGGGGTGTCAACGATAAAGCGGTCATTAGGCGAGCGGCCAGTGCGCTCCCCCGTCTCGATCACCAGCGCGCCGTTGGAGGCCATACGACCTTCGTTGCGACGGATGGCGTGCTCGACGAGCTCCGCGGCGGGTAGATCGACCAGCAGACGGGGCTGATTCTCGGCGGGATCTTCGACCAGCGTAATACCAAAGTTGGACAAAACATCTGCAGGGGTAACACCAGGCATGGGGCCTCCTTTAAAAACGCGACACGAGGACACGACGCGCACTTTACTCACGTAAAGCCCGTTGTACCCGATATGCAAAAACGTTTTTGCGGCAAGGGCGGCAAGCCCGCCCAACGGTCAAAAATCGCAGGCAAGCGGCCTAGTCATTGGGGACGTTTTTAAACGACTAATCGTTGGGGACACTCTTGAACAGGCAACAACCAAGGAGCGTCCCCGGATGCCGGCACTTAGGGACGTTCCCAAAGTGCCGGCACATAAGGAACGTCCCCAAATGCCGTCTACTGAATGGCGCCACCGAAATTATCGAACAACCTGTTCAAAAACACGAACGAACACCGTCGCGTCTATACTAGAGCGCAGCAATAGAAAGGACTCCGCTTTGAGCATCACGCCCATCGATAGCATTCGCCGCGCCATCGCCCGCCGCAATGGCGTCGCCGACCCCACCGTATCGGACGGGGCGCACGGGCAGGGCGGACGCATCGAGAACGGCCTGTTCCCCGCATCGCACACCGCCGAGGAGCTCGCACGAATCCAAGAGCTAAGCCAGCGTAACGCCGGCGGTCCCGACAGCAGCCAGGCCACACGCCGTCGCCGCGAGCGCGATCGCGAGCCCGGCCCCATCCACCGCAGGGTCAATGCCTGGTGGAACCGCCTGCTCGGAGCCGTCTACGGCGGCGGCTTCTCCACGCAAGAAGCCGAGTACGAAGATCACGCCACCCGTCGCGACTACCTTTGGAATACCCTGGGCACCGCCGTGTGGGGCATGGTGTTTCCGTTGCTCACCATCGTGTCCACACAGCTCGTGGGCGCCGAGGAGGCTGGCAAATTCTCCATCGCCTTTGTCACCGGCACGCTCATCATGATCGCGTGCAACTACGGCGTGCGCAATTTCCAGGTCTCGGACATCGACGAAAAGACGTCCTTTGCCTCTTACCAGCTCAACCGCTGGATCTGCGGAGCGCTCGCGCTGGCATGCGGCCTGGTATACAGCAGCGCCCGCGGCTACGATGCGCAGATGGCCACAATCGGCCTGGGCGTCTACCTGTATAAGGTGATCGACGGCATTGCCGACGTGTACGAGGGCCGCCTGCAGCAGGCCGACAAACTCTACCTGGCCGGCATGAGCCAAACGCTACGATCCGTCGGCGTCATCGCGGTCTTTAGCGTGGCACTGTTCCTCACGCGCAGCATGCCCATCGCCGCCATGGCCATGGGTGTTACCGCGATTGCCTCGCTCGTGCTGGTCACCGCCCCGCTCGCCCTGCTCGAAACCGAAAAATCACGCCGTATGAGTCTGCGCGAGGCTGGTCACCTGTTTATCCAGTGCGCCCCGCTCTTTGGTGCGCTGTTCCTGTTCAACCTCATCGAGAGCATGCCCAAGTTCGTGATGGAAGGCACACTGGCCTACAAATACCAGCTGTACTTTAATGCACTGTTCTTTCCAGCGCAGGCTATTTTGTTGAGCATTGGATTTATCTATAAACCGCAGCTCCTGCGCTTGTCGAGCATTTGGGCTAATCCTCGCAAGCGTCGTCGCTTTGACCTGATTATTGTTGCCGTTATGGCGCTGATCGTGGTCATCACCGGCGTGTGCGCCGCATTTATGGCAGGTCCCGGTATTCCCCTCATGAGCTTTATGTACGGCCTCAGCTTTGAACGCTACCGTACGCTGGCGCTGCTGATGGTCGTCGCCGGCGGCGTAACCGCGGCCATCGATTTTATCTACGCCATTATCACGGTGCTGCGCCACGCTGGAGACGTCACCAAGATCTACCTGATCTGCTTCGCCGTAAGCGTGGTGCTGCCGGTGATCCTGATTAAGCTACTGGGTCTGATGGGCGCTGTGGTGAGCTACCTAGCCATCATGGCCCTACTCCTGGTGCTGTTGATTGTCGAATACGCCCACATTCGCCAGCGCATAGAACGCGACCGCAACCCGTACGGCGCCTAATTGGCGCAATGGGGGGGGTCTCGTTGCGGACGATTTGCGACACGCAAAACTAAGTGAGTAGACTTTTGCCGAATCCCTGACCACACCGGCAAAACACAAGTCAGTGACCTGCGGTTTTGTTGAGGCAAATTTGCCGGCTGCTCGGCATTTCCAAAAAAGTCTACTCACTTAGCCAGCGGGCAGCCAAATGATTATTTAATCCCCGTCCCAGAAAAATCATTTGGTTGGCAGAAGGGCAAAAGTAGTCAAAAAAGCCCGTCCCAAATTAGCGACCCCTTGCGCCATCATTCTCCAGGCTTGATATTTGCGTAGAACTCCGCACCATCATCCAGGCGCAGGATGCCGACGCGGCCGAACTCGGAACCAGTGGCGGCGGCGCAGTCGATGTCGATGCGATCGGGCACGCCGGCGGTGTCCTCGCCGCCCAGGCGCACGATCTGCCCACGGCCCGACTCCTCATCGAGCCCCGCCAGGCCGCCGACCTCGCAATAACGTCCAAGCGACACCGTGGGCGTGTGGCCGCTCACCACGACCGGACCCTTGCCCTCGGCAGAAAGCAGCCCCGTCGACGCATCCCAGTAGCCATGACGAATCCACAGCAAGTCATCGGACGACTGCACCGCAAGCATCTGCTGTAGTAGCTCGCGATCGGCGCTAACCGCTCCGGCACCATCGGCACAATCAACCCCATGTTCAAGCAAAAACGCCCGCGCCGCCTCGGTCTGGATGCCGGCATGTACCAGCAGGTACGGGCGCTCGTCAGTCTCGGCTACCGCGTAGAGCGGCAGCGTCGCCATCCAACGCACGAGCTCCTCGTACGCCTCAAATTCCATATCGTTGAGCTGCTGACGGGTAGTCCAACCGCCGTTGATATCCCAGGTCTCGGCATCGAGCGGATCCTGGCCAATGATGGCATCGAGCATGATCTGCTCGTGATTGCCCTTGAGCACGCGAGCGTTGGGTAGCGAGCGCACGAGCTTAATAACGCCAACCGGATCGGGCCCGCGATCGATCATGTCACCCAGCACGTACAGCGTATCGTCGGACGCCAGCGAAATCTTGGACAGGGCCTCGTCAAGCGCACGCACGTGCCCGTGAGCATCAGATGTCACATAGATCGCCATGGAACGCCTCTCTTTACATTGCGGCCGAAGCCCGGAGCCGCAACTAAAACTTCAAGTTGAACTTAAACGTTACCCATTGTACTCCGTTGTAATAAAGCTGGAAAGGGTTGCATACCGTCAACGGTCGCCAGCGCACGCCTGCCAACCCGCGCCGCTCACGCCACGCCGTCTGGCCCAGCGCCCCGACCAGCGACGCTCGCATCGCAGCCTCGTGTCGAAAATGCGCACGCCCGCAATCCAGGCCCATAAACCCACCACCTTTGGGTACAAATAACCGCAGACAACTGACCGTGCCACGCCAACCACCCAGGAGCGGACACCATCCATGAACCAGATACTTCTCTTTATCGGCCTCGTCATTATTCTGTGTCTGACCATCAAACCCGTCGGCAAAAAGCTCCCCTTCCCCACCCTGCTCATCTTTATCGCGCTCGGCATGCTGCTGGGTGTCAACGGCCCGGCGCACATCGATTTTAGCGACTATGCGCTCACCGAAACCGTCTGCAGCACGGCGCTGCTGTTCATCATGTTCTACGGCGGCTTTAACACCAACATCGACCGTGCCAAACCTGTCGCCGCGCCTGCGGTGCTGCTGAGCACGCTCGGTGTCGTCATCACTGCTGGCATTACGGGTGCGTTTGCGCACTTTGTACTGGGCTTCGACTGGATCGGCGGCCTGCTGCTGGGCTCAGTCGTAGCATCGACCGATGCGGCGAGCGTCTTTAGCGTGCTGCGCGAGCACAACCTGTCGCTGCGCGGCGGCACCGACTCGCTGCTCGAGGTCGAATCGGGCTCAAACGACCCCGTCGCCTACATGCTCACCGCGGTGCTCGCGACCCTCGCGGCCGGCGGCAACATCGACATCCCCATGCTGCTGGCCAAGCAGATCATCCTGGGCGTGGGGTTGGGTCTTGCCATCGGCTGGGCATCCAGCCGCCTGATAGAGCGCGCACGCGCAACGGCCGAGGGCGCGCAGACCATCTTTTTGTTCGCCGTGGCGATCGTTGCCTACGCGCTGCCGGGCTATCTGGGTGGCAACGGCTTTTTGGCCGTATACCTGGCCGGCATCGTGCTGGGTGCCAGCGACATCACCGGCAAGGTCGAGATGGCGCACTTCTTCGATACCCTCACCGAAATGGCCGAGATGACCATCTTCTTTTTGCTCGGCCTGCTCGTCACACCCGCCCGCCTGCCGCAAATGCTGCCACCGGGCTTGGCACTCATGGCGTTTATGCTCTTTGCGAGCCGCCCCATCGCCGTCGGCCTGCTGTTGGCGCCGTTTAGGACCAACCCTCGCCAGGTCGCACTCGTAAGCTGGGCGGGTCTGCGCGGCGCGGCTTCGGTCGTATTTAGCCTCTTTGCCGTAGTGGCCGGTGTTCCCGGTGGACATGACCTATTTGACCTGGTCTTTGTAATTGCCGTGTCGAGCATTGTGGTGCAGGGCTCGCTGCTGCCGGCGGTGGCGAAAAAGCTCGACATGATCGACGCAGAAGGCGACGTGCGCCGCACGTTTAACGACTACCGCGACGAAGACGGCATGTCGTTCGTCAAGCTCAAGGTGGGCGCGGGTCATCCGTTTGCCGGGCGCTCACTCGCGGACATTGGCAGCGTCACGGACATGCTCGTGGTCCTGGTACTGCGCGACGGCGCGCACCCGGTGCTGCCCAACGGGGATACCATGATCGAAGAAGGCGACCTTCTGGTTATGGCCGCTCCAACGTTTGAGGAGCGTGCCGAGGTTACGCTGCGCGAGGTTACCGTGACTCCCCACGGTCGCTTGGCTGGACAGCGTCTGCGCGACGTGCCGCAAGGCAAGCACCCCTTTATCGTCGTGATGCTCAAGCGCGACGGCCAAACGATCATCCCCGACGGCAACACCCTTATATACGCTGGCGACGAAGCCGTCATCGCCACGCTGGCGTCGTAGCGGCCAGGGACAGCCGTCCCGTATTGGCTACATTTGAGCATCAATCGCCCCGACAGGGGTCTCGTTGAGGACAGTTAGTGTCTCTCAAGACTAAGTGAGTAGGCTTTTGTCGAATCGCCGACCACGTCACCAAAGCACAAGTCTGTGACCTGCAGGTTTGTTGAAGAAAAGACTTCGGGTGCTCAGCATTTCCAAAAAAGCCTACTCACTTAGCCGGCGGGTGGCCATAATAGAACCGCCGCGACGTCGTTGGACTCCGTTGCGACAGTTTATCATGCATTTTCGCACAGCCGTGGGCACAAACACCCCGTCACCCCATATGACAAAGGGCAGTCCCTTTGTCACATTAAATAGAACTTCAGCAAGAAGCTGAGGAAAAAGAAGACCGAATGAGCCACCGCTCGCATCGCAACCATGGTATAAATGGATTGCGCTCCTTTATGGAGGGCAGTCAAGGGCCGGGGGATTCCCCCGGCATTTTTGTTTTTAGGTCAACAGGAAATCGAGCGAAATGTCTCGTGTAGACCCGACATGCGGTTTCTGTTATAAAGATGTCGGTACCCTCGAATAGAGGGGCCTCCAAGAGCCGGGGTCTTACCTCCGGCATTTTTTATGCAATACGAGGCCTGCCCATTAGACGACAGCCTTCTTTCTCATTTCTTTTAGTAAGCCTTTTTTAAACGCAGTACTACCACCAAAAAACTTCTGGTCAGTATTAGTCTGCTTATTCGCCTGATATTTCAGACTCGTGAACTCAATGGTACAGATATAGTCCGCAGCCTGAGCCAAATAGTAATCCGATGAAGTTGTCGGCTTATAGATAACTGCATTTTTAGCCAAAGCGTAATCGATTGCCTTGTGAAGCGCACTCGAAACCGAACCCTGTCCTCCGTCGTAGTAAATCTTCACAGCATCAAACTGCTGAAACCAACTCAAATTATCGAATATGAAATCGATGATTTCACGCCGCATCGCATCAGCGATCTGTTTGAGAGTTCGATACCGATGCGTCTTGAATACAAACACCTTGTACGAGATGGGCAAATGTCGAAACATAACTCGAAATAGTGAAAACAGCCTTTTTCTCTCACTGATGTCCAAGTCCTTGAACTGATCTTTTCCATTCATGAGAGGAGAAGCATGGAACGGAAGGAGCGGCAATCCGCTATCGGCTACCGCCCTTTCATATTTCTCTATTCCCTCAGCGATGGGAATATTTTGTTCATGAAAAACAAAGGCAACAAGATAGTATTTTTCACGAAGATCATCGCTTCCAGATTCATCAATAAAGATACTCAGATCTCGCATGGGCAATCCTTAATAAAAAAGCCGGGGAAAACGTCCCCGGCACTTGGAAGCCCTCTCTTAAGAGATGACCACCTAATTTATACCATGAAGCTGGGCGTATATTCAAGCATGAGTATAAAATACAAACATATGTTCGTCAATAGCAAAGGTGGCCATCATTCAGCGTCGTCGTCGGCAGCAAAGTCGCGGAGATCGAGGCCTTCTCGCTCGGCTCGGGCTAGCAACTCTTGGGGCGACTCGTCCTCGATATCCACCACGTCGAGCATGGCAGCGGGAAAGCCCACACCGGCTGCACTCCCCGCGCGGTCGAGCAAACTCTCGCGCAGCTGGTCAACATCAACATCGATCTTCATGGTGAAACTCCCTACCGGATCAGGCCCCTACTCACTAGCACCGAGCGCGTCCACAGCAGCAACAAAAGCCGCAACCTGCTTGTCATCCATCTGCGTGGCCAAACGCCCCACGGGCTCGTCGTAGGCAAACTGCACCTTATCGATAAAGCAATCCCAGGCACGCTCGTCCACACGCACGGCGGCCTCGCAGTACTGGCTGAGCTTTTTGAGTCCATACCAAAACGCATTCACATGGCGCGCAGGATCTTCGTCCAGCACACCATCGTAGCGCCGTCCGTTAAACTCACGCATGCGCGCCACGGCAACCTCGAGCGAGTCGCCGCCGTCGACCGAGGCCTCGTCCACAAGCTCGGGAATCGCAACTTCGCGCCGAACATTGTGCCTGGTAGCACCGTCATACTCGCCCACCAACACGTCTTCGTCAAACCGATCATCGTAGTCGAAATAGCTACTGCCGCGGCAAATCCCATGCGGCGAACCGGCACCAAAGGCACAGAACAACCCGCCGTCGGTAACAACGCGCCTATAGGCCTCAAACGACTTCTTAACCTGAGCGAGCAACTCGGCAAGCTCCCCGGCATCGCACCCCGTCTCGCACGTAATGCAAACAAGCCCCGGCAACGATACCGGCTCCACCGTGCTCCCTGCAACGCGGGCAGCGCGTTCGGCCCGATACGCTTGGGCTGCCAAGCGCGCTCGCTGCGCAGCACCGCGCACATTAGTAAGCTCGCGCTCCAGCGCCACATCGCCAGCCACATCGCTCGCAAACGCGTCAGCACCCTGCGGCCCGGTCGCACTCAGCTCGGACTCAAACGTCGCCGTGATCATGCCGGCAAGGTCCGTTGTATCGGCGGCGCAACGCAGCTGCTCCAGCTGCGTGCATAGCAGATCGGCATCCAAGGGTGCGGCATCCACAACGCGCGCGTCACTCAGACGCGCCGCGCCCTGCAACACCAAAGCCCCCGCAGCATCGTATGCCGCACGAACCCTGTCCGCCGTATTGGCACGCAGCTTTACCTCGATAAACGCAAGCGTCTGCTCCAAGCGGGCCAACAGTTCGGCCTTGTCCTCCATACGCAAAAAGGCAGCGTAGCGCCGCTCCATCTGCAACGGGCCCACAACGCCTACCTGCTTGCGAGCGCGCGCAAGAGAATCAAATTCAACGCGGCGTACATACCCGTCAACGGCCCGCACGGCAGACTCACGCGCAGCACGCTCGGCAGCCTCGACGCCCCCGATCACGGCCAGCAGCTCGCGGGGGCGCGCCTTGCGCAACAACTCCCCGCGATCGTACTGCTCAAGCGCCGTCTGACGCTTGGCTACCGACTCAAAGCCAAACAGCTCATCGAGCAACTCGCCAACAGAATGCTCTTCCGCCATGGCAAGGCCTCCTCACGCGCGACGCGCCAACACGCCCGCGGGCTCACGCGGGCACTCGCGGGCACCCGCGGACTCACGCGCGCCAAACGCCACGCACGCAAGCCCGCACGCTCGCATCCCTATAGATCCAACGCCTTCTTCGCGGCATCGACCGGGTCGCCATCCATGTAGAACACCGGGCTCAGTCCCGAGATAATCTCGGAGGAAACGCTCTGCAGGCCCGCGATGGCGCTCAGCGGCAATATCACGCGCTTGGCGCCGGCGTTTTTGGCCACGCGCATAATGTCCTCGAGCCCGCGGATCTCATCCATAGAGCCCGACATGCGCAAGATTCCCGGAACCGCCAGCGCAGACATCACCGGGCGGTTGCACGCCGCGGAGCACAGGCCCACAAACTCGGCAAGCGAGACTTCTTCGGACAGGCCCTTGCTCTGCAGGTCGTTATAGAACAGCAGGTAGTCCTTTGAGCCAATGTGCATGCCCGGCGCCACACGGTTCGCCAGGTTCACAAAGTTGTCGAACGCGGCCTCCAGTGTATCGCGCACCGGCTTGTTAAAGGCAACGCCCTCGTGCTTAAACTTGCACTCGCCGGCGACAGCCTTGTTCTCCAGCTTGTACACGGCAACCTCGCCGCCCTGCGACCTACCCACGCCAAACACGTGACCGGACAGCAGCGGGCCATCGGGAATCAACGTATCCTCGGACTGCTCGGGCACGCGCACCACGTGCACGTCCTGCGGATTGTCAGCATCCATATAGCCCAGGTTGACGTCGATAAACTCGACGCCCGCCATAATCTTGAGCTGCTCCTTTACGCGGCGACGGCCCTCGATGGCGTAGTCCAGCAGCCAACGAACGTCGTCCTTGTCCATAGCCTCGTCAGGGAACAGCAGCTTGGCCAGGCCGCTAAAGGACTTGCGCACGGCAATCTCGTCACGCTTGTTAAAGTCGCTGTTAAAGCGAAAGTAGCGGTCGATATGATGCGTGAAGTCCTTGCGGCGCATCTCCTTGCAAAACTCCGACAGGCAGTCGGTGATTAAGCCGTAATGCCCAGTCAGCAGGCTCGAGCGCATCTTGGGAATCTCCCAGCCCGGCAGGTAATAGTGGATACGGTCGAAAAAGGCCGAATCGTTGTTAAACTCCGGCGGGAACGGATCAAACAGGTGCGTGGTCTTAAGGACGTTTTGCACGGTGTCGTTGATGTTGCCCTCAAAGACCATGGAGGCATCGGCGTTAATCTGGTCGCGGCCGCGCGCGTAGCTGCCACTCGCCATATAGTCCTTCATGATCTGTACGGCGTTGGTGTCCTTAAAGCGCATGCCGGCGACCTCGTCGAACGTCACGCAGTCCCAGTGACCCACCAAGCCCACGCGATCGGCGCGCATGGAGTTCATACGGCCGAACAGGTTGGCCGTGGTGGTCTGCCCGCCCGAAAGCAAAATGGCGTAGGGCGAAACCTCTTTGTAGATATGGCTCTTGCCGGTGCCACGGGGACCAAGCTCGCACAGATTGTAGTTGCGCTCGATCAGCGGCACCATGCGCTCGATAAAGTGCAGGCGCTCCTTCTCCGAAAGCTCGCTGGGCTCATAGCCGGCAGAGCGCAGCAGCATATTGAACCACTCGTCGCGCGAGAAATACTGACGCTCCTCGATCATGGCGTCCAGGTCCAGGTTGGGCATCTGGATAGGCGTGAGCGACGCCACGCTAAACGGAGAGTCCTCGGGCCCGCGCTTTTTGCGCTTGGCCTTGGAGCGGCGCGGCGCATCGTCGCCAAAGACCTCCATGCCAAACTCGTCTTCCTCTTCCATGGGATGACGGTACTCGATGCTCATAATGCACCAAATACCA
The DNA here is from genome assembly GCA_905215365.1 of uncultured bacterium. Lineage (GTDB taxonomy): Bacteria > Actinomycetota > Coriobacteriia > Coriobacteriales > Coriobacteriaceae > Collinsella. Next base: position 101,285 of record CAJMPX010000002.1, on the reverse strand, counting down.
CCCTGGAGAATCTTGGAATAGTCACGCACGTACTCGGCCGGCATCACAAACGGCTCAATAGTCAGATTGGCAAACGACGCCACGTAGATGTCTTTGTATTCGTCGAGCTTGGCCGTCACCTTATCGATAATGGTAAAGCGACCCAGCTCGCGAATCTTGGACTTGATGCGCTCGGACTCGTCGGGACGCACGTAGTTATCGGTGAGGATCTTGCGGATGCGCTCCAGGCCCTCCGCCACGGCGTCCTCGTCATCGGTTGAGCAGCACATGCCCAGCAGGTACTCCAGCACAAAGGTGGGCACGTTGGCACCACGCTTCATAAGGGCCGTGAGGTCCTTGCGCACGATTTTGCCACCAAAGTGCTCGAGCAGCTTGCCGTCCAGTCCATCCATGTCGTAACCGTTGTCCTCGGGAGCCTCGGCCACGGCCTGGACATAGTCATCGGTCGAGGGCTCGTCCTCGGCAGGCGCCACAGCCTCGACGGGCGCAGCAGCCACGGCCTCTGGGACAGGCACAGCCTCCACCGCGGGCACAGCCTCCACCGGCACATTCACATCAATCGAGGGAACTTCCCACAGATCGTCGTCGTGACTATCAAACATAGGGCACACTCCTAAAAACCAAAGTCAGCAACAGGGGCAAACGAAACAGCGATGGTGTACGTCTCGCGCCAAACGATCTTGCCCGTCTCGCGCTCACGGCAGACCAGATAGTACGGACCCTTGGCCGAGAATCCATCCGCCGCACGCAACGCAAACTTGGCATGCACAACGCGCTCCTGCGAGTTAACAGAAGTCTTGTTGGCATGCGCCTTAACCGTATCGCTCACCTCGTTGCCGCTTGCATCGGTAAACACCAGCTCGTACTCGCACGGCAAGACCTTGCCTTGGGCGGGTTCTTCCTGGATCAAGTTGACCGAGAAGAGCGAGTTGGTCACTCGACGCCCCTCACTCAGTACGCGCAGCGTCGCCGCGCGCGTATCGACAAAGTCCTTGGAACCCGAGCGCGCACGCCAAAATCCGATAACGGGCACGCAAAGCTCCTGCAGGCTCATGCCGCCGTGTACGTAGTTGTTAGTGCCGCCGGGACGCTTAAAGTGCACGTTCTCGCGCGGGGCAAACCCCTCAAAGCCGGCACCCAAACGTCCCATGTCAACATTAACAAACACCCCGCGTGCCTCGTCCGAAAGCCTAGCCACGGCCTCGTTGGGCACCACAAGATGACGCTTGCCGTGCATGACGGGAGCGTCAAGGAAGGGAAGGTCTGGCTTGCCGAGCATCTGGCACTCGTTGAGCTCCCGACGTGTGTAGATAAAGCCGTGATCCGCCGTTATAACAACACGCGCGCCCGGGGCGTCGGTGCACACGCGCCGCGCCAACGCGGCAAGTTCCTCCACGGTATCCGCGCAGGCATCGAAAACGTCATCCTGCGTAGCGGCCTTCTCGCCCGTGGCATCGATCTTGTTGTGGTAGAGATAAACGAGCTTGGAGTCTTTGAGCAGCGCCTTGCGCTCGGTTCCTGCCATGTTGAGGTATGTGCTCGAGCGCAAAGCGCGGGCCGTGGGCTCAACGTGGGTAAGCACGGCCTCGCGCTGCGGAGTCGTCGCAGTGGGCATGCCGTCAGCCAGCACAAACGAGCCATCCGCTGCAAGTTTAAGCGCTTGGTGCGGCATCAGCGCGGGCATACCCACCTCGGTAATGGAGGGAAAGACCGCCTGCATGCTAGAGACCTTGACGTTGCCGCCGCGCTCGCGCTCGAGCAGCGTCGCAACATCGCGGCCAACCTCATAGCGCAGCGCATCGCTCACGATGACGATCGTCGTTTTGGCAGAGCCCACAAAGGTGGGCAGCACGTGCCAGTAGAACTCATCCTGCCGTTCGGGACCCTCGATGTAGCCGCAATCGGCCCACTCCCCTTGCGCAGCCGATGTCCAGCAGGCATTGGCATCGGCCAAGAACCAGTTACTGTAAAGATTCTCCGCCCAGTCCACCACAGCTCGGGCAGGCTCCTCGAGCACATCGCACTCGACGGAACGCGCCCGCAGATACGCGGTGCACACATGGCGATAGGCAGCGTCCATGGCATACCAATCGGACGTGTAGGCATCCCACACCTGCTGGGGCTGCGCCAGATGGAACCCGCCCGCATGCGCCTGCCTAAACGCACACATATCGGCCACAGCGACAAGCAGGTCAAAGTAGCTCTTGACACGGCGGTACCAGCTCAGGTCGCAGCGACGCGACGCAAAAGTGCGCGCGTCCTCAACACGGTCCGCACCCTGAGCAAACGAGCTGAACAGCTGCGAGAGCACGGCCTCATTGACGCACGGGAACACATCAAGCGAGGCTAGCACATCGATCGGCAGAGCCTCAAACCGCGCAAAGAGCCCGCGAGCATCCTCCACCAAACGGCAGATCTCAAATAAATCCTCGATCGACGCCTGAGCATCAGCAGTCTGGTCCCACGTACGCACTGCCTCAAGGCAATAGGGTCCGTAGGCGGGAGCCACATAGCTTTCGAGTCCCTTGAGCGCTCCCTCGGGAAGCGCGGTGGATGACGCCGTGATGAGCATATGGGATGCCAGCGCAAGCAGCGAATCACGCTCATACAGCGGCCCCTCAAACCCATAGCAACGTACAATGAAGGCAGAGAGGACATCGCGCACGCAGTACTTGTCCACCAACTCGGCCAGCGCTTCGGGGCCCTCGTGCAGCAGCGTGGTCATACAGCCGCGCAGCACAAACGCGGGGCGCGCGTCGCCAAGCTCTTTACCGCCAAAAATCACCGTAAGGGTGCCGAGTTCGATATCGGATGCACCCGAGGCATGCGGAACACACGCGGCAAACTTAGCGCAACGGGTCTTGGCATCAAAGAACGTCTTGTGCTCGCGCAGGCTCTCGCGCACGGCGTCGATATTCTCGATGCCCAGCTGATCGGCCAAAAGCGAAAGATAGTCAGCCTGGAACTGATCTGCATACAGCTCAACATCGGCAAGCCAATCACCCTCAAGCCTGCCGCGCGGGCAACGGCGATACAGCAAGATATCGCTCGCAAGGTCATCGCGGTTGATGAGCTTCTTAACGGCAAACATGTGGCCCTCGCAGGCCTCAACAAAGCGCACTGGGCGCTCAAAGTCACCGTGAGCGGGCATAACGCCGTCATCGGCCCCCGCGCCGTCGAAACCCTCGGCAGCCAATCGCTCAAACTCAGGAGCAAACTCGCCGTCCGCATCGTGCCAAATCACCACACGGCGCAGCATACATGCGGGCAACGGCTGCAAAAAACGCAGCTTGAGCTGTTCTTCTACATCGATCTTGGGCATGAATATCCTTACCGTATTTGCAGTTACTTAATCTTTGCCAGCACATCCTGAAACTTGGCGTAGTTGACCTTGACGCCGTCATCCAGGTCGATCTTGATCATCTGGTCTGCCAAGTGGTGCAGTTTCTCTTCATAGACAATGGTCTCTTTGAGCTGGTCGTTGAGCTTTTTGACGCGCTTATCCAAACGCACGCGCTCGCCGCGCTCGGCACTGGCAAGGGCATCGTTGGCATAGCCGATCTGGGCACGGTAGCGCTCCTGCTGCTCATGCACATAGTCGGTGCGGATGCGAGCCAACAGGTCGGGCTGATAGCGATGCATGTAAACAAGGCACTTGAAGCCATTCTTCTTGCCACTGTCGAACAGCCAGTAGATGGGGCGCTTCTTATAGGTCTGACAGTGGTCCTTAAAGAAATCCTTTAGGAAATAGGCACGAATCACCTCGCGCGAGGTACCCTTGCCGCCGAGTGCCTCGGCAATAAAGGCCAGGTTCTGCTCAAGCGTCTCCTCGCCGTACACGGTGCGCACAAAGTCGATAAAGTAGCGCACGATGTCATCGTCAAAGTACTCGTCATCGGTAATGGGCAGCGCGTTGTCGCTATCGGGCATAAAGGTCACGTGCGCGGGATCGGGCATCTTAGCCAGATAGTCGTCGACCGTGGCGCCCTGATCGGCCAGGACCAGCCCGTCCACATCCAGCGAATAGCGGCCAAACATGCAGCCCACGGCATAGCTTATGAGCGAGGTGATCTCGTCGCGCTTGGTGCGCACGTACTTGTTGCCCTTATAGCTCTCGGGAATCTCATCGGCGGTATCGAAGATGCGCGCCACCGAGACGTACTTATCCTCAACCTCGATGGGCACCTCGCCCTCCATGTTGTAGATCTTGGCAAAGATTCGGTTGAGCTCTTCCTCATTAGCGCGAAGCCGCTCAAAGCGAGCATTAACCTCGGCCTTGCGGGCCTCGTATTTATCTTGAAGTAAAGTGGCCATGGTGGGCCGTCCTTTCATTGTTGATGATTCGTCAAGGAGGGAAATAAGCTAGAAGCGAAGGGATGTAAGGTCATCTCGGCATTACCCATCGACTCTGGAAAATTCGCTCGCTGCATCGAGCATTTGTAGGAAACGCGCCAGGGTTTCAACGAAATCGCAAGTTAAATATTGCAAGCTGCGTCAGGCGCGCAGAAGACACGCTCAATGTCATTTCTCAACTCGTTACTCATAGCCAGTCCATCACCCAACGCGGGCTGAAGCCCATCAGCAGATACTAGGCCCAGCCTTTATCAACTTCATCCATTTACATAATGTCGAATTCTTAATCAGAATTCTTGCCGTAAGTCTTCTAACATCAGTCGCCGGATCGTTCCCTCGTTTACCTGCAACATCTTCGATTGCGAACCATATATCGCCTTTTGCCTTAAACGCGCAGAATCTACCGTGAGCAAATCCATTTCTTAAGTGATAAAACAAGCTGAGCGTTTGATTACTTTTAGCGTCATAAAAGACCGCAGACTCAAAGGGCTTTGACACAATGTCACCGCAATCAAACAAATCAGCGCTCCGCAAAGCCTGTTCCATATCGCCAATGGTTGCAGCGGACCAATATAAAGATTTGTTTGAGCTTGCTGCCTTAAGTTTTTTATTCAAATATTGGGGTTTTCTCCAGGGAGTATCCCACCCGTATTCAGATACCGGGATGCTTCTGCTAGACAGCCCCGGAGCTGGGGTTTCGACAACGAAGAACCTAAGAAGCGGGGCAAGCACAGGGCCCAGTGACTTCTGAGATAGACCGCATTTAACCCATGCAGGATTAGATTCAACAAACACAACCTTATTTGCTGATACTGTTTCGAACATGAATCTCACCTAAACCAAGGGGTTGCGTTTGAAATCCCAGGAGGTTTCAAACGAGTCCCAGTCAAGTTCGGATGCATGGAGTGATTCCTGAACCAATTTCAAAACTTCCTCATTAGAAGAATCTATCCCGTGGACAGGGATGCGTTTAAGGTCTCCAACTTCATTATTAAAAGTCTGGCTCAACGCCAGCTTAATATATTGCGCTGTAGAGCTATTAAGCAGGCCAAGAATGAATAGCCTGTCTTCCTGCTTAACCGGAACAATGTAATAGCCCGCTCCGCCACAAATAGAATTGTCCGAACAATTTCGAACACTAATCGGACCACTTGTAAGCGCTGACCAGGTTAACACGCCGTTTTTATGGTAAAAACGTTCATTTTGGACACGGGCTTTTGCTTTTCCATTTTTGTCCCTATTAGTCTTAATCTCATGCCCATCATCCAGCCAATTAACAACATCTATCTGATTTCCTGACCACTTTCTGTAGTCGCCCCCATCAAGCATAAAGTGCCACTTCGCTCGAGATGGATCTCCCGTAACGCCTAGGACGTCCCGATTCGAACACTCGAACCAGCATCGAACGAAAAGATCGGTATCGCCGCACTTTAGCCCCTGCGCTAGTGAGCTGATCACAGACAATGGCGTTCCTTCCTTGAACGAAAGACGCGCCCCTTGTCCAAGCCAGTAGGCTATGGGAGTGCCGGGGATCTTCTTGAAGGTTTCGGCGTCGCGGCGGTAGAACCAGCCGCAGTCGGGGTTTTGGATGGCCTCCAGCGCCTTGGGAGCCTGAACCGTGGGACCAGTAAAATCGGCAAGACGAACGTATCCGCCCTTATAGCCATCGATATGCGAATTGTGATAGGTAAATGTGCAGATAGGCACGGTTGCCCCTGCAAAGCCAGAATACTCGAGCTGAATGAGCGTGGTTAGGGTCTTGTCATCGATAAGCCTATTTCGAAGCTTCTCGTAGCTACCGATGAACATCCAAACGAACGGAGTCATCATTCCAACTTCGCCGTGCTCGTTGGCAAAGTCCATAATGCGCACGATGAACGAAGAGAACAGGTCGCTCTTCACGTCGGAGTAGTTCTTCTTGACCCATTTGCTCATGAAGGGGTTAAAGCTGCTGCTGCCCATATACGGAGGATTAGCCACGGTGCAGGTAAAACGACGGGACAGCTTCTCGCAGATGGCGGCAGCGTTTTCGAGCTTAGTTTTGGTCGCAGCGGCAAAAAGGTCGTCGGAACAGCTCGCAGCGGCAGCCTTGAGCTCGTCGATCTCGCCCTCTGAAGGATTAAGCAGCGAGCCGATTTCACCCAAATGGCTCAGCTCCTCGGCGAGCTTCTTGTTGCCCGGCAGCTCGTCCTCCCCCAGCGGGATGCTCGTAAGCACGGTAACGTCGGCACGGACGCCGCACCTAAAGAAGCGGCGGTCGTGCTCGCGGGCGCACATGGCAAGCGCTAGCTCGGCGATCTGCGCCGCGCGGGGATCAATCTCCATGCCGGCGAGGTTATTGGTCAGAATGAGCTCCGGGATATCGCGCTCGCGGTAGCCGCGTTCCTCATACATGGCAAAAAGCAACTCAAAAGCATAGACCAGGATATGGCCCGAGCCGCACGCCGGGTCACAGAGCGTAATCTCCTCGGGGCTCGAGATGCGGATAAAGTCCTCGTGCTCCTCGTCGGGCTCGATGTAGTACTCCATGCGCTCGCGCAGTGAGCTCCCAGGATTGTTGAGCATCCACAGACGGCCGAGCGAGTTCTCGACCATGTAGCGCACGATCCACTCGGGCGTGAAGAGCTGCGTAGCGGGCGCGATGTCCGCCGCCGCTGCTTTGCGCTTGGACTTGAAGAACTCGTCTTTAACGTCAGCGTTGTAGTACTGATACATCCAGCCCAGAACGGTCACGCCCTCGCGCCAGTCCTCGTCAGTGAGAACTGCGTTGAGTTTGCCCACCACGCCGTCGGCCATCATGAGCCCCTGGGGCAACAGCAGCTCCATGGCTCCGCCCACGCGTTCAAAGACGCCTGACAGGCAATCGGCAAGTTCCTCGCACTGAGCCACAAACAGATAGCGCCACAGCGGTTCGTCGGAACCCGCCATCTTGAGCTCCGCCACGCGCTCGAGGTCGGCCGTGGAAATCTCCACGTCCAGGGCGTTCTCCACGGCCTCGCTGCCATGGCTGCCGTCAGCCCGGCTCAGCATGCGCATACGGCTGGGGAGCCATCCGCGTGCATCCATAAAGCGAATGGCCACGATACGGTTGAACCAGGTGTAGGCCGCACGGTCGCGCAGGGCGTCGTGCCCCTCTGCGGCCTGCAGGCGCAGCAGCTCGTCGCGCTGCTCAACTTCGAGCGGGCTCAGAGGCTGGCCGTTGACGGTCTCGGACCCAGCGGGCGCGAGCGTAGGCTCAGTGATGCCGTAGCGCACCATCTGCGCCTCCACGCCGTTAATAAGTTCCACGCGGGCCCACGTGCAGAAGTTCTTGAGAGCGGAATCGTTCATGGTTCCCGTACCTTTCAAAACACCATAAGCCACCGGCGTATGCTTGGGCGCCGGCGGCTGAGTGGGTTAGTTAATGCGGATCTCGTCGTTTGATGCAAGCGCCTGCATAAGGCGGGCGCGCAGGTCGTCCACGTAGCGCTCCACGTCCTCTGCGGTTGTGAGGCGGCTCGGCTTGGCCAGGTCGGTGCGACGCACGGTCTTGACCTTGCGCTGAGGCTTGGGCACGGGCACGGGAACGGAACCGTGACTTGGCGTAGAGGTGCCCTTGTTGGTGATCTTTTTGACCACCTCGCCCGTGCTGGTGACCTCGGTGGAACGGCGCTCGTTTTCCATACGTTCGCGTGCGGCGTCCACGGCGTCGTATATCTTGTTGGCCGCCGTGATGGTCCAGCTTTCCCAGTTTGCCGCGAGGGCGTTAAGCTCGTTGAGGCTCTGGACGCCGTGGGTGCGGTTCTTGAACGACTCATACTTGGTGCCGGCGTCCGCTATGGCATCCTTGGCCTGCTTGACAAAACCCTCTTGGCTCTCGGCCTGCTTTTGCAGGTCCTGCAGGTCGTTCTCGATGCGATGCAAGAACTCGTTGCGGCGCATGCCCAGGATTTTTTTAACGTCTTCCTCGACGGGCGCCATCAGCGGCTGCAGGTCTTTGATGCGGCCGTAGGGCTTGGGGTCTTTGAGGATCTCACGCACCTTCGCCACGTTCTCAACCGCGCTGGGAATGTCGTCGGAGGCGTACTCGATGCCCTCCGTGCGACTCAAGAACTCCCTGGCGTGGTCAAACGTTGCGCGCTGGTTGGAATCGAAGAACTCAGTCACCCTGTCAAAGTCCTCCTTGGCATCGAGCAGGCGGTCCTCGCGCTTGGTGAACGTGGTCAAGAACGCCTCGGCCTCGTTCTGGTCCTTAAGGACGTCGGCCACCTCCGAGCGCATCTTCTCGCACTCGTCCTCACCGGGATACGGGTAGGCTGGCTTGATGCCCGTGTAGTAGTCGCGTGCCATGGCGAGACACGCCTCGCGCAAGTCCCCAAGGCGCTCCTTGAGCTCGGCCACGAGCTTATCCTCGTTGGAGGGCACGGTCTTGAGATCAAACAGGTCACGCATGAGCTCGCCCGTGGCGCGCAGCAACCGGTCGCTCATGCGCATGCGCAAGCGCACCTGGGCCTTATCGGCATCCTTGCGCAGGAGTGCCACCATGCGGCTGTCGCTAGCTTGAACCGTCTGACCGCCAAACAGCACCTGCGCGCGCTGCTCCACCACAAGCTGCGCCACCACATTTGCGATGTCGACCTCGCGCCAGCCAAAGGGCCTTTGCTGGTACTGGCGCTGGATATCGCCCATAGCGGTATCCAGGTGGCGCTGGTGCTGCACTTTGAGGTAGTCTTCGACCTCCTTGAGCGCACGCGTATTACCCGCGTCCATGCCAGCGAGCCCCGCTTGAACGTTGCCCGCCAGCGTGGAGCGGATATCGGAATCGCTCGTGACCGGCGCGCCGATGTAGTCGGCCTTTTCAAAGACCACATCGCACAGCTGTGCCAGCACCTGCTCAAAGACCTGGGCAGGCTTGGTTGCACGGACTTCGACCATGCGGCCGTTGACCGCGCAACGTGCATGGAGCACGGCCTCGCTCAAAAGGGCATCGGCCTCTTTCTCGTTATAGGCTGCCTCGCGCATTTTTGCCTCGACAATCTGGCGGGTACTCGGCGGTAGCTCCTGCAGATTGCGCGTCTGGGCGTACATGCGAATCTTAGCGGCGTTGACGAGTGGGGCCCAATAATCCACCTCGTCGCCCAAGGCCACGATGGCCTTATCCACGGATTTCAATGCTAGCTCGGCATCGTCCGCACGTGCCAAGTCGCCGGCCATGGTCACCACGGAGAGTTCCATACCACCCTTGCTGGATCCATGAATCGAGCCATCCACGTAGCGGTCAAAGGGGAAGTCATTAGGATCGCGATGGAACTTGTACGCATTGTAAATGCTGTCGAACAGGCGCTTTTTGATGTACTCGATCACCTTCGCGTTGTCGATCGGGGTCCGCGCAATCTCCTGTGCAATTTCCTGCTCCTCGTCGGTGAGGAAGCTGTAGGTATCGCCCTGTCGCGCCACTTTGTTCTCGCGCTCCAAGCGGGCGAGGGACTCCTTGACGCGGTCCTTAAGGGCGCGCTTGTCCACGTCCAGGCTATCGATCATAAGGATGGAGATGTTCTCGACCGTGGCCTTGACGTAGCCGATGTAGCGGATCAAGTACAGGAGCTTAAGCACCCGGACATCGTAGCTCTCAAGACCCTCTGCGTTTTCAGCCGCGCGCTCCGCACAGACGACGACCTGAATGATGCCGTGCTCCAAATCCTTGGAGATTGTGTCGAAGAAGCGCCAGAACGGCACGAGTGCACCAGTCTGGTCATGCTGGATGGCCTGAGCGCTCTCCTGAAACGCGCTCAGCATGGAGCGCTCGCCCGTGGACATGTGCTTGGCCTTAACACCATGCTTGCGTACCTCGGTCATCACGTCGGGCAGAAGCTTAAACTGGTAGCCCACAAACGGGTAGCTGGCCACAAAATCCTTGGAGTTGGCGAAGCCGGCAAGGTCGGAGCGCGAGCCCCCCTCAAAGGTAAAGTTGTTTTTGAGGACGGCGGCGTCTTGCTCGTAGACCTGTGCAAGCGTATCGGCCGCCGGCGCGGTCTTCTCGGGCACACGGCGTTGGATGACCTCGTCCACGCTGGAGCTGGAGAGCGAAAGGCGGGTATTGAAACGGCCCTGGATCTTTGAAAAGTCGTTGCCCACGGGCAGGCTCAGGTTGTCGATGGCCTCCTGGCTCGTGACCATCACCCACACGCGGCCACCGCAGGCGGCACCCAGCTCCTCGACGATGGTCTGAAGGCTCAGCATAAGGCTTGGGTCCTGGTCGTTTGTAATAAACTGACCCACCTCGTCGACCATAAAGAGCAAACGGAAGTTGCCACCGTGGGCCGCTGCCTGAGCGTCCACGTAATCCTTGACCTTTTTGGCAAAGACATCGGGGGCCAAAACCTCGTCCTCAGAACCCTCGAGCCAGTTCCATGCGGCCTTTTCGCTCATGCCGAGCACGCTCTGCAGCACCTCGACGACGTCGTCCTCAAAGTAGCTGTAGGTGTCGCGGGCCTGGAGCCAGGACTCGCCGTTGACGCGCTCAAAGGCCTCGCGGAACTCCTGGGTCTTGCCCAGGGAATCGATGTAGTCCTCGAGCTTTGCAAGCTTGAGGTCCTCGCCGTAGAAGCCGCGCGCCTCGTAGAACATGCGCTCAAAGCCGCGAAGCAGCGCCGTGGGAGCCGTATCGCCCTGCTTCCACTGGCCCGCCTTGCTATCGATGTTAAAGAGGATGGCCTGCGTGGGCACCGAGCAGGCGCGCTCCATGGCAGCCGCGACCATGGGGTCGACGATTTTGCCGTCAAAGTAGCGGATGGCGCTCTTGCCGCCGATCTGGCGATTCTCGAGCAGGTAGCTCAGCATCTTGAGGAAGTGCGATTTACCGGAACCGAAGAAACCACTGATCCACACGCCGATCTTGTCGGTGCGTGCATCGATGGCATCGCCGTAGGCCTTGAAGAACGTGGCAAAGTGCCTCTGCAACTCGCGCGTCACCACGTACTCGTCAAGCTCCTGGCGGATGGACCCATCTTTTGAATCCTGGACCTTGACCACGCCGTTGATGGAGCGGTTGATGTCTTTTGCAAAGAGGTCGCGAATGATCGTGTTGTCCATGGGTGCTCCTTTGGGTTTGGGAACGTTATGGCAAAGGGTTGTTACCGGCGGCAGGGACTTGCCTGCGGGGAGCCGTGCTTACGAGATATCGATGGCGCGGTAGTAGTTGTCGGCCGGCAGACGGTTAAAGAGCTGGAAAGAAGAGCCGTTGAAACTGCCCGGATAGGCGGCGACCACAGGCACCTCATCAAAATCCGCAAGCATGCAATGGAGAAGCGTGTGCATGCGAAAGAATGGGAAGACCTCGCCCGCGCCGGTGAGGAGAACGACGTCTCCAGGCGCGTACGGCTTGGTCTGCTCAAGGATGTACGCGGCGACTTTCTCGGGCGAGGCGAACTTGGCCACGTCCTCGAGCACGCGCTGGGTACCGCGGCGCTCCTCTTGGTGCGGGATAGCCTTGAGGACACGGCGCTTTTCGAGAATTGCCAGCACGGCGTCGTAGAGGTTCACGACCTTGAGCGTGCACGGAAGTTTGTCGGCCTCGGCATCGCGTGAAAGGGTGTCAAATAATGCACGCGCCTCAAACTCCAGCGCGGGGTCATAGCAAAAGGTGTGGAAGCCGATCTCATTGCCTATGCCCTTGTTGGCCAAAAAGTCCTCGCTGCACAGGCACTCGCGCAGAAGCTGCGCACGGCGCTCAAATTCCTGACAGGCGTGCTCGGAGCGGACATGCGCCGCCACGACGCTCTTGGGATGGATGCCGATATTGGTGGCGAGATCGGTCGCCGGGGTGATAACAGGGTCGACGGCGCTTTTGATGGGAGCCACGCTACATCACCGCCCTGCCGGTAAGAGCCGCGATAAGCGACTGCTCGCCCAGCTGAACCAAGGCTCGCTCGACATCGGAATCGAGGAAGAGTGGTGACAGGCGCTCGGACTCCGGGCCCTGGCCCTCGCCGATAAGGCCGGCATGGCGGAGCGTCTGGCGGAGCGAGCCCTTAATGCGCTTGACCGTGGCCTCAGTCCAGCGGGCCGCGTCCGGATACTCCGTGGTAAAGCGTGTCATAAAGGCGTTGAGGTCAACCGCCGTAAAGGCATAATCAAAGTTTTGAAGGCGCTCCCCCACCTCAACGAGCACGAGCTCGCGCACGATGTCGTAGCGGCAGATCATGCTGTAGAAGATGGCCTGGTCCGCCTGCGTGGGGCGCCGGATGCCATGAGGCTGGTTAGGGATGATGCAGCCTCGACGGCGGTATTGGGGTCGATGCCGCGCGCGGCGCATACGGCGTCCGTGGGCACCATGGCGTCGAGGCGGCGAAGGCACACGGTTGCGCGGTTGGCGACCATGCGCTCCGTGGGATATTGAAAGAGGTTCTCGCTCTTTACGCGTACAATGACCTGCTCGTCGCTTGCGGCCTGCATACGAAGGGCAGCGACGATGCGCATCTCATGCGGGAGGAATTGCTCGCGGGTGAGCACCCCCCCCCCGAACGCTTTTTGTGGTTACATCCACAGTACACGCTCCAAGGGTGTCAAAGGCTGTCACAAGTGCGCCGCAACCCGGCAGGCAGGCGCGGCGCACATGACAATAATCATACCTGTTGGTAAAAAAGTTACCACGCCCAGAGTGTCAAATGTTGAGCAACAAAATTTAATACGGTTAACGGTCATTTTCGCAGCTTAGAAACTTTAACGAGGCCGCCCCAAATCACACTTGCCAGACAACCGCGCCTACGAATGCAGGCACGTACACGCCCAACATCACCCTCCGCTATATTCAACATAGAGTTATACATATGCTTCTATGTAAGGAGTTTCGTATGCCTGTCGTAAAGCCTATTTCTGATCAGACGCGCGCACTAACTACCATTCAGGAACGCGAAGATCACATTCAACGTGCCATCGCTCGTGGCTACGACGACCTCACCAACGGTCGCATTCGCCCCTGGAAACAGGCGAAGGCCGAGGCGGATCGGATGCGAGCCTCGAGATGATCCCTCCCCCATGTAACCATCCTGTAAATCATAGCGGCGCAGTCGAGTTTTACCGTGATGCGGTCGCGCCGGGCGCTCCACTGTGCTAAAGTATCCCGAACGTTCAAACGACTACGAGGGGGAACTAGAAGATGGCACGTGTGCACAACTTCTCAGCTGGCCCGGCCGCACTGCCCACAAGCGTGCTCGCCGAGATCGCCGACGAGATGATGGACTACCGCGGTTGCGGCATGTCCGTGCTCGAGATGAGCCATCGATCTAGCATGTACCAGCAGATCATCGACGACGCCGAGGCAACCCTACGCCGCCTGCTGAGCATCCCCGACAATTACCGTGTCCTGTTTTTGCAGGGCGGCGCCACGCTGCAGTTTGCGGGCATCCCCATGAACCTCATGCGCCGCGGGCGCGCCGGCTACATCGTGACCGGCAACTTTGCCAACAAGGCGTACAAGGAGGCCGCCAAGTACGGCGAGGCCGTGCTGCTCGCGAGCTCCGAAGACACCAACTTCGACCGCATCCCCGACATGGCCGACATCAACGCGCGTATTGCCGCCGAGGCTGCGGGCGACGGGCTCGACTACGTCTACATCTGCCAGAACAACACCATCTTTGGCACCATGTACCGCGAGCTGCCTAACTGCGGCGATGTGCCGCTGGTCGCCGATGTTTCGAGCTGCTTTTTGTCGCAGCCACTCGACGTCGAGCGCTACGGACTCATCTACGCCGGCGCTCAGAAAAACGCCGGCGCCGCTGGCGTGACCGTGGTCATCGTGCGCGACGACCTGATCGCCGACGGCCCGGCCTTTGCGCAGACGCCGCAGTACATGAACCTTAAGACCCAGGCCGCCAAGGGCTCCATGCTCAACACGCCCAACACCTTTGGCATCTACGTGTGCGGCAAGGTGTTCCGTTGGGTTGAGCAGACCGGCGGACTTGCCGCCATGGCCGAGCGCAACTGGGCCAAGGCCAACCTGCTCTACGACCTGCTCGAGCACAGCGAGCTGTTCCATGGCACCGCGCAGGCCAACAGCCGCTCCATCGCCAACGTCACGTTCCGTACCGGCGACGCCGAACTCGACGCGGCCTTTGTTGCGGGCGCGGCAGAGCACCAGATCCAAAACGTCAAGGGCCATCGCCTCGTCGGCGGAATGCGCGCCAGCGTGTACAACGCCGTCACCATGGAGGACGTGCAGGCGCTGGCCACGTACGTGAAGGACTTCGAAGCGCAGCATAGTTTGAGCCCGCGATCTAACAAGCCCGCAACACGCGGGCCGACCAGCCACTTCAAACCACTTGTTATAAACAAATCCGCTAAGGAGTTTTTCATGCGCAAGATTAAAACCATCGACGACATTACCAAGGACGGCAAAGTCGAATTTGGCGAGGGCTACGAGTTTGTGGGCACCGCCGAGGAGGCCGACGCCATTCTGATGCGCTCCACCGACCTGCACGGCTACGAGCTGCCCGAGGGCATCCGCGCCATCGCCCGCTGCGGCGCCGGCGTCAACAACATCCCCGTCGAGGAGTACGCCAAGAAGGGCGTCGTCGTCTTTAACTCCCCCGGCGCCAACAGCAACGCCGTCAAGGAGCTCGTCCTGGGCATGTTGGTGCTCTCGAGCCGCGGCGTGGTGCAATCGATGAACTGGGTGCGTGACAACGCCGACGACCCCGAGATTCAGGTCGATGCCGAAAAGGCCAAGAAGGCCTTTGTGGGCCGCGAGCTCAAGGGCAAGCGCATCGGCGTCATCGGCCTGGGCAACGTGGGCTCCAAGGTCGCCAACGCCTGTGTCGATCTGGGCATGGACGTCTACGGCTACGACCCGTTCATTTCCGTCGAGCACGCATGGGTGCTGAGTCGCGAGGTGCAGCGCGTGGGCACGCTCGAGGACCTCTGCCGCGGCTGCGACTACCTCACCGTGCACGTGCCCAGCAAGGCCGATACCATCGGCATGATCAGCACCGAGCAGATCGACCTGCTGGCGCCCGACGCCGTGCTCATCAACTACGCGCGCGAAACCATCATTGACGAGGACGCCGTCGACGCTGCCCTGCGCGAGGGCAAGCTCAGCTGGTTTAGCTGCGACTTTGCCACGCCCAAGACCGTCAAGATGCCCAACACGTTTATCACCACGCATTCGGGCGCCGGCACCGGCGAGGCCGAGGCCAACTGCGCCGACATGGCCATCAGCGAGCTCAAGGATTACCTGGAAAACGGCAACATCGCGCACAGCGTCAACTACCCCGCCTGCAGCATGGGCAAGGCGCGCGCCGCAAGCCGCATTGCCTGCCTGCATGCCAACGTGCCCAACATGATCGGCCAGATCACGGCCATTCTCGCCAAGGACAACGCCAACGTGCAGCGCATGACCAACGAGTCCGCTGGCGAGAACGCCTACACCATGTTCGACACCGATGAGCACCTGGACGGCAGCACGATCGAGGCACTCAAGCATATTCCGTCGATGTATCGTGTGCGCGTGATTAAATAGCGCCGGCGCCAATCCTGCCAGACAGACCACGAAGCCCATTCGGCCCCCGTTTTCACGAAACGGGGGCCGATTTTGTTGCTCCGGACGACTTTAAAATGATACCCATAACAAGTTTTTTCAGATAATCGATAGTGAGGCTCAAGTCGCTAAGCACACCCGCTTTGATAAACAGCTTTATCAGGGACTTTAGTAGGTAAAAATCGATCTCTATGTGCCGAATGTAAGTTGACTGTCCATTTTCCGAAACAACTTATTCTAGATAGCATTTTTAAGGCCCCTCCAAGGCGAAATATAAGTCTTTTTGTGACCAAAACTCTAGTCCGCGCGACCGTTTTCCACCCGCGCGGCTACATTCCTGCCCAATCGATAAAAATCTCCTCACGAAGCCGCCGTTCGAGCTCCTGCTGTCGCGGCGTCTTGTCTTTCAGCGGCACATCGAGATAGGACATGATGAGCTCCATCACCACGCGGAAGGCATCGGAGTCGGCCAGCTGACCATAGGTCATCAGAATGACGGGATATCCCATCGCTTGCAGCGCCGTCGTTCGATCGGAGTCCGAAATCTTGGATTCAATGGATCCGTGAATGGCTTTACCCTGGCATTCAACCAGACACTCTCGGCTGCCGTCCTTATTTGCCAGCAGGATATCGGCATAGCGCCTATCAAGCCCCGAAATCAGGCGGGCGCTGCGCGTCATACGAATCTCAACGTTATTGGTAAGGCTCAGCCCTTCGCCGCCGCGCAACCTCGTAAGGCCAAACAGCATCGAAGCCTGGACCTCGAGCGGCGATGCTGCCACCCCCGTAATGCATTTCGCGGCTCGTATGAACGATTTAGCGCCGCGGAGCCCCCGGACCTTATCGACGAACTCTGTAAGCTCAGAGAGCTCGATCAAGGGAGGTCGTTTCCACAAGTCCGTTGGATTCCCCGAGACATCCTTTACGTTTTCCCAGCCCGACCGTGCGTCACCCCACCGGCCCCCGTATGCCTGCTCAAGTGCCGACTTTACCTGAGGCGCAATCTTGCACACGGCAAAGGTGCCGCACATCTCATACATGCACATGATTAGACGCTCGTTTGAGACCGAGGAAGCCAGGGTCAGCAGGGTAAAGAGTGGGGACGCAACATCGAGGCCAAACTCCGTCTGCCGCACGGAATCAAACGGCCTCTCCCCGTTCCAAACATGCCTGACAATGCGATCGCCCTTACGTCCGCAGCTGCCCTGCGCCAACACGTGTAACGGGGTGCCCAGGAAATGCGTGACGAGCGGATGCTCACATAGGTGCTCCCTGCGCGGATCGTCCGCAGAATCGGGCAGGTCCGGCATTATTGCCAAGACCTGTGGAGGTATCCGGTGATACCGAAAGGCAGATATGTCGCACAGCATGTCGTCCATGAAGGGTACGTACCCGCTGCGTCGCTTGTGAACCCGCCCGGACGGCAAACGCGCTGGCTCGGCCTGCGAACGGTAAATACTGCCACGCCCACGTCGCGGATCTCTCAGGAGGCTTACAATCGGTTTGGAAAGCAAACTGATTGTGAGGTTGCATATGGTTGATGAGGATTTTGCCTGGCGGCTTGCGCAGGAGCTTGTGCGGATCGACAGCTCAGACCCGGGCGCGTATGAGGATGAAATTGAGCGCTTCATTAAGAGGCTCATTGAGCAGCAGCTGGCACAACTTGATAGTTCTGCGCTCGATGCCGTGCAGATTGAGGAGCTCGAAGTGCTGCCCGGGCGCCGCAACCTTAAAGTCACCGTGCCGGGCCAAAGCGACGAGCCGCGGCTGATCTATATCTGCCACATGGATACCGTCACCTTGGGCGATGGCTGGGACGCAGACATCGAACCGCTTGGGGCGGTTGTGCGCGACGATAAACTCTATGGCCGCGGTGCCTGCGATATGAAGGGTGGCCTGGCCTGCGCCATTGCCGCACTGGTCCATACGCTCGAGCGCGTGGCGGCGGATGGCGCGCTGCCACGCCGCGGCTTTTCGCTCATCTGCTCGGTCGACGAGGAAGACTTCATGCGCGGCTCAGAGGCCGCGATCGATGCTGGCTGGGTCAGCTCGCGCGAATGGGTGCTGGACACCGAGCCCACCGACGGACAGATCCAGGTGGCGCACAAGGGGCGTACGTGGTTCGAGATTGAAATGGCTGGCGTGACGGCGCATGCGAGCCAGCCTTGGAAGGGCGCGGATGCCGTCGCCGCCATGGCCGAGGTCGTGTGTTCGCTTCGTCGCGCGTTTGCGGCGCTGCCCGCGCACGATGAGCTGGGGCCTTCGACCATCACGTTTGGCCAAATCGAGGGCGGATATCGCCCCTACGTCGTACCCGACCGCGCCAAAGTCTGGGTCGACATGCGCCTGACCCCGCCGACCGATACGGCCGCCGCAATCAATATGGTCGAGCATGCCATCGCCGTCGCCGAAGCCGCCGTTCCCGGTTGCCATGGCAGCTACACCGTGACGGGCGACCGCCCCGCCATCGAGCGCGACCCGAACTCTCCCCTTCTAGCAGCGCTCAAGCGTGCCGCCGATGACGTAACGGACGCGGACACGACCGTCGGCTTCTTTACCGGCTACACCGACACCGCCGTCATTGCCGGCAAGACAGGCAACCGCAATTGTATGAGCTACGGCCCCGGCTCGTTGGCGCTCGCACACAAGCCCGACGAGTATGTGCCCCATGCCGATATCGTTCGCTGCCAAAACGTGCTCATCGTGCTTGCCGATAACACGCTCTGGGACGCAAGCGGCCAAGTTGGGGCATAATAAGCCGCGAACAAACCGACTCGCGCGTTAGGACCGCCCATGAAAGCACTTCCGTTTCCCTGCATCCGCCCGGCTCAGGACCGTGTGCTCGAGGCGCTGCCTGCGATGGGCGGTATCCTGAGCGGCAACGACGCCCTGCGCGGCGCCATTGCTGACGGCCTAATGCTCAAGGACCCGGGTGCGGCGTATTACGTGTACGAATGCTCGGGCGAGCCGGGACGTGCGACGGGCGTCGTGGCGATTTGCCCGGTTAACGTGCTGACGGGCGGCGACGAGACTGCCGCCGAGAGCATCGACGCACTCGCCACCGCGCGCGCGATCGCCGAGCTCAAGGTGCAGCCGCGCCCCGTGTCGCTCGCCTACGAGGCGTCGCCCGTCATGGATATCATTTTGAGCGCTGCCAAAGAGGGCGCATCGCTCTACGCCGTCACCGATCCCGCGGGCGTCACACATCGCGTGTGGGAGGTCAAGCGCGAGGACGCCGTTGCCGCCATCCGTGCCATGCTCGATCAGGCGCCCGACCCGGTGTTCGCCGGTGACTCCGCCTATGTCGCCGCACTGGCTGGGGCATCGCAGATTCTGGCCGACGAGGCCCGCGCTGCCGGCGCCTACTCTGGCAAAGAGCCGTTCAACTTTGCTGTAGCCGTGCTGTTCCCCGCCGCGCAGGTCAGCGGCAGCGCGCCGCAGGTTCCGACGGGTCTGCTCACTCACCAGGTCTCACGGTTCTAGCGAACTCAAACGCTAAGCTGGAAAACCCAGCATCCAAACAAACAAGGGGCGGAGATGCAGCAAACGCATGCACCTCCGCCCTTTTCGCATCAAACAATTACGCCGGTAAACCGGGCCGCAACGTCAGCGTTATCCACGCTGCGGACCTGCCGCCGCCACGAGCGGCTCTAGCCCCAGCTCGCGCGCGTAGTCTTCCTGCGTAAAGACTTCGACCAGTTCAAACGTATCGGCCGCATCGTCAAACGCAAAATGCAGCACTGAGCAGTTGCCCGGCACGCGTTCGCGCTCGTCGGCCGCCGCGCCCCGCACGTGGTCCAAAAACTCCTTGATAGCTGAGCCATGACTTACCGCGAGCACGCACGTATGGTCCGGACGCTGCATAAGATCGGTCAGCGTCGCCACCATGCGCGTGCGCACCTGGATCTGGCCCTCGCCGCCAAACTGCCGATAGAAGTCGCGCCACGGGCGCTCGGGCATAAGCATCACGCGCTCGGCCTCAAAGTCGCCAAAGAACCACTCACGCAGGCCGTCCAGGCGCTCGTACGCCAAGCCCGGCCACAAGTTGGCGATAGTCTGCTCGGTGCGATGAAGCGTAGAGGTGTAGGCATGATCGGGCTCAATGCCGCGCGCACGTAAAAACATGCCGGCGCGCGCCGCCTGGTCGCAACCCAACTGCGTAAGCGGCGAGTCACTCCACCCCTGAATGATACGCTTAAGGTTGAATATCGTCTGTCCATGACGGACCAGATACAGATCTTTATTCATAGGGGTCCTTTCGTTCGTTACCAACCCAAGAGCGAAAACGCCCCGTCGCAATAGCCAAAATGAAGCACGGCACCGTTGTCGGGTAGCTCTCCCCCGCCAGTCACATACTCAAGAAACTCCTGGCAGGCTGAGCCGTGGGAAACCGCCAGCACGCAGTCGTGCTGCGGCCGGGCCATAATACGGGACAGCGCCGCGACCATGCGCGACTGAAGCTGCACTTCCGACTCGCCGCCAAAGGCCACCGGATAATCGCCCCAGGGCTGCGGCGGCATCTCGCGATTTGATGTGCCCTCCAGCGAGCCAAAATGCCACTCACGCAGGTCATCGACCAGCTCAATGGAACGGCCCTCGCCAACGATAAGCTCGGCCGTATGCCGCGCCCGGCCCAACGGCGAGGAATACACATGATCAAAGGCCACGCCACGCGCCGCAAACGCCGTACGCGCCGTCAGCGCCTGCTCGCGCCCGCGCGCCGTAAGCGGCGAATCGTGCCAGCCCTGCAAAATGCTCTGCACATTGAGCTCAGTCTGCCCATGCCGCACCAAATACAGATCTGCCACACGCTCTCCCCTCGTACCACCACAAAGGGGACAGGCACCTTTGTGGTGGTTTACCGTCTGATCACGCCGCGGTGACGCTCAGCTACACCAGCACGTCGGCGAGCGGGCGCTTGGGTACGTGGTGCACCTGCGCATCGTCACGCCAGTAATTAATTGAGCCGTCGGGGTTGGAATCGATCGCATCGATCATCTGCGTCTCGGCCGGCACGCCAAAAGCCATGATCAGCTTGAGCTCATACTTGTCGTTATCGAGCCCCATAGCATCGATCGCGTGGGGCGTAAAGGCCTTGAACATGCAGGCTGCCACCTCGGGCGTGGCGCTGCGAGCGGCGAGCATCATCGTCTGCGCGGCAATGCCCGTGTCGACCTCGGTAATGGGAGCGGCAGGCTTGCCCGGAACGGCGCGCTCAGCCAGAATCGCGATGTAGCCGGTCGGGCGCTCGCCCTCGGCAGGACCCGGCCAATCCTTGAGCACACCGGCCCATGCAAGCTCGTCAAATACACGCGCGCAGTCCTCTGCACCGCTCACCACGTGAAAGCGCAGACGCTGAGCATTGGCGCCGCAGGGAGCCAGGTGCGCCAGCTCCGCCAGCTCAAGCAAAAACTCGCGCGGCACGCGCATAGACTCGTCAAAACGGCGGCACGTACGGGCACGACGGACCAACGCATCAAACGCTTCCAGACCGAGCTTTTCGCAACCTTGCTTTGCCATCGATTCGACACTCGACGGTGCCTCGGGAACTGCTTCGTTCATAGGGACCCCCAATACAAGCCAATTGTCCTTAGGAAAATCTAACCTAAAACGTAGGCAATAACGAACAGGGCTGCAATGTTCTACACCTGTTGAATAGAAAATCGCGACGTGGGGAACAAC
Source organism: uncultured bacterium (assembly GCA_905215365.1). Lineage (GTDB taxonomy): Bacteria > Actinomycetota > Coriobacteriia > Coriobacteriales > Coriobacteriaceae > Collinsella. The sequence continues at coordinate 79,738 of CAJMPX010000002.1, read as the reverse complement.
GGAAACAATTCGGGGCCTTTGGGTTACGTTTCGCCCTCCCCGACCCATACGTCAGCGCCCTTAGGGGATACTGGTTGTAACGATCAAGGCTTACGCCGCACGGAAAGGAGACCTCATGGGCATCTTTAAGAACGATGGCCAGCAGTCGAACCTGTTTGGATTTGACAAGACAAGCATGGCAGGCAAGGCAATCAAGGCCGTGCGCTGGATCTACGCCATCACGGGTGTCATCGCGCTCATCGCCGGCATCGCGCTGCTGTTTGCGCCCGCCAAGTCCCTCATCTTCCTGACGACCGTCCTGGGCTTCTACTTTATTATCACGGCAGCCATTAGGCTGTTCACCGCCATTTTTGAGCCGCTGCTGCCCGCCGGCTGGCGCGTAACGAGCATCATCTCCAACCTGCTCATCATTCTGGGCGGCGTCATAATCCTGCGCAATCAGGCCTTCTCGACCGCGACGCTCACCACGCTCGTAGTGGTCGTGGCCGGCTTTGGCTGGATCGTCGAAGGTGTCATGTCCATTCTGGAGTCCGAGCTTTCGTCTAACCGTGCCCTCGCCATCCTGAGCGGCGCGCTCTCCATCATCGCCGGCATGTTCGTATTTATCTATCCGCTGTGGTCGGCAAAGATGCTCGTCATCTTTAGCGGCGCAGCGCTCCTGGTGTTTGGCGTGACGCTCATTGTCCGCGCCATTCAGTTTGGCAAACTGGTGCACTAGATGCCGCGAACGCTCTTTATTGATGCAGACGCCTGCCCGGTCACGCGCGAGTCGATTGACTGCGCGCGGCGAGCGGGCGTCGCCGTAATTATCGCCGGCAACAGCACACAAAACCTGGAACGGCACATTCGCCGCGACGACCCGCGCGATGCCGAGCACGCGCGACGCGGCTTTTGGGTCACGACGCTCGATGTGAGCGTGGGCGCCGACAGCGCCGACTTTGCCATTGTCGAACGCCTGCAGGCGGGCGACGTGGTCGTGACGCAGGACATTGGCTTGGCGAGCATGGTGCTCGGGCGCGATGCCGCCGCCATCGGCGTGCGCGGGCGCGTGTACGACAAGGCGACTATCGACATGCAGCTGTTTATTCGCCACGAGGAAAAGAAGGTACGCCGCGCCGGCGGACGCACTCGCGGTCCGGCAGCATTTACCAGCGAAGACCGCGCCCGCTTTAAACGCAACCTCACCGAGTTGCTGCACTAACCAAGGTAGATTTTTGAGACATGCCTAAAATCTACCTTTTTGTTTTGAGCGGTGTGAGCGCTCGGAATCCATGGCTCAACAAAAAACGGGCTTCAAAATGCCATGCGTCGCCGCATTGCGCAGGCGCTGAGCATGGCTATTTGAAGCCCATTTTTTAGGCCTACTTAGAGGCCAACGGCGGAGAGGATGAGGCCCCAGCCAGCGCCGATGACGTACATCATGATCAGGAACACGGCATTTTCGCGGGCGCTGCGGTTGGTGCGGAACAGCACCAGATAACCCACGCCGGCGGAAATGAGCGTGCCGGCGAGCATCGGGGCCAGCTGCAGCGCGCCTTCCAGGTACAGTTGCGTGATGACGACGCTGGCCGAGCAGTTGGGAATCAGCCCGACAAGCGCCGAACCCAGGACAGCGAGTGTCTCGTTGCCGCGCAGGAACTGCTCGATCGCGGACTCGCCGAACGTCTCGAGCACGGCGACCAGAATCAGCGTCACCAGAAAAATGAATACCGAGACCTGCACGGTGTGCGAGATCGCACTGCGGATGATCGACAGGACAGGCGTCCCTTCGTGGGAGTGAGAGTGACCGTGACCGTCATGGTGTTCATGTTCGCCCTCATGACCGTGATCGTGGCCATGTCCGTGTTCGTGCTCGTCCTCGTCTTCATCACAACCGCAATGGTCGCGTTCGCACAGCTCGTGGATATGGTCGGCGCTCACGCCTGCCTCGGCCACCTCGTCGATGATGTCACCACCGCTGTGGTCGTCGTGCGCGCAGTTCACGTGGGCCGGGTTGGCCGCGGTTCCCAGCACGGTACGGCGAATCGCCGCGTGCGCGCGGGCGTTACGGCGCAGGCCGCGAATGGCAGCGTCCACGATAAAACCCGTGACCAGTGCGATCAGCGCTTTCGAAGCCAAAAGCATCGCCATAGTCTGCACGGGAACCTGCTCGGCAAGCAACAGCGGCAGCATCTCATCGGAGGTCGAAAGGAACACCGCCACCAACGTGCCCAAGGTCACGACACGGCCGGCGTACAGCGTTGCTGCCATGGCCGAAAAGCCGCACTGCGGCACCATGCCCAGCAACGAGCCAACCACGGGGCCCGCGGCACCGGCGCGCTTGATGGCGCCGTTAACGCTGTCACCCGCGACGTGCTCCAGGGTCTCGAGGGCCAGATACGTCACCAACAAAAACGGCACCAGCGACAGCGTGTCCTTGCCGGCGTCGAGCAGAATATCTATCAGTAAATCCATGACGGATGGAACCTTTCGTGTCTTTCGGCAGCATTGTAAAAGTCCTAGCGGTCAACTAGGGTATTGTAGTTGTCCCGGGCGCGGTGCCAATAGTTGCCCATGGTAAACTATCATCTCGCCACAACTCAGTAACCCCGAGCCGCGCGACGCGGCCCGTCCAAGGAGCAGCCTATGAACGTTTCGCAAGCACTTGAATACGAGCGCCAGCCGTTTATTCCCATGTTTATCTATGGCGACCACGGTGCCATGGAGTCCGAACGCCAGAAGGGCGAAGAGGCCCTCAAGGTGCTCGAGACCGAGTATTTTACTGCCGAGGACGACCCCGGCTTCGACTTTGCCACCGTGCGCGACCTGGCCGACCGCAACCGCGACCTTTGCGACCAGATTGGGGAGGCACGCCTGCGCAATGTGACGCCCGCGACGCTCTCGCGCGGCCTGTCCGACGCCGACACCTGCGCCGCCATCGGCAAAATGCAAAAGCGCACCGCCGCGTCCGTTATGCGCGAGATCCGCGGTGACCGCGACGCGCTCGGCGTGGCCTACGCCCGCAAGCCCATCCAGGGCACCGTGCTCGGTGTCGACATCGAGACCACCGGCCGTGCACCCGAACGCGGTTATATCATCAACGTCGGCTGGGAGATCATGGAACTCACCAGCGACGCCATCCCGCACGACGCCGAGGCGCACTACTGTGGCCTGCCCGACATCTACCGCGGCGAGGATGTACCGCTGTCGAATATCCACCACATCACCTGGAACGGCATCGACGGCAAAAAGCCGTTCCGCGAGAACAAGGAACTGCAGAAGCAGCTGCTCAAGCTCATGAAGAAGTACCCGTACATGGCACACAACGCCGCGTTTGAGGACAGCTGGTTCAAGATCCACCTGGACGGCTACGCCGAGGCACGCCGCGCGGGTAAGATCATCGTCATCGACTCGCGCCAGATCTGCCGCAGCCTGGACGCCGACGTGCGCTCGCTCCCCCGCGAGTCCGCCCCCGCCGCGCTCGAGAACTGGGCACGCCGTCGCGGCACCCTCGCGCCCGACGCCAACGAGCAGCATCTGGGTCTGGACGACACCGACCTCATGCTCCGCACGGTACAGGCCGAGTTCAACCTCAAGAACCTATTCGCGAAATAGCAACGCCTGCGACAAACACTGCTTGCTCACGAGCGGCCTCGCAGCGGGAAACACCGCAGCGGGGCCGCCCTACGTTCCACAGATAGATCTGCCATCACAAATTCTGAACCCTCATTTTGAACGATTTCGGCCAATTCCCGACACGTAATTCGTTGTCGGATGGCGATGCATCGATATCAAATGTGCAGCAATTGAGTTTTTATATGCTATAGCTAAGCTGCGATAACATTGATTTTAGGCGTGCCAACCCATAATTGCGTCAAGCTTTTGGACAGCATTTGGTTAGGCCCCTAAAACGACTTTCCCACTCAGCGCCATCAACACGGCATTAGCTGACACGATATATACCATGAGTATCGTATTGTCACATACCACTGCAAAAGCGGTCTACCAGGCCGCGCATTCGGCGTCTGCGAAAGACACCGAGCCCTGTAACCCTGCCGCGATTTACGGATCATGTCCCACCGGAACGCTCCTTGACGCAGCCGCAGAATGGCTCACCAAACACGATGTTTCCCTTGACGCAAATGATTGCCTCGAAGTAATGGTGTTTGATCGCAGGAATGCGCGCTATGCAATGAACTGTCAATGCCACGTTTCGTCAAAACGATTCTCGAGCTCACGCTTTATAGAGCTCAAAGATGGCATCTTCATTGTTGGCGTTGAGCTTTGCGCACTTCAGGCCGCCACCTATCTCCCTTTTCGCGAACTGGTGGAGTACTACTTTGAATTGTGCGGCGCTTACTCCCTTGGAACCGGCTCTTCCACCTCGTATAACGAGCGTTTCGCGCTCACCTCGACCGAAAGGTTAAAACAGTTCTTTAATTCCATTACCAGATGCGACGGTCTGGCCCTTGCCCGAAAGGCGATCCAATGTGTGCGCGACGGATGCCGGTCTCCTATGGAAACGGCCTTTGTCATGATGCTAACGCTGCCTAAAAGCGAAGGAGGGCTTGGTATTAAGGGAATTGAGACCGATTACGAGGTGCAGGTCACCGCTGCCGCAAAGAATCTCACGAGACGCAAAAAGTTCTTTATGGATGCGTATCTAAAGAAATCTCGCACAGACATTGAATACAACGGGTTTTATCATGACGCGGAAGAAGACCGCGCCATCGATGAGGAGCGCAAGAATGCGCTTGCGTCCATGGGATACGGAATCATCACCGTCAGTCGTTATTCCTTTATGCATGCCAGCGCTTTCGTTAGGGTCATGGAGGCGATCCAACGGAAAGAGGGCATACGTCCCTCGCGTCTGCCAAAAGACTTTCAAATCATGCAAGAGAACCTGAGACAGTTTGTGCTCAGAAGGTTTATAGAAGAGAAAAAACGAATTCAGAAGCAGCTTCGCCAGGATTCCGAAGATCGTCAACGAATCGACCTCGAAAAAGCAACACTCGAAGGTATCACGCTGGATGACCCGACAATAAATGAAGTTCCGGCAATCGATGACATGCAGACTGTCGAATCCGACAGCCCATCATTTGCCCAAATAAGCAGCCTCGCGCCCGAGGGCAGAATCTTCGGGGCCGGAAGCTAGACCGGCTAACAAGGTGGGTACCCTAGCGATGTGCAAAATTGCGAGTATTCAGCAGGGTCGGCCCTCCAGCACCCACAAGTTAATCCAAATGAGAAACAAAAACGCTATCGAACGGGAACGTTAGGCAACATTTGAGGAAGACCTTGTCTGTTTACCGCCCTTGGATAACTCTTGAGCAGCTTTATTTGGCCTGGAATAGATTAACGGACCCCCTATAGTTGCAGAATACTCCAATTTTTGCACGGCGCGGGGGCACCCACCCCGGCATCGGCTATCAAAACCGCTCAGTCCGGAATCTCGTCCACTATTCCCCATCATTTTGTGCGACGAATTACCGGAACGTCATTGACATATGAACATGCGCTCATATAATCGGAAGTAAGTTATATGAGCGCATGTTCATATGAAAGGATATTGCAATGAGCAGCCACGCTGATGAAACAAAGACTGGCATCGAGGCCACCGAGCCGATCGTCCCCACCACCTGCTCGCCCGAGGACCTTCCCGACGAGGAGCTGTTGTACGACCTGGCCGACCTGTTCAAGGTCTTCAGCGACACCACACGCATCAAGATTCTCTATGCCCTCATGGGTCGCGAGCTCTGCGTGGCTGACATCGCCGAAGCGACCGCGACCTCGCAGTCTGCGGTGTCGCACCAGCTGCGCACGCTTAAGCAGTCGCACCTGGTCAAGTTCCGCCGCGACGGCCGCAACATTCTCTACTCGCTCGCCGACGATCATGTCTACACCATGCTCAACCAGGGCATGAGCCATATCTGCGAATAGCAATCAACCACGGTATCAGCGCGGCCGGCACCCAGACCGCTAACACAGGGAAAGGAACCCACCATGAAAAAGCAGTTTAAGCTCGACGAGATCGATTGCGCCAACTGCGCGCGTGAACTTCAGGACGAGCTGGCTAAGCTCGATGGCGTCAAGTCCGTTTCGGTCAACTTTATGACCCAGAAGCTGACGCTCGAGGCCGACGACGCCGAGTTCGACGAGGTCCTGGACCGCGTCGTTGAGTTCACCGCCGATGCCGAGCCGGACTGCGAGATCATTCTCTAACCCGCGCATACGTTGACCTGTAAGGCCGCGCTTGCCGCGGCCTTTGCTCGCGAAATTATATGAGCAAGTGTTCATACACTCAAATGGGAGGTTTGAATCATGGCGGCCGCCGATTCCAAAAAGAAAAAGAAGAAGCGCAAGAAGAAAGAGTCCCTTGAGCACAAGCGCAACCGCATCCTGGTAGCACTGGGCATTTTTGCCGTTGTTTATGCCCTCGACGAGCTCGGCGCCCTCGCTATCGCATTTGGGGAGCCCGGCAACATCTACGCCAGCTTTGTGCTGTTCCTCGTGCCGTTTTTGATTGCCGGCTACGACGTACTGCAAAAGGCATTCAATAACATCCGCCGCGGCAAGGCCTTCGACGAGAGCTTCCTCATGGCCGTCGCGACCATCGGCGCGTTTGCCATGGTGCTCTTCCCCGACACCGACCCGCACATGGCCGAAGGCGCCGCTGTCATGCTGTTCTACCAGGTCGGCGAGTTGTTCCAGGCATACGCCGTGGGCAAGAGCCGCAAGTCGATCAGTGCCATGATGGACATCGCGCCCGACTACGCTAACGTCGAGCAAGCCGACGGCACACTCGAACAGGTCTTTCCCGATGACATCGCCGTCGGCACCGTGATCGTGGTCAAGCCCGGCGAGCGCGTGCCTATCGACGGCGTCATCGTCGAGGGCGAAACCCAGCTCGACACCGCCGCACTCACGGGCGAGTCGGTCCCCCGCCCGGCCAAGACCGGCGACGATATCATCAGCGGTTGCATCAACATGACGGGCCTCATCCACGTGCGCACCACCAAGCCCTTTGGCGAGTCCACCGTCGCGCGTGTTCTGGAGCTCGTGGAGAATGCCAGCGAAAAGAAGGCGCGCACCGAGAACTTCATCACGCGCTTTGCCCGCGTCTACACCCCCGCCGTCACTGGCGCTGCCGCGGTGCTCGCGCTTGGCGGCGGCCTGGTGACTGGCGCTTGGTCCGATTGGATCCTGCGCGGCCTGACCTTCCTGGTCGTCAGCTGCCCGTGCGCCCTCGTGATCAGCGTACCGTTGAGTTTCTTTGGCGGCATCGGCGGCGCGTCCAAGCTGGGCGTTCTCATCAAGGGCTCCAACTACCTCGAGACGCTCGCCGACGTGGACACCGTCGTCTTCGACAAAACGGGCACCCTCACCAACGGCACGTTCTCAGTCGTCGCGGTGCACCCCGAGGCTGGCTATACCGAGCAGTCGCTGCTCGAAGTCGCAGCCCTTGCTGAATCGTTCTCTGATCACCCCATCGCGCAGTCCGTGCGCGACGCCTACCAGGGCGAGGTCGACCCCAAGCGCGTGAGCGACTCCGCCAACGACGCGGGCCACGGCGTGACGGCAACCATCGACGGCAAGCACGTCGTCGTCGGCAACGCCAAGATGCTCGCCGCGGCCGGCGTTGAAGCACCGGACTGTGAGGTTGCCGGCACAATCCTCCACGTGCTCGTGAACGGCGTGTATGTCGGCCACATCGTGATTGCAGACACCGTTAAGGCCGATGCCGAGCAAACGATTCGCGACCTGCATGCCGCCGGTATCAACCGAACCGTCATGCTCACGGGCGACCGCGAGGAGGTTGCAGCGTCTGTGGCCAAGCAACTCGGTCTCGACGAGTTCCACGCGCAGCTCCTGCCGGGCGACAAGGTCGAGCGCGTTGAGGCGTTGCTCGCGGCCGAAAGTGGCAAGGGCAAGCTCGCCTTTGTCGGTGACGGCATCAACGACGCGCCTGTGCTTACGCGCGCCGATGTGGGCATTGCCATGGGCGCCATGGGCTCGGACGCCGCGATCGAGGCCGCCGACGTGGTGCTGATGGACGACAAGCCGTCCAACATTTCCCGCGCGATCCGCGTGGCGCGCAAGACCATGACGATCGTTTGGCAGAACATTATCTTTGCGCTGGGCATTAAGCTGCTGATCCTTGTGCTGGCAGCGCTGGGCATCGCCAATATGTGGCTTGCCGTCTTTGGCGACGTGGGCGTGGCGATCATCGCCATCCTGAACGCCATGCGCGCGATGGGTGTCAAGAACCTGTAGCGCTCGTGGTCCCTCCGGCCGGGGCCGGGCTTGGTTTTGAAAACGTCCTCGCGCATGAGGCCCGTCTTTCCTGCTCCTGCGGAGCAACGGAAAGGCGGGCCTCGCGCTGCGGAGTGTTTTCAAAACCAAGCCCGGCCCCGGCCTGCATTGACACAGCTGGCGGTTCTTGGGCATCGCTTGCTGGCGGGGTTCCTTTGCTGAAATGGACTTGGCCGAAAGGGCCGCTGGTCCCGGTCGCTGGTTCGCGCTTTGCGTGAACTCCGCGCTACTGTGGGTCAGTCAGGCTTCTGTTTTTGGACCCGCTACATCTTCCCGCCTCAGCATCGACCTTAGCTTCTCGAAACTCTCCTCGCTCAGGCAGTGCTCCATGTGACAGCCCTCTTGCGAGGCAACCTCGGGCGTTACGCCTGCGTCCTCTAGCAGACCTACAAAAAAGCAGTGGCGCTCCCACATTTGACGGGCAACCTCAAGACCGCGTTCCGTCAGATGCACGTCGCGTTTGCCCATTTCGACATAGCCGTTGCTTTCCAGCGTCGCCATGGCCTTGGAAACGCTCGCCTTGGTTACGCCGAGGTACTCCGCAACGTCGATCGAGCGCACGGTGCCCTGACGTTCCGACAGAACGTAGATCGATTCGAGATAGTCTTCTCCGGATTCACGCAGGGCCATGGGCCGCCTTTCGCGATGGCTTCTAGTTAGCCTTTGGATACTTTTGCTTGATTTACTTTACCGCAAAAGTTGCCTATGTCTTACTACGTTGTCTAAAAAGTTAACCGTGTTTCACAAAACGCACGGGACGAAAACAAAGCGGGGACACGCCCCGCAAGGAGTGCCCCCGACTGCCGGCGCAAAAGGAACGTCCCCAAGTGCCGAATCCGTAGCTATAGCAGGCCAAAGTGCTCGGCGGCGTTGTAGATGCCGTCGTCGTCTACGGCGGTCGTCACGTAGGTCGCTGCGGCCTTCACGGTATCCTGCGCGTTGCCCATGGCCACACTTGTGCCCACGGCCGAGAACATCGACAGGTCGTTCTCGCCGTCGCCAAAGGCGATCGCCTCGCTCGCGTCGACACCCAGGCGCTCCAGCGTCGCTGCCACACCCAGGTCCTTGCCGCCGTTAGCGGGAATAATGTCGCAGAACAGGTCGCACCAGCGCGTGGTGAGCGAATGCGACACGGCGTCGGTCACGATATGCTCGTCGGCCGGATCCACAAAGGCGCAAAACTGGTAGACCGGCGCGTCAAAGGCGTGCTCAAACGGCTCCTCGTGGTAGACAATTCCCGCGTTGCTGCCGGCCGTCACCACGCGCTCGGACAGGCGGTTCACAAACGAGTTCTCGCCCTGCATGCACAGCGAGTCGTAGCGCCCCTCGGCCACCTGGTCCACAATCACCGCAACGTCGTCCGGATCGATCGGGCAGCTACGGTAAACGCCCTCGGCATCAAAACAGTGCTGGCCCGAAAGCGTAATGTACGCATCCCAACCAAGATCGAACAGCCAATCGGGCATCTGGTAGGTCGGGCGACCCGTGGCAATGACGCACGCAATCCCCTGCTCGTGAAAGCTGTCGAGCACCTGCTGCGCCGACGCCGGAATCCGGTGCGTCTCAAAGCTCAGCAGCGTGCCGTCGATATCAAAAAACGCGGCCTTGATCATCCTCGCCTACTCCTCGCCCTCGAGCTTCTCGCTCGCCTCGAGCCACGCCATCTCCAGCTCGTCCATGGCGGCGTGGGCCTCGTCGATCTTTGCCTGCTGCTCGCCCAGCGCCGTGTAGTTGGTGGGATCGACCTGGGCCATGGCGGCCTCGGCCTCCTCCACGCGAGCGCGCTGCGTTTCCATCTTGCGCTCGAGCGAGCTCACCTCACGACGGAGCTTTTGGCGCTCGGCATTGGAAAGGCCGTTGGGCTGACCGCTCGACTTGGGCTTTTCGGCCGCAGCCGCCGCGGCACCGGTGTCGAACGTACCGGTCTTGGCGCTCGGTGCACCCACGGGCTCGCCCTCGGCGGTGGCGTTGCACAGGCGCAGGTACTGGTCGACGCCGCCGGGCATATGCGTCAGGCGGCCGTCGAGCAGCGCCCACTGCTGGTCGGTCACGCGCTCCATCAAAAAGCGGTCGTGCGTCACCAGAATCAGCGTGCCGGGCCAGCCGTCCAGCAAGTCCTCGACAATCGCCAGCATGTCGGTATCCAGGTCGTTGCCGGGCTCGTCCAGGATGAGCACGTTGGGCTCGTCCAGGATCGTCAGCAGCAGCGACAGGCGACGGCGCTGGCCGCCCGAAAGATCGCCGATGCGGCTCCAGAGCTGCTGCGTCGTAAAGCCCAGACGCTCGCAGAGCTTCTCGGGTGAAGTCTCCTTGCCGTCAATGACGTAGTACTTCTTATAGTGGCTGAGCACCTCGCGGATCGTGTCGCCCCTGTAGGGTTCGAGCTCCTCGAGCTGCTGCGACAGCACGCCAAAGCGCACCGTCTGGCCGATCTTCACGCGGCCGCGCAGGGGCGCGATCTTGCCCTGGATCACGTCGAGCAAAGTCGACTTGCCGGCGCCGTTCTCGCCCAAAAGACCATAGCGGTCGCCCGCACCAATGAGCCAGGTCACGTCGTTGAGCACCTGCTTGGGCGCGCCATCGGTATCCGCATAGCCGGCGTCCACGTCGACCACATCGATAACCTGCTTGCCCAGGCGGCTCACGGCCAGGCGCTTGAGCTCCAGCTCGTCACGCACGGGCGGCACGTCGGCGATCAGCTCGCGAGCGGCATCCACGCGAAACTTGGGCTTGGTGGAGCGCGCCTGGGCACCGCGGCTCAGCCACGCGAGCTCCTTACGTGCCATGTTGCGACGGCGTTCCTCGGTAACCGCGGCCATGCGGTCGCGTTCCACGCGCTGCAGGATATATGCCGAATAGCCGCCCTCGAAGGGATCGACCTGGCCGTCGTGAACCTCCCACATGCTGGTGCAGACCTCGTCCAAGAACCAGCGATCGTGCGTGACCACGAGCATCGCGCCCTGACCGCGCTGCCAGCGGGCCTTTAAGTGACGCGCAAGCCAGTTGATGGTGCGCATGTCCAGATGGTTGGTGGGCTCATCGAGCATGAGCACGTCATAGTCGCCGATCAGCAGGCGCGCGAGGTCCACGCGGCGGCGCTGACCGCCCGAGAGCTCGCCTACCATGCCCTCCCAGGGCACATCGCTAATGAGGCCGGCGAGGATCTGGCGCGTACGGGGGCTCGACGCCCACTCATACTCGGGCGTGTCGCCCACGACGGCATGATGCACGGTGTCGGTATCGACCAGGTTGTCCTTTTGGCCGAGCAATCCGATCGTGGTGCCGCGGCGGTGCGTCACGCGTCCGTCATCGGGCTCCAGCGTGCCGGCGAGCACGCTCAGCAGCGTCGACTTGCCGTCGCCGTTTTTACCGACAATACCAATGCGGTCGCCCTCGCCCACGCCGAGCGTCACGCTATCGAAAATATGCTTGGTGGGAAACTCTAGGCTGACGGAATCGCATCCCAAAAGAATCGCCATATGCCCTGCTCCTTCGTAGAAATTCAACGTTGTCCATGATAGCGAAAACCACCACAAAGGGGACAGGCACCTTTGTGGTGGTTTTGGGCAAGCGCGGCAGCACACGACACAAAAAGGCGGGCCATCTCCCGCAAGAGATGACCCGCCTCTCCAATCAGTCCCGCGACAACCGTGGCCGCCGCAGGCCTCAAGCATGTCCCGGACTAGGAGAACATGCCGGTGAGGTAATCATTCAGCCGCTTATCCTTGGGCCGTTGGAAAATCTCGTCGGTCTCGTCGTACTCGACCATATCGCCCATGTAGAAGAACGCCGTGCGGTTGGACACGCGCGACGCCTGCTCCATGTTGTGCGTCACGATGACGATGGCGCGGTCGGCCGCGATCGACGACATGAGGTCCTCGATCGCCAGCGTCGAGATGGGGTCGAGCGCCGAGCAGGGCTCGTCAAACAGGATCACGTCGGGGTTGAGCGCAAGCGTGCGCGCGATGCACAAACGCTGCTGCTGGCCGCCCGAAAGCGCGTAGGCGCTCTTGTCCAGCTTGTCCTTGACCTCGTCCCACAGCGCAGCGCCACGCAAGCTCTCCTCGACCATGCGGTCGAGCTCGTCGCGGTCGGTGATGCCGTGGCGCTTGGGCGCAAACGTAATGTTGTCGCGAATGGACTTGCGGAACGGGTTTGGCTGCTGGAACACCATGCCAATGGACCGACGCAGCTCGTAGGTGTTCTCGGTCTTGGTGTTCACGTTGCGGCCGCGGTAGTTGATCTCGCCCTCCACGCGACAGCCGCGAATCTCGCGATTCATAAGGTTGAGGCTGCGCAAAAAGGTCGACTTGCCGCAGCCCGAAGGCCCGATGAGCGCCGTGATCTCGCCCTTGTGAAAGTCGAGCGACGCATCGTGCAGCGCATGGTGGTCGCCATAGTACACGTTGACGTCCTTGGTGGAGACCACGACCTCGTCGCTCACGGCCTTGCCGCTCACGCGAACGCGCTTTTCGCTCTCCCCCACACTCGACAGAAAGTCCTGGGTCTCGGACGTGGCCGCCTCGGTTGCGGGCGTTGCATTCATCTCGCTCATTCGGCCGTCATCTTCCTTGCCAGTTGCTTGCCCACGATGCGGGCGATTACGTTAAACAGCAGCACGCAGACCATCAGCAGTGCGGCGGTGCCCCAAACGATCTGCTGGGCCTCGGGGCTGCCCTCGCCATAGATCTTGTAGATGTGCACGGCCAGCGACTCGCCGGGACGGAACACGTTCCAGGCGCAAGTGGGGCTCGACAGGTTAAAGCTCAAGAAATTCAGGCGAACTGGCGAGCTCATGCCCGAGGTAAAGAGCAATGCTGCGGCCTCGCCAAAGACACGGCCGGCCGAAAGCACGATGCCGGTCACGATGGCGGGCATGGCCTCGGGAATCAAGATGTGCAGCGTTGCCTCCCAGCGGGTGAGGCCCATGGCCAGGCACGCATCGCGCTGGGCCTGCGGCACGTCCTCGAGCGCCTGCTGAATCACGCGCACCAGGATGGGGATGTTGAACATGGTGAGCGCGACGGCGCCGGAGATGATGGAGTACTTCCAGCCCAGCTGCACCGAGAACACCAGAAAGCCGAACATGCCTACGACAATGGAGGGCAGCGAGGACAGCGTCTCGATGGCGGTCGAGGCGATGTCGCGAATAGGCCCATCGGGCGCGTACTCAACCAGGAAGACCGCGCCGCCTAAACTGATGGGCACCGAGATGATCAGGGTAATCAACAGCAGATAGAACGAGTCGAACAGCTGGTAGAGCACGCCGCCCTGGGTTCCGTTGGCGCGCGCGGGCTGCGTGAGGAAGCCCGGCTGGAACAGCGTCGAGATTCCCTCGAACAGGATATAGGCCACCATGGAGACGACGATGAGCATGACGATGGCGGCAATCGCCGTCAGCACGCCCGTGGCGATGCGGTCCTGCTTTTGGACACGCCCGAGTCTCGCCTCGTCGATGTGGATGCGCGTGCTAGCCACGAGCCTTCGCCCCCTTGCGGCCAATGAGATGGATGATCAGGATGAAGATGAGGCTCATGCCCATCAGTAGCAGACCGAGTGCCCACAGGACGTCGTCTTGAGCCGAGCCCTCGGCATAGACCGCCATGGACGTGGTGAGCGTGGTGGTGATGGTCGACGCCGGCGACAGTAGCGACGTCGGCATGGCCTCGATACCGCCGATGACCATGCGCACGGCGAGCGTCTCGCCAAAGGCGCGGGTCATGCCAAGGATGACTGCGGTCATGAGCGACGGCATGGCGGACTTGAGTACCACGTGCCAGATGGTCTGCCAGCGAGTGTAGCCCAGCGCGAGCGAACCCTGACGGTAGCTATCGGGCACGGCGCGCAGGCCGTCGACCGAAAGCGTGGTCATCGTCGGCAGAATCATGACGGCCAGCACGATGGCGCCGGGCAGGATACCCAGGCCCGTGCTCACGTGGAAAACGTTCTTCATAAGGCCGACGACCACGTGAAAGCCGATCAGGCCAAAGACGACCGAGGGAATGCCGGTCAAAAGCTCAATAAGCGGCTGAAAGACCTTGGAGCCAAACTTAGGGCTAATCTCGACCGCAAAGATGGCAGAGCCGATGGCGATGGGCAGCGCGATGAGCGTGGAGAGCACCATGACCGCAAACGAGGTGACAATCAGGGGCAGGGCGCCGGTGTAGGGCAGGCCGCTTTCGGCTGTGTTGGCCAGGTCCCACTTGGTGCCGGTGAAGAACTCTACGACCGAGACGCCGTCCTTGAGAAAAGCCGAGAGGCCCTTTTGGGCGACCATAAAGATGAGCGCGGCAACGACAAGCGTCACGAGCGCTACGCACGCACCCGTGACGCCCAGGCCCACGTTCTCAAGGTCGCGCTTTGGCAGCTGTTTTGCCATTGCAAACCTTTCCGGGGCGGTTACTTATTTAGAGGAGACCTTGCCGCTGGCGTCCTTGACGACCTTCATGGCAGAGACGGGAATGAAGCCCTGCTCCTCGACGAGCTTGCCCTGGACGTCGTCGGAGAGCATGAACTCCAGGAAGGCCTTGGTGGCCTCGTCGGCGTCCTTTGCGCAGTACATGTGCTCGGTAGCCCAGATCTTGAAGGAGTCGTCGGTGACGTTTGCGCTCTTGGGCTCCACGCCCTCGACCTTGATGGCGTTGAACTTGGAGTCGTCGAAGTGCGAGAAGTCGAGGTAGGAGATGGCGTTGTCGGTGCTGGCCATCTGGGTCTGGACGTCGCCGGACTTGTCGAGCTCGGCGTCGCCCTTAAAGTCGACGGCCTCGTCACCAAAGACGGCGGCCTCGAAAGTGGCGCGGGTACCGGAGCCGGCCTTGCGGTTGAGAACGACGATCTTGGCGTCGTCGCCGCCGACCTCCTTCCAGTTGGTGATCTGGCCGGAGAAGATACCCTTGAGCTGCTCGAGGGACAGGTCGTCGACCTTGACGTTCTTGGAGACGACGGGGCCCATGCCCACGACGGCGACCTCGTGGTCGACGAGGTTCTTGACCTGGTCGGCCTCGAGCTTGGTCTCGGCGAAGACGTCGGAGTTACCGATGGTGACGGTGCCGGCGGCGACAGCGGTCAGGCCCTTGCCCGAACCGTTACCCGAACCGGAGACGGAGACGTCCGGGTTGGCATCCATGAACTTCTCGGCAGCAGCCTCGACGAGAGCCTG
Organism: uncultured bacterium; assembly: GCA_905215365.1. GTDB lineage: Bacteria > Actinomycetota > Coriobacteriia > Coriobacteriales > Coriobacteriaceae > Collinsella. The sequence continues at coordinate 64,287 of CAJMPX010000002.1, read as the reverse complement.
GAACGAAGAAGCGCCGTCGTAAGTCACCTCGCCCGAGACGGACTCGGCAGCAGCGGCGCTGCCCTCAGCAGCGGTGTTGGCGGCGTTGGAGCCGCCGCAACCAACGAGACCGAGACCGACGATGCTGGCAAGACCACCAGCGAGGCCGAGGAACTGACGACGAGAATAAGCCTGATCGAGCATGATCTTCCTTTCATACATGCGACTCGCGGGCACCCTGCCCGCTTTGCTGTTTGGAAAGATACGGTCTCGATCGGGCGACGACCGCCTTATCTGCGGTTTCTTACGGACATTTGATAGACCCTTACCGCAAGCTCTGCCCAGCCTTTACAAACGGATAACAATCCAGCGCCAAGCATGGCGCGCCTTTTACACCAATAAAAACAAAGTTGCAGTGAAATAGTTCCTGCTTGGCCATCAAATGGCCCATTCTAGGAACTATTCCACCGCAACTTAAAAAGCCCGGACGAAAGGGGTGCTAAGTTGTTAAAACGCCGCAGCCTTAAAGCTCAAGCTCGTTCAAACGTAAGATCGCCACGATATAAATCTTGAGCGCCTGCTTGAGCTGTTCCTCGTTGGCGCACTCATTGGGGCCGTGCATCTGGCCGCCCCATGCGGGCAGCTCCAGGCCGGTCTCCTCGGGGCCAAACGAGACGGCGCGGGCAAAGTTGCGTGCGTACGTGCCGCCGCCCATGGCAAAGGGCTCAGCATGCTTGCCCGTAAACTCGTTATAGGTGTCAATCAGCGCCTTCACGGCCGGATCGTCGGCAGAGACCGAGAACGGCACCTTCGCACGACCCACACGGCACGTCACGCCAAAACGGCCCACGAGCGGATCGAGCTGCTCGCGGATGGTATCGGCACTCGTGCTGTCGGGGAAGCGCACGTCGATGACCTGCTCAATATGGCCATCCGCCACGCGGATGACGCCAGCGTTGCAGGTAAGCGGGCCAAACGCCGGACTCGTCGCATCGATACCCAGGCCGCGACCATAGGCGTCCGCATGCACAAAGGCCAGGAACTTGACGAACTCGTGCTCGGCAGGCGTCAGCAGGCGCTCGTCGCGTGCACCAAACGCGTCCTCGGCCTCGCGCAGATACGCCACGATCAGCCCGACGGCGTTGATCGTTCCCTCTGGCATCGAGGCATGACCGCCAATGCCGTGGGCGAAAATCTGCGCATGCCCGTTATCGAGCGCCGTGATCTCCAGGCGGCCGGCATTCTCAACAGGCGCCGGCAGTTCATCGGCGGCAATCGCAAGCTCGCAGATAGACTGCGACGGAATAGCGTTGCTCGCCTCGGCACCGCTCCAGGACACAACGCGCCCGCCGTCGATCTTGGAGCTCACAAACGTCGCCCCAAACTGTCCCTTCTCGGCATTGCAGACCGGGAACTCGGCATCGGGCGTAAACAAAAAGTCGGGGTTCGCGTGGTTCTCCAGATAATGGTGAACGTCGGACATGCCCACTTCCTCATCGCAGCCCAGCAGCGCGCGGAAGGTGTAGCGCGGGGTAATACCGTGCTTGAGCAGATAGGCGCCGGCGTAGAGCGACAGCACGGCAGGGCCCTTGTCGTCGATAACGCCGCGGCCAAGCAGCCAGCCCTCGCGACGCTCCATCGCAAACGGGTCGGTGTTCCAGCCAGGGCCGGCGGGCACCACGTCCACGTGGCAGATGGTCGCGAGCTGCTTGTCGCCGCGGCCAGGGATATCGGCAATGCCCACATAGCCCTCGTCGTCGCTCGTCTGATAGCCAAGCTTCTGCGCGATGCCGAGTGCACAGTCGAGCGCGTCACGGACCGGGCGGCCAAACGGCGCGCCGGGCTCTGCATCGGCAGAAACTGCCACGGACGGATAGCTCACCAGCTGCTCGATATCGGCGACGACATCTTCCCAGACCTCGTCGACATACTCAGCGACGCTCTGCTCCACCTGATTCATAGACTGCCTCCTTACCAATGAGCGGCAAGCGTACCCGCCCCTCACATTTAGTTCCTAGATAGAGAAAAGTTTAGCAAGCTCGGCCACCGAGTGCACCACTGCATCGGCACCCGCCGCCTCATGCTCACCCGGCGCCGCCGCGCCCGAATAGATGCCGATGCACGGCACGCCCATCGCGTGCGCACCCTCGACGTCGTTAAAGCGATCGCCGATCATCACGGCATCGTCCGCCGTCGCGCCGAGCGCCGCCAGGGCATCGCGAACCGAATCGGCCTTGGTCTCGCGCCCCTGCGGCGGATTCATGCCAACCACGGCTTCGAACTGAGAAAGACCAAGCTCATGCACCATGTCGATGCATTTGGCCTCCATGCGTGACGTCGCCACGGCCATACGCTTGCCCCGGGCGGCCAACTCATCCAGCAGCTCGGGAATCCCATCGAACACGGGGTACTCCTCCGGTCCCAGCTCATCAAAAAAGGCGCGGTACTCGTCGGCCACCACAAGCGACTCCTCGCGGGAAAAGCCGTAAAAGTCGTGAAAGCTCTTCCACAGGGGCGGCCCGATCATGCGGCGCAGATCACCCATCTGCGTCTCCGAAAACCCGCGCGCAGCCAGCGTCTTGCGCGTCGAGGTCGTCACTGCCCGACCCGTATCGGCCACCGTGCCGTCAAAATCGAACAGCACAACCGGCCGCTCGCAAAGTTGCAATGCCGCCATCGGCACCCTTCTTCCCCAGTTGATGATTTCCACACCACCGCTTCAAACTGTTGACTATTCAACAATTGAACCTAGCAATGTAGAGCAACTCCACTATACTTGTCGCACTTTGCTTTCAGAAGGCGGCGCTGCCGCGCCCCAACGAAAGGTGCAATTATGTCTTTTGCCATCATAACCGACTCCACGTCGGACATCTCCCCCGCCCGTGCCCAAGAGCTCGGCATTTACGTGATTCCGCTGCATGTGATTATCGAGGGCGAGGACCTGCTCGACCAGGTGCAGATTACCGCCGAGGAATACGTCGCCCGCATGGCTGGCTCCGAGCAGCTGCCGCACACCTCGCAGCCGAGCGCCGGCGAGTTCAAGGCGCTGTTTGACCGCGTACGCGCCGATGGCCACGACAGCGCGATCTTTATCTCGCTGTGCAGCGAGTGGTCCGCCTGCTATTCCAACGCATGCCTGGTCGCCGAGACCCACGAGCTCGACGTGCGCTGCATCGATTCGCGCACCGGCTCGGGCACCGAGGGCCTGCTGGTGGAGTACGCGCTTGCCATGCGCGAGGACGGCCGCAGCTTGGACGAGACCGAGGCGCAGATCCGCGCGACGCTGCCCGACGCCCACCTGCTGCTGATTCCCCGCACGCTCGAGAACCTGGTCAAAAACGGCCGCGCCCCCAAGCTCGCCGGCCAGCTCACGCAGATGCTCAACATTCGCCTGGCCGTTTCGCCGGAGTGGAAATCGGGCGAGATCAAGGCCATCAAAAAGGGCCGCGGCGCCAAGCGCATCGTCGCCAACACCATGGCAGATTGCCTCGCGTTTTTGGACGAGCACCCGGGCTCAAGCGTGCGTGTGCTCACGACCGGCGCCGCCGAGGAGCAGGAACTTGTCAACGAGGCACTCGCGGGCCAGGATTACGTAGACGCCGGCACCGGCCCCATCGGCTGCACCATCGCCACCCATGTAGGCGTCGACGCCATCGCCATCAGCTACTGTCCCCGCTACCAACCTGCCAATTAGGGACAGGTTTATTTTGGCAGGTTTTATCTGGGCAAACGTTAAACGGTAACAAAGGCTTGCCTGGCAAGATCGGACATGCCAAAGCCGTCGAACAACCGAAGTACACCCAGCCACAACAAAGCCATCACGCCGACGCGCCGCAACTCAAGGCGCGCCGGCGTCTTTTTAGGAGTCGCGGCGGAAAAGGGGCCGTTTTAGCCAAAAGGCCGCGAAACGCTTCCCATTACGCCGCAACTTCATTGCCGCCCAACCAGCTAATCGAGAAATTGGCGGCGATCGATGCTTTGTCCAACCCCCTTGCGATACCCTCTGGGCAAAAAATGGCAAATATGAGTACTGTTACCAGTTTAGTAACAGCGAAATCTGGCTGAATTTGCCATCTTCCGCCAATTCCGAGCGTCATAAAGTCCCGAATCGCCATGTTTAGAGGGTTGATTCTATCCAATCCGAATCGATTGGTCTTAAATACTTTCCAGATGATATGTTACTGCTCAAACCACAGTACTCATATTTGCCATTTTTTGCCCACAGGGTCTATTCGAGGATAGTTTCCTGCGCCTCCAGCCCACCTCATGGCCGCCAAAACCCATTCAGCAACAGCTACCGCACATTTTGACATCAGCCAAACACCACTCACGGAGCTGTACTCCGCTATCACCGAACCAAAATCAGAGTCGAGTCCCTTAAAAATCAAAATAACGTACCCTCATTTCAATGAACTCCGACAAGAACGGCATTTACATGAGCACCGTCACGCATCAATACGCCCTCATCGGGGGTACGCTATTCCAATTCAAGAAAACCGTCGCCCATGTATCGGAGCCGCACAGCCAAATCGTCATCTGCGGCAACGGTCCAGACATCCGTTACGCAACACTGGAAGAATGGGAGAAAGCTGGCGAATCTTTCGATAGACGGGCACAGGTCGAAGGAATCGTCACCAGTGCGAGCCCAGCGCGCGACAAACTGGAACTCTTTCGCAATCTCTTTACTGGCCGCAAAGATGTTTACGCTCATGGGTACCGCAGAAAAGACGGGGGCATCGGCTATACACCCGCCTGCGCAAATGAATGGAAGGCAAGCATTTGCCCCAAAGTAAATCGTCAGAAAACCAAATGCGCGGAATGCGGCAACCGCATCTTCCCCAAGCTGAGCGATGCCGCGATCATCGCCCATTTCAAAGGCAACGACGACAGGCTCCGAGACGTCATAGGTCAATACGTTCTCGATAGTGACAGTAACACAAAAGTCCTGGTCATCGACTTTGACGGAGCCGATTGGAAAGAAGCGACAAACGCCATTCGGCTTGTCGCAAAAAACCATGGGATCGATGCTGCAGTCGAGCGATCGAGATCAGGTAACGGCGCACATGTCTGGTTTTTCTTCCTAGAGCTCACCAGCGCAAAGATCGCACGAGAATTTGGAAGCAGCCTTATCACCGAAGCGGCGGCGCTCAACAAGACAATCACCTTTGAAGCTTTTGACCGGATGCTGCCCGCGCAGTCCACCATTCCTGAGGGCGGCTTCGGAAATCTCATAGCACTGCCTTTTCAAGGAAAAGCGCAGCGAAAAGGGAACAGTGTATTTGTTGACGAGCAATTTGAGCCCTTTCCCGATCAATGGCTTTACCTTTCACAAATTCAGCTGGTTCCACATGCAACGGTGCAAAATCTAATCGAAAGCATCGACAATAAACCGCATGGAATATCAGCTGCAGTGGCGGGAAACACCGCCGCGCCACATTCTCAGAGGCCGCGAAAGCGGCTTCCGCTCACGCTGCAGGACTTCCCGTCATCGCTACCCGTCACGCAAGCCGATATGCTCTACATAACCGAAAGATCTCTGAGCCCGGCCGCCCAGATGGAGGTTCGCAGGCTTGCAACATTTGCCAACCCGGAATTCTTCCGTGCCCAATCAATGCACCAATCAGTATTTGGCAAACCGCGGTACATAGACCTCAGTGAACTTAGAGATGGCTGCGTTGCGATTCCCAGAGGCTGTAAAGCTCAACTCGAGCGGCTGCTTCAAGAAGCCGGCGCTTCTGCTCACTATTCAGACAAGCGCATGTCGGGCAATCCAATTGTGATGACATTTAAAGGGGCTCTTCGCCCTGAACAGCAAATTGCCGCCGAACAGATGCTCAACTATGAAGACGGGATCATGTCCGCGCCGACGGGTTTCGGGAAAACCGTCATTGGGGCCTATCTTATTGCTGCCATCGGTCTTCCAACGCTTGTCATCGTTCCCAAGACTGCGCTCATTGCCCAATGGAAATCCCAGCTCGAACGGTTTATCGACATTACGGATAACAGAAAGCCAGTTCGAACCCCAAAAGGACGAATCAGTAAAAGGCAGCCTCCGCTCATTGGCCAAATCGGAGGAGGCAAAACCACCATAAGCCATCTCATCGACATTGCTTCATTCCAGTCTCTGTCCAGCAAGGACCCCCAGACCGGAGAACCAATAGCCAAGGAGTTCGTTCGTGATTACGGCCTCATCATCTGTGATGAATGTCACCATGCAGCCGCACCACAGCTTGAGCTCGTCCTCAAATCCGCTCCAGCCAAATATGTATACGGCCTTTCCGCGACGCCCGAACGCTCGGACGGACTCACGCGAGCACTCTCAATGCTCTGCGGCCCGCTTCGCCATGTCATTGATCCAAAAACGCAAGCAATCCAACAGGGAATTCAGCGCGTTGTTAGGCCGCGTTTTACCGGAGTTCGACTACCCGCCTACGAACCAGGGGCGTCCTTTAATCAAGTTCTCGATCTCCTGTGTGCGCACACAGCGAGAAACGAAGCAATTGTCGACGATGCCCTCGAGACCGCGTCAAACGGTCGACATCCGCTTGTGCTATCCAAAAGGAAAAAACATGCCGAAGAGCTATGTAGGCTGCTTCAAAGCCGCGGACACGAACCTATACTCTTAACCGGAGAAATCGACGCCAAAGAAAGAAAGGCAATACTGAACAGCCTTCCCGGCTTCGAGCATGAGCATCGAATTATCATCGCAACCGAAGGCCTTCTGGGCGAGGGTTTCGACCTGTCTTACCTTGACACTCTGCTCATTGCCACACCGATATCTTGGGACGGCAGCATAACGCAGCAGGCAGGCAGGCTACATAGAAGTCACGAGGGCAAGCAGCGGGTTGAGATATTCGACTATGTTGATTTGTCGATACCCATGCTCGCGCACATGTACCAGAAGAGACTCAAGACCTACGCCAAGCTGGGGTATGAAGTCTTTGCAGCAAATGACAACAAACGGGCCGATCAAAACATCCTCGTTAGGCCGGCAAGGGCCGTGGAGGCCTTAGCGAATGACATCGAGCGCGCAACGAAAAGCATTTTTATTGCCGCGCCCTACGCATCCGCTGCATGCCTCGCAAAGCTCGCTGCCGTACTCACAGGCGCCGCCGCCCGTGGGATTGCCCTTGAGATTTCAATTGCCTCGACTCCGCACAATGACGTGAAAGCGATTTTTACCGAGATGAACGTCGACTATTCCATCAAAGCCGAAGGGCGCCTGCGCGCGTCAGTAATTGACGAGGAAACCGTCTGGTACGGAACTATCCCGTTACTGGCCTTTCCTAAGAAAGAGGACTGCAGCATCCGTTTCAAAAGCAGCGAAGTTGCAGCCGAGCTTTTAAGCGAAATCCAGCGAAGAGGAGAACTGGAGGTCGCAGCCACGAACGGGACGTCTCCAACAGTTACGGTGGAATAGGGGCTGTTTTAGCCAATCGGCCGCGAATCAATCCCTATTTCCCCGCGAAACATAAGCGAGCAATCAGCCCTGCGGGCCCTGAAATAACTCCTCATGCGAGCCCATTCTCACCAGTCGGATCACAGGATTAGTCTTATGCGGCAAGTACAGAACGACCACATCGACCAAGCCATCGGATAGATGGAAATCGATGTGGCCGTTGTAGTTGCCGCCCGGGTTTGAAAGCTCGTGGGCACCATATTCCGCGGGAAGCGAGCCGTGAGCCGCAAGCTCTGCGACCGCCGCCTTAAACTCGGTTTTTAGCTGCGGATGGATGCGCATCGTCCGTTTGTAATCCGCCTTAAACTGAGCCTCGACCTTAATCTCAAACATCGCTAGTCCTCATCGAGGAATGATATAAGCTCATCAGCGTTATTGAATGACGGGCTGTCGTCCGGCAGAATCCCCAACTCATGAGCTTCGGCGATCACCATGGCACGCCTCGTTGCCTCGTTGGGCACCTCCGCCCTTCCTACGATCTCAAATGGAATCTTTCGTTGATTTACCAGCTGCCGAACAGCAAGGTTGAGATACGAATTGAGACTCAGACCGACCGTATCCAAGAACTCAGTCGCCTGTTCCTTGAGCCCCTCTTCGATGCGAACCGTCGTAGGCTTAACCGTTGCAGTAGACATACGCGACCTCCTCGCCCTCGTCTTTTGCATCAGTATACCCAGTTTAGATGGCAGATTGATGTTAAATAACATCAATCTGCCGTTCTCATTACTACAACAACAGGCACGCTCGCCCTACATCAGCCCGCTCAGGGCGATGTCGACGGCCTCGTTGAGGTCGTCGGTGATGTGGACGAGGTCTGGATCGAGTGGGCTGATCATGCCGGCATCCATCACCGGGCCGTTGAGCCAGTCGAACAGGCCCTGCCAGTACTCGGTGCCCAACAAAACGAGTGGCATGCGCTTGACCTTGTGCGTCTGCACCAGCGTGAGCACCTCGAACATCTCGTCGAGCGTGCCAAAGCCGCCGGGGAACACGATGGCGCCCGAGCTGTATTTGACGAACATGGTCTTGCGCACAAAAAAGTAACGGAAATCCATGCCGAGGTTCACGTACTTGTTGAGCCCGTGCTCGTGCGGAAGCTCGATACCCAAGCCGACCGACTTGCCGTTGACACTCGCCGCTCCCCTGTTGGCCGCCTCCATGACGCCGGGACCGCCGCCGGTGATAACCGCCACGCCGCGCTGGGCGATCTTGCGACCGACCGTGCGCGCCGCCTTGTAGAGCGGATCGGTCTTGGGCGTGCGGGCGCTGCCGAAGATGGTCACTGCAGGACCAAGCTCGGCAAGCGCGCCAAAACCATCGACAAACTCTGCCTGAATGCGCAGCACGCGCCACGGATCGGCATGCAGCCAGTCGGTCGACTCCTCGGGCGCCAGCAAGTTGGCATAGGTGTTGTCCTTAGGAATCATGGGGCCGCGCATGACCACGGGGCCGCGGCGGTACGTCTCGTCGTAGGCAGGCTCGCCCTCGACGTTTTCATTCTTAATCATGGGTACTCCTATCGAGAAAAAGAAAAACGGGCGGGGTCGACGCCATGCGCCAAACACCCGCCCGAACATCAACTATTCGGTATGGTACCCACGATGCATCAAGTGCTTGCAAGCTATCGGTCATCGGTCGCGCAGACGGTGTTAGCGAACGTGATGACCGGCCGGTGCTCGTCCCTTGCCGTTGCCCGCGCTTTGCAAGCGCCCGCGCCGCTCTTAGTAGTCCACCGCCGCAGGGCTGTTCATCCAGTCGCTCACAAACGCGCCGTAGCGGCCCTCGATAATGGCCTGACGGGCACGCTGCATAAGGTTGAGCAGGTAGTAGATGTTGTGCATCGACAGCAGAATACCGCCGAGCATCTCCTTCTGCGTGACCATGTGACGGATGAGCGCGCGGCTGTAGCCGCCCGTGCACACCGGGCAGGTGCAGGTGGGGTCGATGGGGCCGTCGTCGTGCGCAAAGCGCGCGTTGCGGAAGTTGAGGCGACCCTCGCTCGAAAACGCGGTACCCATGCGGCCAGTGCGCGTCGGCAGCACGCAGTCGAACATGTCGATGCCCACGCCAACGCCGCGCACGAGCGTGGTAGGGTTGCCGACGCCCATGAGGTAGCGCGGCTTGTGCTTAGGCATGTACTCGGAAACCAGCGGCGCCAGCGTCTCGAACATGGTCTCATGGTCCTCGCCCACCGAGTAGCCGCCGATGCCGTAGCCGGGGAAGTCGCCGCACTCCTCCAGGTGGCGCAGCGATCGCAGGCGCAGATCCAGATGCATGCCACCCTGAACGATGCCAAAAAGTGCCTGGTCATCACGGGTATGAGCCTTGTAGCAGCGCTCGGCCCACATACTCGACAGCTCCACGGCGCGCTCGACATAGGCACGCGTGGCAGGATAGCCGGGGCATTGGTCGAGCTGCATGCAGATGTCGGAGCCGAGCTTCATGGCGATTTCCATGTTGTCCTCGGGCGTCCAGAACACGTGGCGGCCGTCGTAGTCGTTGACGATAAAGCGCACGCCCTCGTCGGTGAGCTTGACGGCGTCGTTATGGCTAAAGACCTGGAATCCGCCCGAGTCGGTGAGGATGGGGCCGTGCCAGTTCATAAACTTGTGCAGTCCACCCAGCTCGGCGATGGTGTCCTCGCCGGGACGCATGGACAGGTGATAGGTATTGGCGAGCACGATCTGCGCACCGAGCTGCTTGACGGTCTCGGTGGGGATGCCCTTGACGTTTGCCTTGGTGCCCACGGGCATAAAGATCGGCGTCTCGATGTCGCCGTGCGGGGTGTGCAGCACGCCGGCGCGCGCGTGCGTCGTCGGGTCCTCGGCGATCAGGTCGAATTTAAAGAGGCTCTGGTCCATAAACTGGAACTCCTTGGTTGCGGTTCATACGCAAACCATTATACGGGCAACCCGCAAGAAGCACCGACTCGACAGAAACTGGTGCAAAGGGGACAGCAAACGAGCGTGGATTTTCGGACGCTTACCTCACGAGAGTGGATAATCTCCCACTTTGGCCCGAAACACAAACCAAAAACGGGAGATTATCCACTCTCATGCGGCGGGTACTCATTTAAGTACGTCCCCGATGAGTGGAGCTATTTACCAGCCACGGCAACGCCGATATTTTGGCAACGTCAGCGAGCGGGTCGCATTTGAGACAAGGTGCCGTGAAATGAAAGGGCGCTGACCTTCTGGTCGCGCCCTTGAAATTGAACGGCAGATTGTCCAAATGCGGCCCGCGCAGCGTCGGCCCGTTACGGCGTTTGGTAAAACGCCGTAACTCCTACGGACGCTGGCCCATGCCACCCTCCAGGGTGACGGTCTCGCCGTTCATGTACTTAAAGTCGGGGCCGCAAAGCTGAACGACCACGCGGCCGATCTCCTTCTCGACGTCGCCGTAGTGACCCGCCGGCGGCATGTGGACGTTGGCCTTGAACGCCTCGGGATAGGCATCCTGGAAGTTCTCGAGCGCGGCGGTCCAAGCAAGCGGGCAAACGATATTGACGTTGATGCCGTCCTTGCCCCACTCGTTGGCAGCGACGCGGGTCAGACCGCGGATGCCCTCCTTGGCAGCGGCATAGCTGCACTGGCCGTAGTTGCCAAACAGGCCGGCGCCCGAGGCAAAGTTGACCACGGAGCCCTTGGTCTCCTTCAGGTGCGGATAGGCCTTCTGCATGTACAGATAAGTGGCATACAGACCGGAATAAATGGCCAGGTTAAACTGGTCCATGGTATGATCGGCGATGGTCACGCCCGAGGCGCTAGCCTGAGCATTGTTGACGACGGCGTCGATGCGGCCGAACTCCTCAATGGCCTTGTCGATGACGTTCTGGACGACGGCCTCGTTGTCCTGACCAGCCGAGACATCGGCCTGAACAGGCAGAACCTTGACGCCGTACTCGGCCTCGAGGGATTCCTTGGCAGCCTCGAGCTTGGCAACGTTGCGGCCGGTAATGACGAGGTTTGCGCCCTCCTTGGCAAAAGCGATATCGATACCGTAGCCGATGGAGCCAGCGGAGCCGTCCTTGAGCGTGGCCTTGCCGCCGCCGGTGACGATCACGGTCTTACCAGTGAAAAGTCCCATATAAAGTCCTTTCAAATCGCGACGGGCCTGCCCGTCGACTGCGCGCATCCAACTTCACGCGCCAAAAGCTGAAATGCAACTTTAGCGGGTTCAAGTGAAAAATAAAGCCCATGGCAGGCGAACGGCGCAACGTCTTTCGGCGAAGGGAATGTCAAGTACAAACTGGATAAAGTGGCCGAGTTTTTGCTATCGACGCGATCCATCGAACACGTTTTGAAACTTTGCTGCAGCGCGCGGGATGTCGGCGCGAGACTTTATCATAGGGTGACAAACAACGATGAGGAGCACATGCCTATGACAGACGAGCTGGACCCCCAGACTCAACAGCATATTGATGATTCCGCAGACGTCACTGCAGATGCCGACGCTGTGACCTGCGATGATATTGACCTCGACGGCCCATTCTTGGACGAAAGCGCTACGGCGGAAACCCCTGGCGCCGAAGATGCAGACGAGCAAAACGACGATGCGCCCGCTCAGGACGACCGCCCCGTACAGGATGCTGCTCCGCAAGCTGCGGGCCCTATCGAGGTTTCTTCGGAAGAAGAGCTCGACGCCGTCATGGACTCCATGATGGATGCCGTCAAAGCGATGAAAGACGCCGTGGCCGACGCTGACGTTGACGCCGAGGAAGAGGAGGCCGCCGAGGCAGCCTCGACCTTCGTACCCGGCGAGACTCCGGTTGCCGACCAGGGCAGCACCATGCCCTCGTTTCTGCAGCTCGAGCATCCCACGATTGGCACCGATGCGGTCGACCCGCACGCAGCAGGCTTTTCTGTGATCGAAGGCGGTACCGGCAATATCGCCGTGCCGCAGACTGCCGATGCGGACGCTGCCGACACCGCTCGCCCGACTGCCCCGCACTCCTCCGCCGCGAGCCGCGATCTGGGGACCGCTGTCTCGAACACTGCGAACGCCGTGGGCACCTTTATCGCCCAGGGTGCCTCGGCCATGCGCGAGATGAACGCCGCGAAAAAGGCACTTGCCGATGCCCGCGCCCACCTGGCCGAACTTGAGCAGCGCATTGCCGATCAGGCCGAGGAACTCGAGACGCGCCAGGATATCGCAGGCCGCTACGACCAGATCGTCGCCGACCAGCGCCAGGCGATTGCCACGGCCCAAAAGACTGCAGCGGCCGCCGAGATTGATCGTGATGCCCACGCCTCCAAAGCGACAGAGCTCAAGGGTCAGCTCGAACAAATGAAGACAGAGGATGACGCGACTGAGCTCCGTCTGAAGGCCGCGCTCGACGCCGTGGAGGCCCGCGAGGCGAGCTCACGCGAGACCGGCAACCGCCTCGTTCGACGTCTTGAGGATTCCAAGCGCATCCGCGACAAGGTGAAGGCAGAGCGAGACGCCGGCATTGCCGCCGCACAACAAACCGTCGACGCCACGCGCGCCCAGCTCGAGACGCTGCGTCATGAGTATGCCGAGCTGCAACGCAATCCCTCGGCAAATCCCGCCAACTATACGGTGCGCACCAGCGAGCTCTCGATGCAGATTTCCGACACGGCAGATGCCCTGCGTAAAGCCGAAGAAGATGTCCCGCGCATCACCGCCGACCTTGAGCACTCGCTTGCCGCAGCCGAGCAGGCCGTCGAGCAGGCTCAAGCCCCTATCGCCGACGCAAAACGCGCGCACCAAGCCGTGACGACCGAAGCCGATGCCGCGCGCGACGAGCTGCAGACGGCGAAGACCGCCGCCGCGACTCGTCAGCGCGAACTGCGCGAGAAGATCGCCGCGGAGGACAAGGCACGCCGCGAGCAGGAGCAGACCATCGCCAACGCCCAAGCAGATGCCGCACATGCACAGTCGATCATCGAACAGGCGACCGAGGTGCACGACCACCCAGAAATCACTGAGTCGCTTGCAGGATCCTTGGCCCGAGACAAAGCCGAACACGCCGAGACCGAGCAAGAAGTCGACCAGCTCGAGGCCGCCGAAGACGACGTACGAGAGCGCACCCGCGACTCACGCATCAAATTCACCGGCGCCATCGTCTGCATCGTCGCCGTGATTCTAGCGATCATCCTGGTCTGGCTCTTCGCGAGCAAGTAAACCAGTTGCCAAAAAACGTTCAACGCAGTTGCGGCGAGATAGTTCCTGTTTAGTCCTCAATAAGGCCAATTCAAGAACTATCTCACCGCAACCTATTTAGATCGACGCAAGGCAACCTATCCCTCTTGCACCAATCTCTTGACATAAGGACTGTCCCCAAGTGCCGACACAAAAGGACTGTCCCCAAGTGCCAACAAAGGCGACGCCGATGCCTTGGCAAAGTCAGCGAAAACCCGCCAGAGCGAGCAAGGTGCCTTGAAACGAGGCGGCATTGACCTTCTGGTCATGCCGCCGAAGTTGAAAGGCAGATTGCCGCTCTGGCGGGTTTGCAGCGTCGAGCCGTTACGCGGTTCGTAGAACCGCGTAACTAACAAATGAGCATGGCGTCGCCAAAGCTGAAGAAGCGGTAGCGCTCCTCGATAGCAGCGGCGTAGGCATCCATGATCTGGTCGCGGGTGGCCAGCGCGCTCACGAGCATCATGAGCGTGGAGCGCGGCACGTGGAAGTTTGTGATCAGCGCGTCGACCACGTGATAGGTCGAGCCGGGCATAAGGTAGAGCTGCGTCGTGGCGTTCTCGCGCACCACGATGTCACCGCGGCCAAGTGTATCGGCCCCGTCCTCGCGGCCCTCAAAATAGCGCGCCGTCACGGCCGGATCGGACACCGGTGCCTCAGCGTCAAAGGCGCTCTCGAGCGAGCGCACTGCGGTGGTACCGACAGCAATCACGCGATGCCCCTCGGCCTTAGCCTTATGCACGGCGTCGACAACCTCCTGCGACACGTGGTAGCGCTCGGTGTGCATCACGTGCTGCGTGGGGTCGTCCTCCTCCACCAGACGGAAGGTATCGATACCCACCTCGAGCTCGACGGCGGCAAACTTCGCACCCTTGGCCTCGATAGCGGCCATAAGCTCGGGCGTAAAATGCAGACCCGCCGTAGGAGCGGCAGCCGAGTGCTCCTCCTTCATGGCGTAGACGGTCTGGTACTTCTCGGGATCGCCCTCGTAATCGGTAATGTAAGGCGGCAGCGGCACGTGGCCGGCAGCATGGATGGCCTCGTCGAGCGTGCGCGGGTCACCGGCGGCATTGCAACCGGCCGGCTCAAAACGCACCAGACGACCGCCGCGGCTATCGGTGACAAAGTCGATGACCTCGGCCATCAGCACCACGGGAGCCCCCTCGGGCGCATGGGCGCCACCGGCGCGATACTCAATCTGAGCACCGGGCTTCAGGCGCTTGCCCGGCTTGACCAGGCACTCCCAAACGTGACCCAGCGGGTCAACATCCTCGCGGCGCTTGAGCAGCAGCGTCTCGACCACACCGCCCGAGCCAGCCTTGCGACCGATAAGACGGGCCGGCATCACGCGCGTCTGGTTGATGACGAGCACATCGCCCGGCTCGATATAGTCGATGATGTCGCGGAAGATGCGGTGCTCAACGGTACCGCCATGCTCTAGCGGCGTTCCTGTCTCGGAGCCTTTGCGATCAACCACCAGCAGGCGGCAGGAGTCGCGCGGCTCGGCAGGAGCCTGGGCAATCAGTTCCTCAGGAAGGTTGTAGTCAAAATCATCGGTACGCATAGACACGTCGGATACTCCTTATATAGCTAAAGTCCGCTCTACATCCTAGCAGGCTGACGTCCCAAACGAACTACTTTTTGGCGGCTTTGCGCTCGTCGCGGATGCGGGCGCGGTCCATGGCCGCCTCGACAGCAGAAAAGCGGCAACCACAGTAGTTCTGCCGATACATGCCCAGCTCGCGCGAACGGCGTGTCGCCTCGGGGTAATACGGGCGAAAATCGCGAATGACCGGAGTGAGACCGCGGGCGGCAGCCAAGCGCTCAAGCACATCATTGCAGGTATCGAACAGCTGATACGGCGATACGGCGAGCGTCGTACCCACATATTCAAACCCGCGCTCCTGGGCAACGCGGCATGCCTCGGCCAAGCGCAAGGCATAGCACGCGCGACAGCGACGGGAACGATCGGCACCCAACGGAGCCACGCCGGTTTCCCAGCGTTCGCGGTCCTCCCCGGCCTCGATGAGCTCGATGTCGCCATCGGCACACCACCGGCGCAGCTCGTCCAAACGACGCTGCCATTCATCGCGCGGCTGAATATTGGGGTTGGTCCAGCAGATCGTGGGTTCAAACCCCTCCTCGCGCAGCAGGCGAACCGGCTCAAGCGAACACGGCGCACAGCAAGCGTGCAACAACAACGGCCTCATCAACATCTCCTCACCCGAAAAAGCGCACGCCAAAGGACGTGTCCTCGCAGGCGGCAATGCGGCGGTCGCGCAGGATCGTCCGCACGTAATACCAGTCGCCCGTGCATCCCGAAAGGTGCAAACCAGCCGCCAGGTAGCACAGCAGCGGATACCCCGAAAACGCAAATCCCAGGGCAAACGCCGCCGTCACAACAACCGTCGGCGCCAGGCAAACCGCCATGTACCGCCGGCGCGAATACACAATCCCCTCGGCGCAGGCATAGATCATGCACGTCTCACGGTTCGCTCCAAAAGTCACGTGCGCACTCGCGAGCGCCAGCAGCTTAAAAAACACACCGTGCACCAGCTCGTGCACGGCAAACGACGCCATTGAGACCGCAGCCAAGCCGACTATCCAGCCCACGACTGCCGTCCAGCCGCCCGCATCAGCAGCATCCAAGTCTGCAGGCCCGCCCAGCAGCATAAACACCGGCACCAGGCACACGGCAAACACGCCGACTACGACCATCCCCCACACGAAGCAAGCGTGCAGAAAATCCTCGTCTTCAAACGCATGTATGTTGGAAATCTCATTCATAGCATCTTAGGATAGCGCCCCTGCCACGTACCCGTCCGCATGTGCGATAATGTCGAACGATATGCACGAATTGACCACCGCGCCGCCGAGCCCCGCGCCCGGCCGCGCTCTCACCATATGCGAAGGAGTCCCATGGCATCCAAATACTCCATGAACGACCGTCCCAGCTGGCCGCGCCGCGCCATCGTTACCGCCGGCGAGCCCTACGGCAACAAGGGCCTTCACTTTGGCCACGTTGGCGGCGTCTTTGTCCCGGCCGACTTCTTCGCCCGTTTCCTGCGCGACCGCCTGGGCCGCGAGAACGTCATCTTCACCTCGGGCACCGACTGCTACGGCTCGCCCATCATGGAGAGCTACCGCAAGCTCAAGGAGAACGAAGGCTACGATAAGTCCATCGGCGAGTATGTCGAGTCCAATCACTCCCGACAGGCCGCGACCCTCAACAACTACAACATCAGCTGCGATATCTACGGCGGCTCGGGCCTTGAGCCGGCGGCCCGGATCCACAACGAGGTGACCGCCGAGATTATCGAGCGCCTGCACGAGCAGGGCACCATCTCCAAACGCTCCACGCTGCAGTTCTACGACGCCAAGGCCAACACGTTCCTCAACGGCCGCCAGGTGATCGGCCGCTGCCCCATCCAAGGTTGCAAGTCCGAGAAGGCTTATGCCGACGAGTGCGATCTGGGCCACCAGTTTGAGCCCGAGGAGCTTATCGCACCCAAGAGCCAGCTCACCGGCGAGGTGCCCGAGCTGCGCCCGGTCGACAACCTCTACTTCGACCTGCCGGCCTACCTCGACTTTATGAAGACCTACACCGCCAAGCTCGCCCAGAACCCGCAGGTTCGCTCCGTGGTCTCCAAGACCATGGAGGAGTGGCTGCTGCCGGCTCAGCTCTACATCCAGAATAAGTTCCGCGAGGCCTTCGATGCCGTCGAGGACCAGCTCCCCGAACACACCGTGCTGGAGCCCGAGGGCAACAAGAGCAGCTTTACCGTCACCTTCCCCAGCTGGAAAGAGCGCGACGACGCCCACGCGGTGCTCGCCAACGGCGGCGTGCGCTTCCGCAGCGGCAAGGCGCTCGTGCCCTTCCGCATCACCGGCAACATCGACTGGGGCGTTCCGGTGCCCGAGGTCGACGGCGTGACCGACGTCACCTGCTGGTGCTGGCCCGAGAGCCTGTGGGCGCCCATCAGCTACACCCGCACCGTACTCGCCCGCGACGCCCGTGCCGCCGGCGTGACCGAGGGCGTCGCCGCCCAGGATGCCGCCCTCATGGGCGAGCCCGCCGCCGATTCCACGCAGGTCCCCGCGCCCACCTACCAGCACAGCTCGCTCGACTGGCGCGACTGGTGGTGCTCTGACGACGCGCAGATCTACCAGTTCATCGGTCAGGACAACATCTATTTCTACTGCATCGCGCAAACCGCCATGTGGGAGGCCCTGGGCTGGGACCTTACGCAGAGCACCGTCAGCGCCTGCTATCACCTGCTCTACATGGGCAAAAAGGCGAGCTCGTCCTCGCAGACGCCTCCCCCGCCGGCAGACGACCTGCTCAACCACTACACCTGCGAGCAGATGCGTGCGCATTGGCTGTCGCTCGGCCTGTCCGAGAAGCCGGTGAGCTTTAGTCCCAAGGCATACGACACGCGCGTGACCGGCAAGGACAAGGACGGCAACGAGGTGCGTGCCTGCGA
Organism: uncultured bacterium; assembly: GCA_905215365.1. Lineage (GTDB taxonomy): Bacteria > Actinomycetota > Coriobacteriia > Coriobacteriales > Coriobacteriaceae > Collinsella. Next base: position 46,206 of record CAJMPX010000002.1, on the reverse strand, counting down.
CGACAAGCGCGTCATCGATCCGGCCCTTAAGGAGAGCGCCCTTTTGACCGGCGTCTTCAACCGCCTGGCCCGCAGCTGCTTCTACGGCGTCGCCATCAAGGAGGGCGACGAGAGCCCCTATCGCAACGGCTGCATCCCCGCCGGTGCCGCCTCCGCCGCCGTGGTCGAGGCTGCCGAGCAGGCCGCTCTCGCCTTTGAGCAGGCCATGTACAAGTTCGAGACGCACCGCGCGCTTGCCGTGTGCGACGACTACCTGCGTGCCGCCAACAAGCGCTGGAGCGACGCCTCCAAGGCCGCCAACAAGCTCGAGGGCGAACCAGCCAACGCCGCCATGAAGCAGGCCCTCGTCGACGCCTTTACCGAGCTGCGTGTGGCGACCGTGCTCATGCACGGCATCGTCCCGGCCGGCTGCGAGCTCATCTGCGAGTACTTCGACGTCGATCCGGTCGCCTTCTTTAGTTGGGATAACATCTTTGCCTCCACGGACGAGTTTGTGGAGAGCCTGGGCGAGAAGCCCGGCGAGCACCGCGTGAAGCCGCTGCCCCCGCGCTTCGACTTCTTCAGCAAGCACGAGAGCCAGTACTAGGCAACAGCAACGCGCCCGGGAATGATTATTCTGGGACGGGGATTAAAAAATCATTCCCGGGCGACGCAAAGTAGTCTTTTTGGGACGGGGATCATTAAATGATTTTTTAATCCCCGTCCCAGAATAATCATTTAGGTGGAAGGAAAGACGGATGTCCAAGCCGCGTCGTCGTAAGCAGAAAAAGCAGGTCAAGGCCGAGCTCAAGCTCAGGCAGTTTGCCGCCACCGAGCTTTCCGACCAGCTTGCCGCCCTCCCCTGCGCTGCCGACCTGCCGCGCTTTATGGTCGACACGGTTGCCGGCGCCTATACGCCTGCCGATGCCGAGCTCATGATCGAGGGCTTCGGCGCCGCGGCCACACGCCCGGTCACGCTGCGCACCAACACGCTCAAGGCGACCGCCGAGGACATCGCCGCCGCGCTCGACGCAGCCGGCATCGCCCACCAAACCGTCGCTTGGTACCCAGATGCCTTCATCCTGCCCGACGCCCAGGTTTCCGACCTGTGGGACCTCGACATCTACCGCGACGGCAAGATCTACTTGCAAAGTCTGTCGTCCATGATGCCGCCGTTGGTCTTGGGCGCCCAGGCCGGCGAGGACATCCTGGACATGTGCGCGGCCCCCGGCGGCAAGACGACGCAGATCGCCGCCCTCACGCAGGGGCAGGCGCACCTTACCGCCTGCGAGATGAGCATTCCCCGCGCCGAGAAGCTCGAAGCCAACCTCCACCGCCAAGGCGCAAAAAACGTGCCCGTCATGCGCATCGACGCACGCGAGCTCGACGAGTTCTTCCGCTTTGACCGCATCCTGCTCGACGCCCCCTGCACCGGCACGGGCACCGTCATCAGCGGCAACGAGAAAAGCCTGCGCGGCCTGACCGAGCAGCTGCTGAGCAAGTGTGCCCGCTCGCAGCGAGCACTTCTGGACCGCGCCATGGGAGCCCTTAAACCGGGCGGCACGCTCGTCTATTCGACTTGTTCGATCTTGCCGCAGGAAAACGAGGACGCCCTGCAAGAGGCCCTCGACAAGCACATGGATTGCGAGCTTATCCCCCTCGACGGCACGCCGAGCGAAAGTGAAACGCGCCGTGCTCAGGAAGTTGGCGAAGAGCCACGCATCGAGTCCAACGCTCTCACCGAGGCAATCGCCGCTGGTCAGGTATCGGCCATCGCCAACGGCCTGCCCGGCACGCTCACCATTCCGCCCAGCCGCGAATTTGAGGGCTTCTACATTGCCCTGATCCGAAAACGCAGCTAGCGCACGGATCCAAAACTCAACAAGCTATCTCCGTGCGCGTTTGCCCTGCTGGTCGCGATGCTGTTTAAGCATCGCGCGCTCCTTGCGTTCGGCCCTTTTGCCTTTAATGGCCGTAACCACAAAGTAGATGACCGCGGCGGCTACGATTGCGCCCACGCATAGGCCAATCGAGCCCAACATTGCCGAAAATTCCATACCGCGTCACCTCTCTTTTAAACGGGACTTTCAAGATAGCACCTCGATCCCCGCCACCACAGCTCCTCCACGTTCGCCGCCCTTCGGTCTAACGGAGGACGCGGCGGGGAAAAATCAACTCGTCAAACGATTTAGCATTCGCAATTCCGGCTGCATCGCGCCGGCCGTCATCACATAGAATCGAGCTTCCATGGATACCCTCAACGATCTAAATGAGCGCGTCGACGCCTTCGTCGGCACCAGCTCCTTCGACACGCCTGCCGCGGCAAACGACCAAGCTCCCATCGATGTGCCCGCCGAGGTTCACGAAGACATCGTCGCCTCGGTCGATTTCTCCGAGGTCGAGCTCGCAGACGAGTTCACCGAGCCCCAGGTAGCCGTGACCCCCAACGGACTGCTCCCCATGGAGCCGCTGCCCATCGACGGGCGCCTGCGCAAGGCGGCCCTTCGCATGCCTGACGAGATTGAGGAGGCCAGCGGCTTCACGCTCTTCGGCCGTCGTATCAAATCGCTCATCTACACCACCGACGTCGCGGTCATCCGCAACTCCAACGCCGATGCCGTCTTTGCCGTTTACCCCTTCACGCCGCAGCCCGCCATTACGCAGGCGCTGCTGACCGTCGCCGAGTGCCCGGTCTTCGTAGGCGTGGGCGGTGGCACCACCACCGGCAAGCGCTCCGTTCAGATGGCAGCCGTCTCCGAGATGCAGGGCGCGGCGGGCTGTGTGGTCAACTCCCCCGCCACCGCCGAGATGGTCGAGCACATCACCAACATCGCCGACATCCCCGTCATCGCCACGGTCGTACGTTGCGACGACGATGCTCACGCAAAGGTGCGCGCCGGCGCCAAGATTCTTAACATCGCCGCTGGCAAAAACACGCCGCAGGTCCTGCGTGAACTGCGCGAGCACTATCCCAACCTGCCGCTCATCGCGCCGGGCGGCAAGACGCCCGAGAGCATCCGCGAGACCATCGCCGCCGGCGCCAACGCCATCATCTGGACGCCGCCTTCGGCACAGCAGCTACAGACCGACATGATGCAGCGTTATCGCAAGATGAAGGAAGACGCCACGCCCGTTATCTCGCGCGACGATGTGCCCATTATCGACCAGGTCGCCGCCGCCGAAGTCAGCCAGGTCGAGAACATGAATCCCGACGTGCCGATTCCCGACGAGGTCATCGAGCGCGTCGCTTCGATCCACGAGCGCGTCGAGGAGCGTCGCGCCAACCGCGGGCTCAAGCCCTCACTGCACGGCTTTTTCTTCCGAGGAAAGAAACGCTAACCCCAACAGCAAGGCCCGCCCCACAAACGTGAGGCGGGCCGTTTTCGTTTGAGCAATCATGCAGCGATGTGATGGGGCAAACTAATCCACGCGCTTGTCGCCCATAAAGAAGAGCGCCACCGTACCAGGTCCGGTATGCGAGCCAATCAGAGTACCGATGTTATTGATCTCAATCTTGCCTTTAAGCTGCGGAATCTGTTCCTCGATCAGCGCCGCAACTGCCTCGGCATCCTCGCGGCACGCCGAGTGCGACATGACGCACTTACCCGAATAATCCGCACCGTCCTGCACGTGTGCCATCATGGTCTTGGCCATCTCGGAAATCGCGCGCTTCTTAGTGCGAATCTTCTCACGTGGCGACAGCTTGCCGTCGCAATCGACCGTCATAAGCGGGCAAATCTTAAGCGCCGTGCCGATGATCGCACTCGCAGCCGAAATGCGACCGCCGCGCAGGTAGCTCGACAGATCGGTCGAGAAGAACCAGTGGTGCAGGTTGAGCTTGTGCTCCTCGATCCAGGCAGCCGTCTCGTCGAGTGAAGCCCCGCTATCGCGCACATCGGCGGCATATTCCAGCAACAGGCCAAAGCCCGAAGACGCCCCCAGCGAATCGATGACGCGCACCTTGCCGCCCTGGGGATAGCGATCCGCGAGCATCTGCGCCGCAACGCAGGCCGATCCATACGTGCCCGAAATACCCGACGACAACGTCAGGTGCAGCACGTCTTTGCCCTCGGCAACAAGCGGCTCCCAAAACTCTTCGTACTCACCCACGCTCACCTGAGACGTCTTGGGCATGGCGCCCGCGGATATCTGGGCAAAAAACTCGTCCGGCGTAATCGACTGATACAGATCGTCCGTATAGACAACATCGTCGATCTCGTAATGAAAACACACGACAGGGATATTGCGCGATTCAAAGAACTCCCGAGTTCGATCGGCGGCGGATTCACAGGTCAGGACAAAATCACTCATATGAGGCTCCTTACGTATAGTTATAAAAATTATCGCACAGCAAGCATAAATACGGTACAAATGTCCACTATTTACCAAATAGAGCCAAAGGTGGTGAACATCTTTACCGTCATCATCTCTATCGATCCCGGAGGCATACGTCTGTAAAAACGACCCTACGTCTCCACTCAACCGCCATATCTACCTCCACTAAATCGATTTACCAAACCGTTCGGCTAACAATTCGGCTGCCCATCCCCAATCGAAACAAAAGCGGCGCATACTGATAAACGTTTTACACTGTTTATCAGTTTTACCAGCCCTATCGGAAGGTGTTTCATGGTCGCATTCGATCGCAATCCGCAAGACTTCAAGTATCTGCGCCTGCTGTCGAGACAGTTTCCCACCGAGCAATCCGCGTTTACCGAGATTATCAATCTCTCGGCCATTCTCAACCTGCCCAAAGGCACCGAGCATTTTATGAGCGACGTGCATGGCGAGTACGAAGCCTTTATGCACATCCTCAACAACTGCTCGGGCGTCGTGCGCGAACATGTCGACGAGATTTTTGGCGACACGCTTTCCTTTGACGAAAAGGGCGAGCTGTGCACGCTCATCTACTACCCGCGCGAGAAGATCGACCTGGTCCGCAGCCGGCGCGAAGACTCGCCCACCTGGTACAGGACGATGCTTGACCAGCTCATCATGGTCGCTCGCTCGCTTTCAAGCCGCTACACGCGCTCCAAGGTGCGCAAGGCCATCCCGCGCGACTACGCCTATATCATCGACGAGTTGTTGCACACGCACCCGGACGAGAACAACTATCGCGTGCGCTATCACGAGCGCATCGTGGAGTCCATCCTGGAGACCGCCAGCGCCGACGACTTTATCGAGTCGCTCGCTTCGCTCATCAAGCGCCTAGCCGTCGACCACCTGCACCTGGTGGGCGACATCTTCGACCGCGGCGGCGGCGCTGCCAAGATTATGGACCGTCTGCTCACCTACCATTCACTCGACATCCAGTGGGGCAACCACGACCTGCTGTGGATGGGCGCTGCGGCCGGTGAGCCCGCCTGCATCGCCACGGTGCTGCGCAACAACCTACGCTACGACAACTACGAGATCCTGGAGAACGACTACGGCATCTCCCTGCGCGAGCTTGTCGCCTTCGCCGACGCCACCTATACCGCCGGCGAATCCATCAGCCCGCTCATCAAGGCCATCAATGTGCTGCTCTTTAAGCTCGAAGGCCAAATTATCCAGCGCCACCCCGAGTTCGATATGACCGATCGCCTGCTACTCGACAAGATCGACCACGACACCGGCACGGTCACGCTCGCCGACGGCAGCGTGTGGCCGCTCACGACCAACGACTTCCCCACCGTCGACCCGGCGGACCCCTATACGCTCACGCCCGAGGAGCAGCACATCATCGACAAGCTCGTGTCCGAGTTTGTCACCGCCGATCACCTGCATCGCCACATCGATTTCCTCTATTCCCACGGCTCCATGTACAAGGTCGCCAACGGCAACCTGTTGTTCCACGGCTGCGTGCCGCTCAACGAGGACGGCACCTTTAGCAGCATGAACTGCCTGGGCACCTGGCACGCTGGCCGCGATTACTTCGACTTTTGCGATTACATTGCACGCCGTGCCTGGCGCGCGGGCGACCGAGACGCCCTCGACTGGATGTGGTACCTGTGGATTGGCTTTAACTCACCTGCCAGCGGACGCGTGGTACGCACCTTTGAGCGCGCCTACATCGCCGACAAGAGCACGTGGGTCGAGCCGATGGACCCGTACTACACACTCACCACGTCCTCGTCCGTTTGCGACGATATCATGCGCGAGTTCAACGTCGCTGCCATGGCCTGCTCGCCGACGGGCCACATCATCAACGGCCATACGCCCGTCAAGACCACCAAGGGCGAGCAGCCCATCCGCGCCAACGGCAAGCTGCTGGTCATCGATGGCGGCTTCTGCCGCGCTTACCATCCCAAGACGGGTATCGCCGGCTATACGCTCATCTCGAGCTCACGCGGCTGCCGTCTCAAGTCGCACCGAGCCTTTACGACGGTTGCCGAGGCACTCACGCGCAACGTGGACATCGAAAGCGAGACCAACCGTTTTGACCAAGCAGACCGTCGCCGCATGGTGAGCGACACCGATTCCGGAGCCAAGATCCGCAGCCAGATCCAAGACCTGCGCCAGCTGCTCGATGCATATAGAAACGGTGCTATCGAGGAGCGCGCCTAGCCCCACCCGCGGGGATTGGCTAAACTGTGCCAAGTTTGTCATCCCCGCGGCGCTTCGGCGCCAGCTTAAGGCAGGTACCATGCAAAAGCTCCTTGCGCAGATCATGAAGTTTGGCGTCGTCGGTGTCATTGCCACGATCATCGACTTTGGCATTATGAATCTACTCCACTACGGTCTGGGCCTCAACATCCTAATCGCCAATACCAGCGGCTTTATCGTCTCGCTCATCTTTAACTACCTCGCAAGCATGAAGTACGTGTTTGCGCACAAGGAAGGCATGAGCCGCCGCCGCGAGTTCATTATCTTTGTCGTGCTGTCCGTGATCGGCTTGGCGCTCAACGACGGTATCGTGCTGGCGCTCAACGCCGGTCTGGGGCTCGAAGCCAATATCGCCAAGATTTGCGCCACCGCGCTTGTCATGGTCTACAACTTTGTGACCCGAAAGATCTTCCTGGAGGGCGACGAGACCAAATAGCTCGACACCCCTGCAGCATTACGGCGCCCACGGACGACGCGCGCTCAGCGCAGTATCGTCCGTGGGTGCCGCTCGTTTACGGGCAAATTTTCAACGTTTGCGGATTAGCACTTGATAATTTGGCGAGTTCGTATAGTTCTTGCCAAAGACCTTACGTTTCCCATGCAAAAGCTCTAAAGTATCTCGTTGCTCGATTCATCAACGCATTGGATGTGATTACGTGCGCAAGGCGCTGGCACAACCTCATACCAAGCAGTTCCTCAAGTTCGCTGTCGTAGGTCTTATCTCCTTTGGCATCGACTGGGGCATGCTCATTGCGCTCGTCGAGCTGTTCCACCTCGACTTTTTGTTGAGCACCACGGTCTCGTTTATCACGTCCGTCGTGGTCAACTACTGGCTCAGCATGAAGTACGTGTTCGACCACCGCGAGGGCATGAGCCGCAAGCGCGAGTTCACGATCTTCACCATCCTGTCGGTGATTGGTTTGGGTCTCAACGACCTGTACATGTTTGTGGGCGTCACGTTTTTGAGCATCGGCTACCAGGCCATGAAGGCCATCGCTACGTTCCTCGTCACCTGGTACAACTACTTCAGTCGCCGCTTCTTTCTCGAGGGCGCACGGTCGTAGTCGATTCACTATTTGCTTGAATGTATAACCGGTTGGAATTCCCGTTCCAACCGGTTTTTTGTTTGCCGAGGTCCCCGGCGACCAAGTCCTCTACGCATGAAAAGCGGGCGGCCCGGATGTTTGTCCGAACCGCCCGCTTGGTGCGATATGTCGAGGTCTCTAGCCCGTTACGTAATACCAGACCACGTTGTCGCCGTTGGAGAGAACGTAGTTGCTGCACGCCGTCATGGGCGTTGTGCCGTTGACGGAGTACATCCAGCCACTCGTGCCGCCGTACTGTTTCTCGGCCAAACCACCAATCGCGGAGACATACGTGCCGTACGACGAGCCATGTGCGTTGACAGAAAGGCCCAGCGCGCACAGGGCATCGTAGACGGTAGCGCCTTCGTTAAAGGTAAAGGTGCCACCAGAGGACACAGGATTGCCCACAGCGCTCGATGTAACCGAAACCGTCACTGTTACGTAGCTGGACTCCTGCGAGCCGCTCTGGCCGCCCGAGGAGGCGTTTCCACCATTAGAGCTGGAGGCTCCATCAGACGACTGGCCGCCGCCCGAAGAAGCACCGCCAGACACATTGGAAGTATCGCCGGCTCCCGTATTCTGGGCAGCGGATTTATCTCCAGACTTCTTGCCGTCCCGACCATCGGACTTCTTGCTATCCGAGCTTTTATCCGATTCCTTGTTTGAAGACTCGGAATCGTCCTTGGACTCATCCTTTGCGTCATTCGATGACTTGGAATCCTTGGAACTGGCCTCGCCCGAAGTCGTAGTCGAGCCAGACGCCTTGGTGTCCTTGGTGACGACGCTCTCCCCCGTCACGGTCTGAATGATCCAGTCGATGGACCAGGCACCGCTTGTGGAAGGATGGACGAAACCCAGCGAGACGACGATCAGAATGGTGCACGCGGCAGCCAGAACGCCAAGGAGCGCCTTGCGACGAGGGGCGGACGCCGCCGAAGCGGCGCCCTTTTGCTTTGCATCGTCGAACTGAATGAACGAGGAATCTGGTTGCTTGGGGTCAGCGTCCTTGGATTTATTGGACACAGCCCTCACCTACCGACGTTTGGTGAACACGAACACGCCGACGATGGCGAGACCGATGACGCCGGCGGCAACGCCAACAATGGCGAGCGGGTTGATGCCAGTCTCCTGCTCGGAAGCGCTAGAGGACTTCTTAGCAGTGGTCGTGGAATCAGCACCCGTATCGGACTTGGAATCGGACTTCTTGTCGGACTTGCTGTCCTTCTTGCCAGACTTCTTGTCAGACTTCTTCTCGTCCTTCTTATCGGACTTATCGGTGTCCTTCTTGTCGGACTTGTTGTCCTTGGTCTCGGTCTTGGTCGACACCGTCGTCTTGGTCACCGGCTTATGACCAGGGGCGATAGCGCCGCCCTTCGAGCCGGAGCCAGAACCCGCGCCAGCGCCAGCACCGGAACCGTTGCCAGCGCCGCCGTTGCCACCATTAGTGCCAGAACCGCCATTACCGCCAGGGTTAACGGCATTCTTGGTCCACTTGGCATACAACGTCAGGTCGGCCGTCACCGGCGTACTGAAGTCATACGCCTGCGTGCAAGCCTCATCGGTGAACCAACCGCCGAAAGTGTAGCCATCGCGCGTCGGATCGGCCGGCTTGACCAGCTTGCCGTCGGCCGTAGCAACGAACTTAGTGTCGCAAGCAGACCCGCCGTTGGAATTAAAGGCAACCGTCCAAGACTCGACAGCCCCCAGCTTGAACAGAGTACCCGAATCATTGATGTAGTACAGGTTGCCAGATGCATCGGCAATGACCGGAGAGTCGCAGTGCTGGTAATGGCCAGCCGCATCATAAATCTGCGTCGCCTCTGCATCGCCGAGCGTATAGCGATACACGCCACCACCAGCAGAGTAGTTGACGTAATCCTTGCTATCCGCGCTGTTAACGGTGAAGTACACATAGGTCTTGCCGCCCTGAACACTCACCAGCGGAGTAGCAGCAATACCGTTAAATCCGGCCGGCAGTTCTTTACCGTCAGCAGCGGTGACCATCGTGGTCTTACCAGTCTTCAGGTTATAGAGAACCAGAGCAGAGCCAGTAGCCGTCTGCCCACCGACAATCAAGTTGTCGCCAGAGACCGCCGGGGCGCTCATGTTATTCGTAAGACCCAGGTCGACCGTCTTCTGCTCGCTTAGTACGCCCTTCGCCGAAAGCGAAATCACATGGAGCTTTCCATCGTGCGTCATCTGATAGAAGGTCGAACCATTGGACGGACCGGCGACACAGTCGGCGTTCGCGAGAGCGCCGAGCTTCATAGTCGAAACGACATCGCCCGTCGTCTTATCAATGCACTTAAGCGTGCCCGCGCTCGTAGGAACAATGGCGTACTTATCCGTCAGCGCAGCACCAGTCCAGTAATAGCCCTCGGCAGGGTCGATGTTCCGCCAAGAAACTTCGCCCGTGGCAATCTTAATGCGCGCAAAGGAGCCGTTGCCGTAGGTCGCGTTGTAATTCTCGTCATACGAAATATCGACCGAGCCTACATAGACGTACTCGCCGTCCGAAACGACGGTGCAGGAGCTCTGCGTCAAGTCCGTCAAACCAGGCGTCAGCCACTTGCAGATCAGCTTGTCTGCAGTAATCGCCTGGACCGCACCGCCGTTGAGCGGAACGATGATAAGACCATTGGTATAGATCGGACGAGAGGTATAGCTCACCTTGGAGGCAAGCGGCGCAGAGGCAACCTTTTTGCCCGTGGACGAATCGATCTTAATGAGCTCGTTCTCGGTCGCGATGTACACAAAGCCGTTAGCGATGACAGGCTCGCTGCAGTTGGCATACTGCTGGCCAGACTCGGCCTTCCAATCGAAGGCCCACTTAAGACCAGCGGCCTGCGCAGGCGTCTTGGCATCCGTTACGGTCGAACCGTTGCCACTGTTGCCGTAGCCGGCCCACTCGGCATCCCAATCGGGAGTCGTCGCACTCGGTTCCACGACAATCTTGTCGGGATCGGGCATGGGCGATTTATCAGTTGTATAGGCAAGCGTAACCTTATCGCCGCTCTTGAGCGTAATCTGATTGGCGCAGAAAGAGGAGGCCTCTCCATTGATATACAGATGCCAGTATTTTTTGGTCGCACCATCATAGCCGTACGTCTTGTCTTCAAACGGCGAGTCGATGGAGTTGAGGAACCAGTAGTCACCACTCTGGAGGCCGTTGTACGTAACGCCCTTGGCCTTCAGAGCCGCCTTAATAAGGTCCTGAGCCGTAGAGCCTTCGGGCAGAGAAACGTTGCTTGCCGAGCCCCAGCGAGTATTGTTGCCGTTGGCATCGGGACCGATAACATCGACGGACCCAAGAACCTGGCCAGGAAGGGCATCGGCGTCAGCACCATACATAAAGGTGACGGCATCGCCCTCTTGGAGCTCGTAGTTGCCGGCCCCGACCTGGGCGAACTTGCCATTTACATAGAACTGCCAATAACTTTTGGTCGCAGGATCATACTCATAGATCTTACCGTCAAGCGGCGAGGTAATGCCGCTGAGGTACCAACCCCAAGGCTCTTCTCTAGCATCGAGAGTAAGACCAGTCTGCTCAAGGAGATCCTTAGCAGTGGAGCCTGCCCTGAGGCTCATCTGACCCGTCGAAGCCCAAACCAGCTGCTTGCCGTCCTTGTCCTTGCCAAGCACCTGAACGGAAGCACGGACGGAATCAGAGGGCAACTGGTCGCCCCAGCCACCGTAGAACCACGTAACGGTATCGCCGGCATGAATGGTGACATTGTCCGCCGTGTAGTCGCTCGACTTGCCGTTGATGAACAGCTGCCAAGAGGTCGAATAATCGAGCGGCGTACCCAGCTCAACGCCGTTGTACTTAAGGCTCAGAATGAAGGAGCCTGCAGCAACGGCGTCGATGCCATTCGCCTCGAGCGCGACCTTCGTAAGGTCAAGTGCGCTCGAGCCGGACGTCACCACATACTGCGCGTTATCGACCCAAGTCTGAGTCTTGCCCTGGGCATCGCGACCAATGACGGTCACATTTGCGGCAACCTGGTCCTTAACGACAGGGGACGAGCTACCAGCCGTATAGGCAAACTCAATCTTCTGCCCCTGGGTGAGCTTGACGCTGTTCGCGCCAACCGAGGAAGACGCACCATCAACAAAGAGCTGCCAGAAGGCACCAGTTGTCGCGTCGTAGGCAAGCGTGCGGCTATCTGTCGGGGACGTGATGCTCTTGAGGTAGAACCCGTATGCCGTGTTTGCATCGTAGTCTGCCTTGAAGCCCGTCTTCTGCTGCAGCTTAATAAAGGCATCCGCAGCCGTCGCGCCCTCGTCGAGCTTGAGCTGCGTAGGTGCCGCCCAGGTCTGAGCCTTGCCGTCGGCATCGGTGCCGATAATCGAGAACGAGACCTCGACTTGCTTCTTGGCGACATCGCCAGTTTCCGTCGGGTTCTCTGCCTGGACGGCAGCCACGGCGGCAGATCCTGCTTGGCCAGCGGATGCCGTCGAAGACTGCTCGCTCGCGGTAGGGTTCTCCCCCGTCGCCGAGCCCTCGTCGCCAGTTCCCGCCTCTGTTGTGGCGGCACTAGCTGCAGGCGCGCCCTCGGAATCCGAAACCTCGGCCTTACCCTGGTCGGCAGCACCGCCCGCAAGCGCTGCGTCCTCGCCCGGCGTCGTAGCCTGAGCCACAGCCTCGGCAATGCCCTCGGCGCCCTCGGCCCACAGCTGAGCCGGCGTGGTGCCAAAGGCCATCGCGAAGGCCAGGAATGCCACCAGGCCGCGCTTGGCTACGCCGCGCGCAATTGCGCCACGGCGATGCGAGACGCGCTGGCGCTCGTCCACAAACATATCCATTTGTCTCCCATTGTCTGTACTTGGAGCGTTGCCTTGAGGCTGCCCCACGTCATCGCGCATGTTGCGCTCGAGTTTCCCCATCGGGGTCCCCCTTCCCTCCAGAGCCCTATGCACACCGGCGGCATACGCCGCAGCCGCATGCAAGATGGGAGGCGATCCGACTTAACCTTAACGACTCGGGCACGTCGTCCGATCTGCGACGCGAACATCCCGAGCCAAGAGGAATTACGGTTACTGGTACAGCCGGGGACTTGCACCCCAATTCTCCCAAACGCGCAGGTAAACCGCGCATTCGCGCGTCTCCGCACCACCATCTAGGCCATCGATTATTACCGTCAAAATGGTATCACGCAAAAGGGCCTCGCACGCAGGCGAAGCCCAAGGTAAAAGCTATTGTTTGCGATAGGAAAATGCGGTGACGGTCGCGGCCTCTAGCGCTTGCCGCCGTGACTGTTGAGCCAGATATTGCGGCCCAGCATAAGCGCCAGCACCAGCGCGCTCACGTAGCCCATAAAGCCAATGACTGGGATGCCAAACACAACCGGCTCGATGCGTGCGTAGTACACCACCGACGAACCGATAAACAGACCAGCGATCACAATTGCCATCGACATGCGATCGATAATTCCGCCCAGCTGTCGCAGCGCCTTATCGCTGCTCATGATCTGCGTGTTTACCTTAAGCTGGCCGCGCGTGAGCATACGCGAAGCCAAGCCCAGATACTCGGCCGCCTCGAGCGAGCCTTTTGCCGCGCGATAGCTGCTCGCGGCAAGATCGCGTCCCATATCACGCACGCGCGCATAGGTGCTCTTCTCGTTTTTGATATGCGTCTGGATGATCTGGATCATGTTGACGTTGGGCATGTACTCGGTCAGCAAACCCTCGAGCGTCACCATGCCGCGCGCGAACATCGTCACCACGCTCGGCAGCTCAACGTCATTCTTACGCGCGAGGTTTAACAGCGAGGTCAAAAACTCGCCGATATCCAGATCCTTCAGGTCGAGGCCCGCAAAGTCAGCCACGATAAAGTCCAAATCGGACAAAAAGGCCGAATGATCGAGCTCGGCCGAATCGCCACGCGTCACGGCAAAGCGCATGAGCGAATCCTTGAGCTTGGGCACGTCACCCTCGGCCACGGCGAAAATCATGTCCTTGACGATACCGCGATCGTGACTCGACATGCGTCCGACCATGCCCAAGTCGATAAAGTAAACGATGCCGTCCTTGAGAATAATGTTTCCCGCATGCGGGTCGGCATGGAAAAAGCCGTCATCGAGCACCTGCGTCGAGTAATCCTCGACGATTGCGGCACCGATCTTTTCCAAGTCATAGCCCTCGGCCACCAAGCGTTCAGGATCGGCGATCGAAATGCCGTCGACGTAGTCCATAACCACCACGTGCTCGGTGCACAGGTCCAGATAGGATTTAGGACACGTCACGCCATGAACGCTCTTATGGAACTCGTAGAAGTCGTTGAGGTTTTTGGCCTCGGCCAAAAAGTTGGTCTCCTCGCGAAACGAGGTCCACAACTCCTCGACTACGCCGTGCAGGTCAACAAATTGATCGGTGTTGACGAACTTGGAAACGATACGCACCACCGACCGGATGATATCGATGTCCTGTGCCATAACCTGCTGCGCACCGGGGCGCTGCACCTTGACGGCCACGTCCTCGCCCGTCACCAGACGAGCGCGGTGCACCTGCGCGAGCGATGCGCTACCAAGCGGATTGGGGTCGATCGCATCGAACATCTCCCCCAGGCGCAGGCCGTATTCTTCTTCCAGACAACTGAGTACGACCTCGTACGGCACCGGCTCCACGTCGGAGCGCAGACGACGCAGCTCGTCGCAAAAGCGTTGCGGCAGAATCTCGGACCGGTTGGCCAGAATCTGCCCCATCTTAACGAACATGGGGCCGAGTTCCTCGAGCAGGCGGCGCAAACGAACCGGCGTGAGGTTATCCCACACGCGGTACTTTTTGACCAGACGAACAATCTGCCCGATGCGTTCGCGACGACCCGCCGGCGTGAGCTGGTATTCCTCGTCCGGCGCCATCGCGTCGGGCTCCTCGGGCACCATATCGACAGCACGCGGCTTCTTGCGAGCGCCCGAGACGGCGGCATCGACCTCATCGACAACCGCCGCCTCGTCACCCAAGGGATCTAGATTGTTGTAATCGGTGGTGGAATCTGCCATCTGCGCTGCTACTCGGCCTCTTCGGTATCCTTCGCATCGTCGGACTCAACGGACTCGACGGGCACCGAGGTCACGTTGTCCTCGACCGAATCGACGATGTCGCGCACATGGGCCAGGAAGGCCGTGCGCTCGGGGGCGGTCATAACGCGGACGCGAGCCAGAATGAGCTCGTCGAGCACGCGCTGGGCCGCGGTCTCGCCCTGCATACCCAGACGCTCGGTCAGGTCGGAGATGGTGCCGCCGGCCTGCTCGAACATGTCGGACACGCTGCGGGCGATATCGGGGGCGCCTGCGTCCTTGCGCACCTGCTCGCCCTTGGTATTAAGGTCGTCGAGAACCTTCTTGCCGCCCTCGACGGCAACAGCGGCGGCGCCGAATCCCACGTTGATGGCGCCGTTAACAAGCTGATCGAGTTTCATAACCATGGTTGTCTCCAATCACAAACAACTGCATTGGCGTTCTTGTACCCAAGATTGAGTGAAAGCGACAAAGCGTTTTAGCGCTATTCGATCGACGGGAAATCCCTACCTCACGTTGTCGTTCATCGCGAAAGAGTTCTTCATGGCGCAGCTCGTGGTGTAGAGCACCTTACCCAGTAGAGCATCGGTCTCTACGCGAACACGCTCGGCAAAGGCCTCATTGGCGCGTGCAAGTTCGGCAGGTACCTCGGCCTCAGGCAGAGCGGCTACGGCAGCATCGACGTCATGGATCTGCTTGTGGCCCATGCCACCGACCTTCTCCTGATAATCCTCGACCGCGCGACCGCACTCATGGAAGCGGACGTCGGCCAGCGCGCCGATCAGGCGGTTGGCCCAGTAGAAGTTTTCGGACGTCACGCGAGCCTGCGTGTCGGCATAGTACTCGGGCATGGTCTCGACGTTGGCGTACAGCGGAACCAGCGCGTTAAACGAGTTGGAGCCAAAGGCCATCCACTGCACGGCGCGGTAGGCCGGCTGCGCATAGGGGCGCAGCTGCAACACGGCGAGCTGGCTGTTGCGGTTGATGCCGATGGGGCGATAAGCGCCGCGCGTGGCGGGCGTGCCCTTGCTGCCGTAGCAGTCGTACTCCGTGCCCTGGTAGTGGCTCGAAAGCACGTACTTGATGTCCTCGATGGTCACCTTGCGCTCGGGCACGCGGCTCCAGGGGATGTCGTCGCTCTCGGGCGTGTAGTCGGCGTCGGGGCCGTCCCAAACGTCGCTGGGGTTGAGGCAGCGCTGCATGTACCAGGCGCGCGGCGTGTTGTAAACGTGGTCGCTGTCACTGTGCGAGCCAAAGGCCTCGCGCGGGTTAAAGACCGCGGCCGGACCGTCGCCCTCAACGCCCAGCGTCAAGTCCAGATGCCACTCGGCCATCCAAGCGCGCAGGTCGGCGGAGCACATGTGATCGGCCTGGGCGCCCTCGGCGTCATCCAGGTCAAAGCTATCGATACCCAGCTGGTTGGGCATGGTCACATAGGCGTCGGCGGGCACGCGCTTGGCGATCCAGTGGTGGCCGCCGATGGTCTCGAGCCACCAGATCTCGTCCACATCGCTAAAGGCGATGCCGTTGTTCTCGTAGGTACCATAGCGCTCGAGCAGGTCGCCCAGAATGCGTACGCCGTCGCGGGCGGATTTGGCATATGGCAGCACCAGGGTCACCATGTCCTCCTCGCCCAGACCGCCGGGCTGCGCCGGAACATAGCCGTCCTCGCCCTCGTTGCCCTTGGCGGGCACGTAGTCGACGAGCGGGTCGGCGCCGCGAACGCGCTCGTTGGTGGTGAGCGTCTCGGTTGCGGACATGCCCACATTGAGCTCGTTGAAACCGGCCTCGGCCCAGATGCCGTGGCCCGGGACAACATCGGGGACGCTCGTGTAGCGCATGGGGTTATCGGGCAGTTCAACGGTCAGGTGACTCAGGACGCTCGTGTAGACGCGCGGCTGCTCGTCGGGATGCACCACGCGCATACGCTTGGGCTCAAACACCCCGTTGGACGAGTCCTCGTTGCGGGCAACCAACGTCGACCCGTCGTAGCTCGCGTTCTTACCAACCAAAATCGTTGTGCACGGCATGCGCATCCTCCTTGAGCGAAGAAATCAAACGGCAACAGTGTATCGCTTCGGCGTAAAAAGGGCGAAACCACGGCACTGGCAACCCCTGTGGTCAAAAAATGCCAAATATGAGTACTGTCACCAATTTAGTAACAGCAATTTTGCTACGCATGGGTGTCGAAAGTCTACATTTGTTCAAAAATTAGATGATGTAATTCCTCATAGGTCCAATAAAATAGGCTCTCTATCGATAATAAATATCGTTAGAGAGCCAAATTAGCCTAAAATATATGTGAGTATCTTGGCAACACTACTCATATTTGGCATTTTTTGTCCACGGGGTATAGAACTAACCCCTCAAACAGCCCAAAACGCCTATTTCGATGCGCGCTCGGCCGCTTCGATCACGTGTTTAGCGAGGATCGCCGTCGTCACAGCGCCCACGCCGCCCGGCACGGGCGTGATGGCGTTAACGACCGGCTCCGCAGCATCAGAATCGACGTCACCCACCAGCTTGCCAGCGGCCTCGTCCCAATTAATGCCAACATCGATGATCGTCTGGCCCTCGCGAACCGCATCCACGCCAATCGTACGCGCGCGTCCAACGGCGGCAACCACAATGTCGGCAGCACGGCACTCGGCAGCAAGGTCGCGCGTATGCGTATGGCACGTCGTCACGGTCGCATTGCGCGCCGTAAGCATGGCGGCAACAGGACGCCCGATCACCAGCGAGCGCCCGACCACAGCAACCTTAGCTCCATCCAGCTCAACGCCGTAATGATCCAGCAAAGCAAGCACGGCTTCGGCTGTGCAGGGGGCAAAACCCTCGCCGCGCCCCGAAAGCGTGGTGAGCAGCGAAACCGGCGTCATGGAGTCAACGTCCTTGGCAGGATCGAGTGCCGAGGCAACCGCGTCCTCGTCAAGGCCGGCGGGCAGCGGGCGGAACATCAGGCAGCCATGAACAGACGAATCGGTATTGATGTCCTCGATGGCCGCCAACAGCTCGTCCTGCGAAACATCGGCGGGAAGCAAAACGCGGCGAGCCTCAATGCCAACCTTTTCGCAGCGCTTGAGCGCACCGCGCTCGTAGGATAGGTCGTCCTCGCGTTCACCCACGCGCACGATAGCCAGCGTCGGCACAACGCCGCGCTCGCGCAAAGCCACGCAGCGAGCAGCAAGTTCCTCAGTCAAAGCGCGAGCAACGGGGGCACCCTTCAGCAGTTCAGCCATGGCTATCCCCTCTTCCTTGCGGCGTCGGCGGCGCGGCGCGCCAGCGCATCGGCGCGCGGCAACCACGTGTCGAGCAGCTCATCGCACGCGGTCTCGAGCTCCTCGGCGCGCGCCCGGTCCTTCATAGACGTGGTGTTGGCAAAGAGCGTCAAGCTCGCGCCCTGCATAGCGGAACGGCAGAACACGGCGCCGCACGCCACATCGGACAGCAGCTGACGCGAACCCTTGTCGGCCATGTCCTCGAGCAGCGCCAGCGCACGCCCGCAGGCATCCATAATGCGATACGGCGGCATAGCGGCCACATGCAGCGCATCCTGAATCGCGGTCGCTCGAGCCGGATCGTCACGCGGAATACCGTACGCCGCGGACACCTGCCCATAGGCACGAACGTCCTCGGCAACCAACTCGACAAGCTCCTGGGCCAGCTCATCAGCATGGGCAAACGCACGCGTCAGGTCATCCGCGCGATCAGCAAGCGCGGGATTGGTCGCACCGTAGCGGGCAACCATTCCGCACAGCGAGGCGCCCAGCGCGCCCACAAAGGCGCTCGCGCTGCCACCGCCGGGAACCGGCTCGCGCGCGGCCAGCGCCTCGGCAAACCCGCGGCAGGTCTTGTCCATCATCTCTTGGCTCATACACATGCACCTTCAAGTCATATACATCGGTCGGGTGGCAACCGCCGACCGACCGCATCGATCACGTAATGGTGCTAAGTCTAGCCCATAAGCACATGAGCGTCAGCGCACCTGGCCATCGCGGATTTCTATGGCACACGATAGGCGGCAGCGACACAAACATGGGACACATGGCCCACCTTTCGAGACTCCCGGGCAGCGGCAACTGGGGCATACATATAGGTAAGGAGCCCTATGTTGGGGCAAGCTCATCACGGCGCCGGACGACGAATGGAGGAATAACCGCACAGTAAACAAAGGCATCATGTGCATGCGTAACCGCCGCCCCAGCGATCCGCGGCGCACGATGTCCCTGGCAGACAAGGAGGACGCCACCATGAAGAAAAAGACCCTATCGATTCTTTCCCTTTGCATCGCCCTCTTTGCCGCATTTGCCCTTGTCGGCTGCGGCGGGAGCGCATCGGGCGGAAGCGGCAGCACCGCCAAGAGCGAGAGCAAGGAAAAGGCCCCCGTCGCCGAAAAGACTGACTTTATCTGGTTTAAGGTCGAGATGCCCGAGAGCGTTGGCGTGAGCGACTCCGCCGGCAAGAACGCCGACAGGGTCCAGCTCACCTTCCCCGAGAACGAGAACGCCTCGGCCGATCGCTTTATCCCCGTTTGGAAAAAAGCGCTGACGGCCGAGGAATCCCACGCCGACCAGGCGGAAAAGAAGGGGGATACGTTCCAGTGGAAGGATGGCGGGTCCGTCGAGTATAACGGCAGGACGTGGCTCGTCGGAACGTACGAGGACAACAGTGGCATCACAACCCTCCTCTTTACCGACGTTGAGCCGGGAAGCGTCTACGTCCTCATCTCGAACTTCGACCAGCACAAGAAAGAAGCCGAGGCGCTCCTCAACTCCATCGAGTTCCCCGATGACATGGCAGAGGCAGTTTCCGAGGCACGCGAAGTCGAGATTTCGAGCATCGAGATCAAGTAACGGGACACCCGCACGCGCCTACGCGCACCAGCGCGCATGCGCCCATTAAAACAACGGGCGCCCAACCCGGGGGGGCCGACAGCATCGGCCCTCCCCTCTTTTGGACCCGCGCATATTGCCACTTGTCGGCGCAATTCCAGCCCTCAGAATGGGACACATGGCCCACCCTAGCGAGCCGTCCACGCGTACAGTAAAGACAGGTAATCCATGGGCGGTTACAGATCGAGGAGGACACGACCATGAAAAAGAAGGCCTTTGCGATTCTCACCCTCTGCATCAGTCTCTTTGCCGCGGTTGCCCTGGTGGGTTGTGGCGGAAGCGGTGGCGCTACCGGCAGCAGCGGTGGCGGCGGCGCGGAAAAGCCAACCGTGGATATGAGGACCGACTTCATTTGGTTTAAGGTCGAGGTCCCCGAGGGCGTCGAGATTACCGACGTTGCCGGCGACACGGCCGACAGGGCCCAGTTTAAGTTCACCAAGAGCGAGCACGCCAGCGACCGCTTCATCCCCGTCTTCGACCCTGACAAGAACGCCGACGAGCTGTTTGACTACGAGGCCAAGTGGAAGACCGACTTTGAGTGGACCGAGAATGATCCCGTCAAGTACAACGGCAAGACCTGGCGCAACGCTTCCTATACACACTCGGGCGGCGTGACGACTGAGTACTTCACCGACGTTGACGGCGGCAGCGTGTACGTGCGCATCGACAATGTCGAAGAGCACAAGGACGCCGTCGAGACCATGATGAAGTCCCTGGAGTTTGCCGATGATATCGCCAAGGCCAAGACCGAGGCCATGGACGTCAAGCTCGACGATATCGAGATCAAGCGCTAAGCGACTCGCGAGCGTAACGGGAAACACGAGCGCAGTGCAAACAAGCGACGGTGCCCCAGCGTTTCGTACTAAGGGAGGATCGGCTCGCCGGCCCTCCCTTTCTTATGCCGATAGCCGGCGAACGCGAGGGTGCCGGACGGCAAAACCACCCCCAGCGCGGTAGCAACACAAATAGACAAGCGCCCCAACGCGTCCGCCCGCCGATTAATAGCACCGCGCAGACAATTAAGCCAACACGTTTAGACATCCGGGCAGTATAGTGACCAAAACGAGCGCATAACCGCACCCCGCGAATGGAGGAGTTATGACCGAACACCACGCCATCAGTCGTCGAGCATTTACGCTGGGCCTAGGACTCGCAGCATTGTCGCCATTTGCAAGCCTGCCCGAAACCGCGGCGCTGGGCCTTCCCGTGCGCGCGGCATTTGCAGAAGACACGCCCACACCGGCGGCCACCCTCGACAAGTTCGTCATTCGCCTTCGCCCCGCGGGCTATTTTCGCACCGCGAGCGTCAACCAAGACGGCAACGTTCGCGGCAACGTCTGCCACCTGTTTAATGACGGCACGTCCAGCAAACTCATCCTTGAACACGTAGTGACCGATGCAGATAATACAAATTGGTATGCCATCCGCACCTTACTCAATTTCGAAGAGCATAAAAAGACGGGCTACAGCATTTGGTCGGTCGACGGCGACTCGGACAAAGATGGAAAGGTCATCCACGTATGGAGTGGCGAGTATGACGACAAGCCCAGCCGCGCTTTTGCGTTTAAACGCCAGTCAAACGGAACCTATATCATCCGAGACCGGACGGTCGAGAAAGAAACCGAGAAAAAAGACATTAAGTACCTGGCAATAGAATCGGACGGCAAAGACCAGGACAGCAATAAGATCTGCCATAAGAGTAAGAGCATTCCGTGGGAGCTCGAACTTATCGGTTACGATATGAAAAAGAACGATGCCACGGTTAGCAGCCTCGACTGGATCACGTACAGCAGCTACGTCGACGGGCCCTGTTGGATGAAATACGTCGACAACAGCAAGTTCCTCGACGAACTGAGCATCCCGGGCACGCACGATTCGGGCACCTGCAGCGTGGACAATGACACCGAGCCCCAATCCTCCCAAGCAAAATGCCAGCAGGATTACATCCCCACGCAGTTGCTCGAAGGCATTCGCTACTTTGATATCCGACTTGGAAAGAACGACGAGAACGGCGACCCCGGCATCGACCACGGAGCTTGTTACCTGCTCAAAAAAGACGGGAACTTTATGCATCTCTCCGATGTCATCGGGTACTTCAATACGTTTTTGAGCGAAAACCCGACAGAAGCGCTCATCATGCTCGTGTCGCGGGGCAATGGCGAGGCTACCAACGAAAGCCTCACGACGGCCTTTGGCAAGGTTTTGGATGAGAACCCCGACCTGTTCTACACATCGAGTCGCATCCCCACGCTGGGCGAGGTGCGCGGAAAGATCGTCCTGCTGCGTCGGTTTGGGCTCGCCGGCAACAGCGTAAGCAGCCACACATGGGGCCTCGACCTCACCCAATGGGACGACAAAATCGCAGCACACACCGACAGCACCTCTATGTGTCTCGTTCGAGACGAGCGGGGCTTTGAAGCCGTGGGGAAAACGGGTGACGAAGAGCCCTATTGCACCAAGGTATACGCCCAGGACCATTACGAATGCACAGGAACCGACAAAATCGGCTGGGTCGATATGGCGCTGCAGGAGACAACCAAGCTCGCCCGCATCATGGTGGACGTCGAGGACAATGACGGGGCCAAGGTAAAGGTCCTGGAGCACAGCTGGTGTATCAACTACACCAGCTGCACGAACTACAAGCAAGGAAGCAATCCTTTTACCGCAGCACGAGTGGTCAACGAGCATCTATACAAGAGCCAGTATATAAACAGCACCGGAAATGAGAGCACAAAGGAGGACTGCCTCAAGCACATTGGCATCATTGCGTCCGACTTTGTTGATGCGGCACTGGCCCGAAGCATCTACCAGCGCAATTACGATGCGAAGCACAAGCAGACCGTTTCGTACTACCTCCCGACCCGTATGCGCATGACATACGGCGACTCGTTGAGCGATGCCTCGCTCCAGGATGGAAAGACCGTTGGCGAGGGTCATTTCCGCCTCGTCGACAGCAGCAACGTACTCAACGTAGCAGCCTCGGGCCGTGCATTTGCCATCGAATACGTTGATGTCGACGCCCTGGGCAACGAGACCGTTACGGGGCTGCAGGGTTTCGTGCCCATCGATATCGACCCGCGCGCGCTGACGCCCCATTTTGAGGGGCTTGAAGGCCTTAAGGCCGGCGAAGACGTGCGCGCCAAGATTGCGGCATCACTCGAGGGCAAGCTCGAAACCGATGCCTGCACGGCCCAGCTCGAGTTTGTGCACGACGCGAACGGCGCTCCGGGCACAGCAATGGCCGAGGGCGAAACATTTGCCGCAGGAACGTACTGGGTGCGCGTGAAAGGCCTTTTGGGCGACGCGGCACAGAACTACACGCTCGCCAGCGACGAAGCCGCAAGCTTTACCGTAGCGGCCTCGGGCAGTGCAGGCGGCACCGGCACCGGCAACGGCACCAACGCGAGCAGCACCGACAAGAACGGCAAGGACAACAAGGGCAAGGGCTCGGGCGGAAAACTCGCCGACACGGGCGACGGCTCTGGCATCGCCGCCGGGCTCGCCGCTGCCGCCGTGGCGACAACGGTCGCCGGCACAGCAATGCTTGCCAGTGACCGCGAAAACGCTGGGGACGATAGCGAATAGGCAAGCCGGCCTTTTAGACACATCGACTCAATCGGGGGCGCAGAATACCATTCTGCGCCCCCGATTTTTACCGTGACCCGAACGCCGCCATAGGCTACATCACCATGTTCAGCGCGTTAACAAACTCCTGGGCCTTCGCACGGCTGCTCAGGCTAAAGACACAAGCAGTCAACAGCCTGTTACGTAGGAAAACGTCGCGGCCCTTGATCCTGTTGACCCCCGTGATGTCCTTAAGATAGACAATCTCGGTGTGCTTGCCGCCGAAAGTACCCTTCTTGAGCACCTCAATACGATTGGGGTAAATCTTGACGTCTTTAAACCTACCCGAACCCTTGTCCTGAAACAGCAAGGTGTTGTTGTCCATGCATGTCACTCCCATGGGGTTCGTGAAAACTGTCTCTATTGCCACATTTTAGTCACTTCGGGAATCCTGCGCGAAGGCGCTAGGCGACATTGGAATTCGAGTCCGCGCGAGGACTTTTAATGAAGTGCCCGGCACTTCCCCGCAACACAAAAACGGGGCAGTCCGCAGGAGTGCGGACTGCCCCGTTCCTCTAACTATCGCATCGTAGCGCCAACCGGCTGCACTTCCCTACTTCCCAAATATCGCAGCGAACAAGCCCCTGCGTTTGGGCTTTTCTTCTCGGTAGGAACCCTCGGCAACCGCTGCAACCTGGCGCGGTTGCTCGCCGCCTCCACGGCGCACGATCTGGTATAGGAACGGCGATTTAACGTATTTGACCTCGACGGGCGTGGCATGCACGGTGCTCTCGCCGGACAGATGCAGGCTCGGATTGAGCGACGCCACCACATGCGTCTCACGCTTGTCGCTAAACGCTACCGCTGCCGCACGACCCGTCTGGCCGTTTACGGCAATGCGCACCTGCTCGCCATCGCGGCTGTCAGTCGCCGGACGATCGACAAAGTAGACCGGCACCATCACCAGACCGTCTTTATGCTTGCGGGCCTTGCGCGCCCAGGCGCGGATGCTCTTTTTATTGAGCCCCAGCACCGCCTCGGCATCGTTGCCTGCAATGTCGAGCGCCAGCTTATCAATAACCACCTGGTCCTTGGTGGACGCATCGACGGAGACAACGCGGAAGTCGCCCTCCTGCATGGCAGGGTCGAACGGTCCCACCTTGCCAAAGTCCCACGGCTCCAAAATGCCCATAAGACGAACGTCCAGGTAGTTTGCCCGCGGATACGCCCAATCGAGCACCTCGTAGTACACCAAAATCTCCTTGCTCAGGCCCTTGCCCGGGAAGGACGCCATCATACGCAGGTCCGCCAGCGCCATGGGGAAATAGAAGAGCATCATGTCGTTTTGGATCGCGTCTTCCACGTCGTGCCCGGCAAAGGCATCCGGGTACTGGCGCACCAGCTGCAGCGCGTTGGCACGTGCCTGCTGCGGCGAAATTTCGCAGGGAATACCCTGCTCCGGCACATACTCCGCACCCACGCCCATGGTCAGACGTTTGCTAAACGTACCGGGCTTGAGCAGGTCGGCAATGCCGATCTTGTTGCCGCAGGACGGGCACTCAAACACACGCTGCGTTGACTCGCCCTCAAAGGACGCTCCGCAGAAGGGGCAGGGAATGCTCACGTGCGTCGCTTCTTGGAACTCCTGCGCCGTGCCGCGGTCCTCCCACAGCAGATGTTCCAGGACCGACTGATTGCGCCAGTGCGAATTGAAGAAATACCAGTCCGGGTCCTCCGGGCGCTCGAGTTGCGACACATGCGTGAGCTTGAGCAGTCCATCCACTACCGTCAACGGCGTATGGCGAATGCCCAAAGCGCTCTTGGGCTCTCCGGCGTCCGCCTGCCACGGAATGACCGCACCGCAATAAGCGCACTCAAAGCTGCGCTTAGCTTGGTGCGAGTACATAGGGCCGCCGCAGTTTTGACATTTAATGGCAAACATCTCGTCCATGGAAACGTCCTCCTTTGCACAGGGGCTGTCGACATAAAGTATGTCGAGCAAACAGGCACATGCCCATACCCATGTGGCCCAAAATGGACCACCCAGGCAGACGAGAAGGCTCGCTCGTTAGCACCGGCAGACCATTACTGCATTTTCTGAGCATCGGTACACGTTACGTCTGTGCGAGCTACACTATCCCCTTAAACATGATTGTGAGGACGATCGTTATGCTATTTGTAAATCGGCTGGTACATACGCTTGTTCCCGGCAGCGAAAGCGAGCCGGTCGATACCTCCTGCCGCACCAACGCGGGTTTTGCCGCAGGCCTCATCTGCATCGGCCTCAACATTACGCTGTGCCTGGCCAAGGGCATAGCTGGTCTGCTCGCGGGCTCCGTCTCGCTTATCGCCGATGCCTTCAACAACCTTTCCGACGCCTCGAGCAACATCGTGAGCCTGCTCGGATTCCGCCTTGCCAGCCGCCCGGCCGATGAAGGTCACCCCTATGGCCACGGCCGCTACGAGTACCTCGCCGGCTTGTTTGTCGCCGTTCTCGTTTGCGCCGTCGGCATCAATCTGATCCTGGAGTCGGTCACCAAGATCATCAAGCCCTCCCCCACCGCGTATTCGACGCTCTCCATGGCAGCCCTTGTCCTGTCCATGCTCGTCAAGTTTTGGATGGCGGCGTTCAACCGCACGCTGGGCAACCGCATCGATTCCGAGACGCTCATCGCCACGGCGCAGGATTCCAAAAACGACGTCATCGCCTCGGCCTCGGTCCTGGCCGCAGCGCTTATTTCGCAGACGACCGGCTTTGACCTCGATGGCTGGGCAGGCCTGGGCGTGGGCGTCTTCATCTGCATCAGTGGCATGGGCCTGGTGCGCGACGCCATCAGCCCGCTGTTGGGGCAAGCGCCCGACCCCAGGCTCGTCCAGGCAATCCGCGACAAGATCATGTCGTATCCGCAGGTCCTAGGCACGCACGACCTGATGGTGCACGACTACGGCCCCGGTCGGCAATTTGCCAGCGCCCACGTGGAGATGCCCGGCGAGGGCGACGCATTTGAGCACCACGAGATTTTGGACACCATCGAGCACGACATCAAGCGCCAGATGGGCATCGGCATCACGTTGCACTGTGACCCCATCGCCACCACCGGCGACGACCTGCGCGGCTGGGTCAAGCGCGGCATCATGCAGATCGACCCCGCGCTCTCCATCCACGACCTGCACGAGCACGACGGGTTCGTTTCGTTTGACCTTGTGCGTCCCGACGGCTTTGACATATCCGACGAGGAGCTGCTGGAGCTCGTCACGCGCATCGTGCACGAGCGCCGACCCAATGCCTCATGCGTCGTTACGTTTGACTCGGGCTTTAGCTCGCCCGACCGTCCGGCCGAGCAGCTGTAGCCCGCTTAACAGCTAGTTTCCCTGAGCGCCCGAGATGCCGTTTTGCAGAGCGTTCCAGGCATCCGTCGCCATGCCGCCCAAGTTCTGAGCGGTGTCGCCCAGGTTCTGGGCCGTGTCGCCCAGCTCTTGGGCCTTATCCCCAAGCTCCTGTGCCTTGTTGCTCAAGTCCTCCAGCGTATTGGAACTCGAGCTGTCGGTACCGCTTTGGCCGTCGGGCGAGTTGCCCGAGCTATTCTTGTGCGTGAGTTGAATTTCGAGGTTGCCGCTGTCGTTATAGTAAGCAGAAGTAACGACCCAGTTGGCATCGATGACGGGCGTTGAGCCATCATCAGTCAGGACCACGGCATTCGAAAGATTGGCGCCGCGCGACTTGAGAAGTTTCTTGGCGTTGGACCAGTACTGCCCCGGGATATCGCTCAGATCGACGGTGCTAGACGAGGCGGACTCGGTTTGCTCGGCAGCGGTATCGGCCGTTGAACCCCCTCGTTTGTTGAGCATGCCCGACACAATGGCAAACACAACCGACAGCGCAAAGAAGATCGCCAGCACGATGAGGATCTTCTTGATCACGCTCGACGAACGCGACGGCTTCTTCTCCTCGTCCTCGCCATATTGCGGAATCGACTTGGGGTACTCGCGATACGGCTCGCGCGACTCGTAGCGAGACTGCGCCGTGCGAGGCATATACGTCGTCTGCTGAGGCTGCGGAATGGGATTTTGTGGCAGGTCATCATAGGGATTCGGCGTCGAGGCGGCATAAGAATCCTGCGGCGCGTAATCAAACGGGTCCGGAGCTGCATTGCCATAGGGGCCTTGCGAAGATGCAGCGTAAGAATCCTGCGCCGTGTCGCCATAGCCCATAACCCGGGTGGGCTCGGCAGAAGGCTGCGTCGCGGCGGGGTCGGTATAACCGGGGTTGGGAACAACGCGGGTCGCATCGGCGCTATCGCCAGCCTGCGCGGAACCGTAGCCGCCCATCACGGTTGTCTTGTCCTGATCCATGCAACGATTCCTTTCCGTCGCGCGTGAGCCTCAAGTTATCCATGCATTCTACCCGCGCAAAAGCCTCTGATGGGCAGAGCCCGTCGGTATCTACAAGACATGCGCGGGCCTAAGGATAAAAAAGCCCCGCCGGGCCTTGCGGGCACGGCGGGGCGGGCTAGCAGCTATGGACAGCAGACTTAGAACAGGCCGGTAATGTTGCCGTCGTTGTCGACGTCGATGTTCTCGGCCGCGGGGACCTTGGGCAGGCCCGGCATGGTCAGAACACTGCCAGTCAGCGCGACCACAAAGTGGGCACCGGCGGAAACCTTGAGCTCACGCACCGTGATGCGGAAGTTCTCGGGAGCGCCCAGGGCCTTGGCGTTGTCGCTAAAGCTGTACTGCGTCTTGGCCACGCACACCGGCAGGTTGCCAAAGCCGTTCTCGCGCAGCTCGGCGAGCTGGCGCTTGGCGGCCGGCGTAAAGTCAACGCCGTCGGCGCGGTAGACCTTGGTGGCAATGGCCTCAAGAGCGTCGGCCACATCGGCGCCGTCCTCATAGGCAAACTTGAGCTCGCTCGGCTGCTCAATCAGACGCATGACCTCATCGGCAAGCTCGAGCGCGCCCTCGCCGCCCTTGGCCCAGACCTCGGAAAGCTTAACGTTGACACCGAGCTTCTGACACTCGGACTCGATGAGCGCAAGCTCGGCCTCGGTGTCCGTCGGGAAGCGGTTGATGGCGACTACGCAGGGCAGACCATAAACGTTCTGGATGTTGTCGACGTGACGCAGCAGGTTGGGCATGCCGGCCTTGAGTGCCTCGAGGTTCTCCTCGTTGAGGTCGGCCTTGGCGACGCCACCGTTGTACTTCAGCGCACGAGCGGTGGCGACGACCACGACGGCGCTGGGGCGAACGCCCGTCATGCGGCACTTGATGTCGAGGAACTTCTCGGCACCCAGATCGGCACCGAAGCCGGCCTCGGTAATGGCGACATCGCCAAAGCGCATCGCCATACGCGTGGCCATGATGGAGTTGCAGCCGTGGGCAATATTGGCGAAGGGACCGCCGTGGACAAACGCGGGCGTACCCTCGAGCGTCTGCACCAGATTGGGCTTGAGCGCATCCTTGAGCAGGGCCGCCATGGCACCCTGAGCCTTAAGGTCACGGGCGCGAACGGGCTCGCCGGCATAGCTGTAGCCGACAACAATCTCGCCCAGGCGCTCCTTGAGGTCATTGATGCTCGTGGACAGGCACAGGATTGCCATGACCTCGGAGGCAACGGTGATATCGAAGCCGTCCTCGCGCGGCACGCCCTGGGCCTTGCCGCCAATACCGTCGATGACATGGCGCAGCTGACGGTCGTTCATGTCGACGACGCGCTTCCAGGTGATGCGCTTAACATCGATACCGAGCTGGTTGCCCTGCTGAATATGGTTGTCGAGCATGGCGGCCAGCAGGTTGTTAGCGGCACCGATAGCGTGGAAGTCACCGGTAAAGTGCAGGTTGATGTCCTCCATGGGGATGACCTGCGCCCAGCCGCCGCCGGCGGCACCGCCCTTGACGCCAAAGACGGGACCGAGCGAAGGCTCACGCAGGGCCACAGCACTCTTGACGCCGCGACGGCGCAGGCCATCGGCCAGACCGATGGTCGTGGTGGTCTTACCCTCGCCCGCAGGCGTGGGGTTGATGGCGGTCACGAGGACGAGCTTGGCCTGGTGATCAGTTGGCTCATTAAGCAGAGAGTAGTCGACCTTAGCCTTGTCGAAGCCGTACGGAATCAGGTGCTTTACGTCGACACCGGCGTTCTTGGCCACCTCGGTAATGGGCAGCGGTGTGACGGAACGTGCGATTTCGATGTCAGTAGGCATGGACGGTCCTTTCGTTACCGGATGAGAAAAAGACCAATTCAGCATAGCACGGGCGCGCAATAGTAAAACGCCCATAACCGATGAACGGCGATATGTTTACCCGATGCCCGGCGATAGCCCAACAGCCCGCCAAAACAATGCGCCCTAAACGGTAGGTTCAATCCCCAGGTGCTCAAAGGTGCGAAGGGTTGCCTGACGGCCCTGCGGCGTACGAATCATCAACCCGCACTGCAGCAAATAGGGCTCATAGACATCCTCGAGCGTGCCCGGGTCCTCGCCCACCGCGCTGGCAAGGGTCGTAAGTCCCACGGCACGACCGGAGAACGTCTTGGCAAGCGTCTCCAAGATACGAATATCCATCCAGTCCAGGCCGAGCTCGTCGATCTCGAAGAACTCGAGCGCCTGACGGCAAATATCGAGCTCGATGGGGCCGTTGCCACGCACCTGCGCATAGTCGCGCACGCGCTTGAGCAAACGATTAGCCAAGCGCGGCGTGCCACGCGAGCGTGAGCCGATCTCGAGCGCGCTCGGATGGTCTATTGTCACACCCAGGATGGACGCCGAGCGCGTCACAATCTGCGCGAGTTCTTCGACCGTGTAGTAATCCAGGCGATATGAAATGCCAAAGCGGTCGCGCAGCGGGCCAGTCAGCATACCCGAGCGGGTCGTTGCCGCCACCAGCGTAAACTTGGGGATATCCAGGCGAATCGATCGTGCGGCCGGGCCTTTACCGATCACGATATCGAGGGCAAAGTCCTCCATCGCGGGGTACAGGACCTCCTCGACCGAACGGTTGAGGCGGTGGATCTCGTCAATAAACAGCACATCACCCGGCTGCAGGTTGGTAAGGATAGCCGCCAGGTCACCGGTGCGCGCGATGGCAGGGCCACTCGTGGTCTTGATCTGAGCGCCCAGCTCGTTGGCGATTACGGTGGCCAGCGTGGTCTTGCCCAGGCCCGGAGGACCCGAGAAAATCACGTGGTCGAGCGTCTCGCCACGGCTCTGCGCCGCTTCGATCAACACGCGCAGGCTCTGCTTGATGTGCTCCTGGCCACAGTAGTCGTCCAGGCGCTGGGGGCGCAAAGTGCGGTCGACATCGAGGTCCTCGGCCGTCAGCTCCGAGCCCACCATGCGCTCGCCGTGCGCCATGGATGCCGCCGGCGAGTTGCCGGGCGTCGCCCACAGGTCCTGAGAGTCATCGGCTTCCCACATCACGCATCCATTCCGAGTCGCTTAAGCGCCGCGCCGAGCAGATCCTCGACACGCATATCCTGCCCATCATACCCGCTCAGAGCGACATCGGTCTCCTGCGGGCTAAAGCCCATGGAAAGGAGTGCCGCACGAGCATCATCAATGGCCGAGGGAGCGGCAGCGGGCACGGGCATCGCAACCTGTCCGGGAATCACGTCGACCGGCACAAAGCCCTTATCCTTGGCAAAGGTGCTCTTGAGCTCCAGGATCAGACGCTGCGCGGTCTTTTTGCCCACACCGGGCACCTTGGCCATGCCCTTGTCGTCCTCGGCCATCACCAGCGAATACAACTGGCCCACGGTATAGGTGGAGAGCACGGCAAGCGCCAGGCGCGGACCGACGCCCGAGACGGACACGAGCCGGTCGAACATCGTACGCTCATCCTTAGAGGAAAAACCGAAAAGTGTCATGGCGTCCTCGCGCACCTGCATGCGCGTGTAGAGGCGGACCTCGCCGCCGGGCGTCGGCAACGTGGCCGCAGTGCCGCCCGAGATGCCGAGTTCAAAGCCAACGCCCGACACGTCGACGACGGCCGAGCTCATCGTGGCCTCGACAAGCGTTCCATGGAGCTGGGAAATCATCAGTATCCGGTTCCTCTCTGTTGATAGAACTCGCCACCGGTAAGGGCACGGGTGCGGCTGAGGTTTACGTGGCAGATGGCGCAAGCCAGGGCATCGGCGGCATGGTCGGGATGCGGGTCGTGGTCGAGCTGCGTGAGCGTACGAACCATATACGCGACCTGCCGTTTGTCCGCGGCTCCGGTGCCCACAACAGCCTGCTTAATCTGCATAGGCGTGTACTCGCCAATCTCGAGCGCGCATTCCGAAAGCGCCACGAGCGCGGCACCGCGGGCATGCGCCGTAGGGATGGCCGAGCGAACGTTGGCGCCAAAGTAAATGCTCTCGATGGCAGCGGTATCGGGTCGATAACGCTCCACGACGCCCTTGAGGTCGCGGGCGATATGCGACAGGCGCACCGCGAGCGGACTACCCGCGCTGGTCTCGATGCAGCCATAGGCACGGCAGCGAACCTCGCCACGCCGCTCCTCGATAATCCCCCAACCCGTATGAGCCAAACCGGGGTCAATGCCCAAGATAACCAAGCCAACCTCCCCTCGCCACAAGCGCAGCGCAAGACAAGGCCCCGCGCATCATTCACGAACGTCTGTTCTAGAATAACACAACGGGGGCAAAGTGCTTAAAGCAAGATAGATTCGGCAGAAGCAATGTGTGTAAGAGAATCTCTCCCGCAATGTTTCCGTCTGCCCTAGTTCTGGCTAAAGAACGGGAACTGCCTCGGATCCACCGGCGGATGCGGCATCGGCGCGCCCTGGGGTCCACCCTGCGGGCCACCCTGGCCGCCCATCATCTTATCGATGGCGTCCTGAACCTCGCCCTCGAACTTTTTCATGCCCTCGTGCAAACGACGCTGACCGTCCTCAGAGCGCAGCTCCTCCATCTGCTCGGGCGAAATACCCAGCAGCTCACCCAAAATGCCCATCATCTCACCGCGCATACGGTCACTCGTATCGTCGTCGGCAAAGCGACGCACCTCGGCGCGCGCCAGCGAATCAACCGTCATGCGCTCCTTGCCGTTGAGCCCCAGATCGGACCACGCAAGCATGTACGGCCAGGCGCGCTCGGCAAACGAACGGGCAGAGACGATCGGCACCGTCGGCAGCATGCGGCGGGCGGCCTCGCCCTGACGCACGAGCATCAGCAGCAGCGAGCAGGCCTCAGGCTTGCCAGCGGCCATCGGGATGTCGTCGAAAGATCGATTGCGGTCCACGTGCGACTCGAGCGCACCATCGACCTCACCCGGCTCGAGCCCGCCGAGCAGCTGTGCCGCGCGGTCGAGCATATCGACCGGACCGTCGAGCGTCGAGAGCGCCTGCGCCAGCACGCGCTCCATACAATCTTCCACCGCGTTGAGCGTCACGAGCTCTTGGGGCACCACGGCAGACGTGCGGTTGCGCACGCGCGCCACAAACTCAAGCGTCGACAGGTACACATCGCCAAAGGGCGCGTAATCGCCCTGGTAGCCGCCGCAAAGCGCCGGCGCCGCCAGCGCGTACTCGGTTTTGGACAGCGGACTCAACGCCATCGCACCCAGCTCGAGCGCCGTGTCCTCCAGCATGAGGCCCAGCGTGCGAGAGCGCAGGCGCTCGGCGTCGCCCGCCGACACATCGCGGTCGAGCGCGCGCGCGGCATCCGGCGCATCGCGCTCAACCGTGCGAATATGCAGGCGCTCGGCAATGGCGCGAACGGCGGCACAGCGAGCAGCCTCGGCCTCCTCCTGCGCCGGCGTAAAGATGCGGTTGCGCCCCAGCACCAGGCCAATCACATTACGTGGGCCCAGAGCGTCGACGGCCAGCGCCGCCAGCAGGGACGACGGCAAGTCGCCCTCGAGTGCCACCACGGCGCGCGACGCACCGTGGGCCCGGGCGTTGTCGCGCACGGCGAGCACCAGCGCCTGCCACAGCCACTCCTCGGAACGGAACTCGGGCAGTTCGTGATCTTCCAGGGCATCGAGCATCACGCCGCGCTGAATCTCCTGAACCAGCAGGCTCTCCTCAAAACACGGCGCTTGGGCCACCACGCGACCGCAGTCGTCGAGCACAAACGAACCGCCGGTATACACCGACTCGTCATAGGCACCGACCGGCGCCATACAGGCAAACCACACGCTGCGCTTGGATGCGATCTTGCGGTAGGCGCCGCTGCGAACGGCGGCAATGGCGGCAGTCTCGCGGTCGGTCATGTCAAACGCATTGAATTGGAAATACGCAATGAGGTCAACACCGGTCGGCAACATCTCGAGTTCGCGGTCCAAGTCAAAAATCACGGCGATGCGCACGCCGTCCACGTCGAACACCGGCGGCGCCCAACGCGTGTCGTTGTTCTCGCCACGCTGCAGGGCAATGCTCGAACGCGCCGGCACCACATGACCGTCCTTGAGCATCATGTAGTCGAGCAGCGGCTGACCCTCAAACGAAACCGCCGCGGGCACGATGCAGATCATGTCAAGCTCCTGGATGCGCTCGGCGACACCAGTCAAGCCGGCAAGCATGTCGTGCTCAAAGTCGGCAGCGCCCACCAGGCCACCGGGCATGGCGCCCATAAAGAGCGGAGCCGGAACGCACAGCACGCGCGCCCCGCGCTCGTGGGCCAGACGAGCCTGGTCCTCGATGCGGCCGCAAATGCCCTCAATATCACCCAGGCGCATATCGATCTGTGCAAGCGCGAGCTTCATGGCTCAGCCCTTTCCGTCGTAAACCATCGAAATCGTAGTAAAAGCGCCGGCCGCATGATGCAGTCGGCGCTCGCATGTGCATATGCTAGCTATGATACCCCGAGCGGGGGCGCGCTCCTAGAACGTCGCGGACCACAGCCCGTGCAGGTTGCAGTAGGCATAGACGGTACCGGTCTTGGAACCGCCGGCAAAAAACGTCGCGGGCTTCATGCCGGGCTCAAGGTAATGGACCTCTAAGCGGCCCTCGGCCTCAAGGGCGATCCACTCAATATAGTGCTCGGGCAGGCTGGGGTGCTCGACCGAGCCAACGCGTGCGCGAATCACGTGACCGTCGCGCTCGGTCTCGACAACAGGCACGTGCTTCTCGTGCGCCGCGTCCTCAGTGTTTGCGGTCAGTTCCGTGCAACCGGCAGGGGTTGCAACGTCGTTGCCAAGGGCGGCAATGAGCTTACCGTCGGGGTCCTTAAAGAATTTCGCCATGATGTTCTCCTTTGCTGACGTGCCAATGTTCTTAATGGTTCTTATGCCCAAAGGCAGACAAACCATCCACGGCATTGCAAATGAACACATAACGGGCGGGGACGATGGGGCAGCGTGCGCTATCCGCCCTGGCGGCCCCACCCGAGCGGGTTAGCGCCCGTCGCCGCCCAGCAGCGCCAGAACATCTTCGCGGGTAAACAGCGCCGACGAGATGCCGTCGCCGCCGAGCACGCTGTTGACCAGGTCGCGCTTGGACTCCTGCATCTGCATAATGCGCTCCTCGATCGTGTCCTTGGCGATGAGCTTGTACACGGTCACGGTATGTTGCTGGCCAATACGGTGCGCGCGGTCGGTCGCCTGGTCCTGCGCTGCCACGTTCCACCACGGGTCGTAGTGGATGACCACGTCGGCCGCCGTCAGGTTAAGGCCCACGCCGCCCGCCTTGAGCGAAATCAAAAAGACCGGAACCTCGCCCGCTTGGAACTGCGCGACCATCTTGGCGCGGCTCTCCTTAGACGAAGCGCCCGTGAGCTTAAGGAAGGCGATGTCCTCCTTGGCCAAGCGCTTACCGATGATATCGAGCATACCCGTAAACTGGCTGAACAACAGGATGCGATGCCCGCCGTCGAGTGCGCCGTACACGAGCTCCATACACGTATCGAGCTTGGCGCTCCCCGCCTTGTAATCCTCGTAGTGTAGACGCGGGTCGCAGCAGATCTGGCGCAGCTTGGTGAGCTCGGCGAGCACCTTGAGTTTGTCCTTCTTAAACTCCCCAGCCTCGCGGTGCTGCACCTGCTGGGCGATGCGGTCCTGGTTGGCCAGGTAGAGCTTGCGCTGCTCGCCGGTAAGCTGCGCCATGACGGTGTCTTCGATCTTCTCGGGCAGGTCGGCCACCACGTCTTCCTTAACACGGCGCAGCACAAACGGCGACACGAGCGCCTGCAGGCGAGCGGCGCTATCGCCCTCGGCATGCTCGACGGGGCTCTCAAAGCGCTTGGCAAACGACTCGCGCGTCCCCAAAAGGCCCGGCATCAAAAAGTCGAAGATGCTCCAGAGCTCGGACAGGCGGTTTTCGATGGGCGTGCCCGTCAGGGCAAAGCGCACGCCGGCAGGCAGGCGCTTGGCGGCGCGCGCCACCTGCGTGAGCGGATTTTTAATGTACTGTGCCTCATCGAGCACCACGCGGGCAAAATCCCGCTCGACGTACTCGTCGATATCGCGCCGCATAAGGTCATACGACGTCACGACCACGCTATGCTCGGCCACGCCGGCGATCTGCACGCGGCGTTGAGCCTTGGCGCCCACAATGGCGCACACATCGAGCGACGGGGCAAAGCGCTCCAGCTCGGCAGTCCAGTTGTACACGAGTGAGGCCGGGCATACCACGAGCGTGGGCTTGGTGTCCCCCGCCTCCACGCGCGCCAGAATATGCGCAATCATCTGGAGCGTTTTGCCCAGGCCCATGTCGTCGGCCAAGATGCCGCCAAGGCCCAGGTGTTCGAGCGAGCCGAGCCACTGGTATCCGTCGACCTGGTAGCCGCGCATCGTTGCCTTGAGCGATGCCGGCACCGTAAAGTCCATCTTGCCGAGCGTGTCCAGGCGCTCGACGGTACGGCGGAACGCAGCGTCGCGATCGGCCTCGAGCGCCGGCGTGCGTGCGAGCATGCTGTCGACGAACAGGGTGCTCGACGCGGGAAGCGACACGCCGTCGAGCAGGTCGACGGCATCGACACCCAGGTCCTCGGCAAGGCCAAACGCGGCGCGCACCCCCTCGTCCAGGCGAATGATGTCGCCGGACGTAAGGCGCGCAAACGTTTGATGGCGCTTGTACGAATCGAGATAGACGGCAAGGTCCGCGGCCGAAAGCCCGCTCGCGCCCAGCTCGACATCGAGCAGATTGCTCTTAACGGTCGCACGAACCGAGAGCTTGGGCGCGGGGCGGACCGAGATCTGGCGCAGACGGTCGCTGAGCATGATCTCACCCAGTTCGGACAGGGCAGACAGGCCCTCGGTCAGCAGGCAGAACAAGCGGGCGTCATCGCGCTCCTCAAACGCCAGACCGCGCTCGTAGAAATCGAAGTACAGGGCCGCCGTATCCATAACGCGAAACTCCGCCACCTCGTCGCGGGGCGGCACACCGGGGCGCTGCTCTTCGAAGGGGCTGCCCGGAGCGCCCAGGCTAAAGAGATCCGCCGACCAATCGCCGTAGGTAACCGTAATTTTGCAGGTCACGAGCCCATCGTCGACACCGATCGCCATAGCAAAGCTCGGCTCGGGTGCCACGGTATCGAGCGCGGCGGGCGCGGTGAGGTCGGTGTAGTCGCGCAAAATGGGCAGCGCCATACGGCAGAACTCACCCACCTGCTCGGCGGCAATATGGGCGGGCGTGCGGCACGGCAGCAAGCGCGACAAAAAAGGTGCGGCATGCTGAGCAAATGCAGCGTCGGTACGGCGCGCGCGGCGCGTGTCAACCAAGTAGGCGGCATCGCCCGACGCAAAGCAGTACATATCGGCGGGCAGGCGCAGGTCATAGCTACCACCAGCCGCCGGCGCGATTTTGGCGGCAAGCAGCGGTGGGCGCTTAGCGGATGCCTCGTCCTCCCCTTGCGGAGACAGCTCAACCGCCACGTCGTAGGTGCGATGCGTCGTCATCCCCCGCGACCAGGCGGGCTCAAAGGAGATGGTCTGGCCGCGCAGCAGGTCCAGCACATATACGATGCTATGCTCGGACAGCGGCAACTGACGCTCGGCAACAAAACCACTGCGGGCAAAGTCGTACGACGCCGAACGCGAGCTTGTGATGTCATCGAGATAGGCAACTGTCGTCACAACAAGGTTGAGCAGCTTTGTCGATGTTTCGTCAAAGGCCTCAGGTGAATGGACAAACGTGAGCTTCTTGCCATAGGAGAACGTGCCGCCGCGCACGTAGGCATCGGCCATGCCGTCGATGTCCTTGACCACGTAGGAGACCGATCCACAGCGAATGCGGAACTCGAGCGCCCAGCTAAAGCGGTCAGCGAACAGCGGATTGTAGTACGGCACCAACGAGGGCTCCAATGCCGCTTTGGGGGCGTCGGGATCAACGGCACCGGCAAGCTTGCGGCGCATGCTCGCCAGCTCATCCATGCGCGCGTCCGAAAGATCGGAGAGCGCCGCCACAAGGCTCGGGCTCGTGGGGACGGGCGCCGGGAAGGGAAAGTTGGGGTTGACGGCCGGCGCGGCGGACGTGGCGCGCGCGGGCTGTTTCGGCTGCGCCGTAAACGTGCGAACCGGCGTGCGCAAACCTTCGACGGGCTCGGCGCCGCTGGCATCCAAATACGCCAGCGCCGTGGCAATAGCGTGCTTACACATACCGGGATAGCGGTATGCGGCGGGGCAGTCGCAGTCGTAGTCGATAACCTCGTGCTCGTCCATGTCGAGCGCCACGTGCGTCTTGTACAGGTCACCGCGCGAGCCGCGCACCGTGCCCTCGACCGTCACGTTTTTGGAGAAGCGCGAGCCGCTGTCCTCGATCGACAGCACGGCACCGTTGAGCATGAGCGAACGCCCCTTCATAAAGGTGCCGCTCAACGCCGCCTCTTTGCGAAGCGCCTGCACAAACGTCCCCTGCGCCATCACTTCCTCCAATCTCACCCGGGGTAGCTTAGATCACCGTCACGCGGCCCTGGTTACCCACAATGGCCTTGGCCTCGGCCAGCAGCGGAATCGAACGCGCGTTGACCTTGGCAGGTACCTCGGCACGCAGCACGCGCCCGTCCACCTGCTCGATAAAGATCTCCACGCGGTCGCCGCCCGGGTTAGCGGTGAGCACCGTGGCCAGGCGCGCCATATTGCCCTGGCTAAAGCGGCTGTTGGGCACCATGACCTCAAACACCTTGGGCTTGTTGTTCTCCTCGTTGAGCTCGAGCGGCACGATCTCCTGCGCGATGATCTGGTCGCCGCGGTCCGAGCGCTCGAGCTTGCCCTTAATGCGCACAAAGGCATCGGACAGCTGCGCGCCGGTCTCGGGATCGACCTCGCCGTACAGGTACCCCTCGGCCTCCTTGTAGGTCTTGGGGAACACGACGACGGTGGCCTCGCCTTCCATGTCCTCGAGCTGCACGATGCCCATGGGGTCACCGTTTTTGGTCACGCGCTTGGACACGCTCGAGACCATGCCGGCCCACCACAGCGCCTTGCCCTCGGGAATTTCCTGGTTGATGGTGCCGCCCGTAGGATTCTGAACTTCGTAGCCGGTGTCGATCTGCGAGAACGAGAAGTCACGCGCCTTGGCTAGTGCATACTCAAACGGGCGTAGCGGGTGGTCCGAGACATAGATGCCCAGAACCTCCTTCTCCTGACTCAACTTAAGGTGGCGGTCCCATTCCTGGCCATCCGGATCGGGCACGCTCACCTCAAAGCCCGAGCCCTCAACGTCGCCAAACATATCGAAGAACGACGTCTGGCCGCTCGCGCGATCCTTCTGGCGCTTTACCGCGGCATCGATGATGTTCTCGGGGTTGTTCTTGTCCACAAAGTGCATCATCTGGCGACGCGGATACCCCGTGGAGTCGAAGGCGCCTGCCTTGATGAGCGATTCGATCACGCGGCGGTTGGCCTGGCTCGAGTCCACGCGCTCGACAAAATCGTGCAGCGTCTTAAACGGACCGCCCGCCTCGCGCTCGGCGATAATCGCCTGCGCCACGCCGGTGCCCACGCCGCGGATGCCGGCCAGACCAAAGCGCACGCCCTCCTTGGTAGCCGTGAACTCGGTACCGGACTCATTGACATCTGGCGAAAGCACGGGGATGCCGTCGTGACGGCACGCCGAGACGTAATGAACGATCTTGTCGGTCTTGCCCGTGTAGGACGTCAGAACGGCCGCCATGTACTCGTGCGGATAGTGCGCCTTGAGCCACGCCGTCTGCATAACCAGGATGGCGTAGCCGGCGGAGTGCGACTTGTTAAAGGCGTAAGATGCGAACTCGAGAACATCGTCCCAAATCTTCTGGGCGACCTCGCGCGTGTAGTTGTTCTTGATAGCGCCGTTCATCCAGTGGTCGTAGGTGGTCTCGTCCGAGCCATCCTCCCAGTGCAGCACCGTCGACGTGAGCAGCTTGATCTTTTTCTTAGCCACGGGTTTACGGATACGCGAGTCCGATTCGCCCTTGGAGAAGCCGCACATCTCGACGGAGATGAGCATAACCTGTTCCTGGTAGACCATGGTGCCGTAGGTTTCGCCCAGGATGTCGTCCAGGCGGTCGTCGTAGGAGACGGCCGGCTCCTTGCCGTTCATACGGTTGATGTAGGACGAAACCATGCCGGCGCCCAGCGGGCCCGGGCGGTACAGGGCGATCAATGCCACGACGTGCTTGTACTCGGTGGGCTTCATGTTCTTGATCGTGGCCGTCATGCCGGCGGACTCGACCTGGAAGACGCCGGCGGTATGGCCGGAGCCCATGAGCTTAAAGATCTCGGGGTCGTCAAAGGGGATCTCTTCCTCTTTGATGTCGATGCCGAAGTTCTTTTTGATGTTTGCCTTGGCCTTGGAGATAACAGTCAGCGTACGCAGGCCCAAGAAGTCCATCTTGAGCAGGCCCATGTCGGCAACGGTATGGCCCTCGTACT
The DNA here is from genome assembly GCA_905215365.1 of uncultured bacterium. Taxonomy (GTDB): domain Bacteria; phylum Actinomycetota; class Coriobacteriia; order Coriobacteriales; family Coriobacteriaceae; genus Collinsella. The sequence continues at coordinate 6,292 of CAJMPX010000002.1, read as the reverse complement.
GGGTAATCTCGACGCCGCCCTTGGTGTCGAGCTTGGTGGGCACGTGCTCGTTGACGGGGTCGCGGCAGATCAGAACGGCGCACGCGTGCACGCCCTCGCCACGGGTGAGGCCCTCGATTGAGAGCGCCGTGTCGATGATGCGGCGGGCGTCGTCGTCCTTTTTATAGGCCTCGGCAAAATCGGGGTTAAACAGGTCCTCTTTGCCGGGTTGCTTTTCGAGCACCTGCTTGAGCTTGACCTTGGGGTCGCTCGAGACCATCTTGGACAGACGCTGGCCCATGTAGACCGGGTAGTCCAGGACGCGAGCGGCGTCGTTGATGGCCTGCTTGGCCTTAATGGTCGAGTAGGTGATGACGTGGGTGACCTTCTCGGGGCCGTAGAGCTGGCGAACGTGCTCCACGACCTCGAGGCGCCGCTCATCGTCGAAGTCCATATCGATATCGGGCATCTCGGTACGCTGCGGGGACAGGAACCTCTCGAACATCAGGCCGTTCTCGAGCGGGTCGAACGCGGTGATGTTCATGGCGTAGGCGACGATAGCGCCGGCGGCCGAGCCACGACCGGGGCCGACGCCGATGCCGTTGTCCTTGGCCCATTGCACGTACTCGGCGACGATGAGGAAGTAGGCGGCAAAGCCCTTGTCGCAAATGACCTTGTATTCGTACTCAAAGCGCTCTTTGATGTTGACGCCACCGATCTCGCGCGTGGCCCAGTCGTCACCATAGTGCTGGCGCAGGCCCTTCTCGCACTCGCGGCGGAACTGGCTCTCGTGCGTCTCGCCGGGATCGAGCAACGGGAAGCGCGGCAGGATGATGGAGTCCCAGTCCAGCTCAACGTAGCACTTGTCGGCGATCTCGAGCGTGTTGTCGCAGGCCTCGGGGCAATACGGGAACATCGCCCGCATCTCCTCCTCGGTCTTCATGTAAAACTCCGAACCGGTCATGCGCATGCGGTTGGGGTCATCGACCTTGGCGTTCATGCCGATGCACATGATGACGTCCTGCACCGGCGCGTCCTCGCGGCGCAGGTAGTGGAAGTCGTTGGTGGCGATGACCTTGACACCCACCTGCTTGGCGATATCGATGAGCGTGCGGTCCATCTGCTCATCGGTCAGGCCGTTGTCGGTGGTGATGCCGTGTTCCTGAATCTCGATGTAAAAGTCGCCGGGGTCAAAGGTATCGCGGAAGGTCTCGGCCCACTTGATGGCGCCTTCCATGTCGCCGCGGTCGATGTATTTGGGGATGATGCCCGCGATGCAGGCGCTCGTGCAGATCATGCCCTTGGCGTGGCGGCGCAGGTTGTCGAGCGTCACGCGCGGCTTGTAGTAAAAGCCCTGCACGGCTGCCTCGGAAACCGTCTGCATCAGGTTGACGTAGCCCTCCTGGTCCTTGGCCAGAAGGATCATGTGGTAGAGCTCGGGCTTGTGGTCGCGGGCGAGCGTCTCGTCCGGCGTAAAGTAGACCTCGCAGCCAAAGATGGGTTTGATGACCAGGGGCGGCTTGAGCTCGTCGATGTTGCCCTTCTCGTCCCACATGGCCATGTCCTTCACATACTGGGCATGCTCGCGCGGGTTTGCCTCGGGATCGGGCTCCACCAGCTCGTCGCGGCGATCCTTTTCCAAGAAGGCCTTGTCGTGGCTCCACGTCTTGTACTCGGGCGTGTTGTGGTTGACGGCGTCGCAGGCCAGCGCCAGGTCGGGCACGCCGTACATGTAGCCGTGGTCGGTAATGGCCACGGCGGGCATGCCAAGCTCAACGGCACGATTGACCATATCCTGGATACGGGTTGCGCCGTCGAGCATGGAGAAAACAGTGTGATTGTGCAGATGGACAAATGCCATGTGATGAGCTCCGATGCGGGTTCGTGTTCTGACTGAACGATTTTACCCCACGGCACGGACAGCACCCGAACCTAGCCAAACCCACACGGGTAGTCTTTTTGGGACGTGTCTTTTTTAGCTGCTTTGACCTGATTGCTTCATTCGTCGCAAAGGGGCCGGACCGCGACCCCATGTCGCGGTCCGGCCCCTGAGGAAAGCTCAGCTCAGGTCCTCGCCGTTTGAGGCAATTACCTTGCGATACCACTCGAACGATCTTTTCTTGCTGCGCCGACGTGTGCCGTGTCCTTCGTCATCGAGGTCGACATAAATGAAACCGTAGCGCTTGCGCATCTGGCCCGTTGCGACCGAAACCAGATCGATCGGTCCCCAGCACGTGTAGCCCAGGAGGTCCACCCCGTCGATTTCGACGGCGTCCTTCATAGCCTGGATGTGCTCGCGCAGGTAATCGATACGGTATCCATCATCCACAAAGCCGTTCTGATCCGGCTCATCCGGGGCTCCGAGACCGTTCTCCACGATAAAGAGCGGCTTTTCGTACCGGTCGTATATGTCGTTCATGGTGATGCGCAGCCCTGCGGGATCGATGAATCTGCCCCATGGCTCCATCTTGAGGTAAGGGTTGGGGGCACTCTTGAGTAGATTGGAGTCGAACTGCCCCTCGGTGTTTGCCTGCGCCACGCGCGTCGAGTAGTAAGAGAAGCCCACGAAGTCCACCGGATTCTGCGCAAGGACCTCCTCATCGCCCTCCGCCCAAGGAATCGCGAACCCTTGACGCTCATACTCCGTGAGCATGTAGCACGGATAGTGGCCGCGCACCTGCACGTCGGTGAACATATAGTGCTTGCGATTCTCGTCCTGAGCCGTTTTAACGTCGGCAGGGTTGCAGGTAGCAGGATAGAAAATACCCGCATTGAGCATGCAGCCGATTTGCGCACCAGGGATGATCTCATGGCAGGCGCGCACCGCGCAAGCACTCGCAACGAGCACGTGATGCACCGCGTTATGAACGGAGACGTAGCGGTCCTCCCCCTCATCAAACACGATGCCTGCCGCCATGAAGCACGCAGAGGTCATGATGTTGATCTCGTTGAACGTGAGCCAAGAGCGCACTTGATTGCGGTAACGTGCGAACACAGTGCGAGCGAAGCGCTCAAACATGCCCACGAGAGCGCGGTTGCGCCAACCGCCGTATGCCGTAACAAGATGCATGGGCACGTCATAGTGGCCGAGCGTCACCACCGGCTCGATGCCCTGTTCGAGGCAGGTGCGAAACACATCCTCATAGAACGCGAGGCCCTGCTCGTTGGGTTCGGAGTCATCCCCGTTGGGGAATATACGGCTCCATGCGATGGAGAGGCGCAGAGCCTTGAAGCCCATCTCGCCGAAGAGCGCGATGTCCTCGCGGTAATGATGATAGAAATCGATGGCCTGTTGGGCCGGATAGTAATGGTCGGACAGCGGCTCGAGCGGAACGTCGTCACCCCTGATGACGGCGAGACGGTCCCGCCCGTACGGCAGAAGATCCGCGTTGGCGAGCCCCCGCCCGCCCTCGTCCCAGGCACCCTCACACTGGTTGGCGGAAAGCGCGCCGCCCCAGAGAAAATCAGAACGCAATGGCATGGGAGTCCTCCTTATCTTGCTTTTAGTGCGAACGGGCACCACCATGTAGCGGCGCCCGTCCGGGTTCATGGGGCCCCAGTTCCGAGAAGAGACTCGTTGCGCTAAGGCACCCTTCTAGATGCAGCGCTTAAGCCTCAAGGGCCTCCTCGGCTTCCTTCTCGCCCGATTCGCGATTGTCGAAGCCAAAGACCATGCAGAGGGCGAATGTCACCGCAAAGCCAATCGCGCAGCTGATGGCGCCCGGAATGATGTCCTGGCTGAACTTGATGACGTTCATCCACGGGAAGCCGACTCCCGAGAAGACGAAGATGCGCGCGTTGAGCAGACCGCATGCAAGGCCGCCGGCCGCGCCGCCGATCATCGACCAAGCGAGCGCCTTCTTATCGCGCAAGAGGATGCCGTAAATGATGGGCTCGGATACGCGGCCGAGCGCATAGGTAGCGAAGGTAGTCCAACCGAGCTGACGGTTAGCCTTGCCCTTTGCACGGATGCCGTAGGCGAGCGCGACCGCAAGCGTCACGTAAACAACCACCGTCGTACCCGGAGTGCACACGGCGTCATAGCCCACCTCAAGCCAGCCGGGCATCATAGCGGTGAGAATCGGCACATGCATGCCGGTAGCGATCACGAGGTTCCACGTCGCACCGACCACCAGACCGCACAGCGGACCGGCGTTCGCGCCGAGCCAGATGATGATATCGGCGATGATGCCCATAATGAAGGAGACGGCGGGGCCGAAGACGCAGAGTGCAAGCGGCAGCATGATGAGCATGGTCCCCACTGGAATCACGAGGATGCGCAGCATGTCAGGGCAATGCTTCTTGATAAGCCCCTCTACGTAGGACTGAATCCACACGATGAGGATGATGGGAAGCACCGACTGTGTGTAATTCACCAGCGTCATGGGGATGCCGTAGACGTCGAACGGAGCGCCCTCCTCGACGATAGCGAGCATGCTCGGATGAATCATAATAGCAGCCGTCATGAGCGCGAGCACAGGACTCGTCTGGAACTTCTTGGCCGCCGCATAGGCACCGAAGATCGGCAGGAAGTAATATGCCGCGTCTCCCACCAAGGAGAAGAGCCGGTACATGCTGCCCTCCGCGGCTAGAAGGCCCGCGCCTTCCGGACCAAGCAAAATGGTGAACATGCGGAAGATACCCGCGATGCAGAACACGGGCAGAATGGGAGCGATAGAGCCGCTCACCGCATCGAGAATCAGATTGCCGATGCGCTTCGGAGCGAACCGCTCCTTCCAGGGAAGCCTCTCTGCTGCGTCCAGATCTTCATCAATCGCCGTCTGGACTTCAAAGCCGCCTTCCCTGCATACCGCGTCGTAGACCTTGTCGACGGTCGGCCCGATTACGAGCTGCACCTGGCCGCCAGCGTGCACCACGCTAATCACTTCGGGAATCGCATTGAGCTTGGCGTCATCTGCAAGCCCCTCGTCCTTAAGAACGAGGCGCAGACGCGTCATGCAATGCGTCGCGCTTGAAACATTCGCCTTGCCGCCCACCTCTTCGATGATTCTTTGGGCGAGTTTTTGATAGTTAGTCATCATTCCTCCTTTTACGCCACGAATCGTCGTGGCACGAGATGGTTCTCGTACTTTCGGAGGTCATGCCCTGCCCTAACACAGGTTACAATCCTTCTGGCCTGGGTTGTCAGCGTCCGGCTGTGCCGGATTCCGCCTTCGTACAGATACGGTTGACATGGAGCATGAAGTAAAGCTTCTCCTCGTCGGTGAGCTCCGTATGCCATTCCCGCTTCATATAGGTACAGATGTGGTCGATGCATTGCGCAAGCTCGGGAAACTCCTCGCGCGAATTCGCATAAAGCGGCAAATTGGCGCTGCTGAGGCTATCGTTACCCTTGATACGCTTGAACAGATACTGCACGTGTGTCGCAAACCGTGAGAACTCAAAAGACTCCCGATCGATGATGGTACGGAAATCGTACTCGACGATATCAGTGACATCGTTGAGCAGGCGCTCAAACGATTGGGCGCGATCGCTTGCCACAGTAACCTCTGCCCCAGTCTTTGCATTGACCAGATTCATGGCGATGCTTGCCACCTCTTCGCGCGGCAGCTCGACGCCCAACTCCTGCCGCACGCGCGCGGTAATGTAGCGGCCGATTTTGTATTCCAGCGGATAAAGCTGCTGCACATCATAGGTAAGGGGCATATCAAAACGAATGCCCTTCCTCTGCCGCGCAATCGCAAAGGCGATATGGTCGGCCATGATGAGCACGGCGTTGGGACTGAGTTCGTAAGGCAGCTCGTTCTCTACAATATCCATGATCTTTGCCGTAAACAGCACCACATCGGCAGGAAGATCCTGCATGATACGCTGCCCCTCGGCATCGATGCTATAGAACGTGCGCTCGATATGGTCCATCGCGAGCTCCCGGGGGAAGTCACCACCGAAGCCGACACCCTTGCCGAGCGCCACGACCTCGCGACCGCGACTATCTCGACAAATCACGGCGTTATTGTTGAGCTTTCTGATCGCCAGCATATCGATGTACCTCCTCTCTTGATGATAGGGCACTCATTCGGAGCTGAACAAAAAGGGCATGACCTCGGCAGAAAGCAGCACCCTACTTGCCTACGGTCATGCCCTAAAGTGACACCCGAATATATGTGCAATTGAATAACGAACGGAATCCGGATGGCCATGCTCCCCAAAGGGATAACAACCCATCACATGTATTTATAGGCCCACCCGAGATGAACGTCAAGTGTAAATTTGCGTAATTCGCACCCTTGATTGGCAACCTTGATTATCAACTTTATCCGAACACCTCCCACATTCATCCGTACATGTGCGG
>CAJMPX010000001.1:0-179869 GCA_905215365.1 uncultured bacterium | reverse complement strand
CCCTCAGGGTATCGGGTTCCCACATTCATCCGCACATGTGCGGATGAATGTGGGAGGTGTTCGGATAAAGTTGATAATCAAGGGCGCTCAATCCAGTTGACTAAGGTTGGCTAAATTGAACCAATACGGGGGTTGCAAGCGTTACACTTTTGCAATCTGATGGCCCGTATCGCGCGGCGCTCTTGTCGGAGCGCCGCTTTTTTATATCGGAAGGTGGCACCATGCAGGCATCGCAGCGTCTCGACCGCTTTGGCGCGGAGGTCTTCGCCTCGCTCAACAACAAGCTGCTCGCGCTGAAGGCTCAGGGCAAGACCATTTACAACATGAGCGTGGGCACGCCCGACTTTAAGCCGTACGGCCACGTGGTCGAGGCGCTCACACAAGCGGCCCAGGATCCCGAGATGTGGAAGTACGCCTTGCGCGACCTGCCCGAACTCAAGCAGGCCGTATGCGATTACTATGAGCGTCGCTTTGGCGTTTCGGGCATTACACCGTCCATGGTGCAGTCGTGCAACGGCACGCAGGAGGGCGTGGGCCATTTGGGCCTGGCTCTGCTCGATCCGGGTGACACCATTCTGGTTCCCGATCCGTGCTACCCGGTCTTTGAGGCGGGTGCCAAGATCGCCGATGCCAAGCTCGAGTACTATCCGCTGGTTGCCGAGCATAATTACCTGCCCTATGTGGCAGACATCGATCCCGAGGTGGCCGATCGTGCCAAGTATATGATCGTATCGCTGCCCGCCAACCCGGTCGGCTCGGTGGGCACGCCCGAGGTCTACGAAGAGATCATCGCTTTCGCCCGTGAGCACGACCTGCTCATCGTCCATGACAACGCGTACTCCGACATCGTGTTTGACGGCGAGCCCGGCGGTAGCTTCTTGCAGTATCCCGGTGCGCTTGAGGTGGGCGTGGAGTTCTTCTCGCTTTCCAAGTCGTTTAACGTCACCGGTGCCCGTATCGGCTTTTTGGTCGGCCGTGAGGACGTGGTCTCTGCCTTTGCCAAGCTGCGCGGCCAGATCGACTTTGGTATGTTCTTCCCGATCCAGAAGGCTGCTATCGCCTGCCTGAACGGTCCGCGCGATGAGGTCGAGGCGCAGCGTCTGAAGTACCAGGAGCGCCGCGATGCCCTGTGCGACGGTCTTGAGGGCCTGGGCTGGGAGCGTCCCAACGCGCATGGCTCAATGTTTGTGTGGGCCAAGCTTCCCGGTGGTCGCACCGATTCCATGGCGTTTTGCGAGGAGCTCATGGAGAAGGCCGGCGTTGTGGTGACGCCGGGCGCGAGCTTTGGTCCTTCGGGCGAGGGGCACGTGCGCATGGCGCTGGTCTTGCCGCCCGACCAGATTGCTTTGGCTGTCGAGGCCATTCGCGAGGCGGGCCTGTATTAGAAAGGTATTTCGACTCGTCAATAGCTCGAAACCGATTTCGTGCAGTTATTTTACGATTTCTGCAAACAATTTCGGTAAACGGTCGATTTTTGGCTGCGAATAGGAGCATAATCAAAGTCCCGATTGGATGTATTGGGATTACGGCAAGCCGCTCGGGTCGTTCCCGGGCGGCTTGCTTGTGGAGAGAGATGGGAGTTTCTAATGGTTAACGAGAAGAAGGTCGCTATTGTCGGCTGCGGTTTCGTTGGTTCGTCTTCGGCGTTCGCGCTGATGCAGAGTGGTCTGTTCTCCGAGATGGTCCTCATCGACGTGGACAAGAACCGCGCCGAGGGTGAGGCCCTGGATATCGCGCACGGCATGACGTTTGCCGAGCCGATGAAGATCTACGCCGGCGATTATTCCGATGTCGCCGACGCCGCCATGATCGTCGTCACCGCTGGCGCTGCCCAGAAGCCCGGTGAGACTCGCCTGGACCTGGTCAACAAGAACGTCAGCATCTTTAAGTCCATTATCCCCGAGATTAAGAAGTCCGGCTTCGACGGCATTCTGCTCATCGTCTCCAACCCGGTCGATGTTCTGACCTACGCCGCCATCAAGATGTCCGGCCTGCCCGAGGGCCACGTCATCGGTTCCGGTACCGTGCTCGACACCGGCCGTCTGCAGCAGATGCTTGGTGCCCATGTCGAGGTCGACCCGCGCGATGTCCAGGCTTATGTCATGGGTGAGCACGGCGATTCCGAGTTTGTCGCTTGGTCCAGCGCTCAGGTTGCCGGCGTTCCGCTGAACACCTTCTGCGAGCTTCACGGTCATCTGGAGCATGAGGCTGCCGAGAAGCGCATCGCCGAGGACGTCAAGAACTCCGCCTACACCATCATCGAGAAGAAGCACGCCACCTACTATGGCGTCGCCATGGCCGTCAAACGCATCTGCACTGCCGTCATGCGTGACGAGCAGACCGTTCTGCCCGTTTCCTCGCTCATGGTGGGCGAGTACGGCCTGTCCGATCTTGCCATCTCCATGCCGACCGTCGTTGGCCGCGACGGCGTTGTCTGCCGCGTCCCCGTGCCGCTGAACGATGACGAGCAGCACGAGCTCACCGCCTCCGCCAAGGCCCTCAAGGACATCATCGACAGCGTCGACTTCTCCTGCTAAATCAAGCTCGCTAAAGCGAAAAGCTACAATGAAGGCGTCCGAGCCCACACGGCCCGGGCGCCTTTTTGGTGCAAAGTAACCTGACCCCAATGCACCATAGTTGACGGGAGGGCCATGTCGGATTCGCCTAATTTTTTGACCTATGCCCAGACGGCGTTTGACCCGTTTGAGGAACGGCCGTTCTGCGCGGTGGATAGCCTGGTCTTTGCGTGGTTGTCCTATTTGCGTTTGCCGGGTGATATGGCGGAGCTGACGAACTGGCAGGGCCTAGACGTACGCGAGCTGCTGCGTGCCGAGTGCTACTGGGACATGATTGGCGACCTGTGGGACCCAGAGGGGAGCAGGGCCTTGTTGGAGGCCGTGGCAGCAAGCCCTCGCTACCGTGGCGTGCACGTTTGCGGCTATCGTGCCGTGAGCGATGTGGTGGCGACAGAGCAGTTTGCAGCCATGGCGTTCCGGTTTCCGGCGGGGTTTAGTTATCTTTCCTTCCGGGGGACCGACAGCACGATTGTGGGCTGGAAAGAGGACTTTAACATGGCATTCCGGTGTCCTGTGCCGGCCCAGGAATCCGCGGTGCGTTATGTGGACGAGGCAGCGGATGCGATTGACGGGCCGCTTTTGTGCGGAGGTCATTCCAAGGGTGGAAACCTTGCGGTGTACGGTGCGACGATGTGCTCCGATGTTGCCCGTGAGCGAATCGAACGGGTGTATTCCCATGATAGTCCGGGCTTCGTCGAGGAGTTTCTGAACGGCAACGCCTTTGCCGATCTTTCCGGTCGAATCGACAAGACGCTACCTCGGTCGTCGATCTTTGGCATGATGTTTGAGACGCAGGAGGACTATGCCATCGTTGAGAGCACCGAGTTCAGCCTGCTGCAGCACAATCCCTTTAGCTGGGTGGTTGATGGTCGTGACTTCGTGTACTGTGAGCGCCTGTCCGCCGGTGCTCGATACGTTGATGGCTCCATTCGCGAGATGCTGCTTACAGTGGGGCCTGCCGAGCGCGAGCGTTTTGTAGATGCATTGTTCTCCGTGTTTGAGGCTACGGGTGCTGAGCGGTTTGCGGATATCGCTGGGAATCTGCGCGAGAGCCTGCCCGTGATGCTCCAGACTGCGCAAGGTTTCGACAAGGATACACGACGCTTTGTCTCGCAGACCATCGTGGCAATCCTTAAGTGCGCACTGCTGCCCAAACGACCCCAGATCGACATGCCCGCTGCCGGCAAGAGTTTGGCAGAACAGCTCGAGGCTTGGCAGTCCGAGCTCCTGCGCTAACCATTGGTGCAAAGCAACCTGTCCCCGATGCACCAAGCTTCGATGCGCCTGGGGCGGGCTCGACCGCTATACTGGTTCGTGCCGAAATCGATCTAGAACGGAATGCCGTATATGAAAATCAATCACGCGATTCTGCATATCCTGGACTTTGACTCTGCCGTCAACGTTATGAGCCAGCGCGAGCTCGATATCGAGAGCCGTACCGTGCGCAACTTCGTGACCACGCATCTGCGCCGCGCACGTACCTCGGCCGACAATAAACGCGCCACGTTTGCCGAGAACTCTGCGTTTGGCGGCGAGCTCAAGGGCTATTTCTTTGGCGAGCGCGAGTTCGTGGACCTGTCGCAGCAGATTGCGGAGTTTATCTCCTCCGAGCTCACCAAAGCCGAGAAAGCCGAGTCAACCGACGTGCTCGTGGCCGATTTTGACGACGATGAGGATGCCCGCTGGTTTGCCGTGATGCTGCTGGGCTCCAAGCAGGCTTTTATGCACGAAGTGGGCCGCGAGGAGGGGGAGGTGCGCAACGACATCGCGCGCCACTACGCCATTCTGCCGAACCCCTCGCAAAAGGTGCCGAGCTATGCCATCGTGCGTGCGAGCACCATGGAGATCGGTTACGTGGACAAGAAGCGTAAGATTGCCGGTGAGGACCGTATGCTTATCCCCGATGGCCTGCTGCAGTGCGACACGGGCGTATCAGGCAAGGAGGTCATCGACACCGTGACGCGTGTGGTCGAGGAAGTCGCCGAGGAGCACGGTGCCAATACGGCCGTGGCGCTCGCCAAGGTTAAGGCTGCCGTCGCCGAGAAAGTCGAGGATGACGAGGAGCTGCCGCCCTGGGATATCGTCGATGAGGTCTTTGAGGACGAACCGGTTATCAAGGAGAGCGTGCGCGCGGCACTGACTGAGGAGAAGGTGCCCGAGCGTGTGCCCGTGGAGCGCAAGCAGGTCGAACGCGCGGCCGTGCGCAACCACAAGATTCGTACCGATACGGGCATCGAGATCAGCTTTCCGGCCGAGATGGGCTCGAACTCCGAGTACATCGAGTTCGTCAACGAGCCCAACGGCCTCATTTCCATCGAACTCAAAAACATCGGCAGCATCGAGAACCGATAAACTGCTCTTGGACGCTGCAGAAAAACAAAGGCCGAAGCCTCGGATGAGGGCTTCGGCCTTTTTACTTGGGGCTTAATTACGCTACTGGTTGAGCATAAGTCAGCGAAAACGCCCCAGAGCGAGCAAGGTGACGTGAAAGAGGAGGGCATTGACCTTTTGGTCATGCCCGACGATTGAACGTCAGATTGCCGCTCTGGGGCGTTTGCAGCGTCGAGTCGTTACGGCGTTTGGTAAAACGCCGTAACTATTAAAGCTGGCGCAGACCTTCCTCGAGACCGGTCTTGCTGTCGGTCTTCTCGTCGCGCATCTTGATAACGCGGGCGGGGACGCCGGCCACGACGGCACCGGCGGGGACATCCTCGACGCACACGGCGCCGGCGGCAACGACAGCGCCCTTGCCTACGTGCACGCCCTCCAAGACCACGGCGTTGGCGCCGATCATGACATCGTCCTCGATGATGACGGGCGTGGCGCTGGCGGGCTCCACAACGCCTGCCAGCACGGTGCCGGCGCCGATGTGGCAGTTCTTACCCACGGTGGCGCGGCCGCCCAGCACGGCGCCCATGTCGATCATGGAGCCCTCGCCGATAACGGAGCCGATGTTGATGATGGCGCCCATCATGATGACGGCGCGGTCGCCGATCTCGACGCGGTCGCGGATGATTGCGCCCGGCTCGATGCGGGCATTGATGCCCTTAAGGTCGAGCATGGGCACGGCAGAGTTGCGGCAGTCGTTCTCCACATCGTAGTAGTCGATGGAGTCGGCATTGGCATCGAGGATGGCCTTGAGCTCTTCCCAGTCGCCAAAGACGGTCTTGCCACGACGGCCGCCGTAGACGTGCGCATTGCCCCACTGGACCTTCATGCCGGGCTTCTCGCGCACATACAGCTTGACGGGCGTCTTTTTGGGCGCGGTGGCGATGTAATTGATAATCTCCTGGGCATCCATCTCGGCTGCGTTACTCATATGCTGTTTCTCCTTTGCGTGGGTACGGTAGGTAACTGGTTAGGCGAACATGACCTGGTCGAAGGTGTAGAAGCCGGGGTCGCGGACGACGAGCTTTTGAGCGGCGGCCAGAGCGCCGTTGACAAAAATCTGGCGGCTTGTGGCGCGATGGCTAAGCGTGACTTCCTCGTCCTGGCCAAAGAAGCTTACCTCGTGCACGCCGGCGACGGTGCCGCCGCGCAGCGAGTGCATACCGATCTCCTTGGGGTCACGCGCGCCGCACATGCCCTCGCGACCGTAGACAGGATGATAGCCAGCCTCAGGCTCGGCCTCGACCACGGCGTCGAGCAGCAGCTTTGCAGTGCCGCTGGGGGCGTCGACCTTTTGGTTATGGTGCGTCTCGACGATTTCGCAGTCAAAGCCGGGCAGCTCGCGTGTGGCCTGTGCTACCAGATGACGCAGAGCTGCGATACCGATGGAGTAATTTCCGGAGTGCATGACGCGGGCGTTTTGACCCAGCTCGCGCAGGCGATCCATCTGCTCGGGTGTGTAGCCCGTGGTGCCCGAGACCAATGCGGCGCCTGTACGCTCGACATAGGCGACGACGGCGTCGAAGGTCACGACGTTCGAGAAGTCGATGATTACATCGGCCGTCGGTGCGCTCTCGAGCTCGGACAAGTCGAAGCCGATCTGGGCGACGATGTCAAAAACGGGCTCTCCAGCGGCGTTGACAATGCCCTCGGCGGTAGTGCGGATCAGCGAGCCCATGCGGCCCGTTCCCATAATGACGGTCTTAATCAAGCAGACCAGCTCCCTTCAGAGCATCGGTAAGTGCGGCTCGCGTGTCGTTGGCCATGGGGCACAGCGGCATGCGGTAGTTTGCCTCGATCATACCCATCTGGGCGAGCGCTTCCTTAACGGGGATGGGGTTGACCTCGCTAAAGAGGGCATTGATGAGCGGCTGGCCGGCAATCTGGATATCGCGGGCGCGCGCTACGTCGCCGTCCAGATAGGCGCGGCACATGTCGTGCACGAGCTGCGGCTGAACATCGGCCCACACACTGATGGTGCCCGAGGCGCCCAGGCTCATGAGCGACACGGTGAGGGCGTCCTCGCCCGAGTACATGCGGAAGTCATCGGACAGCAGGTGGGCGATCTTGGCCGCGTAGGCGACGTTGCCCGAGGCTTCTTTAATACCCATGATGTTGGGGTGCGCGGCCAAGCGCTCTACGTTGCGCTCGCTGATGCCGCAGCCGCAGCGGCCGGGGATGTTGTACAGGATGCAGGGGATATCTACGGCATCGGCAACGGTCTTAAAGTGCTGGTAGATGCCCTCCTCGTTGGACTTGTTGTAGTAGGGGGTAATGAGCAGCAGGCCGTCAGCGCCCAGGCCCTGATAGGTGAGCGACTTGGTGAGCATGGTCTGCGTGGAGTTGGAGCCCGAGCCGGCGATGACGGGGACACGGCCTGCAACCTGCTTGACCACCGCGGCGACAACGGAGTTGTCCTCATCATCAGTCATCGTGGCGCTCTCGCCGGTGGTGCCCAGGGTGAGGATGGCGTCGGTACCGTTTTGCAGGTGGAAATCGATAAGGCGCTCGAGCGCGTCAAAGTCGATGCTTCCGTCCTTTTTAAACGGCGTGACGAGGGCGACGATCGAACCCTCGAGGTTGCGGATATCCATGTTCTTCTCCTTCGCTTCCGCGATCTGGATGCGTTTGTTCCACTGAGCGGCGACGGCCAGACGCTCGTCCTGGGCGCGACGGCGGGCACTTTCGGCGCGCGACTTGGCCAGCAGCTCTCGGCCGCTCGGCAGCACGTCGAGCGTGGCAAAGTAATCGCCCGGGCGCTCAGCACGGCGGATGAGGTCGGCCGAGCCATCGGGGCGCAGCAGCACCTCGGCGGAGCGCAGACGGCCGTTGTAGTTGTAGCCCATGGAGTAGCCGTGCGCGCCGGTATCGTGGATCACGAGCATATCGCCCATGTCGATATGCGGCAGCTCGCGATCGATGGCGAACTTGTCGTTGTTCTCGCACAGATTACCCGTGATGTCGTAGGTGTCCGTAACGGGCGCTGTGGTCTTGTCGGCGCCACCCGGCTGGCCCATCACCGTGATGTGGTGGTAGGCACCATACATGGCAGGGCGGATCAGGTCGACGGCGCTTGCGTCGACACCGATATAGTCCTTGTATATCTGCTTCTCGTGGATGGCCTTGGTGACCAGGCAGCCGTAGGGCCCCATCATAAAGCGGCCCATCTCGGTGCAGATGGCCACATCGCCCATGCCGGCAGGAACCAGGATCTCGTCGTATGCCGCGTGTACGCCTTCGCCGATGGCGTGAATGTCGTTGGCCTGCTGCTCGGGCAGATAGGGGATACCGACGCCGCCGGACAGATTGATGAAGGCGACATGTGCGCCGGTCTCGCGCTCCAGGCGCACGGCAAGCTCAAAGAGGATGCGCGCGAGCTTGGGGTAGTAGTCGTTGGTGACGGTGTTGCTGGCAAGGAATGCGTGGATGCCAAAGTTTTCGGCGCCCTTGGCCTTGAGCATGCGGAAGGCCTCGAAGAGCTGCTCGGTGGTCATGCCGTATTTGGAGTCGCCGGGGTTATCCATGATGCCGTTGGAGAGCTGGAACAAGCCGCCCGGATTAAAGCGGCAGCTGACCGTCTTGGGGATGGGGCCTGCAACGCGCTCAAAGAACTCAATGTGGCTGATGTCATCAAAGTTGACGATGGCGCCCAGCTTGTCGGCGAGCTCAAAGTCCGCTGCCGGCGTGTCGTTGGACGAGAACATGATGTCGTGTCCCGTGATGCCCAGCGAGCGGGCGATCATGAGCTCGGTATAGCTCGAGCAATCGCAGCCGCAGCCGTATTCGTTGAGAATGGAGATGAGCGCCGGGTTGGGATTGGCCTTGACGGCAAAGTATTCCTTAAAGCCCGGGTTCCATGCAAAGGCGTCGCGCACTTCTTGCATGTTGCGGCGGATGCCCGCCTCGTCGTATAGATGAAACGGCGTAGGGAACTGCTCGACGATATGCTCGAGCGTCTCCTTGTCCACAAACGGCCGCTTGGCCGCATATGCCTCGTTGGGGGTCAATGCCATGTCCCGTAAACCTCGCTATCCAGACGGCGCCATCGGCGCATCGAATCCGCATAGCGTGGACCCCATGTCCGGATAGCGCTCCCGCATTGCTGCAGACAGTCCTGCGGGTGTTTCCCACAGGCCCACCAGGCTTTTCGTGCCTGAAAAACCCAGTTCGGCGGGTTTCGCCTCCCCACGGGGTCAAAGCCTGCCGGCTCGCCCGCGGCTCTTCGTGCCCGCGCCTCTATCAAGTGGTAAAGACCCTACCACGTTGCACTTTACCAAACAAGAGTATTCGTATATAACGTTTAAAAAATGCAGGGATATGCTGGAAACAAGGGCGTCATAATTCTGCATCAAAATAGTGTGTGAATGGATATGCCCCATGAAAGGATCCTTTATGACCGAGCTCCAAGAACTTCGTCGCTATCGTCGCGACCTGCATCGCATTCCGGAGCTCGATTTCGATCTTCCTCAAACCATAGCCTATATCGAGGGCGTGCTCGCCTCGCTTGCCTGTGAAGTGACCCATCCCTGTCCCAGCTGTGTTTGTGCTTTCTTCGACGCTGGCACAGGCGCCGCGCATGCCACGGCGATTCGCGCCGATATGGACGCGCTGCCCATCGCGGAGGCGACGGGAGCGGCCTTTGCCTCGACGCATCCCGGCAAGATGCATGCTTGCGGCCACGATGGACACATGGCCATGGCGCTTGCCGCCGCGACGTATGTCGACCGTACGATTCGCGAACAGCCGGGCGCCATTAGGCGCAATGTTCTCTTTGTGTTACAGCCGGCCGAGGAAACGACCGGTGGTGCCAAGACGGTATGCGAGAGTGGTGTATTCGAGCGCTATGGGGCCGACCGCATTTTTGGCTTCCATGTGTGGCCCGATCTGCCTGCCGGCACGTTGGCGAGTTGTTCCGGTCCGCTGCTGGCGCGTTCGAGCGAGACGCATATCCATATTCACGGTACGAGCATCCACATCGCTAAGACCTATGGTGTGCCGGTTGGGGAGTCGCACGATGCCGCGTTGGCGGCAGCAAAGTTTTTGGTTGCCGAGCGCGAGCTGATGGACGAGCTGGGCACCGACGAGCCCTGTATCGGTAAGTTTGGTCTGCTGCAGGCCGGTACGGTTTGTAACGCGGTAGCGGGGGAGGCCCATGTGGCCGGAAGCCTGCGTGTGTTTACGGACGACATGTTCGACCGGGCGCGCGAAGGCGTGCGTCGTGTGCTGGACGATGCCTGTGCCGCAACGGGCTGCACGTACGATCTCGACTTTGCCGAGGGCTATCCGCCGGTCGACAACGACCCCGAGTTGTTTGCTCGAATCGCGCCTGCTCTGCCCGACTTACAGCTCGTGGACGAGCCGCTGCTGATTGCCGAGGACTTTGCCTTCTATCAGCGCCATCTGCCGGGCGTGTTTTTCCTGCTGGGCACGGGCGCGCCTGCCGGCCAAGATAACCCGAGCGATTCGGATGGCTGTCCCGCCTATGCCACGAGCGCCCTTCACACTGATACCATGCTCTTTGACGAGGAAATCCTGCTCAAAGGCCTCGATGTCTACAAACGATTACTTTCGCTTGACTAAGGCGTGAAGGACTATTTGTTCTAGAAAACACGAACAAACGTACGATATAATAGAGATATAAGTCTATAGAAACGTTTGACGTTACTAACGTAAGGCGATACTATGATTGCATCGTATAAAGATGAGGATACCGAACGCTTTGCCATGGGTGTGCGGGTCAGGAGGTTCGTGCCCTTTGAGCGCGTTGCGCTGAGGAAGATTCGCCAACTGCAGGTTTGTGCTTCGCTTGATGATCTTCGCGTTCCGCCGGGCAACCGCCTGGAAGCTTTGAAGGGCGATCGTGCCGGTCAATATAGCATCCGTGTTAACGAGCGCTATCGGGTCTGTTTTGAGTGGAGACAGGAGATGGCTTGGAATGTCGAAATCGTCGATTATCACAAGTGATGAGACCTCGTCCGATTTGCTGTCGCCAGTGACTCCTGGTGAGCTTCTCAAAGAGGAGTTTCTTGTTCCCATGGGCATTTCTCAATATCGCCTTGCGAAAGAGACCGGGATTCCGGCTCAGCGTATCGGGCAGATTGTCTTGGGAAAACGTCGCGTGACGGCCGACACCGACCTCCGTCTTTGCCGTTATTTTGGCCTGACGGATGGTTATTGGCTGCGCGCTCAGGTGGCGTTTGACCTTGAGGCCGAGAAAAGGCGGATCGAACCGGAACTCGATAAGATCGTTCCTGTTCAGCAGGCCATTGCGCTGTAGTGCTCAGAGATGATGGGGGTGGCGTGACGATGGAACGACGCCGACAGTCTGCCGTATATAGTCCGGGTGGATGCGGATGCGGTTTGCTGCTGCTTCCGGTCATCGCTGTGAGCATTGGCGTGATGTTTGTGTTTGCTGGGCTGGCTGCGGCGGCACTCGTACTGTTTATCACTGCCATCGGCGTGACGATTTGGCTCTGCCGCAATCGCGGGCAACGCCGTGCCGACGGTAAAACCAATGTCGGCTGGGTCGTATTCCTGATCATTGCGTACCCGCTGAGTGTCAGCTACCTGGTGTTCTTTGCCCTGTTGATGATCAGTGCCTTTACCGGGAAATCCGTCACGGTGGGTTGATGCGCTGCCAGCAGACGGTCACGCAAAGTGCGTTTGCTCGGCGTCTGGATAGCTGCATTGGCCGTTTACCGCAACCTTAGCTCTCAGCTAATGAATTCAAATTCAATCCTTCCTACGATGTGCTGTGTGCCGGCACGGTAGCCGGATCGTAGGAAGGATGAATAATGGCAAAAGAGGGAAAGAAGCCGATCGGCAAGATTGTCCTAGGCGTCATCGTGGTGCTGGTTATCGTCGGTGCCGTGGGCTCTATGGGTGGCAATTCAACCGATTCGTCTGCGAGCGATTCGGCAAAACCTGCCGAGGCGACACAGCAGGCTGAGGAGCAAAAAGAATCGCAAGAACCGTATACCATTGCTGACGAGGCTGAAGACACCTCCAGTCAGTTTGCCTATAAGATCACGGGCACGCTGACCAATAACACGGACAAGGAAAAGAGCTACATTCAGATTGAGTATGTTCTGTATGATGCCGATGGCAACCAGGTTGGAACGGCTCTTGCAAACACCAATCATCTGAAGGCGGGCGGCTCCTGGAAGTTCGAGGCGCTGGGTACGGTGTCTCCCGACCAGGTTGCTAGCTGGGAGCGTTCGGACGTAAGCGGTTTCTAGCATGTTGCATGCACTGGGGGAGGTGAAGTCGTATGCCCGATAAAAAGCTGACCGAGGAGCTGCTCAATGAGCTTCTCGATGCGCCGAACATCGATGGCTATATCAGGGAGCACGACTTTGCCGCCCCGTCGCTTTCGGACTACCTGAAGCAGCTGCTGCAGGAAAAGGGCTTGGAGCGCTCGCGCGTGGTTCGTATGGCCGATCTCAATGAGACCTTTGGCTATCAGATCTTTACCGGTGCGCGTCACCCGAGTCGCAATAAGGTGCTGCAGATTGCCTTTGCGATGGCGCTGACGCTCAAAGAGGCCAACCGTGCACTGGCGGCTGCCGGGGTAAGCGTCCTCAACTGCAAGGATCGCCGTGATGCGATTATCATCTTTTGCATCGATCGCGGGTGCAGCCTCCAAAAGGTCAACGAGGAGCTGTATCGCTTTGGCGAGGAGACGGTGAGTTAGCGGCTGATATCTGAGCCGGCGGAGCTGCCGAACAACGATGCAAGCGAACGGGGCGCGGATGCCATGGGGTGTCTGCGCCCTGCGCTATGATGGAGGCTATGGATACTCAGACCACAACATATTCCGATGACGAGCTGACCGCAGCGCTTGCCGAACATCTGGCGTCGCTCGATCGCGACGACAGCTATCGCGTGGAGCGTGTACTTAAGCGCTCGTCCGTTGAAACAACCGAGCTCGTGTACTTTGAAGGAACCGGCGGTGGTTCGCTCGGCCCCTTTGTCCGTAAACGCATCGATGCTTCGGCTCAAATCGGCGGGGCATACGAGCGTCTGTTTGCCGCCCAGCGGGCAGGCAGGCGTTTTGAGCACCTGCCCAGAATCGTCGATTGTCGTCGTGTGGGCGACGAGCTCAACGTGGTTATGGAATACATCGAAGGGGAGACGCTCGGGGTGCTGGTGGACCGTCTGGGAGCCACCCCCGATTATGCGCGTGAATTGTATCCTGCCCTATGCGATGCCGTGGGCGAGCTCCACGCCGGTTTTGCAATGGCGGGGGAGACGTCGGCGCCGGTGATCCATCGCGACCTCAAACCGTCGAATATCATCGTGACGGGTGCGAACTGTACGCTCGATGAGGGCCTGACGTTTCGTCGCTGGTGATTATCGACTTGGGGATCGCGCGCGTATGGCGCGATGGCGCCGATGCCGACACCGTCAAGTTTGGCACGCGACCCTATGCGCCGCCCGAGCAGTATGGGTTTGGGCAGACGAGTGTGCGCAGCGACGTCTACGCACTTGGCGCCCTGTTGTTCTTCTGCTTGACGGGAGTCGACCCTAAACCAGGGCTCGACATGCGCGAGCAATGCGAGGCGCGTGGCATTCCCACTCCACTTGCCGATGCCGTCTGCATGTCGATGGCGCTCGACCCGGCCAAGCGTTTTGCGAGTGCGGAAGCGTTGGGACGGGCGACGCGCTCGGCATACGATCTGAGCCGCCCCGTGCGGCCTTCTACACCTGCGCCTGTCCGTACTCCGGCCTCGGAGACGGTGTTGACGCTCCAAGGGCTCCAGAACCCCGCAGGGCTTCCTAGGCCTGCCGCCTCCGCTGCATGCGGTCCGCTCTCTCGCGTTCCGGAGTCTCTGGGGCGCATTTGGAATACGCTCGTCTGCTTCTCGCTACTTGTGTTCTTTGCCGGAAGTCACTTTGCCGTCTTTCACCCCACGGGAGCAAACCAAAGCTACCCGACGTGGTTTCTCATAATCGAGTATTTTTTCTTTGTCGATGGCCTTATGGTGCTTATGCATTTTGCGCTGCTCGATAAGCGCCGTCTTCGTCGGCGATTCGCACTGCTCGACAGCTATCGCGGCAAGAAACTCGCGAAACTCTGGCTCAAGGCATTGGGTGTGCTGCTCCTATGCATGATCGTCATAGTCGCGATTGCCAATGCGACCGGCGTCGTCGATACCTCCGCTACCTAAAAGAAAAGGGCCCCATTGGGGCCCTTTGCAGTTGCGCTTAGATGCGGTTCATCTGAGCGGCGACTTTGTTGTACCAGTCCTGCCACGTGGGCGGGCAGTACTTTTTGGCCGCTGCCGGGGTAAGGGTGGAGCCGTAGTTGGCGCCCAGATAGGCGACGTGAGCGGAGATGCCCTCGCTCCAGCTGCCAAAGCTGCGCCAACCGCCGCCACGGGCACTCCAGCCCCAGGCGTTGTAAGAATTGGCGCAATAAGCACCCTTGGTGCTCTCGATGCAGGCGATGGCGGGGGACCAACGGGGGTCGACACCGGTATTCCAAGCGGCGACGGCAAAGTTATAGCCCTGGCCTGCCATGGGGGAGCCGGCGAGATAATTGTCGATGCGGCTCGTCCACTCATTAATGAACGAATCGTAATCGGAGTTACCGGTATTGGCGTTGTTCACCGTGGTGTCTATGGTGGTGTTGGTGTTGGTGGCCTGGCTGCTGGAATTGCTGCCGCTTACGCCCTCGCCCGAGAGCTTCTCGGCGGCAGCGGCCTTATCGGCCTCAAGCTTGGCAAGCTCGGCGGCATTTTCCTGCTCGGCTTTTGCCTGTGCCTCGCTGCGGAGCTGCTGGGCCTGAGCCAACGCATCCTCGGCATTTTTCTGCTCTGCCTCAAGCTGAGACTTGGCCTGCTGGAGCTCAGCCTTGTTCTGCTCGAGTTCGGTTTGCATGTTATTGAGCTGTTCGATCTCGTCGACGCTCGAGCTCGTGATCTGGTTGGTGTATTTGCAGGTCGTGATGAACTCACCCAGGCTCTGCGCGTTGACCAGGAAGCTCACGATGGGGTTGGTGCCCTTCTGATACTTGTACAGATCGCGCATGGCGGAGCTTGCCTTGGCCTGCTGCTCGGGAAGCTTAGCCTCGATTTCCTCGATGCTTGCCTCATTGGAGTCAATCTGCTTTTGCAGGTCATCGAGTTTGGTGCGGGCGTCGTTGTAGGCGCTCGTGGCGGCTTCGATCTTCTGCTGGGCTGCGGAAAGCTGGTCCTGCGTTGCCTGCGAGGCGGCATACGCCGCAACGGGGGAGAGCATCGGCGTGGCCGTCAGCGCAACGGCGAGCGCGGCGCTCGTGATGATACGAGCCGGCTTCGACGCAATGAGCGCTGCGGCGCGATGATTCGAATGCTGCATCCAGTCCCTCTGCAATCAATCGTAGGTTATGGTTCGAACGGTATTCTACTACTGCTTTCGACCTCAACTTGAACCTTAAAGGTTCCAAAGGGTCAAGTTGAACTTGAGGCTTTGGCTTTGACCTGCAGTTATGATGAATTGTTGAGAAACCATAGAGTTCAACTTTAACGTTACGGAACCCTGTCGAGAGGGTTTTTTTATCAAAAGTCGCCTCATGTGGGGTTTTGCAACTACAGGGTCCCATTACGGCGAGGGCGGATTTCATGCTGGATAATTGCGCTGATTGCCATAGATACGGTGGAGCTTTGGGCGCCGGCGGTTTGGCACGCTAGAATAAATCAGTTGCGCAAAGACCGCCCGTTGTGTGGGCAGTTCATGATAGGAAGTTTCCATGGCATTGCAGTTTACAGAGCGCGAGTTCATTCCCGTGCTGCTCGGTGGCGACATCAACGTCTATTCGGTGGCGCGCGCCTTCTACGAGGAGTACCAGGTCAAGAGCCTGGTCTTTGGCAAGTACCAGACGGGTCCCGCGTACCGCAGCCAGATTATCGACTACACGCCCAACGTGGATATCGATACCATGCCCGTGATGCTCAGGACCGTCAACGGCATTGCCCAAGCGCATGCCGATAAGACGATTGTCCTTGTGGGCTGTGGCGATAACTATGTTGCCCTCGTGGCTCAGGCCAAGGATGCCCATGAGCTGGCGGATAACATCGTCGCGCCTTACGCTCCCTATAGCATGCTTGAGCAGTGTCAGAAGAAGGAGATCTTCTACGAGCTGTGCGAGAAGCATGGCGTGCCCTATCCGCATACCTTTACCTTCACCATGGCGATGCTGAACGCCCAAGGCGAGGCACCTGCCGAAGTGCTCGACCAGATTGACTTCCCCTACCCGATGATTCTGAAGCCTTCTGACGGCATCATGTGGTGGCAGCACGAGTTCGAGGGCCAGAAAAAGGCCTATGAGATTGCCGACCGTGCCGAGCTGGAACAGGTCATTCGCGACTCGTATGCCAGCGGCTACACCGACGACCTGATCTTGCAGGATCGCGTGCCCGGCAATGACGAGTACATGCGCGTGCTCACCAGTTATTCCGACCGCAACGGCAAGGTGCGCATGATGTGCCTGGGCCATGTGCTGCTCGAGGAGCATCAGCCTCACGGTGTCGGCAACCACGCCTGTATCATCACCGAGCCCAATGACGAGCTCATGGGCGGCGTGCGCAAGTTGCTCGAGGACCTTCACTTTGTGGGCTATTCCAACTTTGACGTTAAGTACGACGAGCGCGACGGCTCGTTTAAGTTCTTCGATTTCAACACGCGCCAAGGTCGTAGCAACTACTACGTTACCAACAGCGGCTTTAACGTTGCCAAGTATGTGGTGGACGAGTATGTGTTCAACCGCCCGTTTGAGCCGGAGTTTGTGACGGCGCAGGACGAGGCGCTGTGGATGGTCGTCCCCATGGGCGTCGTCGACAAGTACGTCAAGGATCCCGAGCTGCGTGCTAAGGTGCATCGCCTGGACAAGGAAGGCAAGGGCGCCGACCCTTCGTTTATGAAGGGCGACTTTGTCTTTAACCGCTGGCTGCGCATGTGGCACACCAAGCTGCGCCACTTTAAGCTGTTCAAGACGTATTACAAGTAGATGAGTGCGGCGCCCATCCGGTTTACATCGGGCGGGTGCGGGTATGATACGCGCA
The DNA here is from genome assembly GCA_905215365.1 of uncultured bacterium. Classification (GTDB taxonomy): domain Bacteria; phylum Actinomycetota; class Coriobacteriia; order Coriobacteriales; family Coriobacteriaceae; genus Collinsella. The sequence continues at coordinate 162,861 of CAJMPX010000001.1, read as the reverse complement.
ATTGCGCAAGCGTCACCAAGGAGGCGGCGATGGAAAAGCTGGGAGTTATCGGCGGCATGGGCGCCGAGGCCACGTCGTATTACTACGACCAGGTGGTGCGCCATACGGCTGCTGCCTGCGATCAGGAACATATCGACATGGTGGTGCTCTCCAAGTCGACCATGCCCGACCGCACGCTTGCCATTAAGACCGGCGAGCATGCCAAGCTGCTGGCGACCATGAAAGAGTGTGCTCAGGCACTCGAGTCGCTGGGCTGCGCGCACATTGCCATTCCCTGCAACACGTCACACTACTTCTACGACCAGATCCAGTCGTTTACGAAGGTGCCGATTATCCACATGCCGCGCGAGTCGGTTCGCTATGCCCTTGCGGGTGCGGTGATGGGGGAGTGCGAGTTCGACCCCAACCTGAGTATGCCGGCCGAGCCGGTGCACAAGATTGGCATCATGGGCACCGACGGAACCGTGGGCGCGGGCGTCTACGGCCGCGAATGCGAGGCTGCGGGTGTTGAGGTTGTCTATCCCAGCGAGAAACGTCAGAACGATGTGATGTCGCTTATCTACGGTGATGTGAAGGCCGGACGTGAGCCCGATATGGATAAGTTCGACCGCGTGATGTGGGAGTTCGCCCGTAGCGGCTGCGACCGTGTCATTCTGGCCTGCACCGAGCTATCGGTGCTGCAGAAGTATCGAGAGATGCCCGAGATCACCCTCGATGCCATGGATGTCCTGGTGCGCGAATCCATCATCCGCAGCGGCGCCCCCTACCGCCTCTAGCTTCCGACCCGTCAAAAAGGGACAGGTTAATTTTGGTAGGTTTTATCTGGTGAAACAGTAAAGGCCTCGGCTCGTTTGGTGCGAGCCGAGGCCTTTTGCGTTGGGCGGTTGCTGTCGGTGGCGAACTAGAACAGGAAGCCGATGGCGATGAGAGCGATGCTGACGATGAGTACGGCGATGTCCAGGCCCTTGATGGGGTAGCGCTTGTACGAGCCGGCGCGCGTGCGCAGATAGAAGCCGCGCTGTTCTGCCGCCAAGGCCGTGGCATCGGTCTTGCCCACGCTCGAGATGAGCAGCGGCACACACAGTGGCAGCATGAGCTTAAGCTTCTTGATGGGGTTCTTGGTGTCGTACTCGACGCCGCGTGCGGTCTGCGCTTCCATGATGGCGTTCATCTCCTGACCAAACACCGGCACAAAGCGCAGCGCCGTGGTAAAGGTGAAGGCATAGCGATACGGTACGTGCAGCACCTCGACGCAGGCGTTGGCAAGGTCGTTGAGCTTGGTCACCATGAGCATGAGGATGAGCGGTAACGCCACACCCAGCAGGCGCAGACAGGCCTTCGATCCCGTGATGAGGCCCGTGTCGGTGATAAAGCCCCACACAACGTTGCCATCGCGCATAAAGGCAAGCTGGAGCACCAGCATGATAAGCGCGAGCGGAATCAGCAACTTGAGCAGCGAGAACAGACGGTCGACGACGCCGGCATAGGCACCCAGCGCAAGGGTGAGCACCAAAAAGCCCAGCAGCGCCACGTAGGTGTCGGACAAGAAGATGCCGACGATGATGGCGGCGGCGAGGCCCAGTTTGACGACGGGGTTCAGGCGATGCAGCAGCGTATCGCCCGGCATGTAGTCGATGACGTTAACCACGGTGGACCATCTCCTTGGTAATGCGAACGACATCGGTGACCTCGCTCACCTGTGCAAAGACGGGAGAGACGGAGGATGCCAGACGATGAGAAAGCTCTATGACCTGAGGTGGCTCAACGTAGGCTTGCTGCATGAGCTCGATGTTCGAGAATAGCTCGTGCGTGCGGCCGCGGTCGAGGATACGACCGTCGGCCATTACTACGATACGCTCGGCAAAGTCGGAAACGACTTCCATGTCGTGACAGACCATAATCACGGCGCAGCCGCGCTCGGCCATGGTGCGCACCGTTTCCATGACGGTCATGCACTCGCGGTAATCAAGGCCGCTCGTGGGCTCGTCGAGCACGACGATCTTGGGCTCAACAACTACGACGGAGGCAAGCGCCACCATTTGTCGCTGGCCGCGCGAAAGCGAGAAAGGTGCCTCATCGGCAGGCAGACCAAAGCGGTCGATAACGAGTCGAGCGCGACGCAGAGCCTCGGCACGGTCGATGCCGGCAAGCTCCAGGCCAAAAGCGACCTCGTCGAGTACGGTATCCTTGCAGATCTGTCGGTCGGGGTTTTGGAAGAGGGTTGCGACTTCGCGGGCGATGCGGCTCGTGGGAACGGCTGCGGTGTCCAGCCCCGTAACGCGCACGCTGCCCGAGGCGGGCTTAAGCAGGCCTGTGAGCAGCTTGGTGAGCGTGGTCTTGCCGGCACCGTTCTGGCCGACGATGCCCACGAGCTCGCCGGGATAGAGGGTCAGGCTAAGGTCGTGTACGGCGGCGCCGCCATTGGGATAGGCAAACTCAACATGGTCGAAGGTGAGTACGGGTTCGGCGTCCTTGGCATGAGGGCGCAACGACGGTGCGTGCGGTGAGCCGGCGGGCGCCTGGGCTTCGCTGGCCGCGTGTGCGGGGTCGACGATGCCCGAAATCAGGCGCTCGGCCTCATCGACATCCAAGCAAGGGGTACCGCTTACCAGGCCATCGGCCTCGAGGCTATTGAAGATACGCGTGACGCGAGGGCAGTCGACGCCGATGGCACGGAGCTCGTCGGTATGCGCGAAGACCTCGTGTGGTTCGCCCTGCAGCGCGATTTCGCCATGGTTGAGCACGAGCACGCGGTTGCAGTACTCCGAGAGCAGGGCGACCTTTTGCTCAACGACGACGATGGTGATTCCAAGTGTGCGGTTTGCCTCACGCAGCGTCTCGAAGACCAACGTGGAGCTGGCGGGGTCGAGTGCCGCGGTGGGCTCGTCGAGAACCAAGACGCGCGGACGCATGGCGAGGATGGCGGCGATGGCTACCTTTTGCTTCTGTCCGCCCGAGAGGGTGGCGATCTCGCGGTCGCGCAGGTCGCTGATGCCGACGGTCTCGAGCGTTTCGCTCACGCGCTGCTCGATCTGGTCGTGGGGAACGCCAAAGTTCTCGAGGCCAAAGAGCATCTCGTCCTCGACGACCGAGGCGACCATCTGCGTGTCGATATCCTGCAGCACGCTGCCGACGATTTGCGACACGTCGGTGAGCGAGGCTTCGCAGGTGTCGTGGCCGTTAACCATGACGGACCCAAAGAACGTGCCGGTGTAGTGGTGGGGCACGGCACCCGACAGGCAAGCGGCAAGCGTGGACTTGCCGGCGCCCGAGGGCCCGATGATGCCGATGAAATCCCCCTTGTTCACGCTGAGCGAGATGTGGCTGAGCGCCTGCTCGGTCTGCGTGCCATAGGAGAACGAGACATCGTCGACGTTGATGATCGTTTCCATGGATACCTTTCATAGTCATTGGGGACGTTCTTTAATGACTGGTCGTTTAAGAACGTCCCCAAGAGCTAGTTGTTTGGGACAGTCTTTGATGACGGGGCCGTGGAGTTGCGGCTCCGTCCATCATATCAGGCTATTTGTTGAGCACCTTGCGGAGGGGGAAGAAGAGGGCCTGGACCACGACGGCGTTGAAGACGGCAGTGCCGAGCACGATGGGCACCTTGGCGAGCGCCGTGGGCAGCGCGGCACCCATGATGACGGTGCCCAGGACGGCGAAGAGGGCACCCGAGACCAGGGTGGTGAGCAGACCGGCGATGAAGGGATTGACCTTGCTGCCGCCGATGTTTGACTTAACGAGCGCTGCCATCGTCAGCGCGCCGGTAAGCTCGGTGACAAAGTTGAGGCCAGGGATTGACGTAGTGATCTGGATAACGGCTGCCGACAGGATGCCAAAGATGGCAGCCTGGGCAAAGCTCGCCTGCGTGAGCGCGATGGCTAGGGCATAGGCGGCAATGATGAACTGCGGCTTGATGCCCGTGACGGCCAGGGCATTGCCTACGGTTATGTTGAGGATAAAGCCGGCGGCAAGCAGGACGGCGAGCAGGATCAGCGAGGTGATATCGAGGATGCCTTTGTCGTAAGCGGCGTTGGTAGAAATAGTACGAGCCTGAGTGTTGGCGGCCATGATGTTCTCCTTAAGGTGAGATTTGAGACAAGAGTGTCCTGGACCCCCACGAAAGGGGTTAAATCGAAAAGGGGATTAATTTTGAATAATGGAGCACAGAGACGACTTTACGAGGGCCCCAGGTTGGCGCGAAAGAGGAGCGAAGCGTACTTGGGTACGCGAGCGACGAATGAACGCCAAGATGGGGTGGCTCGTAAAGCCGAGCGGGTTAGTTGAGCTTCAGGGCCTTCTGGATGGGCAGGTAGAGGGCGCCGACCAGAATGGCGTTAAAGACGGCGGTCATGGCGACGACGGGCAACATGGCGGCGGCGAGCTCGCCGACCACGCCGAGCATGGCCATCTTGATGACCATGAAGATGACGCCCGAGACAAAGGTGGTCACGAACGTTGCGACGATGGCGATGGCGGGCTTGACCTGACCGTTCTTGCCGGCGGCATTGACGATGCCGGCCATGAGCATGGCGGCGATGCCCTCGGCGGCAAAATCGACGAACGGCGAAGTGGTGGTGATCTGGATCACGGCAGCCGAGATGAGGCCAATGACGAGCGCCTGGCCGATGTTGGGGCGAACGACCAGGATGGTGAGGCAGAAGGCCGAGATGATGAACTCGGGGCTGATCATGCCGCCCGAGATGCCCGAGATTGCCTTGCCGACGGTGAAGTTGAGGATGAAGCCGGCGGCGAGCAGGATGGCGAGCAAGACGAGGGCGCGGACATCGAGTTTGCCGCGATCGGCGGTCTGGACGGTGCGGGGCTGGGTGACGGTGGTGTTCTGAGACATGGTGAAAATCCTTTCGGAAGGGGATTGCAAGAGAAAAGCGGAGGCGCGTGATGCGAATGCGATCGGGCTCGAGATAGAAAAAGGCCCCCGGTCGAAACCGGAGGCCTTCCAATCACCTAGAGCGCAAAAACAGGCGTGAGGGACTCACTGTCGACCGATCGTATTCGCATCACGCCACCACCAGTTGTTGAGAGACTTCATCGTGTTCTTCATGTTGGTGGCTCCTTTCGTGATGCCGTGGCGCGGTCGCACCTAGTTGCTGTTGCGCTGCACTATAGCACAGCGAAGTGTGTGCGGGGAAATCTTTTTTAAAAAGATTTCAGGCGGGTTTCCCGCCGGTCAAAAGAGCGGGCTGAGCGGGCGAGGCTGCCATTGCTGCCTTGCCCGCTCAGCTAAGACGTTACTCCTTATTGCGACGGTAGAGGAAGTAACCGCCCGCGGAGATGACGGCAACGCCAGCGATGGCGAATGCAGCCACCACGCGGCCATCAAAACGATCACCGGTGGTGGGCAGGCCGCCCTTGGTGTTCGTCTTGTTGGTGGTTACCGTGGTCGTGGTGTCCGACTTGCCAGGCTTCTCGGGCTTGGTGGTGGGCTGCTCGGGCTTAGCGGGCTGCTCGGGGGTACCGGGCTGCTCGGGAGTGCCGGGCTGATCCGGGGTGACCGGGTCGGTGGCAAGGGCGTCCTTGGCGTAGGTGATGGACTCCTTGAGGCCGTTGGTCTCGGTATTCAGGTCGCTCGGGGTGAAGGGCTGGTCAAAGTTTCCTGCCTTCTGATAGGCGCGCATCTCCTGGAGCAGAGCCTTGCACTTCTTGTAGGTGTTCTCGGTAGCAGCATTGCCGGCCTTGTTGGCCAGGGCGGTGCGGCCCTCGGTGGTCGTTTCGGCCAGCATGGCGGCGTCAACTTCCTTGTTCTGCTCGATGAGCTCATTCTGGAGCGCGTCGAGGTAGGCGCGGACACCGACGCCAAGGGTGTCAGGGTTTTCAAAGCAGAGAGTGCTGATGTCCATGAGGACGTAGTTGATGGAGTTCTCCGGCTCCTCGTTGTTTACGATGTCTGCCTCATCGCAGTGATCGAAGGAGACGGTCTGATCGCTGAAGTACGGGCTGACCTCAGTCATCAGAGCGGAGTAGAAGGGGATGGCGACGGAGTACGCGGCGCGGGAGAGCATCTCCCACTGGATGGTAGCGACTTCGGGATCAAGGCCGCGACGAATCTGGAAGAGGTTGATCTCGGTGTTGGTTTCGGTGCCGATGGCGTAGGCGCCGTCGGTGTTTGCGTTGAGGCCGGGAACCTTCTCGCCACGGTTGCCAAACGCGCGAATCATCTCAAAGGTGTTCCAGTTGGACTTACCGGGCTGGAAGAATAGCGGCTGCATTTCATTTACCATAGCGCCAACTTTAGCGCGCGGTTTTTTACTGGTGTCCTTTTTGATTTCATAGTCGGTGCCCTCGGCAAGCGGTGCGTCGAAGTAGGCACGGCCCTGGACATAGCGTGTCCAAGAATGCATGGCCTTTTCGCTAATTTCTTCACCATAGGTCTGGGCAACGTCGAACTGGCCATCGTCAAAGTACTTAGCAAAGCCCTTTTCCACGGGCATGGACTCGATGCCCTCGGAGTGGAGGCAGTTTGCACCGTCGTTGAGATTGACCTTGTAGTTGAGGTTGCCGATGTTGGGGTTGAGCGACGCGACGTCATCGGTGAGCTTCATGGCTATCCACTGGTGGCCGGAAAGCGCGGCGAACAGCCAGGTCTCGTTGTTATCGGCGATGATGAGCTGATCGTTGCCGCAGGCGCCCTGCTCGTCGATGATTTTGCCGAGGAGCTCGACACCCTCACGTGCCGTAGCGCTTTCGCCCAAGATGACGCTGCCGTAGCTATACTCGCCAATGCCAGTGTCGGTAAGGGGATCAGCCGCCTTAGCGTCTGCATTCATGTATGTGGTCAGCGTGGCGGAGCAGGATACACCTTTCTCATTGATGCCCGCTTCGGAGTAGGCATCCCAGCGTCCGTGCCACTGCGAAGGATGGTCGCGCACGTAACTATAGCGATACGTGGTATTGGGCGAGGTGTATGCGAATTCGGACTCGTCTGAGCCGTAGATATGGCCGGGACCATGTGAGGGTTCGATGCCGAAGTGCTTGAGATAGCGCTTGCCAAAGTCCTCGGCGCGGCCGTAGTACGTGTTGCCGTCGGCTGTTAGGTCTTTGCCCATGTACATCTGCGTGCAGGCGAGCGCAGAGGTCGGCATGGACATGATGGTTGCAGCTCCAAAGGCGAGGCCTATGCCTAGCTTCTTGAGCGCGTTGACGGGGTGAGTTTTCCTCATTTTCCCTCCCAGCGTGCGAAAGCCCTCTGTCGCCAGAGGGCTTCAGCCAATAAAGACACCCCATTAGCGTAACGAATTGGAAACAATATTCATCTATGAAAGAAACCTACTCGATAAGCGTGATGAAATATGCGATGAGCGGTTAATTGTACTCAGTTTGTAGCTTTACTTTAATAAAGACGCCCTGCAATTACTGTAGACGAATAAAGTAGCTGGGAATGCCCGAAATGAAAATCCCCCGCTGTTTGGCAAATGCATAAACAGCGGGAGAGTCGATAACTGGATGAATATCATACCAATGTGGATTTACTTCTTTCGGCGGTGAATCACGTTGATGGCGTAACCGACGAGCATGGCCAAGACGATGACAATAAAGCCGATCAGGGGATTGTCGTTCATAGGGTCCTCCTATTTTCCGAGCGGCGAGAATTCGTCGACGATGATATCAAGGCATTGAGGCAGCGCACGGGCGCCAAAGACGCCCGAGTTGCTGGAGATGATCTCGCCATCGAACTGCATGCCCAGCGACGGGGTGCAGGTGATCTTGGCTTCCTTGGTCTGGATGATCTTGAACTGCGGGCGCCCGAGTACCTTGCCGGCGGGGTCAAGCGCAGCGGTGATCACAGTAGGCAGCAGCTGAACGGTGCGCACGGGTTCGATGACCGCGATGTCGACCATGCCGTCGTTCATGCGGCAATCGGGGAACAGGTTGATGTCGTTTTGGATGACCGAGGTGTTGCCGGCCATGCAGCAGATGCCATCGAGCTCCTCGACAATGCCGTCATGCTCGATGGTAAAGTGCGCCACCGTGGGGTTGGGCGTGGCGAGCGCGGAGAGGAAGTAGGCGATCTCGCCGATGTCGTTTTTGGTGGGGGCGGCCTTCATCATGATCTCGGCGTCGAAGCCCGAGCCGGCGATGATGATAAAGCCGTGGCGCTTCTCGTTGCCGTTCTCGTCGAGCCAAAAGAGCTCGCCCATGTCCACTTTGACCGTGCGACCGGCGCGGCAGGCCTTGGCAAGTGCCGCTGCCTCGGGGGCATTACCGATGTTATTGAAGAACAGGCAGGCCGTACCGGAGGGGAAGACGAGCGTGGGGACGCCGCATCCGCGCATTTGGTCGAGCACGTTGGAGACGGTGCCGTCACCGCCCGAAATCACCACGCGATCAAACTCGCGCACGTCTGCCACGGCGTCCTCGGGTTCCATGCCATCGCCGATAAAACGCATCACGACCTCGTCGCCGCCCTGCGCGAGGGCGTGCGTGAACGCGTAGATTTCATCTGAGCTGGGGCCCGATGCCGGGTTGTGGATGATAAGGCAGCGCATACTTACGTTCCCGTTCTGTGACTAACCGAGTATAGTTGTAAGGCAATGCCGATATCCTACCCGTGTTTTTCGGGCCTAACCTTATTCGATGGGTTGATATGTACATTTCCACACATCAGGCTCTACTCGACTTTTGCCAGCGCGCCCGTGAGTTCGACGCGATTGCCGTCGATACCGAGTTTTTGCGCGAGCGCACGTTCCATCCGCGTCTGTGCCTGGTCCAGATTGCCACCCCTGCCGAGAGCGTAGCGGTCGATCCCCTGGTAATCGACGACCTATCGCCGCTGGCCGAGCTTATGGCCGATGAGAGCGTGACCAAAGTCTTCCACGCCTGCTCGCAGGATATGGAGGTTATGCTTCATACCGTAGGCGTGCTGCCGCGTCCGATTTTTGACACGCAGGTGGCCGCCGCCTTTTTGGGCGAACGCCAGCAGATTTCCTACGGTGCGCTCGTGCAGACGTTTTGCGGCGTCTCGCTGCCCAAGACCGAGTCGCTGACCGACTGGTCGCGTCGCCCGCTGACCGACAAACAGATCGAGTACGCGATCGATGACGTCAAGTACCTGATCGTCGCCTATACCGAGATGATGAGCCGCCTGCGCGAGCTGGGCCGCGTGGACTGGGTGCTCGACGAGCTGCGCCCGCTGGCTGACGAGTCGCACTATCGCGCCGATCGCCACGAGGCGTTCCGTAAGGTCAAACGCATCAATTCGTGCAGCCGTCACCAGTTGGGCATCGCGCGCGAGCTCGCCGCCTGGCGCGAGGACCGCGCCGAGCGCCGTAACATCCCGCGCAAGTGGGTCATGTCCGACGACACGCTGCTTGCGCTCGTTAAGCGCAATCCCGTGCGCGTTGAGGAGTTCCGTAGCATTCGCGGTACCGACCAGTTGGGGGAGCGCGATGTGGACGGCGCGCTCATGGCCATCAAGCGCGGCGCGAGCTGCCCGTACGATCGCCTGCCGCTCATGGTGCGCGGGCACCGTCAGATCTCGCCGGAGCTGGAGAGCGTGACGGACCTGATGTATGCGCTCATCCGCCTGGTTGCCGAACGCTCGGGAGTGGCGACCTCGGTTATTGCCTCGCGCGATGACCTGGCCGACTACATTGAGCATCCCGAGCAGAGCCCCCTGCGTGAAGGCTGGCGTTTTGAGCTTGTGGGCTCGCGTCTGGACGATCTGCTTTCCGGCAATATGGGACTCACCGTGAAGGACGGAAAGATTGAGTTGTTATAGGGAAGCCTAGTCTGCTGAGTGGGTAGAATGCCTCCAACGTGTAACTCGATTTGGAGGAATTCGCATGCCCTATTACTATGGATACGGCTTTGGTATCGACCCGCTGTACCTGCTGGTTGTGCTTGTCTGCACGGTGCTTGGCCTTGCCGCGCAGAGCTATATCAATTCGACGTACAAGACGTGGTCCAAGGTTCGCTCGGACGGCGACACGGGCGCCACGGTCGCTCGCCGCATGCTCGACGCCAACGGCTGCAATGCCGTGGGTATCAAGGGCGTCGCTGGTGAGCTTACCGACCACTACAACCCGCAGGACAACAATCTGTATCTGTCGGATTCCAACCGTTCGGGCGGCTCGGTCGCAAGCGTTGCTGTCGCTTGTCACGAGGCAGGCCATGCCGCGCAGCGTCAAAGCGGCTATGCCATGATGAAGGTACGCACCGCCCTCGTGCCGGTCGTCAACTTTACCCAGAACACTTGGACCATCGTGCTGCTCATGGGCCTGTTTATGAACATCGCGGGACTCACGACCCTCGCACTGATCTTCTTCTCGTTTAGCGTGCTGTTCCAACTGGTTACGCTGCCGGTCGAGATTGATGCTAGTCGGCGCGCCGTGGCGTATATTGAGCAGTCGGGTATGAGCTCCAAGCAGGTCAACGGTGCCAAGAAGGTGCTGACGGCCGCCGCGCTTACCTATGTGGCTGCGGCGCTCACCTCGATTATTCAGCTGCTCTATCTTATGGCTCGATACAACAGAAACTCCAACCGATAACAAATTGGGTCGCTGGGCGCCGCGGGGATTCGTGTCCTCGCGGCGCTGTACTATGTGTTGGACTTGAATTTGCGCAGGGCCGAAGCCCTTGTGCACGATGACGAAAGGAGGCTGCGTGGCAGGCTGGAATCTAACCGGCAATGCCGTTTCCGCCGAGTTCGACGGTTCGGACGAGCAGGAGCGTAAGGAGCTCAGCGTGAGCCAGGCGGTAGAGATCGCCGCCGGTGCGCTCGATGCCATTCCGCAGCTGAGTGTCCTGGGCGAGGTCACGGGTTTCCGTGGTCCCAATGCCCGAAGCGGCCACTGCTACTTCCAGATTAAAGACGACTCGGCCGCCGTCGACTGCATCATCTGGAAGGGCGCCTATCTCAAGCGTACCTTCGATCTGCGTGACGGCATGCAGGTGAGCTTTAAGGGCAGCTTCAATCTCTATAAGGCCACGGGCCGCATGAGCTTTGTCGCTCGCTCGTTTTCGCTGGCGGGGGAGGGTCTGCTGCGTCAACAGGTGGCGCAGTTGGCCGAAAAGCTACGCCGCGAGGGACTGATGGACGAGTCCCGCAAACGCCGCATCCCGGTGTTTTGCTCACGCGTGGCGGTCGTCACCTCGCTTTCCGGTGCGGTAATCGACGACGTCAAGCGTACGCTGCGCCGTCGCAACCCGCTCGTCGAGCTTGTCTGCGTGGGCGCCAAGGTTCAAGGCGAGGGTGCGCCGGCCGAGCTCATTGATGGCTTGCGCCGCGCCGCTTCCATTACGCCGGCGCCCGACTGTATTTTGCTGGTGCGCGGCGGCGGCTCCTTTGAGGACCTCATGACCTTTAATGACGAGGAGCTTGCCCGCGCGGTGGCAGCTTGTCCTGTGCCCGTGGTGACCGGCATTGGCCATGAGCCCGATACCTCGATTTGCGACATGGTGAGCGACCGACGCGCCTCCACGCCCACGGCGGCGGCAGAATCGGTGGCGCCGGCTATGACGGAGTTGGCCGACGTTCTCGAGGCGCGCCATCAGCGTCTGGGTGCCGCGATGGCATCGATGATTGGGTCGGCCCAGGTCGACCTGGAGATGCTCGATCAGCGCGGTCGCCGTGCCTGGGATACCTATACGGCTCGCTTTGGCGATGCGCTCGATGCGGCTGCGTGTCGCCCGTGCCTCAACGACCCCACATTTATGGTCGAGCGTCGCGAATCGGAGCTTGCACTGACTGCCGATCGCCTGTCGGGCGCCATAGTACGCTCAGTCGGGGTCTTCCGCTCCAACTTCGAGCGTCTGCCCGAGCGTCTGGTTGCAAGCACCTCAGGGCTCGACGGCAAACGCCATGCGCTCACGCTTGCGAGTTCCCGTCTGGAGCATCAGGGGCGCACGATGCTCAGCAAACCAGCGTCCGACCTGGGCCGTGCAGCGGCTTCGCTCGATGCCCTGTCGCCGCTTAAGGTACTTGCCCGCGGCTATTCCATCGCGTACAGCGACGATGGTGTGGCTATAAGTGCCCAGACCTTTAAGCCGGGCGACGCCATCCGCGTGCGCATGGCGGACGGTAACGTGTCGGCAACCGTCAACGCGGTCGAGTAGACCGCGTTTCGCAGTGATAGACCCTTAGGAAAGGAAACAGATATGGCAGAGAAGACCCCGGTAGAGCAGCTTACGTACAAGCAGGCCTCGCAGGAGCTGGAGCTCATCATCCGCAGCCTGGAGTCGGGCGATATGGAGCTCGAGGAGTCGCTCGAGAGCTACACCCGCGGCGTCGAGCTCCTCAAGAGCCTGCGCACCCGCCTGTCCGATGCCGAGCAGAAGGTCTCGGTGCTCCTTAAGGACGTCGACGGCAACGACGTGCTCGCCGACGGCGAAGCCGCCAACACGGACGACAACCTCTCGTTCTAAGCATCTCGACCAAATATAATTACCTTGGTCTGTGAGAAAGGAACCAGCTATGTGTGATTGCATCTTCTGTAAAATTGCCAACCACGAGATCCCCTCGACCGTTGTCTATGAGGACGACCAGGTCATCGCCTTCGATGACCTCAACCCCCAGGCGCCGGTCCACACGCTCGTGATCCCAAAGAAGCACTACGGCGACATCGCCGACAACGTGCCGGCCGAGACCATGGGCGCCATGGCTCACGCCATCCAGGAGGTCGCCAAAGCCAAGGGTCTGGAGGACGGTTTCCGCGTCATCTCCAACAAGGGCGTCAATGCCGGCCAGACCGTCATGCACTTCCACATGCACGTTCTCGGCGGCAAGAACCTGGGCGAGAACCTCATCTGAGGGCGCGTAGCCCGTCGACTTGGCTGCCTTTGGAGTAATCTATGCAGCTTTCTCAACTCGAATACCTTCAAGCGGTAGCGAACTATGGCGGCGTGCGCAAAGCGGCTCGCGCCGTTCATGTGAGTCCGCAGGCCGTTTCGTCGGCAATCAAAAAGTTGGAATCTGAGTATCAGATTGGTTTGCTCGACCGATCGGCGGGGGAGGCTGTTTTGTCTCCGGCGGGCAGAGAATTTGCGCGTCGTGCACGCGTGATCCTGGCACAAGTCGACGATCTCAAAAAGTACGCTCAATCGAGGGGCGACGGCGTCTCCCCCGATGGCCACTTTCGTCTTTACGCCCCCTGCCTTCATGGGCGGGGGCGCCTTTTTGCCGAAAACTGGTATGACTCGTTTGAACGCTCGCACCCTCAGATTCATCTTGATGTGTGGCATCAGCCAACGGCAACATGCTTTGAATCACTTATACTTGGAATTTCGGACGCGGCTATCTCGTTTGAGGAACCACGGGACAGCGTCCTTTCTTCAAAATATTTGGGTGAAAAGGAGCTCAAGGTTCTTTCATGCCCAGCGGGTCATCAATCTGTTGACGCTATGACCATTCGTGAGTTACTGGGCGGCAGGCTTGCTGTTCCCATTAATTTGTCACCCTGTCTCAATGCGATTAACCAATGCCCTGAAGCCCAGCTCGTCAATTTTCGCTTCCGTGATGTTGAATACGGAAGCAGGGCTCAGACTGAGTTTCTTCAAGGCGGGGGATTGATATTGAGTTTGTCTGGGTCCCCTCTCGCATCGGATGGGTCAGAAGTGAGTGAGTGCTCCATTGAAGGTTCGCGTGATGTAACCTTGCCTATCTACTTTTGCTATCGGCAGAATTCCTGGACTGATCGACACCAGACGGTTTTTCTGCACCTATTGCGTCACCTTGCTTCGTGAGATTAATTGGCTTCGAGACGTCAAGTGATTATTGACGCCTTGTAACACATAACTGACAGCTTTACCCTCATGCTTTTCCAAGATTCCGATTTAGATTGCTGACTCTTGGAGGGCGGAGTATGAAAAACCGTACGACTTTGCTTTATATGATGTTCGTTTTCCTGTCGAACTTCAGCACCATCTTGTATTTCCTAACTGTCTACCTTGAGTTCGTCGGGCTTTCGATGGTAGCGATTTCTAGCATGATGATTGCATACCAAGTGAGCAAGTTCATCCTTGAAGTTCCCACTGGCTATATTGCTGATAGGTTTGGACGAAAGACAAGCGGTCTCGTTGGCGTCGTGGGAATGCTTGGATACTACGCCGCCCTGCTTCTCGTCCGTTCTCCTCTGCTTTTAATCGGCGCGTTTGCTCTTAAAGGTTTTGCCGTTGCATGTGTGAGCGGATCCATAGAAGCGATTTACATTGACAGCGTCTCTCAGGACCAGCTCGTAAGGCTTAATGTCGTTGAGCGATTTGTTTTCTATGCCTCTTATGCCATTTCCGCTTGTGTGGGCGGCTTCATTTCGTCTGTCGGTGCATATCTCATTGGTCTTTCGGCGGATGTCATCGCAATGGTGTTGACGTTGGTTGTCGTTATCTGCATTCCTGAGATGCGAAGAGGGGGCACTGCGGCGATACCTGAGCGTGGAATGAGCCCGAAGATGATCGGTGCCGCTATTGCCTGTAATGGCGTTCTTCGGTCAGCGTTCATCATGGACTGTTCTCAGGCATTTGCCTTCGTCGCCCTGGAAGACTTCTTCTCACTGTTGCTTGCGGGTCGCGGAATGAATGCCGTCGCTTCGGGCGTGACCATTGCGGTTCAGCTCCTTGCCTCCGCCTCCATAGGGTTTATTGTGCCCAGCGCGATTACTCGTGTCGACAAGGGCCGTTTTGCGCGTATTTGCGGCATCATTCGCTTAGTATTGACAGCTTTGTTTTTGATTCCCCTTACTCCGGTTAATTTGCTGCCCGTGTTCTATGTGCTGCAGACGGTTGCGTACTCGTTGTTTGCCCCAATCAAATACTCAATTTTTCAAAATGCTGCCGATTCTTCGATGCGCTGTTCACTGATTTCGGTTCAAAGCCAGATGGTGGCGGTGGGTGCCGTTCTTTTCTATCTGCTCAACGCTGTGTTGAGTAGCGTTGCGGGCATTCGAGTCGTATTGCTTGTTGCGCTCGGGATTTCTTCCCTGGTGTATATCCCCGCGCTATTTCGTCTTACAAGTCAAAGGCCGTGAGTATTTGGGCATCGATAACTTATATATCAACGCAATAAACCCGAGCGCGAGGGCGTTTGGGTTTATTATTGAAGCGTATGTAACCTGGCGGCGCCACACCGCCTGTTAGTAGGGAGACACATGAACGTTCTGGTCGTCAACGCAGGATCTTCGACCCTTAAGTATCAGGTCATCGATACCAAGTCCCATAAGGTGTCCGCAAAGGGCTCCTGCGAGCGCGTCTGCTTTACCGGCGGTACCTTCACCCACGCTGCCAACGGCTCCAAGAAGGTGACCGAGAACATTGAGTTCCCCGACCACAAGGTCGCCATCGAGGTCGTCCTGAAGGACCTCGAGGCCAACGGCGTCAAGATTGAGGGCATCGGCCACCGCATCGTTCAGGGCGGCTGGTACTTTGGCGACTCCTCCCTCGTCGACGAGGACGTCCTCGCCAAGATCCGCGAGGTCGCTCCGCTCGCTCCGCTGCACAACAACCCCGAGGCCAACGTTATCGAGTACTGCCTGGAGCAGTATCCCGACCTGCCCAACGTCACGGTCTACGACACCGCTTTCCACTTCAACATGCCCGAGGTCGCCAAGACCTACGCCCTGCCCAAGGACGTCTGCGACAAGCTGCACATCCGTAAGTACGGCGCCCACGGCACCAGCTACCGCTACATCTCCAAGAAGGTCGCCGAGATGACCAACGGCGAGGCTCGCAAGGTCGTCGTGTGCCATATCGGCTCCGGCGCTTCCCTTTGCGCCATCGAGGACGGCAGGTGCATGGACACCACCATGGGCCTGACGCCGCTCGACGGTGTCATGATGGGCACCCGCTGCGGTTCCATCGACCCGGCTACCGTGTGCTACCTGCAGCGCGAGGGTGGATACACCTTCGACGAGGTCGACGAGATGATGAACAAGAAGTCTGGCCTCATGGCCGTGACTGGCGGCAAGACCAACGACTGCCGCAACGTCGAGGAGCTCGCCGCCGCTGGCGACCCCGAGGCTCAGCTTGCCTTCGATATGTTCGTCTACAAGATTGCCGCCAAGGCCGCCGAGATGGCCACCTCCATGTGCGGCATGGACACCCTGGTCTTTACTGCTGGCATCGGCGAGCACGCTCCGGCCGTCCGCGCCGGCGTTGCCGACCGTCTTGCTTTTATGGGCGTCAAGATGGATCATGCGCGCAACGCCCTGCGTGGCGACGGTGCTTGGTGCCTGTCTGCCAAGGATTCCAAGGTTAAGATCTTCGTCATCCCCACGGACGAGGAGTTCATGATCGCTTCCGACGTCGAGCGCATCGTCAACGGCAAGTAATTGATGCAAGGGGAGGGGACTGGATGGCCTTGTGCCGTTCAGCCCCCTTTTACGCTCTTTGGGCGAAGAGTTTAATAGATATTTATTGGATTCTGATAACTTCTTATTAAGTGTACGGCCACCTTATAGGTTTGCCGACCGTACTGTAATCACGAAGGAGTCTCATGAACGTACTTGTTGTCAACGCCGGCAGCTCGAGCCTTAAATATCAGCTTTTGGATACCGATACCCGCGAGGTTTTCGCCAAGGGCAACTGCGAGCGTATCGGCTCGGACATGGGTATCTTTGGTCACGCCGAGAACGGTGGCGCCAAGCAGACCGAAGAGGTTCCCTTCCCCGATCATCGCTCGGCCATTGCGCGCGTACTCGAGGAGCTCGAGAAGACCGACTTTACGATTGACGGCATTGGACATCGTGTCGTTCAGGGTGGCTGGCACTTCGATGATTCTGCGGTCGTCGACGACGAAGTCATGGCCAAGATTCTTGAGGTGGCCCCGCTCGCTCCGCTGCACAATTACGGCGAGGCCGCGGCAATCGAATATTGCCGCGAGAAGTATCCGGAGCTGCCCAACGTGGCCGTCTTCGACACCTCGTTCCACATGACCATGCCCGAGGTCGCCTACACCTACGCACTGCCCAAGGACGTGTGCGACAAGTACCACGTGCGCAAGTACGGCGCACACGGTACGAGCCACCGCTACGAGTGGATGATGGCCAAGGAGATCCTGGGCTCGCGCTGCCACCGCCTGCTTTCGTGCCATCTGGGCAACGGCGCTTCGCTTGCCGCTATCGAGGACGGTGTCTGCCGCGATACCACGATGGGGCTCACGCCGCTTGACGGTCTGATGATGGGTACCCGCTGCGGTTCCATTGACCCGGCTACCGTATGCTACCTGCAGCGCGAGGGCGGCTACAGCTATCAGGAAGTCGATGACATGATGAACAAGCAGTCTGGCCTGCTTGCCATCTCGGGCATCTCCAACGACGCCCGCGACATCCGTACGCGCGCCTCCGAGGGCGACGAGCGCTGCCTGCTCGCCTTCGATATGTTCGCCTACAAGGCCATGCAGCAGGCTGGCTCCATGATCGCTTCTATGGCGGGCGTGGACACCATCACCTTTACCGCAGGTATTGGCGAGAATGACTGGTCGATCCGCAAGGCCTTCTGCGACTGCTTTGAGTGGCTGGGCGTACGTATCGACAACAACAAGAACCGCGAGGCCGTGGGCAACGGCCCGCAGGTCATCAGCGCCGCCGGTTCCGCCGTCACGGTCATGGTTATCCCCACTGACGAGGAATACATGATCGCCCACGACGTCGAGCGCCTGACCAAGAACAACTAACGCATTCGTCTGTAATTGACAAAAAGGCCTCCTGAGCAGCAGCTCGGGAGGCCTTTTTGCTGGCAGGCGGAAATTTCAGTCCCAAAGTGATCATCACCAGTAACGCCTGCGCTCCCAGCAACGACATCCATCCATTCAGATCCTCAGCCCCAGCTCGTAGCCAAGCCGCCGCCCACTCCAGATGCTCTGAATGCTTCGTAGCAGTAGAAGGCCGTACGGGCTAACCCCTGAAAACATTCCGCACTGACCAGAAACGCCCCCGTTCGTAGCTCCGAAGGAGCAGAACGGGGGCGTTTCATTGGTCGAGGACGTTTTCAGGGGTTAGCCCGTACGGCCTTCGGGCGAGTGCGTCCGCTACTCAGCCATCTGAGCCTGGACGGCGGTGATGGCTACGACACCCACGATGTCGTCGGCAGAGCAGCCGCGCGAAAGGTCGTTAACCGGCTTGGCGATGCCCTGCAGGATGGGGCCGTAAGCGTCGGCGCCGGCGAAGCGCTGGACCAGCTTGTAGCCGATGTTGCCGGCCTCGAGGTCGGGGAACACGAGCACGTTGGCCTTGCCGGCAACGGAGGAGCCGGGAGCCTTGAGCTGGGCGACGGTGGGAACGATGGCGGCGTCGAGCTGCAGGTCGCCATCGATGGCGAGCTCGGGAGCCTTCTCCTTGCAGAACTTCACGGCCTCCTGGACCTTCTTGGCGACCTCGCCGCCAGCGGAGCCCATGGTGGAGTAGGAGAGCATGGCCACGTGCGGCTCGACGCTGCCCATAAAGGTGGACCAGGAGTGAGCGGAGGCGATGGCGATCTCGGAGAGCTCGTCGGAGGACGGGTTGATGTTGAGGCCGCAGTCGGCGAAGATCAGCGTACCGTCGGTGCCGAACTGCGGGGTGTCGGTGCACATCACGAAGAAGGCCGAGACCAGCTTGGTACCCGGGGCGGTCTTAAGGATCTGCAGCGCGGGGCGCAGGGTGTCGGCGGTGGAGTGGCAGGCGCCGGAGACCAGGCCGTCGGCGTCACCCATCTTGACCATCATGGTGCCAAAGTAGGTGGCGTCCATCACCTGGGCGCGAGCCTGCTCGATGGTGACGCCCTTCTTGGCGCGGAGCTCGGCAAACTTCTGCGCGTACTCCTCGTGCTTCTCGGCATTGCGCGGATCGATGACGGTGGCGCCGGGAACGTTGATCTCGTCGGGGTTGCCCAGGATGACGATCTTTGCCAGGCCCTCCTCGATGATCTTGGTGGCCGCGACGATGGTGCGCGGATCCTCGCCCTCGGGCAGGACGATCGTCTTAAGGTCGGCCTTGGCGGCAGACTTCATACGGTTAAGGAAATCGCTCATGTTACTCCTTACAAGCGTTTCACTAAGCTCCAGGCGCCCGGCTGTTCACGAATAAACCCGCTGCTAGCGGGTTTACCTTTCAAATTTGTACGCCGCGGTGCTTGAGCTTTCCTTGTGTGGCAAGCTCATTATAGGACGCATTAGCGCTATAATCGCTCTGATAAATATGTCTCGAAGAATGTTCGAGAAAAGCCCAGCTAACGAGCCCGTGGCTTTTGACAAGGAGTATCGATGCAGATTACCTCAGGCCTGCCTGAAGGCTTTAACGCCGGCGCGTACGACATGATTGTCGTCGGTGCTGGATATGCCGGTGCCGTTTGCGCCCGCCGTCTTGCCGAGACCATCGGCTATCGTGTTGCCGTTTTGGAGCGCCGTAGCCACATTGCGGGCAATGCCTATGACTGCACTGACGAGGCCGGAATCCTGATCCACGAGTACGGTCCGCATATCTATCACACCTTTAACGAGCGCGTGCACAATTTCCTGTCGCGCTTTACCAAGTGGACGGATTATCAGCACAAGGTGCTCGCCAACATCAACGGCACCCTTATGCCCGTGCCCTTCAACCATGCGAGTCTCAAGCTCGCCTTTGGTGACGAGCGCGGCGAGGAGCTGTATCAGAAGCTCGTGGAGACCTTTGGCAAGGATGTCAAGGTGCCCATTATGGAGCTGCGTAAGAAGAACGACCCCGACTTGGCCGAGGTCGCCGATTACGTCTACGAGAACGTCTTTTTGCATTACACCATGAAGCAGTGGGGCCAGACGCCCGATCAGATCGACCCCTCGATCACCGGCCGCGTTCCCGTCTTTGTGGGCGATGATGACCGCTACTTCCCGCAAGCTCCCTTCCAGGGCATGCCGCAGGAGGGCTACACGGCGCTCTTTGAGCACATGCTCGACCACGACCTGATTGACGTGTTCTGCGACGTGGACGCCCGCGATCTCTTTGAAATCGACGAGACCACCGTCAAGATCGATGGCAAGGTCTACGGCGGCGAGATTGTCTATACCGGTCCTCTCGATGAGCTGTTCAGCCTCGACTTGGGTGCGTTGCCGTACCGCACGCTCGATATGAAGTTCGAGACGCTCGATATGGACCAGTTCCAGCCCGTGGGCACCGTCAACTACACCACGAGCGAGGACTACACGCGTATCACCGAGTTCAAGAACATGACCGGTCAGGTCCTGCCCGGCAAGACCACCATCATGAAGGAGTACTCCAAGGCCTATACGCCCGGCTCGGGCGAGACGCCGTACTACGCCATTCTTGAGCCCGAGAACCGTGAGCTCTATGAGCGCTATCTTGAGCGCGTCCAGAACCTGACGAACTTCCACCCGGTGGGTCGTCTGGCCGAGTATCGTTACTACGATATGGACGCCGTGACCAATTCCGCCCTCGATCTTTCGGATGAGATTATCGCCTGCCATGCATAAAGTCATAACATTCGGTATTCCCTCGTATAACGCCGCCAAGGATATGGACCATTGCATCACCTCCATCTTGGAGGGGAGCAATTACGCCACCGATATCGAGATTATCGTGGTGGACGACGGCTCCAAGGACGAGACGGCCGCCAAGGCCGACGAGTGGGAGGCCCGTTATCCTGGTACCATCCGTGCGGTGCACCAGGAGAATGGCGGCCACGGTATCGCCGTCCTCTCGGGCCTGCGTGAGGCGCATGGTACGTACTATAAGGTCGTTGACTCGGACGACTGGCTCGACGGTGCGGCGCTTTCGACCATGCTGTCGATTCTGCGTGGCTTTGAGGAGCGCGACCAGCGCGTCGACCTGTTTATCTCGAACTACGTGTACGAGAAGGTTTACGAGGGCACGCATACCGCTATTGGCTACAAGTTTGCCCTGCCGCGCAAAAAGATTTTCTCTTGGGACCAGATCGGACACTTCCGTCCCGATCAGAACTTGCTCATGCACAGCCTGTGCTATCGCACCGACGTACTGCGCGAGTCCAATCTGCCTATGCCGGCACACACGTTCTACGTGGATAATATCTACGCATACGTGCCGCTGCCGCGCTGCAAGACCATGTACTACGCCGACATCGACCTCTATCGCTACTTTATCGGTCGCGAGGGCCAGAGCGTCAATGAGGCCACGATGGTCAAGCGCCTGGGTCAGCAGTTCCGCGTAACGCGCATCATGATGGAATCGTTCCACCTGTACCAGGACGTTGAGTCCTCGCGTCTGCGTTCGTACATGATGGGCTACTTCACCATGATGATGGCGATTTGCTCGGTGCTCACCAAGCTTTCCGACGAGGATTGTGCCGATGAGCGTCTGAAGACGCTGTGGAATGATTTGAAGGCCTATGACGAGCGTATGTATCGTCGTGCACGTTACGGTGTGGTCGGCTTCTTCACTAACCTCCGCGGTCGTGCCGGAGACAAAACCACACTCGGCCTATACCGTCTTGCCTCAAAGATCTTCAAATTCAACTAGTACAGAAACGCTCGGGTAACGGGGACCCCTGGTCCTTAACTTGCTACTTCGGACAGTCCTGCGCAAGACGGAGGCGCCACTGGCGCCTCCTTTGCGTGCGGAACTCGTATCAAGTTAAGGACCAGGGGTCCTCTGCTATGTCTCGCTTTATGTCAGGCAGCTGAATTTGAAGATCTTAGACGCGCGGTACACAGGGGCCTGGGCTGAAAAGATTTTGGTTGGTAGGTTGCCCGATGGGGCTTGGTTATGTTTGTCGCGAGTTCCGCATGAGCCGAAGAGCACTTAATGTGTTCTTCGTGCGAGCCAGGACTGTAGAGCAGCAAACATAACCAAGCCCCACCGGGCAACCGGTCAGGTTAGGCTACTTCGCGGCGCCGGGGATGCCGTGGGAGGTTTTGGCGGTTTTGGCTCCGTTTACGATGGCGGTCTGTAGGGCCCTTACGGCGAGCATGCCCAGCAGGTCTAGGGGAACGGTGGCGCTTGTCTGAGCGTCTAGTTTGCCGCTGGCGAGGGTGTAGATGGTGTCGCCGTCGTTGGTGGTGTGCGTGGGACGAATGGCGTGTGCGTAGGCGTCTGCGGCCATCTGGGAGACCTTGGTGGCCTGAGCCTTGGTGAGCTCAACGTTGGTGACGATGCAGCTGATGGTGGTGTTGGTGCGGTCGAGCGGCATCTGCATGGATCCGGCGGCGGCAAAGGCTGCGAGTTCCATGTCGACGATCTGGTCGCTATCGGCGGCGGCGCGCATGCCGGCGACCCACTCTCCGGTGAAGGGGTCGACCACGTTGCCGCAGGCGTTGACCGAAACCACGGCGCCTACCTTAACGGGACCGAGCGCCACGGCGGCAGCGCCAAGGCCGGCCTTCATGCAGGTGGCGGGGCCCATGAGCTTTCCGACGGTGGCACCTGTGCCGGCACCTACATTGCCCTGCTCGAGCGTGGTGGGGGTGTTGTCGAGTGCTTCGCGCACGGCGGCGATGCCGGCCTCAATGTCGGGGCGAACGGCGGGGTCGCCAAAGGCGAGGTCGAAGATGCAGCTGGAGCACACGATGGGCACTTGCGTGGGGCCGACGGGAAGGCCGATGCCGCGGTTCTCAAGCTCGCGAGCGACGCCGCTTGCAGCCTCGAGGCCAAAGGCCGATCCACCCGAAAGGCAGACGGCGTGGACCTTGTCGACGGTGTTCTCGGGTCGCAGCAGGTCGGTTTCGCGCGATGCCGGGGCACCGCCGCGAACGTCAACGCCGCCGGTGGCGCCCTCGGGTGCCACGATTACGGTGCAACCGGTGCCGGCCTCCTCGTCCGTATAGTTGCCAAAGCAAAAGCCATCGACATTGCAAACATCGATGGCTTCGAGCAGTGTGTCCATGTGTTCTCCTATCGGTTTTCCGCCGGGCCTTATGCCCGGTCGGGATCCGTACGGTACGGCAAAATTGTAGGCGCTGGGGGATACCCAGCGCCAGATGCAATTACGAGAGTTTTTGAATCGCGCGTGCGACGCGAGCGATGGGCAAGCCCACCACGTTGTAGAAGTCACCCGAAATATCGTGCACAAGCATGCGGCCGCCTGTGCCTTGGATGCCGTAGGACCCGGCCTTGTCCATGGGTTCGCCGGAGGCAACATAGCGCTCGATCTGCTCTTCGGTAAGCTCATAGAACGTCACGTCGGTCACATCGACAAACGACAGGCTCTCGGCGGCATGCGGAGCTGTAGCGTCGCCGGCTTTAACGATGCAGACGCCGGTTGCGACCTGGTGCGTGCGGCCCGAAAGCTCGCGGAGCATGGTGCGCGCCTCGTCCCCGTCTGCCGGCTTGCCCAAAATTTGGCCGTCAAAGGTGACAATAGTATCGGCCGCGACGGTCAGTTCGTTGGGCTCGGAATGCTCGGCGGCAACGGCGGCGGCTTTGGCACGCGCCAAGCGCTCGACGAGTGTAAGCGGAGCTTCGCCATCAAAAGGCGTTTCGTCGATATCTGCGGGAATCACGCGAATGTCATAGCCCGCCTCGCGCATCAACTCGATGCGGCGCGGTGATTGCGAAGCCAAAATCATAGCTGAATGCCCTCGGCGACCTTCTCGACGGCCTTGTCGCCGGCGAGCGTGCGCAGCAGCTCAAGCGCAAAGGGGAGCGACTGGGCCATGCCGCTGGCGGTGATGATGTTGCCGTCTTGCGTAACCTTCTCGCCGGTATAGGCGCCTTCGGGGAAGCTTTTCTCAAAGCCAGGGAAGCACGTGGCGTGGCGCCCCTCGAGTAGGTCGAGCTCGCCCAGGATAAACGGGGCGGCGCAGATGGCGGCAACGTGCTTGGTCGCGGCGAACTCGCAGACCACGTCGCAGACGCGCTGATCGGCACGCAGGTTGGTGGCACCGGGCAAGCCGCCGGGCAGCACGACGCAGTCGTACTCGTCAAAGTTGATCTCATCAAAGAGCGCATCGCAGGTCACGGGGATCTGCAGCGAGCTTACGACCTCGCGCGTGGGCATGATCGAGACAAGCGTGGCGCGCACGCCGCCGCGACGCATGACATCGACCATGGTCAGGCATTCAATAGTTTCAAAGCCATCGGCGGCGAGAACGGCAACGCTGGGCATAAGGGTTCCTTTCGTAAGGCGGCATACAATTAGCCGTCTTATACCCCGAAGACATGCGCTTGCCGCGCTCGATTTTCCATTGTTTAAAAAGGGACGGGGCTATTTTAGCTACCCCACTTGCAGGGTAGCTAAAATAGCCCCGTCCGAATTAGCTACCCTCACCCATCCTCAACAATCTCAATCTGTAACATCTAGACCCACTTTTGACCCCTAACTGTTACAGATCAAGACAAACGGAAACCGCCCCGACAAAACGTCTAAATCTGTAACATCTACGGACCAAAACCGGGTCTTACTGTTACAGATCGAGACAGCCCCCAACAGCACCGCCCCGTTCGGGGAAACGACCGCTACAGGTACGGCGGGCAGAGGCTCACTTTTTTCTTCGGTTTTTCTTGACGGAATCTCACCTGTTGTAGTACTTTGTCCCAGTCTAAAAACGCGTGGACTTTTCTGGGCGCTAGCCACCTTTTTGCCACGCAACCGAGCAGTCGGTTGCGTGGCTTTTTTCGTCTTGGCAGCAGGTACCACATGCACCGCCAGAAGACCGCACGAGCCCACCTTCCGACTGCAGGGAACAGACGCACGAGACGTGCATCTGCAAGACAGCAGACGGAAGGGAGCCTAATGGCAGAAACAAACACAATCAAGCAACAGACCGCCGAGGCGGGAGCCGCGGGCGCGGGGCAGGTCAAGGCGGCGCTCCAGGTCTTTGCGGGCGGCGCCTGCTACGGCGCGATGGCCACGACCTACAAGCTCGCCTACGCCGCGGGCTTCACCTCAGCGCAGGTGGTGGCGAGCCAGGCGTGGTTCGGCTGCCTCTTCTTCGCCCTCGCCACGCTCGCAGGGCACGCACTCGGGCACCGCTGGCAGCGCGTGGGCTGGAAGCTCGCCCTCAAGCTCATGGGCCTGGGAGCCCTCACCTGCCTCACCTCAATCCTCTACTGCTACGCCATGAGCGTGCTGCCCGCCCCGGTGGCGCTCACGCTCCTCTTCCAGTTCACGTGGCTGGGGCTCGTGTGGCAGACCGTCATGACGCGCCGGCCGCCGAGGCTCCTCCAAGTGGCCTCCGCCCTGGTCATCGTCTTCGGAACGGTGTTCGCCAGCGGCGTCTACAAGACCGGCATCACCGGGTACGACCCCGTGGCCCTGCTCTGCGCGCTGGGGGCGGCCGTGTCCTGCTCCCTCTTTGTCACCCTCTCCGGCAAGGTCGAGGCCCCCTGCTCGTCCGAGCAGCGTGGCGTCATCGTATGCGCGGGCTCCGTGGTCATGTCGCTCACGGTGTGTCCGGACTACGTCGTCTCGGGCGTCCTCGCCCAGGGCATCCTGCCCTTTGCCGTCATCGCCGGCTTCTTTGGCATGCTCTGCCCGGTCCTGCTCTTCGGCATGGGCTCTCCGCACCTGCCCGCGGGCCTGTCCACCGTCATGGCCGCCGCGGAACTCCCCGCCGGCCTGCTCATCGCCATGATCGTCCTCGGCGAGCCGCTCGGCGTCGTCGAGTGGCTGGGCGTCGCCATCATCCTCGCCGGCGTGTGCCTGGCACAGGTCCCCTCCCTGCTTGGAGGCCGGGAGGCACGTCGCGCCGCCGCAGGACAAGCCGTCAGCTAGTCACCCCTTCACAGGCGGCCCGCGCGCATCAGGGAAAGGGCCACGGGCCAGGCGCGCGAGGCCGCAAGGACGTTATAAAGCGTCCCCCGCAGAGATGGGGGCGCCAGAGAGAAGGAGGCACCATGCCATTTCCAAAAGGGTTCCTTTGGGGAGGAGCCACCGCCGCCAACCAATGCGAGGGAGGTTATGACGAGGGCGGCCGCGGCCTTGCCAACGTCGACGTCATCCCACACGGGCCGGAGCGCAACGACGTAAGCCGCGGCCTGAGGCGCATGCTCGACTTCGAGCCCGGGTACTACTACCCGGCCCAGACGGGCATCGACTTCTACCACCACTACCGCGAGGACATAGCCCTCTTCGCGGAGATGGGCTTTAAGGTCTTTCGCCTCTCCATCGCCTGGAGCCGCATCTTCCCCAATGGCGACGAGGAGGAGCCCAACGAGGCCGGGCTCGCCTTCTACGAGGACGTGTTCCGCTGCTGCCGCGAGCACAGGATCGAGCCCCTCGTGACCATCACGCACTTCGACTGCCCCATCCACCTCGTCAAGAAGTACGGCGCCTGGCGAAACCGCGCCCTCATCGAGCTCTACAAGCGGCTCGTGAAGGTGCTCTTCAACCGCTACCGCGGCCTCGTGCATTGGTGGATCACGTTCAACGAGATGAACATGATCTTGCACCGTCCCTTCATGGGTGCCGGCATCGTCCTCGAGCCCGGGGAGAATGCCCGCGAGGCCGAGTACCGCGCCGCGCACAACGAGCTCGTGGCGAGCGCCTGGGCCACCAAGATCGCCCACGAGGTCGACCCGGAGAACAAGGTTGGCTGCATGCTCGCCGCGGGAAGCTACTACCCCTACTCCTGTCGTCCCGAGGACGTCCGTGCAGCGCAGGTCAAGAACCAGGAGGACCTCTTCTTCGTGGACGTGCAGGCACGCGGGCACTACCCCGGCTACGCGCTCAAGATGCTCGAGCGCGAGGGCATCGACGTGGGCATGACCGCCGAGGACGAGCGCATCCTTGCGGAGAACACCGTCGACTTCATCTCGTTTAGCTACTACTCCTCGCGCTGTACCGCGGGCGACCCCGATTCCGTGGGCGGCGTCGCCGAGGGCAACGCCTTCGCCGGCGTAGAGAACCCCTACGTGCGCACGAGCGACTGGGGCTGGGTCATCGACCCGCTGGGGTTCCGCATCACGATCAACGACCTCTGGGACCGCTACCAGAAGCCGCTCTTTGTGGTGGAGAACGGCCTCGGCGCCTATGACGAGGTGCTTCCCGACGGCACGATCGAGGATGACTACCGCATCGCCTACCTGCGCGAGCACATCGAGGCCATGCGCGACGCTATCGAGCAGGACGGCGTCGAGATGCTCGGCTACACCACCTGGGGGCCGATCGACCTCGTGAGCGCGGGCTCCGGCGAGATGGAGAAGCGCTACGGCTTCATCTACGTGGACCGCGACAACCTGGGCAACGGCACGCTCGAGCGCAGGCGCAAGAAGAGCTTCTACTGGTATCAACAGGCCATCGCCACCAACGGAGGCGACCTGGGCTAACCACCCGGGCAATATCACTAAGGAGAAAATAATGGCTGAAAAATACGACGACCTGGCCAGATCCATACTCGAGAACGTAGGCGGCGCCGAGAACGTCGCCAGCGTCGCGCACTGCATCACGCGCGTGCGCTTCAAGCTCAAGGACGAGTCCCGCGCCAACACGGCCAAGATCGAGGCCCTCAAGGGCGTCATCCAGGTCATCCAGGCCAACGGCCAGTACCAGGTGGTCGTGGGTAACATCGTCGAGGACGTCTACGACGCGGTCCTGGAGTCCGGCAACTTCTCGAGCGGCGCAAGCGCCGACGACGAGCCCCAGGGCGAGAAGACCGTGGCCTCCGTCATCATCGACCTCATCTCTGGCATCTTCCAGCCCATCCTGGGACCGCTTGCCGCCGCAGGCATCATGAAGGGACTGCTTGCCCTCATCACCTACTTCGTCCCGGACTTTGCAAACGACGGCCTCTACACGCTGCTCTACACCGTGGCTGACGGCTTCTTCTACTTCCTTCCCGTCGCCCTGGCGTTCAGTGCCGCGCGCAAGTTCCGCATGAACGAGTTCACCGGTGTGGCAATCGGCGTGGCGCTCCTCTACCCGACGATGGTCGCCCTGACCTCGGGCGAGGCGCTCGGCAGCATCGACCTCGGCGTGGCCGGCACGTTCTCGTGGTACGCCACCGCCCTCGGGATCCCCATCATCATGCCCGTGTCCGGCTACGTGAGCTCGGTGATCCCCGTCCTTCTCATGGTGTGGTTCGGCTCTATCCTTGAGCGCTGGCTCAAGAGCTGGATGCCGGCTGCGCTCAAGATGTTCCTTGTCCCGCTCGCCACGATGACGGTCTCCATCGTCTTGGGCTACCTCATCATCGGCCCGGTGGCCACCCTCATCACCAACCTGCTGAGCGCGGCGTTCTCGTTCATCTTCCAGCTCCCCGTGGTTGGTTCCGTCCTGGGCAGCGCCCTAGTCGGCGGACTGTGGATGTGCCTCGTCATCTTCGGCTTCCACTGGAGCCTCATCCCCATCTCCATCATGAACCTGAACACCCTCGGTCACGATAGCGTGCTCGCCGCCACCATCGGCCACGGGTTCGCACTCGGAGCGGTCATCTTTGCTATGTACCTCAGAAACAAGGACGAGCGCTTCCGCGGCATCGCCCTTCCCGCGATGATCTCCGCCTTCTTCTTCGGCGTCACCGAGCCGGGCATCTACGGCATCGCCCTCCCCAACAAGCGCGCGTTCGTCGTGGCATGCCTGAGCTCCGCCGTGGGCGGCGCCATCGTGGGAATGACTGGCGCTCTCATGTACATCTCGGGCGGCCTCGGCGTCTTCAACCTGCTCAACTTTATCGACGGGACCCCTGGTGGCGCCGGGATCTCCCACATGATCTTCGCGATCATCGCCTCGCTCGTCTCTGCCGTCCTGGCCTTTGTTATCGAGTTCATCACCTACCGGCCCAACGACGATGAGGAAGGCACCCGCTAGCCTGCGCCCTCCTCAATCAGCTCTATGTAATTGAGGAGCAGATGAGGTGGGTGAGGGCCGAGGGCGATCAAGGTGGCCGCCCTCGGCCCGGGACAACCTGCCAGAAGGCGTTTAGCTTTCTCGGGCGGCGCTGAAATGAACTGCGCCCCGATACTTGGACGGGCCAATTAGCGGCCTATGCCGCACATGGGGACTGATTTCGGAACTCCTCCGGGGCCAGTCCCTTTTGCTTAACCCGCCTCCTCTTGTTCCAGTGAACGGTGTAGGCGTGGAGGTCCCGCTTGAACTCCTCGAAGCTCCGCCACGTCCGGTTCCTGTAGAACTCGTCCTTCAGGCGCCCGGGCAGCAGCTCCGTCGCAAGAGCTCGCCCTCGCGCGCCGCCGGCCCCGGCCGGGTCCGGGCGCCCTTCGGCCTTCGGTGCGCCCGTATCCCCTGTCGCAAAACTCTGCTGCAAGAGTCCTCAGCGTGGCGTCGTGTCCGACTTTCCCGTCCATAAAGAAGCCCCCCATTTCTAATGTCCAAGAAATGAGGGGGCGGTTCAATTTCGGGACGGGGATTAAATAATCATTCAGAACAATTTTTTATCCCCGTCCCAGAAAAATCATCGGGCGTGGTCTTGGGCAAACGGTCTAGTTACGCTTGAGGTGGACGACGGTTTCGCAGTGGAAGGTTTGCGGGAACAGGTCGACCGGTGTGATCTTGACGGGGGAGAAGGTGCCTTCCTCGACAAAGCGCTTAAGGTCGCGCGCCAGGGTGGCAGGGTCGCAGCTCACGTAGGCGACATCGCGGGCACTCGTGCTCGCGATGAGGTCGATGGCCTCGGGCGCCAAGCCTGCGCGCGGCGGATCGACTACCAGGACATCGGCGTCCTGATCGGGGAACTCGCGCACCGCGTCGCCGCCGATGACGTCGACGTTATCGAGTTTGTTGATCTCTAGGTTACGGCGCAGGTCGCGTACGGCCGGTCCGTAGGCCTCGACAGCGGCAACAAAGTCGCAGCGGCGGGCGAGCGGCAGGGTGAAGGTTCCAGCTCCGCAATACAGGTCTACGGCAAGTTCGTCTTCCTGCGGGTCGAGCGCCTCCATGACAAGCTCGATCAAAATCTCGGCACCCTTGGTGTTGACCTGGAAAAACGACGGGGCCGAAAGGCGCATCTGGCCGTCGGCGATGTTCTCGGTCCAGGAGCCCTCGCCGGCGAGCATCTCAACCTTGGAGACGCGGCGGGCCTTCTTCTCACCCTTGCTCATAACGCGCACTATGCTCGTGGGGTGTGCGGCGTCTGCCAGCACGCGCGAGACCTGCGAGCGCGGAAACGAGCCCGTGGGCGTCCAGAGCGCGATTTCGAGCGCCTTGGTGCGACGCGAGGCGCGAATGCCCACGCGCTCCAGGCCTAGGTCGTGGCTGCCGCTCAGATAGTTGAGCGCGCCGACGACCGACTTGAGCGCCTTGGGAAAACGTTTATCGAACAGCGGACACGAATCGACGGTCACGATCTTGCTGGGGTCGACACCGTGCATGCCAAGGCGCACGCGACCGTTGACGACGGTCGGCTCCAGCTCGATTTTATTGCGGTAGCCCCAGTCGTCCTTGGTATGGCGGATGGGCTGTACCAATTCATCCGCCTGTTCGGGAGCGAACTTGCCGATGCGCTCGAGCGTGGAGCGCAGGTTTTGCTCCTTGGCGGCGAGCTGTGCCGTGCGTGAGAGATTGCCCCACGAGCAGCCGCCGCAGATGCCCACGAAGGGGCAGGGGGGCTGAATGCGATCGGGGCTCGGCTCCAGAATCTCGGTGGTGCGGGCGCGCATGAACGATTTGCCGTCCTGCACGATCTCGGCCTCGACGGTGTCGCCTGCCACGGCGCCCTGCACAAAGACGGCCTTGCCGTTGTCGGCGTGCGCCAGCCCGTCGGCGCCGTAGGTCATCGATTCTATAGTGAGCTTCATATTCCTGCCTGTCATTCGCGGTCTTGTCCGCAACCATGGTAGCAGGGAAAAGCGCCCCGTATCTGGGGCATTCCTCAAATACGGGGCGCTTCTACAAACGTCTATTTCGTCTTGCCGGTAATGAGCGTCTTAAGGCCTAGGCCGATCAGGCCCAGACCCATACGCACGCGGCCGGGGCGATGGCGCTCGATGGCCTTGGTCTTGCCGGCGGGTTTCTCGCGGCGGGCGCTTGCATGGGGCGCGGACTTGACGGTCTGCGGCTGAGGCTGGGGCTGGGGCGCAGGCTCGGGTTCGGATTCCAGGTCGGGTTCAATGACGGTTGCCTGGACCTTCTGGACCTTGGGAACGTCCGCCTGGGGCTTGGGCTTGGGGCCCAGAACAGGTGCGGATTCCGGTTTTGCTTTGGCGACGGGCTCCGAAGCCACGGCTGCGGACTCGGCGTTGCGATAAGCGCGCTCCAACAGGAACTCCTGCGAGTTAAAGGGCTTCTCACCCTCTTTTCGCTCTACGGGAACCCAGGTGCCGTCGCTCGTCAGGCTACGTGCCTTCACGTTGTCGCGCAGCTGCACGCCCATGTACTCGTGCACCAGCGCGCGGCAGGTGGGGTCGAGCACGGGGAAGGCGATCTCCACGCGGTGCTCGGTGTTGCGCGTCATCATGTCGGCCGAGCTCAGATAGATCATGTCCGAGTCCACGCCAAAGGCGTAAACGCGTGCATGCTCCAAAAAGCGTCCGACGATAGAACGGACATGCACGTTCTCGGTCTTGCCCGGAACGCCGGGCTTGAGGCATGAGATGCCGCGGATGATCATGTCCACGCGGACTCCTGCACACGATGCCTCGGCGATCTTGTCGATGACCTCGCGGTCGGTGAGCGAGTTGAGCTTAAAGAACACACGGGCTGGCTCGCCAGCGAGGGCGCGCTGGATCTCGCGATCC
This sequence comes from uncultured bacterium, assembly GCA_905215365.1. Lineage (GTDB taxonomy): Bacteria > Actinomycetota > Coriobacteriia > Coriobacteriales > Coriobacteriaceae > Collinsella. The sequence goes on along the minus strand of CAJMPX010000001.1, from coordinate 131,335 downwards.
AGGCCGCGCATGATGAGCGGCTTGAGGCCCACGGGCGCCACGCCCAGGAAGCGGTAATCGCCGCGCAGGTTGCCCAGCGACAGGTTGCGGAAGAACAAGTTGGCGTCCTCGCCGATGCCGGGGTGGGCGGTCATGAGCATAAAGTCGCTGTAGAGCTTGGCCGTCTTCTCGTTAAAGTTGCCGGTGCCCAACAGCGTCAGGCGTGTAAGCGCCATGCCCTCGCGATAGGTGAGCTGGCAGATCTTGGAGTGGCACTTAAAGCCTTCGGAGCCGTAGATGACGGTGCAGCCTGCCTCTTCCAGACGCTCGGCCCACTCGATGTTGTTCTGCTCGTCGAAGCGGGCGCGGAGCTCCATGAGCACCGTGACCTCTTTGCCGTTCTCGGCGGCATCGATCAGCGACTCGCACAGGCGGCTTTGCTTGGCCACGCGGTAGAGCGTGATGCGCAGTGAGATGCACTCGGGGTCGTAGGCGGCCTCGTGCACCAGATCCAGGAAGGGGTTCATAGCCTCATAGGGATAAAAGAGCAGCTTGTCGTGCTGAAGTACCTGCTCGCGGATGGAGCGGGTCATATCGATGGTGGGATTGGGCTGCGGCTTAAACGGCGTAAAGAGCAGCTCGTTGCGCAGGTGCTCGGGAATCTTGCCCTCGATGCCAAAGACATAGCCCAGGTTGAGCGGGATATCGCAGGTAAAGACCGAGCGACGCGGGAGCTCGAGCGCCTTGCGGATAGTCTTGAGCGTCGCTTTTTCGAGTGAGCCCGAGACGGCGAGCACTACCGGCTGCAGGCGCAGGCGCTTCTTGAGGATACGCTTCATGTGCTGGCGGTAATCCTCTTCCTCCTCGACGCCCTCGCCGTCCGGGTCGATATCGGCATTGCGTGTGACGCGGATGAGCGCGCGGTCGAGCGGCTTATAGGAGCCAAAGCAGCTGTCCAGGCAGGCGAGGATGACGTCCTCGAGCAGAATGTAGGAGTAGGTGCCGGTGGGCGAGGGGATCTCGACCACGCGGTTCATCGAGGCGGGAATCTCGATCAGGCCCAGCAGACTTTCCTCGTCGGTGACGCCGTCCAAGCCGCAGGCCAGGTAGAGCGCGCCGTTGCGCAGGTTGGGGAAGGGGTGGCGCGGGTCGATCACCAGCGGCGAGATGACCGGCGACACGTAGGCCTGGAAGTAGCGGGTGACAAAGGTGCGCTCCTCGGGCGTAAGCGAATCGATGCGAGCGCGGTGAACGCCTAGGGTGTCGAGCTTGCCCTCGATGCTCTTAAAGATGGACTCCCATCGGGTAAGGAGCCCGGGCATTTCGGTCATGACAGCATCGACCTGTTCGGAGGCGGTCATATTGCTCTTGTTGTCGACAGGCTGTTTTTTGAGCTCCGCCAGATCGGACAGGCCGCCCACGCGCACCATGAGAAACTCGTCGAGGTTAGACTCGAAAATCGACACGAACTTTAGACGCTCGAACAGCGGAACGGTCTCGTCGAAGGCTTCGTCAAGCACACGGTTATCAAAGCGCAGCCAGCTGAGCTCTCGGTTCTGCGTGTACGAGAAGTCGCGCGGCGGTTTGCGCAGCTTTGCGGCGGCTTGCTTTTTTTCGATTTTGCTCGGCATATGCATCTGTCCGTTCAGTCCCCGCAGGGGACGGTTGCCTAACACTATTCACTATTGTCTCAATTTAGTCGACTTGTGGCACGGACGTATTGTGCGAACGGTATCTTAACCTACTTCTTACGCTGTCAAGCCATAGAGCTGACGCCCGTCGCGTTGCGAAAAACGGTCTAGATCCTCACTCAACTGCTGAGTATGTGTGAATAAGAATGATAGATAGCTGAATATCATCGAATACAGGCAGAAACGTAAACAAGCGTCATTTATATACATAAAACCGTTGTAGATATGCAATTCTTAATCGAAAGATTGGAGTTGTAATTGCGAATGATTTTTGAGAAAAAAGAGCGTTTACCTTAGAAAAGCTACTTTAGAACGCCGAAGTGCATTATGGGGGAATCATATTCGATATACCGTTCATCGAACTTTGTTGACCGTTCGGGGGCGAGGTGGAATTGCGGTTGGAATTTGGATATAACTAGAGCTGTCAGTAAGCAGCACCCGTTACGGAAGGGTGCTGAGAGATTCGGCCGAAAGGCCCGAAAGAAAGGTAGGAGGCCATGACGAAAGGTCTGCACGTGCCTTCCGAGATCGGCAAGCTCAGGAAGGTCTGCCTGCACCGTCCCGGCGACGAGCTCCTCAACCTGCCGCCCGACGAGCTCGAGCGACTCCTGTTCGACGACGTCCCGTTCCTGGAGGTCGCGCAGCAGGAGCACGACACCTTCGCCCAGATCCTGAGGGACCAGGGCGTGGAGGTGCTCTACCTCGAGAACCTCGTCGCAGAGGTGTTCGACCAGGTCCCCGGCGCCCGCGCCGAGTTCACCGACCAGTACATCGCCGAGGCAGGCATCCGCGGCCAGCACATGCCGCAGATCGTCCGCGAGAAGCTGGACTCCATCGAGGACAACCTCGAGTTCGTCAAGAAGACCATGGCCGGCATGACCAAGGCCGAGATCGACATGCCCCTCACGGCGTCCACGACCCTCGACTCCCTGGTCAACTCCGAGTCCGAGTCCGACCTGATCATCGACCCGATGCCCAACCTCTACTTCACCCGCGACCCGTTCGCGGTCGTCGGCGAGGGCGTCAACCTCAACCGCATGTACTCGGTCACCCGCAACCGCGAGACCCTGTACGGCAAGTACGTCTTCAAGTACCACCCCGACTACAAGGACGTCTCCCTGTACTTCCGCCGCGACTGCCAGTTCCACACCGAGGGCGGCGACGTGCTGAACATCAACGAGAAGACCCTCGCCGTCGGCATCTCCCAGCGCACCCAGGCGGCCGCCATCGACGTCATGGCCCAGAACATCTTCTGGAACTCCGACTCCAAGGTCGAGCGCATCCTGGCCTTCGACATCCCCGTCTCGCGCGCCTTCATGCACCTCGACACGGTCTTCACCCAGATCGACGTCGATAAGTTCACGATCCACCCCGCCATCATGGGCACCCTGCGCGTCTACGAGCTGACCGCCGGCAAGAACCCGGGCGACGTGAACATCCGCCTGATCGAGGACACCCTCGAGCACGTCCTGGAGGACGCCACCGGCGTCGACCAGGTCAAGCTGATCCCCTGCGGCGGCGGCGACCCGATCGCGGCCTCCCGCGAGCAGTGGAACGACGGCTCCAACACCCTGTGCGTCGAGCCCGGCAAGATCTGCGTCTACGCCCGCAACACCGTCACCAACGACGTGCTGTACAAGGAGGGCCTGGACCTTCTCGTCGTGCCCTCCGCCGAGCTCTCCCGCGGCCGCGGCGGCCCGCGCTGCATGAGCATGCCCTTCTGGCGCGAGGACCTCTAAGGTTTTCAAAGACCCGTACAGGTCTTACTACAAACATCTAGCTGCCATTAGATGTCTCCCATTGGGGCGGTGCGGATCTTTCGCACCGCCCCATTCATGTTTAATGACGCTAAATGAAGATCAGATAAGGTGGCCATGGATATCAAGACAATCGGTGTTGAGGAATGGCTCAACGTTTTGGAGAAGAGTGCTACCTGGGATATCGCTCAGTCGACGATCTCGTCGCTGACCATGGGCGAGCTTCGCGCACTGGACGAGCAGGACGGCGCCACGTTCTACGAGCGCCTGGATCGCGAGAAGATGAACTACGGCTGGATCGAGGGATCGCCGGAATTTAAGGCCGAGGTCGCCAAGCTGTATCGTCGCGATGTCAATCCCGATCACATTCTGCAGACCAATGGCTGCACGGGCGCCAACCTCAACGCCATCATGGCCGTTGTGGAGCCCGGCGATCACGTGATTGCCGAGTGGCCTACCTATGCGCCGCTCTACGAGATTCCGCGTACGCTCGGTGCCGAGGTCGAGTATTGGGAGCTCCGCGAGGAGCTCGGCTGGAAGCCCGATATCGATGAGCTCAAGCGCTTGGTGCGCCCCAACACCAAGCTCATCTGCATCAATAACGCATCGAACCCCATCGGTACGGTGCTCGATGCCGATACGCTCGGCCAGATTGCCGAGATCGCCCGTTCGGTGGGCGCCTATGTGCTGTGCGACGAGGTGTATCTGCCGCTCGAGAACACCGAGTCCTTTATATCGATGGCCGACGTGTACGAGAAGGCCATTGTCACCAACTCGGTGTCCAAGACCTATTCGACGCCTGCGGCTCGCGTGGGCTGGGTCGTGGCCGACGAAGAGGTCTCCAACCGCATCCGCACCTATCGTGACTACACCATGATCTGCGGCGGCGTGTTCAACGACGCCCTGGCGACCTACGTGCTCGAGCACAAGGATAAGATCCTTGAGCGCAACCGTAAGATCGTGTTTGGCAACCGTGATATCGCTCAGGCATGGATCGATACGCAGAGCCGCGTCTCTTGGACGGCGCCGCAGGGCGTATCCACCTCGTTTATCCAGCTGGATATTCCGGAGGACGATGAGGAGTTCTGCAAGCGCCTGTTGGCCGAGAGGGGAGTGCTGCTGGTTCCCGGCAGCCGCTTTGAGCTTCCCTGCGGCGCGCGTCTGGGCTACTGCGCGAGCGAAGACGTTCTTCGCGAGGGCCTGAGGCTTCTGGGCGAGGCGCTGGCGGAGTTTGATCGCTAGGATTCCGACGGCTCTCAAAGCCACTCAAATCTGTCTACGATTATCGATAACAGACCCGTTTCCCATGAGGGGAGCGGGTCTGTTTTTCTATACCGAGAAGTCAAGTTGTTACAAATGAGGCCGTAAGGCGAGCCGGTGTTCGTTGGGCCTTATACTGAACTTCCGGTGAACGGTACCAAGCGTCTGGTAAACGGTAATATGCATACCAGAAATGAATAGGACAAACTTTTTTCTGAATAAAAATGAAAATGGTTGAGACGCGGTATGAATCGCTAATTCTATTCATAGCTTTATTAGAAATATGCAATTTGAGGGTGGTTCAATAAAGTTAAGTTCCATTTGCTATTTGGTTTGAAAAAGCATTTAAGCACGTAAATAAACTTTATTAAATCAAAGTGTGCCATGCGTGAAGTATATGTGTATGCCGTTCACCCCCTATAAAAAACCGTTCGGGGGCAAGGTGGAAGTATGGGCTGATTTTGGATATAAATATGTCGTCAGCAATAACGCCTCACACGGAGGGGCGCTAACGAATCGGCCCTGACAAGGGCCCGAAAGAAAGGTAGGAGGCCATGACGAAAGGTCTGCACGTGCCTTCCGAGATCGGCAAGCTCAGGAAGGTCTGCCTGCACCGTCCCGGCGACGAGCTCCTCAACCTGCCGCCCGACGAGCTCGAGCGACTCCTGTTCGACGACGTCCCGTTCCTGGAGGTCGCGCAGCAGGAGCACGACACCTTCGCCCAGATCCTGAGGGACCAGGGCGTGGAGGTGCTCTACCTCGAGAACCTCGTCGCAGAGGTGTTCGACCAGGTCCCCGGCGCCCGCGCCGAGTTCACCGACCAGTACATCGCCGAGGCAGGCATCCGCGGCCAGCACATGCCGCAGATCGTCCGCGAGAAGCTGGACTCCATCGAGGACAACCTCGAGTTCGTCAAGAAGACCATGGCCGGCATGACCAAGGCCGAGATCGACATGCCCCTCACGGCGTCCACGACCCTCGACTCCCTGGTCAACTCCGAGTCCGAGTCCGACCTGATCATCGACCCGATGCCCAACCTCTACTTCACCCGCGACCCGTTCGCGGTCGTCGGCGAGGGCGTCAACCTCAACCGCATGTACTCGGTCACCCGCAACCGCGAGACCCTGTACGGCAAGTACGTCTTCAAGTACCACCCCGACTACAAGGACGTCTCCCTGTACTTCCGCCGCGACTGCCAGTTCCACACCGAGGGCGGCGACGTGCTGAACATCAACGAGAAGACCCTCGCCGTCGGCATCTCCCAGCGCACCCAGGCGGCCGCCATCGACGTCATGGCCCAGAACATCTTCTGGAACTCCGACTCCAAGGTCGAGCGCATCCTGGCCTTCGACATCCCCGTCTCGCGCGCCTTCATGCACCTCGACACGGTCTTCACCCAGATCGACGTCGATAAGTTCACGATCCACCCCGCCATCATGGGCACCCTGCGCGTCTACGAGCTGACCGCCGGCAAGAACCCGGGCGACGTGAACATCCGCCTGATCGAGGACACCCTCGAGCACGTCCTGGAGGACGCCACCGGCGTCGACCAGGTCAAGCTGATCCCCTGCGGCGGCGGCGACCCGATCGCGGCCTCCCGCGAGCAGTGGAACGACGGCTCCAACACCCTGTGCGTCGAGCCCGGCAAGATCTGCGTCTACGCCCGCAACACCGTCACCAACGACGTGCTGTACAAGGAGGGCCTGGACCTTCTCGTCGTGCCCTCCGCCGAGCTCTCCCGCGGCCGCGGCGGCCCGCGCTGCATGAGCATGCCCTTCTGGCGCGAGGACCTCTAAGTCTTTCCGTTTCCGGTGCGGTCCCCCTACAACCGCACCGGTTTCGCCCGTCAAACGGGCAACACTAATACTTACGTAATTCATTTCTTCGAAAGGAAACGAACCATGGGTGTTAACCTCTCCGGCCGTAGCTTCCTCAAGCTCCTCGACCTCACCACCGAGGAGATCGAGTACCTGCTCAAGCTCTCCAAGAACTTCAAGGACATGAAGCGCGCTGGCGTTCCGCACCGTTATCTCGAGGGCAAGAACATCGTTCTGCTCTTCCAGAAGACCTCCACTCGTACCCGCTGCGCCTTCGAGGTTGGCGGCATGGATCTGGGCATGGGCGTCACCTACCTCGATCCGGGTTCGTCGCAGATGGGCAAGAAGGAGTCCATCGAGGACACCGCCCGCGTTCTCGGCCGCATGTATGACGGCATTGAGTTCCGTGGCTTTGCCCAGGACGACGTCGAGGAGCTTGCCGCTAAGTCCGGCGTGCCCGTGTGGAACGGTCTGACCACCGAGTGGCACCCCACCCAGATGCTCGCCGACATCCTGACCGTCCAGGAGAACTTCAACTACGACATCAAGGGCAAGACCCTCGTCTTCATGGGCGACTGCAAGAACAACGTCGCTCGCTCCCTCATGGTCGTCTGCTCCAAGCTCGGCATGAACTTTGTGGCCTGCGGCCCCGAGGAGTGCATGCCCGCTGACGACGTCATCGAGGCCTGCAAGCCCATCGCCGAGGCCAACGGCTGCACCATCAAGCTGACCACCGACGTCAAGGACGGCGTCACCGGTGCCGACGTTCTCTACACCGACGTGTGGGTCTCCATGGGCGAGCCCGACGAGGTCTGGGCCGAGCGCATCGCTCAGCTCACCCCGTATCGTGTTACTTCTGAGGTCATGGCTATGGCCAACCCGGGTGCCATCTTCCTGCACTGCCTGCCCAGCTTCCACGACACCAACACCACGATTGGCGCCGAGAAGTGCGAGCAGTTCGGCATCACCGAGCAGGAGGTCACCGACGAGGTCTTCGAGAGCCCTGCTTCCAAGGTCTTCGACGAGGCCGAGAACCGCATGCACACCATCAAGGCTGTCATGTACGCCACGCTCAAGTAAGAGCATCTAGCATCTCGCTCGGGGTGCATTGCTGCGCACCCCGAGCGCTTTTGTCTGGTAAAAATCTCGCACCGAGCGACATGCACGGCACGGAAGAGCCGCTTCGGGCGAGATCAGTAAATGATTTATGAAGGGGGGATGAGAACTATGACTGAGACCGCTAAGAAAAAGCGCGGTATGCCTTCATCGTTCACCATTCTTCTTGCTCTGCTGGCAATCGTCGCGGTTGTTACCGTTATCGTCTCCGGTACGTCCGGTGGCGAGGTTACCGCTGCCCGCCTGAGCGATTTCTGCACCGCCCCGGTCAAGGGCTTCGCTGACGCTCTGCCCGTCTGCCTCTTCGTTATGATCCTCGGCGGCTTCCTCGGCATGATGACCGAGACCGGCGCCCTGGACAACGGCATTGCTGTTCTGGTGCAGAAGCTTAAGGGCAATGAGATCATGCTCATTCCCGTGCTGATGCTCATCTTCTCCCTCGGTGGTACCACCTATGGTATGTGCGAGGAGACCGTTCCCTTCTACGCCCTGCTCGCCGCCACCATGATGGCTGCTGGCTTCGACCCCATGGTCGGCGCTGCTACCGTCCTGCTCGGCGCTGGCTGCGGCTGCCTCGGCTCCACGGTTAACCCGTTTGCCGTCGGTGCTGCCGTTGACGCTCTGACTGGCGTTGGCATTGAGGTCAACCAGTCCATCATCATCGGCCTCGGTGCCGTCCTGTGGATTGTTACCACCGCTATGTCCATCTTCTTCGTCATGAGCTATGCCAAGAAGGTCAAGGCTGACAAGGGTTCCACCATTCTTTCGATGCAGGAGCTCAAGGACGCCGAAGAGGCTCACGGCAAGGCTGCTTCCGAGGTTAACAAGGAGGTCAAGCTCACCGGTCGTCAGAAGGGTGTTCTGATCGCCTTTGCCTTCACCTTCGTCGTCATGATCGTCGGCTTCATCCCGCTGGCCGATCTCAACGAGGGCGTCGCCAACTTCTTCGATGCTGGCGCCGTCTATGACGCCGACGGTAACGCCATCGTTCAGGGCTGGTCTGCCCTGATCACCGGCCTGCCCATTGGCCAGTGGTACTTCGATGAGGCTTCCACCTGGTTCTTCCTCATGGCTGTCCTGATCGGTATCATCGGTGGCCTGTCCGAGAAGCAGATCGTCAACACCTTCATCACCGGCGCTGCCGACATGATGTCCGTTGTCCTCGTCATCGCTCTCGCCCGTGGTATCTCCGTCCTCATGGCTAGCACCGGCCTCGACGTCTACGTCCTCGACGCTGCCGCCAATGCTCTGGCTGGCCTGTCCGGCGTGATCTTCGCTCCCATGAGCTTCCTGGTCTACTTCGGCCTGTCCTTCCTGATCCCCTCGACCTCCGGTATGGCTACTGTCTCCATGCCCATCATGGGACCGCTGGCTGTTAAGCTCGGCTTCTCGCCCGAGGTCATGGTCATGATCTTCTCCGCCGCCATCGGCGTCGTGAACCTGTTCACCCCGACCTCTGGTGCCATCATGGGCGGTCTCGCTCTGGCTAAGATCGAGTGGACGACCTGGCTCAAGTTTGCCCTTAAGCTCATCGTCGCTCTCTCCGTCGTCTGCGCCATCATTCTGACCGTCGCCTGCGTGATGCTCTAAGTACCCCTTGGGTACCCCACGGAACCTTGACGATCCTATAACGGATCACCTGGTCATCGTCTTTCCGGTGGGGTAAACCCACCGGTAGACTCCTACCTTTAGCCCCCTCCCGTTCCGTGCGCGGGAGGGGGCGCTCTTGTGTTCCGGCGTTTTACCAAACGCCGGAACCACTCGACGCTGCGAGCCCGCCAGAGCGGCAATCTGACGTTCAATCGTCGGGCATGGCCAAAAGGCCTATGCCCTCCTCTTTCACGTCACCTTGCTCGCTCTGGTGGGCTTTCGCTGACTTATGCTCAACCTGCGGCGCTGCCATTGTTGGCGCAGGGGGCGGCTTGCTCGCTCTGGTGTCTGTTCGCTGTCCGTTCTCTGCCCGCGACGTTTCTGCTGTTGGTGCAAAGGGGTCAGGTTACTTTGCGCCAAAAGGGGAAGTTGCGGTGGAATAGTTCCCCTTTTGGCCGTCTTGAGGGGTTAAACAGGAGCTATTTCACCGCAACTTATCGATGGCGTGTTTGGTTGGTGCCTGTTGATGGCCTGGGCATCGGGGAGGGCAGGCTCCGTTATAATCGCGTAGGAACTTAATTTACGAAACGGGACGGGAGCCATACATGCGCCAGGGTTTCGACAACGCGAAGTATATCGAGCTGCAGGCTGCTCACATTAAGGAGCGCATCTCGCAGTTTGGCGGCAAGCTGTATTTGGAGTTTGGCGGCAAGCTGTTCGATGACTATCATGCCAGCCGCGTGCTACCGGGTTTTGAGCCGGACAGCAAGTTCCGCATGCTCAAGAGCATCGCCGACGATGTAGAGGTTATCATCGCGATCAACGCGAACCATATCGAGAAAAACAAGGCTCGTGGTGACCTTGGCATTACCTATGACGAGGATGTGCTGCGCCTGGTTGACCTGTTCCGCGGCAACGGCTTTGCTGTCGCGGCCGTGGTCATCACCCAGTACGCTGGACAGCCCGCTGCCGATGTGTTCCGCAACCGCCTGAACGCGCTCGGTATTCCCGCCAAGCTGCACTATCCCATCGAGGGGTATCCGCACGATGTCGATCTGATTGTGTCCGACGACGGCTATGGCAAGAACGAGTTTGTCGAGACCACCCGACCGCTCGTTGTCGTGACGGCGCCCGGCCCTGGCTCGGGCAAGCTCGCCACTTGCCTGTCTCAGCTCTATCACGAGCACAAGCATGGCACGGCCGCCGGCTATGCCAAATTCGAGACCTTCCCGGTTTGGAATCTGCCCCTTACGCATCCGGTCAATATTGCCTACGAGGCCGCCACGGCAGACCTCGATGACGCCAACATCATCGACTCCTTCCACCTGGAGGCCTACAACAAGACCACGGTCAACTACAACCGCGACGTCGAGGCCTTCCCGGTAGTCCGTGCCCTGATGGAAAAGATCCTGGGCAAGAGCCCCTACCAGAGCCCTACGGACATGGGCGTCAATATGGTCGGTTTTGCCATCACCGATGACGATGCCTGCCGCGACGCTTCCAAGATGGAGATCGTCCGCCGCTACTTTACCGCGGTCGAAAATGTGCGCCGTACCGGCGTGGGCGATGAGCAAGTCGACCGTCTCAAGATTATTATGAAGAAAGCCGGCATCGATAAGAACTACTCACCGGCGCGCTCGGCGGCCCTCACCAGGGAGCAGCTGACGGGTGGTCCCGTGGGTGCCATGGTCATGCCCGATGGCTCCGTGGTGACCGGTAAGACCTCCACGCGCCTGGGCGCCGCAAGTTCGCTCATTATGAACGCCCTCAAGCATGTCTCGGGCGTCGACCTTGAGCTCGAGGTCATTAGCGATGAGGCGATCGAGCCCATCAGCAAGCTCAAGACGCATTTCCTGGGCAGCAAAAACCCGCGCCTCCACACCGACGAGACGCTTATGGCGCTGTCGATCACCTCGGCCACGAGTGAGACGGCCGCTCGCGTCCTTTCGGGCCTGGAGCAGCTGCGCGGTTGCGATGCCTTCTTTAGCGTGATTATCTCGCCGACGGACGAGACGGTACTGCGCAAGTTGGGCATCAACGTGTGCTGCGAGCCCAAGTTTGAGCGCCGCGGTTTCTTCCATCGCTAAGTTTGAAGCACCGCGGTAATTGCATTGCATTTTGGCCGTATCGGGTTAGCGCCCGGTACGGCTTTTTGATCAATAAAGCGTCTATTTCGGCGAAAAATAGCTGTTTACCTGCCTAGAAACAATTTGAGCGGTATACAATAACCGTAACTGTTTCATCCTTAGCGGGATGCCGCATGATGGATATTACCTTCCATCGTGAGGTGTGTCGGTCGCGCACGGCGCGTTAGATGCTCGTGCTCGGTTTGAGGAGGCTGCTATGGCGGGCAAGGGTCGTGCGAGTGTCAACGATATGAAGCGTGTCGAGGTGCTGGTGTTGATGGAGATCGACCAGCAAACCGAAGACAATGGCGGGCCGTATGGTTTCTCGCGCAAAACGCTTGCCGAGCGCGTGGGGGTTTCGCCGTATCGTGCCCGCGCCGCAATCGATCGCTTGGATTCCGAAGGCATGATTGATGTCGTCTCGCGTTATAGCGACGACGGCGGTCAGCTTGCAAATGGCATTTGCCTCACCGAGCGTGGCGAATGGTATCTTGAGGGCGTCCGTACCGGCATGCTCGTTCAAGAAATGCTTGAGGACGCGGTTGCTAATCGATAGCAGCATGTAACCCTTGCCATAGCGACGCCGCCTGGGAAACCGGGCGGCGTTTTGTTTCAAGATTGAGAAATGCAATCGCACGCGAGAAAAATTGCGAACGGTCCGCGGCGCGAGTATTACAATGAAGACCCGTAAGATGTGGATAAACAACTTCTACGGGAAGCGCAGGTAACTCAATATGACCAAGCATGTGTTCGTAACCGGTGGCGTGGTTTCGTCCCTGGGCAAGGGTATTACCGCGGCCTCGCTGGGCCGTCTGCTCAAGTCGCGTGGCTACAAAGTAACGATGCAGAAGGCCGACCCGTATCTGAACGTCGACCCCGGTACCATGAGCCCGTTCCAGCATGGTGAGGTCTTCGTTACCGAGGATGGTTACGAGTCCGACCTGGACCTGGGTCATTACGAGCGCTTTATTGATGAGAACCTGACCCGCGATTCCAACTTTACGACCGGTGCCATCTACAAAAGCTTAATCGCCCGCGAGCGTCGCGGCGACTTTTTGGGCGGCACCGTGCAGGTGATTCCGCACGTCACCAATGCCATTAAGGACAAGTTCCGCCGCATTGAGGAGCAGACCGGCTCCGATGTGGTCATCACCGAGCTGGGCGGCACGATCGGCGACATCGAGTCGCAGCCGTTTGTCGAGGCCATCCGTCAGTACCGCAAGGAGGCCGGCCCCGAGAACGTCTGCTACATCCACGTGTCGCTCGTTCCCTATATCGCCGCCGCCCACGAGGTCAAGACCAAGCCCACGCAGCATTCCGTCAAGGAGCTCCGCAGCTTTGGCATCCAGCCCGATATCATCGTGCTGCGTTCCGACCACCATATCGATGACGCTATCCGCGGAAAGATCGCAAGCTTCTGCGACGTCGACACCGATTGCGTCTTTACCAACGAGGACTGCGCGAGCATTTACGATGTTCCGCAGCTGCTTGCCGAGCAGGACTTTGACCTGCGCATTTGCGAGCGCCTGGGTCTGGACCCGCGTGAGCGCGACATGAGCGAGTGGAACGAGTTCCTGCGCAAACAGAATCACGCCAACCATCACGCCGACAAGGTGAAGATCGCCGTCGTGGGTAAGTACACGCAGCTGCCCGATGCGTACCTGTCGGTTATCGAGGCCCTGCACCATGCGGGCGTCTTCTACGATCGCCATGTGGACGTCCAGCTAGTCGACGGCGAGAGCCTCGACGAGCAGAATGTCTCCGAGGTTCTGGGCGACGCCTCGGGCATCCTGGTCCCCGGCGGCTTTGGCAAGCGCGCCCTGGAGGGCAAGATCCTCGCGGCCGAGTTTGCCCGTGAGCACAAGATTCCGTATCTGGGCATTTGCCTGGGTATGCAGGTGGCCGTGTGCGAGTTCGCCCGCAACGTCGTCGGCCTTGCCGGCGCCAGCTCCTCCGAGTTCGATCCGGACGGCCCGTTTAGCGTCATCGATCTGATGAGCTCGCAGGAGGACGTGACCGAGAAGGGCGGCACCATGCGCCTGGGCGCCTATCCGTGCAAGCTCGCCGCCGATACCCTTGCTCGCGAGGCATATGGCGAGGAACTCGTCTACGAGCGTCACCGTCACCGCTTTGAGTTCAACAACGCCTTCCGCGACCAGCTCGAGGACGCCGGTTTGGTTATCTCGGGTCTGTCGCCTGACGAGCGCCTGGTCGAGATGGTCGAGCTGCCGCGCGACGTGCATCCGTGGTATGTGGCAACCCAGGCTCATCCCGAGTTCAAGAGCCGCCCGACCAACCCGCAGCCGCTGTTCCGCGAGTTCGTACGCGCTTCGATCGGCCAGCACGAGGGTGTCGACCGTCTGCAGGTGACGCCCATGAACCTCGCTACGGACTAAGGGTGCCGGCGAATAAGGAACATACCGAAGCTACTCCCTCGTCGCTCGCCGTGGCGGCGGGGGAGTATCTCGATTACCTCGCGGTCGAGCGGGGTTTGGCGCGCAACACGATTGCGGCCTATCGTCGTGACCTGACGACGTACTGCGCCTATCTGGAGCGGGCGGGTATTGTGTCTTTTGAAGAGGTGACTCGTCAGGTCGTGGAGGGCTTTGTCGCCGACCGTCGCGATGGGGGCTATTCCGATGCCTCGGTGGAGCGTGCGCTTGCAGCCGTGAAGGGCCTGCATGCCTTTTTGGTGCGCGATGGGGCTGTAGCCCAAAATCCAACGGCGGCGTTGCGCCTGCCTAAAAAGGCTGAGCGTTTGCCGGAGTATCTATCGGTGGAGGATGTCTCGGCTCTGCTCGATCAAGATTTCCCCGAGGGCGAGATGGGCTTGCGCGACCATGCCATCTTGGAAGTGCTCTACGGATGCGGTTTGCGTGTGAGCGAGTTGGTGGGGCTCGATGTGGGCGATATCCATATTGACGATGGCTTTGTACTCGTTCGCGGTAAGGGCTCAAAGGAACGCCTGTCCCCGCTGGTGGGAAGCGCGGCGCGAGCTCTGATGCTCTATGTAACTGAGGGACGTTCTCGCTTGGCGGCCCATGCCCGCGGAACCGAGACCTCGGCGGTCTTTTTAAATAAGAACGGACGTCGCCTGTCGCGCCAGGCCGTGCATGCGATATGCGAGCGGTATGGGCGTCAGGTGGGGCTGGTGGGGCTCCATCCCCATACCTTGCGCCACTCCTTTGCCACCCACATGCTCGCGGGCGGTGCCGACCTGCGTGTGCTGCAGGAGATTTTGGGCCATGCCGATATTTCGACCACGCAGGTCTACACGCATGTCGACCGCACGCAACTGACCGAGGTCTATCTGGCGGCGCACCCGCTGGCGCATCGTTAACACATCGCTGGCCTGCATATTTATAGGTATTTGGGGACGGGCCCCAGATTGCTGCGGCGTGCTTTTGCGCGCGCATGGGCAATCTGGGGCCCGTCCCATTTTTCGCCACTTGTCGTCGCGGTGGTGGGCCGCACGTGCCTTGGGTGGGGGAGTTTGGGGGCGATGTGAACGCCATGTAAAAGGACGCAAAAATCGCCTCAAGGTCAACTTGAAGGTTGAGGTTGAAAGGCGGGGTGCCACAGGTGGCATCCCGCCTTTGCTGTAAACACAACATATTGTGTTTTCGAACATATGCTCGGGGGTGTTTTGCAATATATGGTGGGTGGAGTAGTGGGGCGGGGTGGGGGAAGGGGTGGGGAAAGGTGTTGAAAAATGGGGCGGTTCCCCATATTATTAATGACGTCGACAGGCGGGGTGGTTCCCCGCGTACGTGCCATCTGAGTAACCGAGGGGAGGGCGCACATGGGAATGACTGGTGCATACGAGCGCAATCTCGATGCAAAAGGTCGTCTGTCCCTGCCTGCACCCCTTCGCGAGGAGCTTGGAGAGCACGTTCGCGTGTTCAAAGCCCTGGATGTCGATGCTCTGTACGTGTTCTCTGCCGAGGCCTTCGATAAGTGGGTCGAAGGACTCTTCGCGGGTCGTGAGGGCCACGAGGGTTTTAACCCGCGTGACATTAATGACCAGAAGCTCATGAGGGCGATCAACAAGCGCACCACGTCGATGGATGTGGACAGTGCCGGTCGTATCGGTCTTTCCGAGCCTCTCCGCAAGCAGGCGAACCTCGACCGCGAGGTCACGGTTGTGGGCAACTACGACCACCTTGAGGTTTGGGATCGCGCCGCGGCCGATGAGGACGATGACGATGAGGCCCTGCTGGACCTCTTCTTCTCGTAAGGGCAAGGCACGGGTAACGGATGGAGCGTGGGATCTTGACACAAGAATATCGGCATGAACCTGTCATGCTCGGCGAAGTGCTTGAGTCGCTGCGGCTAAAGAGCGGCTCCGTTGTCTGCGATTGCACCCTTGGGGGTGCCGGCCATTCGGTAAAGATGGCCGCGCAGGTGGGGGAGACGGGCCTTTTGCTCGGCGTCGATCAGGACGACATGGCCCTCGAGGCCGCTGGCGCCCGTTTGGACCGCGAGGTTCCCGGCGTTCCGCACCAGCTGCTGAAGGGCAACTTCGGCGACTTGGACGAGCTGCTTTGCTCGGCCGAGGTGCCCGGGGTCGATGGCTTCCTGTTCGATTTGGGCGTTTCGTCGCCGCAACTCGATATCCCTGGCAGGGGCTTTTCGTATAACGAGGACGCCCCATTGGACATGCGGATGGATCCGGGTAATAACACCTTAAACGCAGCTGAGGTCATCAACACCTATAACGAACACGACCTCGCCCGGATTCTACGCGTCTACGGCGAAGAGAAGTTCGCCTCGCAGATCGCGCGCGAGATCGTGCGCCGCCGCGAGCAAGAACCGATCGAAACCACCGGCCAATTTGTCGAGATCATCAAGGCGGGTATCCCGGCTGCCGCTCGTCGGCATGGCGGACACCCGGCCAAGAAAAGTTTCCAGGCCATTCGCATCGAGGTCAATCACGAGCTCGATGTGCTCGAACGAGGGCTTGATGCCGCCACCAGGTGGCTCAACCCGGGCGGACGTATCTGCGTCATCTCGTATCACTCGCTCGAGGACCGTATCGTAAAGAACCACTTTAAGGAGATGAGCCAGGGGTGCACGTGTCCGCCGGAGATTCCGGTGTGCGTGTGCGGCAACGTGCCGATACTCAAGGTCATCACCCGCAAACCCTTGGTTGCCCAGCCTGATGAGGTTGAGCGCAACCCTCGGGCGAGATCAGCCAAAATCCGCGTGGCGCAGCGTCTGTAGGCGCGACCGCGCGATATTGGACCTCCCGCTCGCACCATAAACGAAGCTTAAACACACTACCAACGTACTCGGGATGGGAGGCGGCATATCATGGGCTACAACACTTCAAGCGCAGCACTCGCCTATGATATGAACGCCATGCCCGCCTATCGTGAGACGCCGCAGGCCCCCGTTGCTCCTCGTGAGCAGCGCACGCCGCGCTTTGATGTCTACACGGGCGCGGGCCGTCAGGCAAACCAGGCGGTAAGCCCGGTTTTCATGAGCGTTCTTAAAACGTTTTGCATCATTGCGGCTATCTTCATGACGATCGGCGTCGCCCGCGTGGCGCTCGCCGGCGTTACGGCCCAGGTGCTCAACAGCAACGCCGAGCTTACCAACACGCTCGAAAAGGCGACCGATGAGAGCTCCGACCTGGAGGTCATGCATTCGGTCTATGGCGCCGACACGCGCATTCGCGACCTTGCGGGCGCTTATGGCATGGTGGAGCCCAGCGAGAGCGTTACACTTGACTTTTCGCAGGATGCAGCCGCGGGCGCCAACGCGACCGCGACCGCTCAGTAGCAAGACGGTAGCTGAGTATGACAAATGACTATCGCCGCGGTTCCGATGGGGGCCGCGGTTCTGGACGTCCCTCGTCGCGGGGACGTTCTGGTTATCAAGGAACGGGTCGGCAATCTTACAACGCCGGGCAGTCCCGTGGCAACGACCCGGCGTCGCGACTTCGCGGCTCGGGCGGCCCTCAAGTGCATAACAACAGGTCGCGCAAGAGTTCGTCGACCGAATGGCTCACAGGCGCGCCTCTGCCTCGCCGCAAAGCCGTCATGGGATTCATTGGGTTTGGCTTGGGCCTGGGCGTCTTTCGCCTTGCCGACTATCAAATTGTCGAAGCCGATAAACTGCGCGAGCGTGCCGATGCGCGCCGCCTGCTTGCACAGACCCTCTATGCCAAACGTGGCACCATCTATGACCGCAACGGTAACGTGCTGGCGTCGTCGGTCGAATGTCGCAACATCGCCGTGAACCCGCAGCTTGTCGAGGATGTCGACAAGACGGTGTCGGCGCTGGTCAAGGCAACTGGAATCGATAAAAAGACCTGCCGCAAGCTCGTCGAGTCCGATGGCACCTGGGTGTATATCAAGCGCCAGGTGGACGAAGACGATGCTGCGGCGCTGGAGAAGAAGAGCCTGCCCGGCGTGCTTTTTGAGCAGGCCATGAAGCGCGTATATCCATACGGCAATCTGGCATCGCAGGTGCTGGGTGTAGTGAATGTAGACAACGACGGCTTGACGGGTCTCGAAAAGCAATACAACAAGCTTCTGACCGGCACGAACGGTTCTCTTGTGCGCGAGCGCGCGAGAGACGGCAGCTATATCGCGGGCGGTGCCTATAAAAAGGTGGCTGCGGTCGACGGCGTTGATATCGTGACGACGCTCGACGTCAATATCCAGCGAGCGGCCGAGGATGCCCTGGCAGAGGCAGTTGAGAAGACTAAGGCCAAGAACGGCTCGGCGCTGGTCACCGATCCTACGACAGGCGAGATCTTGGCAGCCTGCTCGTATCCGACTTACGACCAGACCGATCTGGAAAACGCCAAGACCGAGGATATGAACTTGCGCCTGGTCACCGACGCCTACGAGCCCGGCTCGGTCTTTAAGACGCTCGTGGCGGGCGCCGGCTTCGACTTGGGTGTCGTGCGATCGAGTACGTCGTTTGAGGTGCCGGCGAGCATCAAGGTGGGCGACGATACCGTTACCGATGCCGACAAGCGCGACTATGGCATGACCATGGATGTGCGCGAGATGATGCGCCGTTCGTCCAATGTGGGCTTTGTCCTGGTGGGGCGCAAGATCGGTGCCGACGACTTTGCCGCCTATGTGGACAAGTGGGGCATCGGTCACAGCTCCGGTGTCGATTTTCCGGGCGAGAGCCTGGGCATCGTCAAGGAGCGTGACCAGTATGACGGCGCCACGCTGGGCTCGATGAGCTTTGGACAGGCGCTGTCCGTCTCGCCGATTGAGATTGCACGTGCCGTGGGCGGCATCGCCAACGGCGGCGTGATGATGACCCCGCACTTCTATAAGTCCAGCAAAGGCGACGAGAAGGACTGGGGCGAAGGCGAACGCGCGATTTCTGAGGACGCCGCATCCCAGGTGACATCGTGCATGCAGACGGTCGTGTCCGAGGGAACGGGCGTTGGCGGCGCGGTTGACGGCTATGACGTGGCGGGTAAGACCGGTACGGCCGAACGTGCCGACGAGAACGGCGGCTACCTCAAGGAGAACTACATGTCGTCCTTTATGGGCTTTGCACCGGCACAATCGCCCAAGGTACTGTGCTATATCACGCTCGACGGAACGCCGAGCGGTTCAGATGCCGCTGCGGTGCCGTTCCAGTCCATTATGGCCAACGCGCTCGACGTGCTGGGTATCCCGCGCACGAGGTAGGGGGTTACAATCTTTGGGGCGTGGTTTGTTGTCCCATATGAGGGGTGTTCACATGCCCTGCACCACGCATGCGCGGCGCTGGGATACAATACGCCGATAGCATTATTAGGTTTACAGGGGAGCTGCAATGATAGAGATCGCCGTCAACAACCTCGCGGTCGCAACAGGGGCCCGAACCGTGACGGGAGAAGCCGATCGGGTATGCCGCGGGTGCGTTATCGACTCGCGTCAGGTCGAGGAAGGGACGATTTTCGTCGCCTTTCCCGGTGAAAACGTCGACGGCAATGATTTTGCTTCCCGTGCCGTCCAGTCGGGTGCCGGCGCCGTCGTGATGACGCGTGAGCCCGAGGCTGAGCTGGTCTCGCTGGCGCAGGACAAGGGCTGTGCCATCTTGCTGACCGATGATCCCGAGGAGTTTCTGCTGCGTTTGGCGCACGCGTACCGTCTGGAGCTTGGCTGCCTGGTCGTTGGCATTACCGGTTCCATCGGCAAGACGACGACCAAGGACGTGCTCGCCGCCGTGCTCGCCAAGCGCTATCGTGTCTGGGCCACCAAGGGCAATTTCAATAACCTGATCGGCATGCCGCTCACGGTGCTTTCCGCTCCGGCCGATACCGAGGTTCTGGTGCTCGAGATGGGCATGAACCATTTCCACGAGATTGAGCGCCTGTCCCAGTCCGCCAATCCCAACCTTGCCATCGTGAGCAAGATTGGTACCTCTCACATCGGCATTTTGGGCAGCCGCGAGAACATCGCCCGCGCTAAGGCCGAGATTGTCCAGGGTATGTGCGCCGCTGGCGACTTCTTACCGCTGCTGGTTTTGGGCGGCGAGGACGACTTTACGCCGTTCATTCGCGATACGTTCGCCCAGCCTGCTGGTATCGACGTGATGCTGGCCGGCGTCTCGGACGATGATGAGGTCCGTGCCCGCGACATTCGAGTTGATGACGAGGGCCGTCCGGTCTTTACTCTCGATTTTGGTCAGGGCGAGACAATCGATACCATGCTTGCCATCCCCGGCGTGCAGTCCGTTCCTAATGCCGTTAAGGCCGCCGCGGTTGCCTATCGCCTGGGCGTGACGCCCGAGCAGATCGATACTGCCTTTAGGGGCCTCACGATCACCGGTCACCGCCAGGAGATTAAGCGCGCCAAGAGCGGTGCCCGCGTCATCGACGATTCCTATAACGCCAGTGCCGAATCCATGGCTGCTGGCCTCGATCTGCTGTGCTCGCTTTCGTGCACGGGGTCTCGCATGGCGATCCTGGGCGAGATGGGCGAGATGGGCGATGAGGCTCCTCGCATGCATGAGCTCGTGGGCGCCTATGCCGCCGCCAAGAAGCTCGACATGCTGGCGTTCGTGGGTGGTGAGCTGGCCCAGCTTATGGCCGATGCCGCGCGCATGATGGGCATGGACGAGGACCGCATCCAGGTGTTCTCCGATTATCAGCAGGTGCTCGACCGCATGGGCGGCGCGCTTGAAAAACATGATGTTGTACTGGTCAAGGGTTCCCGCTTTGTTGAGCTCGACCGCTTTGTGGAAGGTGTGTGCTAGCCCATGTTCGGCAATCCCTCGTATCCAACGTATCAGGCTTTTTTGGGGCTTGGCATCGCCGCTGCCATTGCGCTGCTGCTCATGCCGTGGTGGATCAAGCTACTCAAGGTCGAGGGTATCGGCCAGCAGGTTCGTGCCGACGGTCCCAAGCGTCATTTGGTTAAGCAGGGAACGCCCACCATGGGTGGTGTTGTCATCCTCGTCGCGATATCGCTGACCTGCCTGCTGATGGGCAAGCTCACCACCGAGCTCGTGCTCGTGCTCCTCGCCACGCTGGCGACCGGCGTGCTGGGCCTGATCGACGACCTGACCTCCGTTACGCATGGGCGCTCGCTCGGTCTGACGCCTCATGCCAAGATGATCGGCCTAACCATTATCTGTGTCACCTTTACGGTACTTGCCGTCAACTGGTGCGGCGTCGCCCCCGAGATTCGTTTTCCCGGCGGCCTGACGATTGACCTCGGTGTTCTTTCGACCACCATCTGCGGCCTTTCGTTCCCGTGGCTCTACATTGTCTTTTGCTGGCTGATGATCGCCGGTCTTTCTAATGCCGTGAACCTGACCGATGGCCTTGACGGTCTTGCTGGTGGCACCTCCATGATTGCCATGCTCGCCATGGCTGCCATGGCGTTTTTGCACGGAGACGTGAACCTGTCCATCTTCTGCACCGCGTGTGCCGGTGCCTGCTTGGGCTTTCTGTGGTTCAACTGCTATCCGGCGAGCATCTTTATGGGCGATACCGGCTCGCTTGCCCTGGGCGCCGCGTTTGCCTGCACGTCCATCATGACCAACACCGAGGTCGTCTCCCTCATCATCGGCGGCCTGTTTATCGTTGAGACCCTGTCGGTCATGATTCAGGTTGTCTACTTCCACTTTACGCACAAGCGCGTCTTCCTTATGGCGCCCATCCATCATCATTTCGAAAAGAAGGGCTGGGCCGAGACCAAGGTCGTCATCCGTTTTTGGATTATCGCTGCGGCCTTTGGTGCCGTTGGCCTTGCTTTGTTCTTCCAGTTGGGATAGTGGTCTTTCATGCCTCTTGCTGATGTCTTTAGCCTGCTCGTTTTGGGTCAGGGCAAATCCGGTCTCGATGTCGCCCGCTGGGCGCTGGCACATCCCGAGCGCGTAAGCGCCGTTACCGTGTATGGCGGCGGCACCTCTGAGCCCAATGACGCCACGCGTGCGCTCGAGGCTGCTGGTGCGTCGTTTGTCTATGGGACCGAACAGGTCGAGGGCGCCTATGACGTATGCGTGACGTGCCCGGGCATCTCGGAGTTCTCGGGCTTCTTTAAGGCCGGGCGCGAGCATGCCGCCCAGATTATGGGTGAGCCCGAGTTTGCCTATCGCCTGTCGCCCGATAACTGGATTGCCGTTACGGGCACCAACGGCAAGACGACCACCACGTCGCTGACTGATTATCTGCTCAAGGCTGCCGGCGAGGCCAGCGTTGCTGTCGGCAACATAGGCGAGCCACCGGTCAACGAGATTGACGGCCGAGCCCACAACGAGTGGTTTGTGGCTGAGCTCTCGAGCTATCAGATTGCTACGACCACCGAGCTCCACCCTCGCGTGGCGGTGCTGCTCAACATCACTCCCGACCACTTGGGCTGGCATAAGAGTCATAAGAACTACGCGCTTGCCAAGATCAAACTGTTTGACAATATGGTCGATGACGATCTGGCGGTTGTCGACGTCGAAGACGCCGGCATTCACGAGTTCGATGAGTACATCTACACGCCGGGTCGTCGCATCTGCAAGGTTGCCTTTGACGAGCCTGAGGGCGAGGATGCCGCCTTTGTGCGCGATGGCAAGATGATCGTGCGTCTGAAGGGCGTCGAGACCCCGCTCATCGCTACATCCGAGCTCAAGATCTCGGGCCATCACAATGTTATCAATGCCCTGTGCGCTGCTACGGCTGCCTTGGCAGTCGGTGCCGATGTCGACGGTGTCTGCCGCGGTCTGGCCTCGTTCCAGCCGCTCGAGCACCGCGTGGAGCCGTGTGGCGAGATTGACGGCGTGCGCTACGTCAACGATTCCAAGGCGACCAACACCGATGCGGTCGAGAAGGCACTGACGGCATTTCCCGATGACGACGTGATCTTGCTGCTCGGCGGCCACGATAAGGGCACGCCGCTCACGGACTTCGCGCGCGTTGTTATGGATAACGTACGCTCGGTCGTCTGCTTTGGCGATGCGCGCGAGCGCTTCACCGCCGCTATGGACGAGGCCGATGTCGATGGCGATGTGGATATCGCCCAGGCGGATGACCTACGCGACGCCGTGGACGTTGCCCGTTCGTTGTCGAGCCGTGGTGACGTGATCTTACTTTCTCCTGCCTGCTCTTCGTTCGATGAGTTCTCGGGCTATGAGGAGCGCGGCCGCGTGTTTAAGGACTATGTGGCTCAGCTTGCCGCTGCGGCGAAATCACAAATGGAATAGGGGTTGCCGGTGAGAGAGGAGAGCCCCCGACAAGGTATGAGGAGGCCCGACTCGGACCGTGCTTCCTCACGTCGCACCACACCGCGTTCCAGCCGCGGCGGGCAGTCGTTTAGCGAACGCTATATTGCCGGCGTTCCCGCCCGTATCATGCGCCCCCGTTTGATATTCATGGCCTGCTTGTTTACCTTGGTATGCTTTGGCCTGCTGATGGTGTACTCGGCGTCTTCGGTCGAGGCGCTGCACGAGAATGGCTCGGCGACGTTTTTTCTGGGTCGACAGGCCGCGTTTGCCGTGGTCGGTGTTCTGGCACTGATTGCCATCGTGCGCGTTTTGCCGGACAGCTGGTTTGGGGAGGACGTGCTCAGGATCTTCCTCATAGGCATGATAGGGCTACTGTTTCTGGTGTTCTTGGTGGGTAGCGGCAGCCGTGGCGCCACGCGCTGGCTCAACATTGCCGGCATTCAGTTCCAGCCTTCCGAGTTTTTAAAGCCATTTGCCATTGCGTATTCGGCCATCATGCTTGATCGTTTCTTTTCGCCCGGTGGCAACATCAACGAATTCCTTCGCAAGATGGGCATCTACTTGGGCATTTCGCTCTTTCTGATCTTTATCCAGCCCGATTTCGGTACTGTCCTGATCATCCTGTTGACCCTCATGTGCATGGCGTTGTTTGCGGGTCTCGACCCCAGATTTATCATCGGCGTGCTAATCTTCGGCATTCTCGTGATTGTGATTGCGCTTGTTGCAGAGCCGTACCGTATGGTGCGTATTCAGGTTGCCTTGAACCCTTGGGCCGACGAGTATGGTGACGGCTATCAGGCCACGCTTGCCATCATGGCCTTTGCCTCGGGCGGTCTGTTCGGCCGTGGCATCGGCAACTCAACCATGAAGTACTCGTATCTGCCCGAGGCGCACAATGACTACATCCTGGCCATCATTGGCGAGGAAGTCGGTTTTGTCGGAACCGTGCTGTTCTTCTTGGTGTTTGCGATGCTGATCTATTCGGCGTTTCGCATTGCCGAGCAGGCGACCGATCGTCGGGGCGCGCTTATGGCGTCTGGCTCCGCGGTCATTCTCGCGGTGCAGTTTTTGATTAACGCGTTGGGCATCCTCAACGTGTTTCCCATGACGGGCAAACCGTTGCCGTTTATTAGCTACGGCGGTTCGTCGATTATTGTGTCGCTTATGCTTGCCGGATTGATCCTGCGCGTTTCGTACGAGAGCGCCCGGCGCGATGAGTATGACCGTCGCCGCGAGAGCTTTGCCGTTATGGATGAGAGTACCGCTGGCGTGCCCCACGTGCGCGGCGAGCGATCTACGCGTAACGGTTTTACCGTCCTGGATGGCTCTGCGACCGAGCCGGCAGCCCGCCCGGGTCAGCGAACGGCGCCGCAAGGTCGTCCTCAGCGCCCCACTCCTCGCAATGCGGGCGGCGGATATAATCGAATCGATTTGAACTCGGACCCGTCGGCGCGTCTGCGCACCGACGACCAGGGACCGCGTGTACGAAGGGACTACCATGACCGATAAGATGACCGTTGCTATTGCAGCCGGCGGTACGGCAGGACACATCAACCCCGCGCTCGCCTTGGCCGAAGAGCTGCGTGATCGTGGCCACCACGTTGTGTTCGTGGGCCAGTCGCGCAAGCTCGAGGGTCGTCTGGTCCCCGAGGCTGGGTTTGATTTTGTGCCCATCACGGTCACGGGCTTCGACCGCTCCCGTCCTTGGACGGCGCTGACCTCGCTGTGGCGTGTCAACAAGGCCAAGCGTGCGCTCGCTGGTCATTTCTCAAAGGTCGGCAAGCCCGACGCTGCCATCGGTTTCGGTGCCTATGTCGAGGTTCCGCTGCTGGGGTGGTGCAAGGGCGCGGGCGTTCCGTATCTGCTGCATGAGCAGAACTCTGTTCCGGGCCTGGCCAACAAGATGATGAACTCCCACGCCGCCCGCGTGTGCATCTCGGTGCCGGCAGCGCGTTCGGTCTTTGAGCGCGAAGGTGACCCTGGCCACGTGCTCATGACCGGCAACCCCGTACGTCGCTCGGTGATCGAGGGCGATCGCGCTCGCGGCCGCAAAGCACTTGGCGTTCCCGAGGACGCTACGCTGCTGCTCGTCTTTGGCGGTTCACTTGGCGCCCAGCACCTCAACGAGCGCGTGGTTTCGCTCAAAAACGAGCTGCTTTCGCGCAAGAACCTCTATGTGTTGCATTCGACGGGTGCCGACGGCTTTGAGGAGACCGAGCGCGCTTTGGCGCTGACGCCCGAGGAGGCGAAGCGTTACCGCGTCCTGCCCTACATCGACAACATGGGCGATATGCTGGCTGCTGCCGATTTGGTGCTCTCGCGTTCGGGCGCATCGAGCGTGGCCGAAATCGCTGCGCTCGCCGTGCCCTCGGTGCTCGTGCCGTATCCGCATGCGACGGCCGACCACCAAACCACCAATGCCCGTTATCTGGTCGACGCCGGGGCCGGCGTGCTCTGCGCCGATGCCGATATCGACGGTTCTGCCTTTGCCGATGAGCTGCTGCACCTGGTCGATGATGCGGCGGCACGCGAGGCCATGCGTCAGGCGGCGCGTGGTCTGGCTCAGGATAGGGCCGCCGCTCTTCTGGCCGATGCGGTAGAGGGTTTGCGTTAGTTAGACGGGATATCGTCGGTCGTCCTCGCGCTGATGCGGTAGGTGCGGTACAGTTAACGGGTTACAGGCAGTGTTTACGCAAGGAGTACACGAGCACATGGCTGATTCCCAGACTGCAACCTCCGCGCCCGAGTTTAAGAGCGCCCACTTTATCGGTATCGGCGGCGCCGGCATGAGCGGCATCGCCCTCGTTCTGCACGAACGCGGTTATGCCGTTACCGGCTCCGACCTTAAGACGTCACGTTATATCCGCCAGCTCACCCGCGCTGGTGTGAAGGTGCATGTGGGCCATGAGGCCGCCACGATCGACGACGTCAAGCCCGACGTGGTTGTTGTCTCCACCGCTATTCCGGAGTCCAACCCTGAACTCGTGCGCGCTCGCGAGCTTGGTATTCCCGTGTGGCCCCGTGCCAAGATGCTCTCTGCTTTGGGCCACGGCTACACCACCGTCGCTGTTGCCGGCACGCATGGCAAGACCACCACGTCTTCGATGTGCGCCACCATGCTCGACCGCATGGGTCTGGATCCGAGCTTCTTGATCGGTGGCATCGTCGAGGGCTATGACACGAACGGCAAGAACGGCTCGGGCGACTACTTTGTCGCCGAGGCCGACGAGTCCGACAGCTCCTTCCTGTTCCTGAACCCCAACGTAGTCATTGTGACCAACGTCGAGGCCGACCACCTCGATCACTACTCGGGTATCGAGGAGATCGAGGCGACTTTCGCCAAATTCATGAGCCTGGTGGGCGAGGACGGCACTGTCATCGTCTGCGGCGAGGACCCGCATCTGGTCGAGCTCGCCAAGTCGACGGGCCGTCACGTGCTTTCCTACGGCTTTGCCGAGAGCAACGACATCGTCTGCATGCACCCGGATGTTAAGGGCATCCAGAGTGACTTTATCGTTCGCTTTGAGGACGGCACTGAGCATGCTGTGGAGATCAAGAGCAATCCCGGTCGCCACAACATGCTCAACGCCACGGCGGTGCTCACCGTCGCACATGTCCTGGGCCTTGATATCGACGCCGCCGCCAAGGCGCTCTCGAGCTTTGAGGGCGTCCGCCGTCGCTTTACCCACGTGGGCGATATCGATGGCATCACCGTGGTCGATGATTACGGCCATCACCCCACCGAGATCAAGGCGACGCTCGCTGCCGCTTCGTCGCTGGGCTACAAGCACGTCGACGTCGTGTTCCAGCCGCACCGCTATTCGCGCCTGCAGGCCCTGTGCGACGACTTTGCCGATGCATTTGCCAATGCCGATAAACTGCTGCTGATTGATGTGTTCTCGGCTGGCGAGATGCCCATTCCGGGTGTCACCTCTAAGATGCTCGCCGATACCGTGCGCGCCAAGCATCCTGGCAAGGAGGTCGTGTACTGTTCCAGCCGTCTTGAGCTTAATCAGGAGCTCGAGCAGATGGTGGGCGAGGGCGACCTGCTGCTCACTATGGGTGCCGGTGACGTTACGACCGTCGGTCCCGAGTTCATTGAGTATCTGACTGCCATGAAAGACGCTTAAGTCTAATGGGTCTGTTTAACGCCGTCATGGCGCTCTCGGGCATGATCGACACGGATGTGATTGAGGACGAGCGCCTTGCGCGTCATACGAGCTATCGTATCGGCGGCAAGGCCGACCTCTTTGTGACGTGCCATAGCTATCATGCCCTTCGCCGCGCCGTGGCGGTGCTCGATCGCGAGCAGGTGCCGTGGGTCATCATAGGCAAGGGCTCCAATCTGCTGGTTGCCGATGGCGGTTATCGCGGCGCCGTCATTTCGCTCGGACGTGAGTTTCAGCGCACGGTTGTTGCCGATGACGGTTGTACGCTGACGGTCGGTGCGGGCGTGATGTTTGCGCGCCTGGTCAACGATGCCCTGTCGCGTAGCCTCTCGGGCCTTGAGTTTGCCGTTGGCATCCCTGGCTCGGTCGGCGGTGCGATATCTATGAATGCCGGCACACGGACCGAGTGGATTGGCTCGCTGGTTGAGGATGTCGTAACGTTTGACCCGGCATCTGGTATCAAGCATTATGCGGGGTCCGAGATCACTTGGGGCTACCGCGAATGTAGCCTTCCCCGCAATGAGATCATCCTCGAGTGCGTACTCAAGCTTAAACCGGCGCCCAAGGCCGACATTCGCGAGCGCATGGAACGGTACCTGACGAGGCGCAAACGTACGCAGCCCATGGGTCGCGCATCCTGCGGGTCGGTCTTTCGTAACCCGCCCGATGCGAGTGTGGGCAAGCTTATCGAGGATTGTGGATTAAAGGGTTTTTCGATTGGCGGCGCGGAAGTTTCGCCCGTTCACGCTAATTTTATCGTTAATAACGGAACTGCCTCGGCCGATGACGTTGCCGCGGTTATCAGACATGTGCACGGAAAGGTGAGGGAGGCGTATGGCATCGAGCTCAGACCGGAAGTTAAATTCCTCGGCTTCTAGAGCATCGAAACCCACCTTCCGCCGCGCCGGAGGGCGTTCCGGCGCGCCTGCCAAACCTCAACGCAATACCGTCGCGCACTCTAAGTCTGTCGGGCATGCTCGACAGGCCGGTCGTCCGGTCGTCGGCTCTCAGCTCGGTAATCGTCCGGCCGCAAAAAAGTCCTCGCGTCCCTCGGTGACGTCAAAGCCTGTTATGGGCGCCAAGCCTGCCCGTCCCATGGCAGCTCCTAAGCCCTCGACGGGAACTAAAGCGGCGCGTCCGGGTCTCACGCTGGGCGCATCGAAACCGCGCTCGCTGACATCGGTGCCGGCTACCGCCAAGAAGCCTTCGGGTAAAAAAGGCGTCAACCCGTTGTCTTCACTTGGGGCGATGGTAAATAAAACATCAGACGCCGCTTCTGTCGTTACAGGCAAAGGCAAAATCGTGGGCGGCGTTCTGGCCGTCTTGGCCGTGCTCGTCGTCGTTGCCATCGTGGTGATTAACTCTGGATTGTTTACCGCCACTGATATTCAGATTCAAGGCAGCGAGCATGTGACGAAGCACGATGCTATCCAGCTGATCGATTTGCCCGAGGGAACGTCGCTTTTTAACGTCGATCCCGACCAGATTACCGAGGACCTCAAGCAGAACCCGTGGGTCTCGGGCGTAGATGTCCAGCGTCAGTTCCCGCATACGCTTATCATTACGCCGATGGAGCGCAAGGTCATCGCAATTGCCTATATCAGCTCCGATGACCTTGCTTGGGCCATCGGGGATGATGACACTTGGATCGCCCCACTGTCGACGTCGGTCGAAGTGGACGACCAGGGCAACGTCATCACGACAGGGCAGGGCTCAAATACCCTGACCGGAATCGATGCCGCGCTGGCGCTCGCTAAGCACTATGGCGCGGTGCTGTTGACTGATGTCTCGGCGGATGTCGCTCCGGTTTCCGGCCAGGCGGTGAACTCCAAAGCTGTTAAGGCCGGCCTGGATTATGTGCGTGGTTTTTCGAGCGAGTTCTTGGGACAAGTCAAGGATATTTCCACGCCTTCGGTCGAAGCCATCTCGGCAAACCTCAATAACGGCATTGAGGTGTCGCTGGGCGATTCGGACGATATCGCCAAGAAGGAACGCGTAGTCACCAAGTTGCTTTCGCAGGTAGAGGGCGTAACGTATATCAATGTGCGCTCTCCGGGCAACTACACATTTAGGAATGCTCCGACCTCGTAGCGCTGGTTGATGCTTTGTTGAGGGGCCATACCACGCCGTTTATCTGGTTTGTTTGGTTTTCACGGTCAATTATTTGACTGATACGTTCATAATGTGCAAACATAATACGGTTTACCTTTGCATTTACTTTCAACCTGAAGGTTAATGTGCGCAGGGGTCGACCCATGCTATGGCTATAACCTTTGTTCGGAGGACCGACATGCACGAGACAGAGATCAACAACTACCTTGCCGTCATTAAGGTGGTCGGCGTCGGCGGCGGCGGTACCAACGCGGTCAATCGAATGATCGAAGAGGGCATCCGCGGCGTCGAGTTTGTTGCCATCAACACCGATGCTCAGGCACTCGCGATCTCTGATGCCGATATCAAGGTGCACATCGGCACCGACCTTACCCGCGGCCTGGGCGCCGGCGCCAATCCCGAGGTTGGCCGCAAGGCTGCCGATGAGTCCCGCGACGACATCGCCGAGGCGCTCGCTGGCGCCGACATGGTGTTTATCACCTGCGGCGAGGGCGGCGGCACCGGTACCGGCGCTGCTCCCATCGTTGCCGATATCGCGATGAACGAGGTCGGCGCACTGACCGTCGCCGTCGTGACCAAGCCCTTCACCTTCGAGGGCCGCAAGCGTAAGAAGAGCGCCGAGGAGGGCATCAAGACCCTCTCCGATTGCGTCGACACCATGATCGTCATTCCTAACGATAAGCTGCTCGACATCGCCGAGAAGAAGACCACCATGCTCGAGGCCTTCGCGATTGCCGATGGCGTCCTTTCCCAGGGCACCCAGGGCATCACCGACCTCATCACCGTCCCCGGTATCATCAACCTGGACTTCGCCGATGTTAAGACCATCATGAAGCAGGCCGGTACCGCCATGATGGGTATCGGTACCTCTTCTGGGGATACTCGTGCCGTCGACGCTGCCCAGCAGGCCATCTCCAGCCCGCTGCTCGAGAGCTCCATCGATGGTGCCACGCGCGTGCTGCTCTCCATCGCCGGTTCCAAGGACCTGGGCATCCAGGAGATCAGCGACGCCGCCGACGTTGTCGCCAACGCCGTCGACCCCGAGGCCAACATCATCTTCGGTACCGTTGTCGACGAGTCCCTGGGCGATCAGGTGCGTATCACCGTCATCGCTACGGGCTTCTCCGACTCCAATGTCAACCGTCAGGATGAGCTCTTTGCTGCTCAGCAGTCTCAGAGCAAGGCCGCTGCCTCCGCTGAGCCGCAGCGCACCGCTCCGGCTGCCAGCCCGGCTCAGGCAGCTCCGACCCGCAACGTCGGTGGTACCGAGCTGCCCAACTTTGGCAACGACCAGTTCGAGCTTCCCGACTTCCTGAAGCGCGGTAGCTTCTAGTTCGTTTTTCTCAACGACCTGCACGGGGTGTGTCCATTTGGATGCACCCCGTTTTGTTTCTCGTTTGTAAACGAAAGCCTCCAATCTCCTTACGTTCCCTTTACGTTTGGTCCCTACCGCTGCGGGTATCCTTTTAAGGAAGTATGACAGCCGTATAAACGCGGACTGCGCGGCGACGCCGCGGTACTTGTGTTATTAGGAGGCTTTAGTATGGCAGCACGTGCGGACAACGTTTCGCGTGTCGACCATGATGGAGTTACGTTGGTGGAGGGCGCGACATCCGATGTCCGTTTTGCCTTTACCGAGCGCACCGGTGGCGTTTCTGAAGATGCGTACTCCTCGCTCAACCTGGGCTCGCATGTAGGCGATGACCCCTTTGCTGTTCAAGAAAATCGTCGTCGAGCGCTCGAAGCTATGGGCGCCACTGAGTGCGAGCATAATCTGCTCGTGCCCAATCAGGTACATGGTGACCATATCGTTACGGTGACTTCGAACGGCGCCGACGATCTTGAGGCTGTTCGCGAGCAGATTGCTGAGGGCTGCGATGCCATCGTCTGTACGGCCCATGACGTGCCCGTGCTGCTCTGCTTTGCCGACTGCGTTCCCGTGGTGCTGGTGGCCCCCGGCGGGTTTGCCGTGGTGCACTCCGGTTGGAAGGGCACGATTGCACGTATTTCTGCCAAGGCGTGCCAGGCGCTTTGCGATGCTGCCGGCTGCGATGCGAGCGACGTTTCCGCCTATATCGGCCCCCATATCTTGGCTGACGAATATGAGGTATCCCAGGAACTCATGGACCGCTTTGCCGCCGAGTTTTCGTGCATCGATGCGGGCGCTTCTCGCATGCTCGATCTATCTGCCGCCATTCGTGAGGCGTTGGTAGATATCGGTGTGGACGCGGATAATATCGTGGATACCCAGCTTTCGACTGTGCGTCAGAACGACCGCTTTTATTCCTACCGTAACGAGGACGGCACCTGTGGGCGCCATGCTGCGATCGGCGTGATGCTATGAGAAAGATCGTATCGGTCCTGAGCGCCGCTGTGCTTACGCTTACGCTGTGCGCCTGTTCTTCGGGATCTTCTACCTCTTCCATTACCGTGGCCGGCTCCACGACCTGCCTTCCTATCGCCGAGATTGCGGCAGAGGGCTTTAAGGAGGAGACCGGCATCGACGTGCTCGTTTCCGGTTTGGGCTCTTCCGCTGGCATCGAAGCCGTCAGCGCTGGCACGGCCGATATCGCCAGCTCCTCCCGTGGACTCAATGCCGACGAACAGGATCTGGGCCTGACTCCCATCGTCATTGCCCACGACGGTATCGCGGTCATCGTGAACGACGATAACCCGCTCGATAACCTCTCGACCGAGCAGCTCCGCGATATCTATGCCGGCAAGATTACTAATTGGAAAGAGGTCGGTGGCGAGGACCTGAAGATTCAGGTCATCAACCGAGACGAGGCGTCTGGCACGCGTGAAGCATTCCGCACCATCGTGATGGACGGCACCCCGTTCGATCGCCGCTCCGCCGTTCTTTCGGGCACGGGCCAGGTGCGCGACGTGGTATCTCGTTCGCGCGGTGCCATTGGCTACATTTCGCTGGGCTTCGTCGATAGCCTCAACGCCAAGACCTCGGTCAAGGCCGTCTCGGTCAATCATGTTGAGGCGTCCGAGAAGACGGTCGCGAGCGGCGGCTATCCCATCTCACGCGACCTTTACTTCTTTGTGAAGGGTGCGCCTTCGCAGCAGGCGCAGGATTACATCGACTATGTGACGTCCGAAAAGATGGACAAGCAGATTCGCGAGGCGGGCTTTATCCCCGTCACCAACGACGAGAAGGGGAGTGAGTAGCATGGAAGCACAGGAAAACTCCCAGACTGAGCGGAATGTTCAGACGCCCAAGAAGCGCGAGCTGGCGCTCGTATCGCGTAGCACCTATATCAAGGAGAAGGCGCTGCAGTGGATTTTCTTTGCCTGCGCGTTCTTGGCGGTTGTTACCGTCATCCTGATTTTTGTCTTTACCACGTACTCGGCGCTGCCCGTCTTTACCGACATCGGTCTGGCGGACTTCTTTAGCTTTACGTGGGCGCCCTCTGAGGGCCACTACGGCATCGTGTCGCTGCTTGCCGGCTCGGGTCTGGTGACCGTCGGTGCGCTCGCCATGGGTGTGCCCCTAGGCGTGGGCACGGCCGTGTATCTGGTCGAGATCGCCAGCAAGCGCGTGCGCAAGCTCATCAGCCCTGCCGTTGACCTGTTGGCCGGCATCCCTTCTATCATCTATGGCTTCTTTGGCATGATCATCATCCGTCCGTTTATCGCGCAACTGACCGGTGGTCTTGGTTTTGGTGCGCTGACGGCGTGGTTCGTGCTTGCCATCATGATCGTCCCTACCATCACCACGCTCACCATCGATGCCCTCAATTCCATTCCCATGGGTATTCGCGAAGCTTCCTATGCCATGGGCGCCACCAAGTGGCAGACCATCTACAAGGTCGTGCTGCCGGCCGCCAAGCTGGGCATTGTGGACGCCATCGTTTTGGGCATGGGGCGCGCCATCGGCGAGACCATGGCCGTGCTCATGGTCGTGGGCAATGCTCCGGTCATTCCCGATAGCATCGCGAGCCCCATCTCGACGCTCACGAGCCAGATTGCGCTCGACATGAGCTACTCCTCGGGCTTGCACCGTTCGGCGCTCTTTGGCATGGGTGTGGTCCTGTTTATCATCTCCGCCGCGCTGGTGGGCATTGTCCGTCTGATTTCCAAGAAGAAGAGGGGGTAGGCTATGTCCGATTCCGTTGACACGACGGTCGATACGACCTCGTCGCGCGAGCGCATCAAGCGTGCCCTTTCCCACGGCAAGAAGGGCCGCATCAACAAGGACCTGTCCAACAAACTCATGCTCGGCGTGTTCCGCGTTGCGGCCTATATCACTACGCTGGTGTTGGTCGCCATTATCGCCTACGTGGTCATCAACGGCTTGCCGCATATCTCGCTTGACTTTATCTTTGGTTGGCCCCAGGGCGTCAACGCCGAAGGCGGTATTTGGCCCACGATCGTCTCGACCATCTACGTGACGGTGCTTGCCATGCTCATCTGCACGCCGATTGCCGTGCTGGCGGCCGTCTATCTTGCCGAATACGCCAAGCAGGGTAAGGTCGTCGAGCTCATTCGCTATGCTGCCGACGCTTTGGCCTCGGTGCCCTCCATCGTTATGGGCCTGTTTGGCTACGCCTTGTTTGTCGAGGCCATGGGCTTGGGTCTTTCGATGGTCTCGGCCGCTTTGGCGCTCGCGCTCTTGATGCTTCCCATCGTCATGCGCACCACCGAGGAGGCCATTCGCGCCGTGCCGCGCTATATCCGTTGGGGCGCGTACGGCCTGGGCGCCACCAAGTGGCAGGTCGTCTCCAAGATCGTGCTTCCTTCTGCCTTTGGCCGTATTGCCACGGGTATCGTCCTCGCCATCGGCCGTGCCATTGGCGAGACCGCGGTGGTGCTCTACACCATGGGCCAGGCCATCAATCTACCTATTTCGCCGCTCGATTCCGGCCGCCCCATGACGGTTCACCTGTACCTGCTTGCCAACGACGGCATCAACATGAACGCAGCCTATGGCACCGCGCTCTTGCTGATGGTGATCATTCTGGCCTTCAACCTGTTTGCGCGCTTCCTGTCGCGCAAGCGTCGCTAGTTAAGGAGTCCCATGTCCGTTTATCAGTCCGCTCCCACGCTGGAGCAAGCGGCCATTACGGCCAAGGATTTCAACTTTTGGTACGGTGACTTTCATGCGCTGACGGGGCTTGACCTCAACATCGCCAAAAACGCCATCACCTCCTTCATTGGCCCTTCGGGCTGCGGCAAGTCGACGTTTTTGCGCTGCATCAACCGCATGAATGACCTGATCGAGGGTACGCGCGTCGAGGGCACCATGACGCTCGACGGCAACGATATCTATGCCGAGGGTGTCGACCCGGTCGATCTCCGTCGTCGCGTGGGCATGATCTTTCAGCAGCCCAACCCGTTTCCCAAATCCATCTACGAGAATGTCGCCTTTGGCCCTCGTCTGCAGGGCGTGACTAGCAAAAGCGACCTCGATGACATCGTGGAAGAATCGCTCAAGCGCGCCAACCTCTGGAAAGAGGTATCCAATCAGCTCAACAAGGATGGTTTGGCGCTCTCGGGCGGTCAGCAGCAGCGTCTGTGCATCGCGCGCGTGCTTGCGGTGCAACCCGATGTCCTTCTGATGGACGAGCCCTGCTCCGCCATCGACCCCACGTCCGTCTCTAAGGTCGAGGATCTGATGGCCGAGCTGGCGCCCGAGATGACGATCATCATCGTCACGCATTCAATGCAGCAGGCAGCTCGTATTAGCGACTACACCGCATTCTTCTTGCAGGAAGTTGCCGGCGAGCCCGCCACGCTCATCGAGTATGGTCAAACCGACGCGATCTTCACCAGCCCGGTGGACTCGCGGACGGAAGACTATATCACCGGCCGCTTTGGCTGATCGGTGCGACTAGTCCCAAGCCGATCGGACCTGGTCCGGTTTGTATTCACTGTGCGGGCGGCATGACCGCACCCAACTGATTGGAGTGAACCATGCGTAAACTGTTTTCCCGTCAGCTCATCGAGGCCCGCCACGAGATGCTGAGCATCTACGAGGCCGTCGATCTGGCCCTCCACGATGCCGTTAAGGCCTATGTGACCGACGACCGCAAGCTCGCCACCAAGACCAAGAAGCGGACGCTTTCGATTGACGCGCGCTGCGCTAACTTGGAGGCCGTGTGCTACAACCTGATCGCCACGCAGTCGCCAGTCGCCTCCGACTTCCGCTTGCTGCAGACGATTATCTACGTCGACTTTAACCTGCAGCGCATGACCGATAAGGTTCGCCAGATCTGCCGCGCCACGCGTCATATGATCAAGGCCGACATCTCGCTGCCCCAGGAGCTTGTCGGCACGGTCGAGGCCGAGGCTGAGGCCGTCTACCAGGTGCTGGGCTCTTCGCTTTCCGCGCTCGTCACCAATGATATGTCCATCATCTGCAACTTGGCCGTCGAGGACGAGCCAGTGCACGCCGCCTACGAGAAGTTCTTCCGCACCTTTAACCGCATGGACACGGGCGATTTTATGGACGACGACAGCAACTATGACGACCTGCGCCGCGCCATCATGGTTTCGCGCTACCTCGATCGCATCGCTTCGATTTCCATCGATGCCGCCTGCCGTCTGACCTTCCTGTTGACCGGACAGCGTATGACTGCCGGCGATATCGCCCGCACTGATGAGGACGAGCTCGAGAGCATGCGCGTGCCTTCGGGCGAGGGCGTCATCATGAGGCCCGCCGTCGATGCGCGCTACGTTGCCAAGGTGCCCGCTAACGAGGTCAGCGAGGGACTTCGCTACCTGCTCGATCATCTTGAGGACGAGGACGATGGCGAGGACGACGAGGAGTAAGTAACCCCGTTCGTCGAAAGATTGTAAATACCTAAGTGAGCGCGGCCTTGCACATGCGGGGCCGCGCTCTTGCGTTAGCATGGGACTACTTGTTTGGCTGTCAGCGGAGGCGATTAGCAATGGATAACTATTTGGACTTGATGCGCGCTCGCCGCGAGCAGATTCTGGAACGTTTTTATGCGGCGCTCGATCGCGCAGGCCGTCCCCACGACGCCGCGAGCCTCATTGCCGTGTCCAAGACCGTTGGTGTCGATGAGACCGTTGCCGCCATCCAGGCGGGGTATCGCCATTTTGCCGAGAACCGCCCGCAGGAGCTGGTTCGCAAGCTCACGGGTCTGGCGGAGCATCCGGAGCTGCCCGAGGTGCGCTTCGATATGATCGGCAACCTGCAGACCAATAAGATCAATGCGGTGCTGGGCTCAGCCGAGCTGATTCACTCGGTGGGTTCGCTGCATCTGGCGCAGGCGATCTCGAGCCGTGCTGTCCGCAAGATTGAGGCAGGTGAGCTCGCCGGCCCCCAGCGTGTGCTCATTGAGGTCAATGTGAGTGGTGAGGAGTCGAAGGGAGGCTTTTCGCCCGATGAGATTCGCGCCGCCGCGGGTGAGCTTGCGGAACTTGAGGGAATTTGCGTGCAGGGGCTTATGACTATGGCGCCCCGGGGGAATAAGGATGTGGCACGCCGCACCTTTGCGGGGCTTCGTGAGCTGAGGGATGAGCTGGAGGCAGCGCATCCCGATTTGAACCTGCCTGAGCTTTCCTGCGGCATGAGCGAGGACTTTGAGTCTGCCCTTGAGGAGGGCTCTACGCTCGTTCGCCTGGGCAGGGTAGTATTTAGCCCGGAGTTTGCAGTAAAATAAGGCTCTGAAGTGCGCACTGATTATCGGGGCGCCTGCACTAAACCGCGAGAGGACACAACCATGGGCTTCCTTGACGAGATTAAAAATAAGATGCACCTGGGCGGCCAGCAGGGTTACGACCAGGGTTATGGCCAGGACGACGACTACGGCTACGATGACGGCTATGACGATAGTTATCAGGGCAACGGCTACAGCGGTGCTTCGGGCGAGGGCTTCTACACCCAAGACGAGCCGAGCAACGGCCTGCTTGGTCAGACGCGCCGCGGTGAAGCTGAGTCGGTTGCCGTGTATACGCGCTCCGGCCAGCTGGTCGGCGATGACTCCCGCCACGCCACGACGTATAACCCGCCTTCGCGCTCGCAGGACAGTGTTGCGAGCGGTTATCGTCCTGGTGCCTATGACACGCCGTCGAGCTACGCCGAGAACACCCGCGCCCGTGCCGCCGCTGCGCCTGCGCCGAGCGATGCCTCGGCCTATGCGAGCAATATCATCAACGCCACACCGCAGCTGCCGGCCTATGTCCTGCGCCCCGAGAGCTATGACGACGTGGAGACCGTGGTTCGCCGCGTTCGCACCAAGCAGCCTGTCGCACTGATTTTTGTGGGCGTACGCACCGAAGTTGCCAAGCGCGTCTTGGACTTTTCTTACGGCTTTGCCTGCGGTCTGGGTGCCACGGTCAAGGAGGTGGGCGACCGCGTGTTCATGGTGCTGCCCGCCGGTTGCGAGGTCAAAGATTCCGATCTCAAGAAGCTTCGTGCGGACGGCTACCTTAAGTAAAGACAAGACGAGGAGATTCCCATCAACATCTACACTATCGTCCAGCTGGTCAACACGCTGTTCAACTTCTATTCCACGCTTATTGTCGTCTACTGCTTTATGACGTGGATTCCCATGAAGCAGGGTGGTTTGCTTCAGGATATTGCCGCGGTGCTTGATAGCGTGTGCGGTCCGTGGCTCAACCTGTTCCGTCGTTTCATCCCGCCGATGGGCGGTATCGATTTTTCGCCGGTCGTTGCGATTATTGCGTTGCAGTTGGTGCAGAGGCTGGTTCTGCAGCTTCTTATAGGTATACTCGTGTAGAACTGACTTAGTAATTTACGTCGGGCGTGTAGCGCCGAGGCGATGAAAAAGGAGACTTGTTATGGCTATTACCCCTGCAGACATCCAGGCTCAGACTTTCTCTGAGGCCAAGCGTGGCTACGATCCTGCCGAGGTCGACGTCTTCTTGGAGACGCTGTCCTCCGAGGTTGACGCTATGCTCGCTAAGATCGTCGACCTTAAGGGTCGTCTGACTGCTACCGAGCAGCAGCTTGCCGATGCGCAGGCTCAGCTTGCCCAGGCTCAGGATGCCCCCGCCCAGGCCGTTCCTGCCGCCCCCGTGGCTGCTCCCGCCCCTGACTTCTCCGCTCAGGAGCGCCAGATTTCCGCTGCCCTGATCGCTGCCCAGCAGACCGCTGAGACCATCGTCAACGATGCCAATGAGAACGCTGAGCGTATTCGCAACGAGGCTGACGCTAAGGCCCGCGAGGTTATCCGCCAGGCTCTGACCGAAAAGCAGGCCGAGCTCGAGGAGATCGATCGTCTCAAGGCTTCTCGTGAGGAGTTCAAGGCCGAGTATCTCAAGCTCATCCAGCACTTCATGGACGATGCCCAGAACTCCTTCCCGGCCGACCTCATGGCCTCCACGCCGGTCGGTTCTGCCGCTTCTCCTGCGGTGACTGTTCCCGCCGAGCCGCTACCCGTCGCTGACCCGGTTGTCCCCGTGGCCGATCCCTTCGCCCCGATCGACAACTTTGCTGCCGACGACCTGGACTAACATTCGGCCTACAATTTAGTGCCTAGAAAGGACCCGCAGCTTGCGGGTCCTTTTTTATGACTGTGCAGGGGCGCGCAACATAAAAAACCGAGCCCTGCACATTGTGGCGCAGAACTCGGCGAATGGGTGAGCGGTCAAGGATAGGTTTTAGGGCATGTCCCAAAATCTACTTGAGGAGGAAGTCGGAGAGGGGAATGGTACGGGCCTCGCGATGCTCGGGATCGGCGATGTGGTCGGCAGGATATCCGCAGACGAGCATGTGATAGGGATAGACGCCCTTGGGCAGATTGAACTGCTCCTGTGCCACCTCGGGCTTAAAATGGCATACCCAGCACGTTCCCAGGCCCTGCTCGGTGGCCTCCATCATCATCTGATCGCACACTATGGACGTATCGATTTCACTGGAATTCATCTGGTCATACGGGCGCACCCAAGCGTCTTCGGTAACGCTACAAATAAGGAAGATGAGCGGAGCGCCAAAGATAGATCCATCACGAGCGAACCGAGGCTGACAAGCAGCAGCCTTCTCCAGAAGCTCAGGCGTATCCAACACCATCACACGAGAAGGATGATTATTACAAGCAGAAGGAGCAATCCGCCCAGCCTCAACAATGGCATCCACCACAGCCTGCTCCACAGCCCGATCTTCAAACTCACGACAAGAATACCGACCCCGAGCCAGATCCAAATAAGACATACAAGCCCTCCAACAATTAAAAATCAAACAAACCCAAAGTAACCCAAACAGTACCCAAAGCAGCAATCAGCCAAACGCTCATCGAGGGCCAAAGTGTCCGAACGGATACCAAAGGTCCCTTCAGCCAAACCCCCATTGCGCTATAACTATCAGCCAAAGTTCCCAATGGTGGTACGTAAGGGAGCGGGCCCGGCCACTAATAACCTTTTGAACGACTCTGCTTGCAGCCGGAGTGAAAAAGGTTATTAGTGGCCGGGCCCGCGACCGCCGGGACACGTACCCCCAATTAACTGTTCTTCATGACAATCGAATCCACGACATCGGCCACATTCTCGCAGCAGTCGGCGCAGTACTCCAGGAAGGCGTACACGTCACGCCAAGCGATGACCTCGAGCGGGTCCTTGCCGTTAACGTGCAGGTTGCGCATGGCGTTGATGTAGAGCTCGTCGGCCTCGGACTCGATCGTGTTGATCTGGATGACCAGCTCGCGCAGCGTTTTGGACTTGCGGTAGTTGGGAAGCTCGACCATCAGGTCCTTCATGGCGCGGCAGGCGTCAGTCACCTTGTGGGCGATGACGATGGCGTCGGGATGGATGCTCTGAATGTTGGTGAAGTAGACGCGCTGCACGACGCCCTCAATACGGTCGAGCACGGTGTCGAGCGCGCAGCTCATCAGATCCAGATCCTCGCGCTCGAGCGGGGTGATAAAGGCGGTGAGCAGGGCGTCTTCGAGCTCGTGGTGCTTCTTGTCTGCCGCATGCTCAATCGCATGCATCTTATTGAGCATGTCGTGAATCTGCGCGGGATCGAAGTTCTCAAAAATCTGGGTAAGCAGCTCGGCAGCCTGGACGGCGAGGTCGGCGCAGGCGACGTAGTTGTCAAAGTAGAACGAATCGGGTTTCTTTGCCATGGGTGGGTCCTTTCGAGGCGAAGACGGGTGGGCGAAGTGTTGCAGTCCGGATGGACGCTCGGTTTGATTAGAGGAACATCATGAACAGCTTGGCCATGACAAAGCTGATGAGTCCGCAGGCGGGGAAGGTGAAGAACCAGGTGAACATCATGTCCTTGACGACGCCGAAGTTGATGGCCGAGAGGCGCTTGACGGCACCGACGCCCATGATGGCGCAGGTCTTGATGTGTGTGGAGGACACGGGGATGCCGGTAAGGGTGGCAAGCAGCAGGTTCGCGGCGCCCGCGAGGTCGGCGGAGAAGCCCTGATACTTCTCGAGTTTAACCATGCTCTGGCCGACGGACTTGATGATGCGCTCGCCGCCCACGCTGGTGCCGATACCCATGGTGGCCGAGCACAGCAGCATAATCCAGATGGGGATGCCGGCATCGCCGACGCTGGTCTGGCCGTTTGCGAAGGCCACGCCTAAAAAGAGCACACCGATGAACTTCTGTCCATCCTGCGCGCCGTGCATAAAGCTCATGGCCGCAGCGCTCGCGATCTGAGCGTATTTAAAGAAGACATTGGCGCGTCGCCTGTTGGCGGCGGCGAAAAGAATCGAGACGAGTTTGCACAGGACCCAGCCCATGACAAAGCCCAGGCCGATGGAGAGCGCCAGGCCGTAGATGACCTTCATCCACTCGTGGACGTTGACGCTGCTCGCGCCGCCGAGGGCGATAGCGGCACCGGTCAGGCCGGCGATAAGGCTGTGGCTTTGCGAGGTGGGGATGCCAAAACGCGACGCTGTGGCGCCGTAGACGACGATGGAGAACAGCGCCGCGCACAGGCAGGCGAGCGCCATGGTGCTGTTTCCGCCAAAGTCAACGATATGCGAGATGGTATTGGCGACGCTCGCATTAAAGTGCGTCATGATGAGCACGCCGAGGAAGTTGAATGCGGCGCTCATGAGAATGGCGGCGCGGGCGGGCATGCAACGCGTAGTGACGCAGGTCGCGATGGCGTTGGGCGCGTCGGTCCATCCATTGACGAAGATGGCGCCCAACGCGAGGATCACGGTGACGGCAAGGACTGGGTTCGACACAATTTGGCCGAGGAAGGTTGAGAACGTTACGTCCATATATGGGCTTTCTCGAAGTTTGCAGACACGTTACAAAAACATGATAAATCGTATCACCTCCTGCGGGTTTCTTTGCCGAGTTCTGATGGGAGAAGTAATTTTTTGGCACTAAAATTGAATATTAGCCCTGTTGACCGTGGGTGTTCTTTTTGCTATCACGCCATGCGGACACGCGCGTTCGCTCCGACATTCCAAAACCACAGTCTGTTCGCTTTACAATATGCAAACATGCGTTCGATAATGGGAAGTATGGAATATCGACAGACAGATGGCAAAACTCGACGCGTGCACAAGCAGTATGTGGACGTTGTGGCTCGCATCCTCGCGGGCGGACAAGTCGTGCCGGTCACCGTCTGCTGGGTCGACGGTCGCTGCTTTACAATTGACGAGATTGTCTCGTCCACGGGCTTTGGCTTAACGGTTCACGGTGTTCGTACGGCAACGTATAAGGTTCGTTTTGGCGGGCATGCGACCGAGTTGTATCTGGAGAACCAGGCGTGCGGACGGCCGGACGGCTCGCAGGCCCACGTGATGCGTTGGTGGGTCTGGGCGTTTGATCGTACGCTTGAGGGCGAGCGCCGTAGGTAAGGACGCACGGCGTTCGGGTACAATGACAGGAATCTTGTCAGCTACTGCGCCGTTATTTGTGGCGCTTTTTGAAAGGACGAACCTATGAACGATATCCAGGGCTATCAGAACGGCCCCGTCGAGAGCGGCGCAAGCCGCGCCAAGGAGATGTCGCCGCGCGCGTACAATCTCGCCATGTCTGCCCTGATCTTCTTGGGCTTTTGTGCCATGGGCGCCGGCGCCTACTTTACGAGCACCATGTCGTTTGCGCGCATGATGATGAGCGGCGCCGCCTTGCCGCTGGTCTTTGGCTCGTTTATTTTGACCATCGTCGGCATGGTCATGATGTCGGCCGCCGCCAGCAAGCAGTCCGTGGGCCTGTCCCTTGTGGGCTACGTAATCTTTGCGAGTACCTTTGGCCTGACCGCGTCGTTTGGCCTTGCCAACTACGACCTGCCCACCATCAACACTGCCTTTATCGCCACGGCCGCCATCACCTTTGTTTTTGGCGCCTTGGGCGTGACGTTCCCCAAGTTTTTCCAGCGCGTATATGGCATCGGTTTTGGCATTCTGCTCGCCACTATTCTGGTTGAGATCGTGCTGATGTTCATGGGCGTCTCGCAGACCATCACCGACCTGATCGTGATTGTGGTGTTCGCCGGCTTTATTGGCTACGACACCTATGTGGCAACGACGGTGCCGCCCACGCTGCCCAACGCCGTGCTTATGGCATCCAACCTGTTTGTGGACATCATCAACGTGTTCCTGCGCATTCTGAACATCCTCGGCCGTCGCGATTAAAGCGCGGCATTGCGACGCTTCCTGCCGGACACGATAAAACGATGCGACAGGCGGCCCTTCGGGGCCGTCTTTTTTGTGCGCGGCGGGGTATCATGGATGGGAAAAGCCGATAGCGGCAGCGACAGGAAAGGTGGCCATGTATGGCAGACGTCGACAACAGGAACCGTAACCGCAGGTCCAACCGAGCGGGTCAGCCCAATCCCAAACGCGAGGCGCGTGCCAAGGCCGCCGAGCGCCATGTGGCGGCTGTGTCCGAGGCCTGCGCCAAGGACATCGAGCGTTCGCTTGCCGGCGTGTGCGAGTTCGATGGTATGCCTGCCGGTTTTGTCGCGGCGATGAAGGCCAAGGCCCAGAAGGCAGCGGCTGCTGAGGAACATGCTGCCGAGGAGTCTGAGGCCGCCGAGGTCGAGGCTGCTGAGGTTGAGGCTGCGGTCGATGCCGAGGTGGCGCCCGAGCCCGTCGAGGAGGTCACCGAAGCCGAGCCCGCGCCTGCCTCCGAGGAGCCCGCTCCGGTCCTGCCCGAGGTCACCGTGCTCGACGCCTCTGCCACGCAGGCCATTCTGGATAACGGCCGAGGCTACGCGCAGTTCTGCGACATGGCCGTGCTCGCCTTTGCCTCGTTCACCAACCCGGGCGGTGGCTACATCCAGGGCTATCTGGGTCAGGAGGCCACGCTCTGTGCCGATTCATATCTGTACAACGTCCTCGATAAGCAGCGTAAGTGGTACGGCGAGAACCGTCGCCGCAACATCAACTGTGAGCTGTACCGCAACCGTGCGCTGGTGGTGCCCGCGGTGCGCTTCGACCGCAACCACGTGCACGCCTATGCCGACGTAATCGTCGCCGCTGCACCCAACGCCAAGCGCGCTCGCCAGGAGTACCGCGTGAGCGACGATGCCTTGCTTGACGCCCTGCGCGACCGTATTCGCTTTGTGCTTGCTATCTGCGATGAGCTGGGTCGCGAGAAACTCGTACTGGGTGCTTGGGGCTGCGACAACAACGGCTTTGACGCCGAGGCCGTGGCCGAGCTCTTCCGCAAGGAGCTCGCGTCGGGCGACTTTAAGGTCAAGCAGGTCTTCTTTGCCGTGCCCTCTACGCGCTGGGACGAGGACTTTGCCAAGTTCGAGCACGTGCTGGCAAACTTCCCCGAGCGCAACGAGGGGTCCTATGCCCAGGTTGCCGCCCGCGCCGCAGCCGCTCGTGCCGCCGAGCAGGCCCAGGCAGCAGCCGAGGACGATGAGGACGAGGACGACTGGCGCAAGTACTTGTAAGCGGTGCGCGCGATGTGATATGCCAAGCCGACGGGAGGGATCGCCCCCGTCGGCTTTTTACCGAATGGGGAGTT
This sequence comes from uncultured bacterium, assembly GCA_905215365.1. Lineage (GTDB taxonomy): Bacteria > Actinomycetota > Coriobacteriia > Coriobacteriales > Coriobacteriaceae > Collinsella. Next base: position 87,149 of record CAJMPX010000001.1, on the reverse strand, counting down.
CAAGATGAAAAACGTTCTGTGCTTTGGTGACAGCAACACCTATGGCTATGATCCGGTGGGTATGCGCGACGGCACCGCGGTGCGCTATGCGCAGGATGTGCGCTGGTGCGGCGTGGCCCAACGTGACTTAGGCGAGGGCTGGCATGTAATTGAAGAAGGCCTCAACGGCCGCACGACGGTACGCGACGACATGTGCCATCTGGACACCAATCTTAACGGCATCCGCGCACTTCCGATGCTGCTCGAGGCCCATAAGCCGCTGGACGCCATTGTGATCATGCTGGGCACCAACGACTGTAAGACGGTCTTTAACGTGACAGCTTCCGATATCGCCCGTGGCGCCATGGCGCTGATTCGTGCGGTGCGTGCATTTCCCTGGACCAATGCCGCACCCTGCCCGCGTATTCTGCTGATGGCACCTATCAAGATCAAGCCGCAAATCGCCGATGTATATATGACCGATTTTGACGAGCGTTCCGTCGAGGCCTCGGAGCATTTTGGTGAGTACTACGCACATGTGGCTGAGCAGTTTGGCTGCGACTTTTTGAATGCCGCCGACTTTGCCGAGCCGGGCGATATCGACTATCTGCATATGATGCCCGAAAGCCACGAGAGCCTGGGTCACGCCGTGGCGGCCAAGCTCCAAGAGATGCTCGGTGAGTAGCGCGACCCCAAACCACCACAGAAGTTCCCCTTGTGGTGGCTTGTTTCGTTGCTTTGTCTCGATCTGTGACAGTTGTAAGGCCGAAAACGGGCTAGATGTTACAGATTAAGATTATTTAGGTCGATATCGGTCGTTTGTCTCGATCTGTAACATCTAGGGTCGATTTCGCCGAGATACTGTTACAGATTGAGATTTTCTTCTCAGCGGAATTTGAATGTCTCAATCTGTAACAGGTGGGTCGAAAAATGGACTCTAACTGTTATGGATCGAGATGTTTATGGGAACCGCCACAAAGGTGTTCTTTGCGGCGGTTTTGGGCTGCGAACCTTAATACTGCCACATGTGGTTGACAGGGCCGGAGCCTTTGCCCATGTTCAGGCCGGCGGCCAGAGCGCCTGTCAGGTATGCCTTGCCGGCGTTGACGGCGTCGGCAAGATCCATGCCCTGAGCCAGCGCGCAGGCGATGGCGGACGAGAGCGTGCATCCGGTGCCGTGCGTGTTGTCGGTCTCGATGCGCTTGTGGCGGAACCACGTGGTGAGTGGATCTCCCAGATGGTTGCCCTCGTCATCGAGTGGCGCGGGTTCGGCCAGTACATCGTTGGCCTCGTTGACAAGATGCCCACCCTTAACGAGGGATGCACAACCAAAGCGGCGGGTGAGGAGCATGGCAGCATTTTGCTGCGTGCGCTCGGAGTCGACCTCGTAGTCGAGCAGGGCCATGGCCTCGGGAATATTGGGCGTGATAACCGTCGCTAGCGGGAACAGGCGGCGAGTGAGCGCCTCTGCGGCATCTTCGGCAATCAGCCGTGCGCCCGAGGTGGCTACCATGACGGGGTCGACTACCACGTTTGTCGCCTTCCAGGCGCTCAGGCGGTCGGCGATAACATCGATAATCTCGACAGAAGAAACCATGCCGATCTTGACGGCGCTCGGGCGGATATCGTCAAAAACGGCGTCAATTTGCGCGGCTACGATATCTGGCGAGATATCCTGCACGGCGGTAACGCCCAGTGTGTTTTGCGCTGTGATGGCGGTGATGGCCGTCTGGGCATACAGACGGTGCGCCGTGATGGTCTTGATGTCGGCCTGAATGCCGGCGCCGCCGCTGGAATCGGATCCCGCGATGGACAGGACGGCAGGTACCTTACTACGATCCATGTTCGCTCCCTTGTTCGGTCGGAATCAAATGGGTCTTTAAGCCAGCATTATAAAGATGCCCGGGCCGACTCTATGTCGAACCCGGGCGGGCGATGCAATCTTTACGCAAATGCAAGCAAATGTTCACACGTCAACAATTGACAGGCACCAGCTCGCCGACAGAAGCGGCCGCGGCGACAGGGCTAGTCCTCCATGCCGAGGTCGATCCTGGTGCCCTCGAAGATCTTGTTGACGGTGCGGACGGCGCACATCTTGCCGCACATGGTGCAGGTGCCCTCGGTGGCGGCGGGGGATTCCTCGTAGCGCTTCTTGCCCGTAATCGGGTCGAGCGCGCACTTCCACATGGCATCCCAGTCGAGCTTGCGGCGTGCCTGGCCCATCTTGTCGTCCATGTCGCGGGCGTGGGGCACCTTTTTGGCGATGTCGGCGGCGTGTGCGGCGATTTTAGTGGCCATGAGGCCGTCGAGCACATCCTGGGCGTTAGGCAGGCATAGGTGCTCGGCCGGTGTCACGTAGCACAGGAAGTCGGCACCGGAGCTGGCGGAGATGGCGCCGCCGATGGCAGCGGTGATGTGGTCGTAACCCACGCCGATATCGGTCACCAGCGGCCCGAGCACATAGAACGGGGCGTTGTGGCACAGGCGCTTCTGTAGCTTCATGTTGGCGGCGATCTCGTCGAGCGCCATGTGACCCGGGCCCTCGACCATGACCTGGACGCCGGCGGCCCAAGCGCGCTTGCACAGCTTGCCCAGCTCGATCATCTCAGCGGTCTCGGTGGCGTCGTTGGAGTCGTAGAGGCAGCCCGGACGGCAGGAGTCGCCGAGCGAAATCGTCACGTCGTACTCGTGGCAAATCTCGAGCAACTCGTCGTAGAACTCATAGAACGGGTTCTCGTTACCGGTGACCTCCATCCAGCCAAACAGCAGTGAGCCGCCGCGGCTCACGATGTTCATCAGGCGGCCGGTCTCCTTAAAGGTCTTGGTGACCGACTTGTTGATGCCGCAGTGAATGGTCATAAAGTCCACGCCGTCCTCGGCATGCGCGCGCACGACTTCGAACAGGTCGTCCTTGGTGAGCTTGACAAGCGGCTTTTCCATGTAGCCGATGGCGTCGTACATGGGGACGGTGCCCACCATGAGCGGCGTCTCGTCGATGAGCTGCTGGCGGAACTGGCGCGTCTTACCCGAGTTGGAGAGGTCCATGATGGCGTCGGCGCCAAAGTCCTCGGCGATCTTGACCTTCTTCCATTCCTCGGCGGCATCGGCCTTGTCGCCCGAGATGCCCAAGTTCACGTTGACCTTGGTGGACAGGCCCTCACCGACGCCAAAGGCGCGCATGCCCTTTTTGATGTGCACAATATTGGCGGGAATGGCGATGCGGCCGTCGGCCACGCGCTCGCGGATGTACTCGGGGTCGCGATGCTCGCGCTCGGCGACTTCCTTCATCTGCGGCGTGATCTGCCCGGCACGGGCGAAGTCGATTTGCGTGACGAGCTTGGGCTCGGTCTGTGTGCTCATTGGCACGGCTCCCTTCGTTGGCATTACCCATATCAGGTTTGCGGGTCAGGGCGGGCGCGCCCAATCTCAGCCTGCCGTCTTGTCCTGCAAGCTCCCCGTTTATGTAATGGGCTCAAGTATAGCTCGAATGGGTACGATTGGCCTAACGAGCGTGCCTGTGGGGAGGCGTACATGGAAGACAAGCATCTATATCGAGAGATGCAATGGGATGTATCGGCCGAGGAAAGCCGTGCGCACCATGGGTTGGTCGCGATTGGTTTTGCGGTGCTTGCCGTGCTGGTGATTGCCTTTTGTATTTGGACGTTTGGCGGTCGCGGCGGCGCTGCCTGGGAGTTTGAGGCCGACGATGCCCTGCCGATCATGACGGTGAAGATCGCTGGCGGTAACACGGTGGCCGCGCCGGGCGACTATTGGTATCCGCGCGACGAGTTTGTGCAGCTGCAGTTGAGCGGCGGGTCTATTCCGGGTGAAGAAATCGAACGCGTGACGTTTGATGCAGCAATCAAAACACTCATGGTGAAGCTCAAAGATCAGGGCGATGTGCCCACGACCATGGATATCGCTCTGACGGAGTGGCGTTTGGAACCTCCGTCGGGCGTTACGGTATCCGACGTAGAGCACGTTAAGATTACCTACCAAGATGGCTCGACGAGCGAGATTGCAAAGGCCGATGGCTTGGCGGAGTAATGGGGTGTTTGGAAACGGCGGGCCTATTGTGCCTGCGCGTTCATGAAAACCAGGGTGTTTTTGTCTGAAAGCTCGGGGATGTGCCGATAGCCGATATTGAATGCGGTGAGTTCGCTTGCATCCTCGAGCTTGTTTTCTGCCATCCAGCGAACCATGGAGCCGCGCGCCTTTTTGCTGGCGGTCGATCGTTGGATGGGCTTCCTGTTGCGGACGCCTTCGCCAAAGAGGCATGTGACGACCGTGGCATCGGTGGCGAGGCAGGGCAGAACGGCTTTGGCGTATTCCGCGCTGGCGAGGTTGACGATCGTAGCGTTGGAGCCCGCCGGAGCGATGGCCCGTGCGAGCTTGTCGCCCCAAAACGCGTAGAGGTCTCGGGCACCGTCGACGACAAGCTTCGCGCCCATCTCCAGCCGATACGGTTCGACGGCATGAAAGGGACGAACGCACCCGTAGAGGCCGGAGAGGATCCACAGATGGTCTTGCAGCCATGCGAGCTGTGCGGAATCCATCACCTCGGGTGCCATGCTCTGGTATTGAATGCCGTGATAGGACATGACGGCAGGGGAGAGGTGACGGGCGAGTGCGGGATTGTCGAGATCGCCGCTTTTCAGGATGGGCCCGAACTCATGCAGTGTGTTGAGGCAAGGTCCCAGCAGTTTGTCGCTCACGTTCCACAGCGCCTGCAGGCCGCCGCTGCCTTCATTCCGCTCGATATCTAGCAGTGCGCGGTGGAGGCGAGCCGTCTCGCGCACAAAGGGTGGGATGCCCAGGACTTCAAAAGCATCTTGGGCCGCGCGCATCTGCTTGGCGGGCGAAATGATGACCTGCAGCATGGACTCTCCTCTGCCAAAAAAGTTGCGGTGGAATACGGTCTGTTTTGGCCGTTTATGGGCCAGTTTAGTCCGTATTTCACCGCAACTGATGAAGGGTTGGTTAGGCTCGCTCGATGAAGGCCTTGTAACCGCGATATGCCTCGTAGATGTCGGCCTTGTTGGCGACCTCCCACAGGGCGTGCATGGACAGGACGGCAACGCCGGAGTCGATGACGTTCATGCCGTACTTGGCCATGATGTAGGCGATGGTGCCGCCGCCACCAGCGTTGACGCGGCCGAGCTCGCAGGTCTGGAAGTCCACGCCGGCCTCGTCCATGATGTCGCGGATGAGGGCCACATACTCGGCGTCGGCGTCGTTAGAGCCGCCCTTGCCGCGGCTGCCCGTGTACTTGTTAAAGCACAGGCCACGACCCATGAAAGCTGCGTTCTTGGTCTCGAACTTGCCGGCATAGCCCGGGTCGAAGCCGGCGGACACGTCGGAGGAGAGCATGCGGCTGCGGGCGAGCGCGCGGCGCAGGGCCAGCGGGCTATCCTCGCCGGCGAGCGTCATGATCTCGGCGACGGTGTTCTCGAAGAAGCGGCTCGTCATGCCGGTGGCACCCACGGAACCGATCTCCTCCTTGTCGACGATGAGTGTGATGCTCGTGCGCTCCACGTTGGCGACGTTGATCTGGGCGAGCATGGACGGATAGGCGCAGACACGGTCGTCGTGGCCATAGCCCAGAATCATGGAGCGGTCGAGGCCCATGTCACGGGCGGGGCCGGCGGGCACGACCTCGATCTCGGCGGAGAGGAAGTCCTCCTCCTCGACGTCGTACTGCTCCTTGAGGATATCCAGGAACATCTGCTTGACGGGCTCCTTGGGAGCGTCCTTGTCGTCCTCGTCAAACTTGACGGGGCGGCCGCCCACGATCACGTCGAGGATCTCGGCGTCGACGGCGTCCTTGGCGGGCTTGGCCATCTGCTCGCTCGAGAGGTGGATCAGCAGGTCGGAGATGGTAAAGACCGGGTCGTCGGCCTTGTCACCGATGTTGATGTCGACGGTGGTGCCGTCCTTTTTGCAGATGACGCCCACGAGTGCGAGCGGGGAAGCGACCCAGTGGTAGCTCTTGACGCCGCCATAGTAGTGCGTGTCGAGATAAGCCATGTCGCCGGCCTCGAAGGCGGGGTTCTGCTTGAGGTCCAGGCGCGGCGAGTCCACGTGGGCGCCCAGGATGTTAAAGCCCTGCTCGAGCGGGGCGGTGCCCAGGTTGACGAGCATGAGGTCCTTGCCGTGGTTGGCGGCGTACGCCTTGTCGCCGGCCTTGAGCGCGCGGCCCTCGGCGATCACGGTCTCCAGATTGACGTAGCCCGCCTCCTCGGCCATCTTGATACCGGCCTTGACGCACAGGCGCTCGGTCTTGTTCTCACTCAAAAACTGCTTGTAGCCGCGGCAAAGCTCCTCGAGCTCCTCGATCTGCTGTGGCGTGTACTTTTTCCATGCGCAGGGACGCTCCATGACGCAGGCTCCTTTCGGATCGATCGTGCTGGTTGATGTACCGTGAGCCATCGTATCACGCGCGGGCCCGCGGCGGCAGGGAAGCCTGATGTGCGGTGGCCGCGGGGCGGGGAGCGTGTAAACTGGTGTGAGCAAACCGTGCCCAGCCCAAAGCGAGGTATTCAATATGTCTGAAAAGCGCCGTACCTTTGCCGTCATCGACGGCAACTCGCTCATGCATCGCGCCTTCCACGCCGTGCCGCCGACCATGAACGCGCCGGACGGTCGCCCCACCAACGCGATCTTTGGTTTTCTGAACATGTTCCTCAAGATGATCGATGCCTTTAATCCCGACGGCGTTGTCGTGGCGTTTGACAAGGGCAAGCCGCGCGTGCGTATGGAGATGCTGCCGCAGTACAAGGCGCAGCGCCCGCCCATGGACCCCGACCTGCACGCGCAGTTCCCCATGATCAAGGAGCTGCTCGGTGCGCTCAATGTGCCGATTCTGCAGTCCGAGGGCTGGGAAGGCGACGATATCCTGGGAACCATGGCGCGCTTGGGTGAGGAGGCCGGCTGCGACATGCTGCTGGTGACCGGTGATCGCGATATGTATCAGCTCGTGACTGAGCACGTCAACGTGGTCTCGACTCGTAAGGGCCTGTCCGACGTGGCGATCATGACGCCCGAGAGCGTGGACGATCTGTATCACGGCATCACGCCGGCGCTCGTGCCCGACTTTTATGGTCTGAAGGGCGACACGTCCGATAACATTCCCGGCGTACCGGGCATCGGCCCCAAAAAGGCGAGCGCGCTCATTGCGCAGTACGGTAGCCTGGACGAGGTCATCGCACACGCCGATGAGGTCAAGGGCAAGATGGGCGAAAACCTGCGTGCGCACATCGACGATGCGCTGCTGAGCCGCAAGGTCGCAACCATTCGCACCGATGCGCCCGTCGAGCTCGACTTTGACGAAACATCCTTCCCAGCGTTTTCTGCCGATGAGGTTTCCGCGGCGCTGGGTACGCTTGGTATCACCGCCATGCAGAACCGTTTCTTGGCACTGATCGGTGACGAGGGTGGCGCTGCTGCCAGCACGTTTGAGATTCCCGCCGTTTTGCGCGCAGCCGCCGGCGATGCTGGCGCGCTTGGTGCCGTTGCGGCTGAGGTCTCCCGCGTGATTGATGCCGGCGAGTGGGTCGCCGCCGTTGTGGACGATGACAAGGAAGAGGGCGCGCTCTTTGGGCTGACGCGCACGCTGTGGTTGGCGACGTCCAAGGGCCTGTTTGCGCTCGAGGAGGGCGACAGCGGTGCGGCGGCTGAGGTTGAGGGCTTCAACTTCGCCCACGGCGTGATTGCCGGCGTGCTCGCGCGTTTGTTTATGGAAGGCCGTGTGGCGAGCCCGGATATGAAGGCGCTTCTGCATGAGCTTTCGCCCATCGATTCTTCTGAGCTCGAGCTCATGGATCCGCTGGCAGTCGATTCCACGCGCATCTTCGATACCGTTGTTGCCGCCTACCTGTTGGATTCCGACCGCTCCGAGTTTGACGAGGTGTATCTGGCCGATACGTATCTGCAGATGGCGCTGCCTGCGGCGCGCGGCGCAGAGGGTGCTGGCGAGGACGCTCCTGCGCCCGCCGCTCGCACGGCGGCCTTGACGCTGGCGCTGGTTGCACCGCTGCGTGACCGCATGGCCCGCGAGAACGCCGCCAACGTGTTCGATGGGATCGAGATGCCGCTCGTGCCGGTGCTTGCCAAGATGGAGCGCGCGGGCATGCTCGTGGACCCCGACCGCCTGCACAGTCTGTCCGAGGGCCTGGCGACCCAGATTGCCGAGGTCGAGCGCAGCATTCGCGACCTGGCCGGCGACGAGACCTTTAACATCGGCAGCCCCATGCAACTCTCGCACGTGCTGTTTGATGTTATGGGACTTCCGACCAAGGGCCTCAAAAAGACCAAGCGCGGCTACTATTCGACCAACGCCAAGGTGCTGAGCGACCTTGCCCGCGACCACGAGATCGTGCGCCTGATTTTGGACTGGCGTGAGAAGTCCAAGATTAAGTCGACCTATCTGGACACGCTGGGCCCGCTGCGCCGTGGTGACGGGCGTGTGCATACCACGTACAACCAGACCATCACCGCGACGGGGCGCCTGTCTTCGAGCGACCCCAATCTGCAAAACATTCCGACGCGCTCGGAGCTGGGGCGTACCGTCAAGACGGCGTTCTCGGCGGGCGAGGGCAGCGTCTTTTTGGCGGTGGACTACTCGCAGATTGAGTTGCGTTTGCTGGCGCATCTTTCGGGAGACGAGCACCTGGTGCGCGCCTTTAACGAGGGCGAAGACTTCCATGCCGAGACGGCCGCGCGCGTGTTTGGCGTGCCGGTTTCCGAGGTGACGCCCGACTTGCGCAGCCGCGCTAAGGCCGTGAACTTTGGCATCGTGTACGGTCAGCAGGCCTACGGTCTGTCGCAGTCGTTGCACATCTCGATGGCCGAGGCGCGCGACATGATCGACCGCTACTACGAGGCCTACCCGGGTGTGCGTACGTTCCTCGACAGCGTGGTGGCACGTGCCAAGCAGACGGGCTACGCCGAGACCATGTACGGCCGCCGGCGTCATATTCCGGAGCTCAAGGCCAAAAACCCGCAACTCCGCGGCTTTGGCGAGCGCACGGCCATGAACCACCCCATGCAGGGCACCGCGGCCGACATCATCAAGATCGCCATGGCCCGCGTGAGCCGCCGCCTGGAAGAAGAGGGTTTTGCCGCCCACATGATCTTGCAGGTACACGACGAACTGGACTTTGAGTGCCCCGTCAACGAAGTCGAGCGCCTCACCGCCATGGTCCGCGACGTCATGGAACACGTAGTAGACCTCCGCGTACCGTTGATCGCCGAAGCCAGCACCGGCATAACCTGGGCCGACGCGAAATAGGGAAGCACTCCGTAAGGCAAGCTCGCCCAAGACGCAAGCCCCCACATACTTAAGATTTGGGACAAACACTACTGATTAATTTGTCCCACAGTAACCAAAACAGAGGGGAGCCCCTTCCAACAAGGGGCTCCCCTCTGCTCAAATCATTTCAGCTAAGTATCTAGACACTCAAGACGCCATCTTGGCGGCAGGAAAGTAAACCTAGGACCTGGCCGGGCGGCGCGGATTAGTTTTTCGTAGATTCCGCACGAGCCGGAAAGCACTTAATGTGCTTTCCGAGCGAGCCCAGGACCTGACCGAACGAAAAACTAATCCGCGCCGCCCGGCCAGGTCCGACGAGCCACGTTACCGAGCCGCCAGGATGGCGTCGATGAGCGTCAGTACGCCCCCGTCGTTGTTGCTCGGAATGCGCCACTTGGCATGCGCGTTCATGTGCTCCTCGGCATTGTCCACGATAAAGCTGTGACCGACGCGCTCAAGCATGGGGATGTCGTTGTACGTATCGCCCACGGCAGCGGCGTCGGCGATATCGATGCCCAGGCGCTCGCAGAGATGTGCTACGCCCGACCCCTTGTCGACGCCCAGATTCATAAAGTCGATCCACTCGCGGCCCGCATTGGTGACGTAGAGTTTGTCCGAGAACTCGGGGCTGTAGTCCTCGCGAAACGCTGGCTCGGCATCGTAGGCGGGGAAGAAGATCGAAATCTTGTTGGACTCGATATCAAGGCCCTCAAAGCTATCGACGTAGTTGATCGTGTTGTAGTAGACGCTGATCTCGTCGTGGTACTGATGGTCGCGGGCGAGCACATAGAACTCGTCGTAGCAGCACAAGACGGGAACGGCACGCGGGTCCTCCGAGGCACGGGTGAGCACCTGCTGATACAGCGTCACATCGATGTTGCTCTTATAGATATAGCTGCCGCGATAGATGACGCAGGCTCCGTTGTCGGGACAAAAAGCAAGGCGGTTCTTAATGCTCTCGAACATTTCCTCGAGTTTGGGGGCGGGGCGTCCGCTGGCGGGGCAGAATACAATGCCTGCGTCGGCGAGCTTGTCCAGGCGCTCATCAAGACCCTGCGGCAACACGCGCTTGTCGGTGAGCAGCGTCTTGTCCATGTCGACGGCGAGAATCTTAATGCTTCCGATATTGGTGTCCGATTCGTAAGTTTGCATAAAAGCGCGCCTTTCGTTTCGAAATTGTTTCAGACGTTATAACCATCAACCAGTAACTGAGCGTATTGTCGCAGGAACGGAGCGTATTTGCACCACGCTTCACAAAGTAATGAAAAAACTTTTCAGAAATTTGAATTTGTCGCTTGTGCTGCGGGCACTTTAGCGTAATATAGCGACCATCGAAAACGGAGACGGAAATACAACCGCTTACCGAAGAAAAGGTACCGTTTACGATATTAGAATTGCGCCCGGCGATAGGTGAAAGGAGAGGCAGATGCAGTTCGTAAAGATCATCACCACTGCAGATAATGCCATCCGACGCCAGCGCGCAATTTCCCGACGACGATAACAATCGTCTCTGTTCGTATGGGGTGAAATGCCCCAACAGAGTCATTTTGAGGTCGTTGGGTTTTAGCACGATATAAACGCATGTTTCTAGGGCATGCTGTGCTGCTTTTTGCTATTTAACCTGATATTGCACGGTTTTTGACCTCGAAATGACTTGCAACTGACCGATGTTCTAACTAGCTACCAAGGGCGAAAGGAAACAGCCATGAGCAAGGAAAAAGTCGTTCTCGCATATTCCGGTGGTCTTGATACATCCGTATGTGTCAAGTGGCTCCAGGACGAGAAGAATCTCGATGTCGTTTGTGTCTGCGGCAACGTGGGCCAGGAGGAGACCGGTCTGGACGCCAAGAAGCAGAAGGCCCTCGACCTGGGCGTTCTGGATTGCCAGGTGCTCGATCTGCGCGACGAGTTCTCCGATGAGTTCCTGACTAAGGCTATCGCCGCAAACTCTATGTACGAGAACAAGTATCCGCTGCTCTCCGCCCTGTCCCGCCCGTTGCTCGCCAAGAAGCTTGTCGAGGTCGCTCACGAGTTTGGCGCGACCTACGTCGCTCACGGCTGCACCGGCAAGGGTAACGACCAGGTTCGTTTTGAGGCTGCCGTCAAGGCCCTCGACCCCGAGCTTAAGGTTATCGCCCCGGTTCGCGAGTGGGATCTTAAGTGCCGTCCCGACGAGGTCGCCTATGCTCACGCCCACAACGTGCCGGTTCCCGAGGGTGCCAACGACAACCCCTATTCCATCGACGACAACCTGTGGGGTCGTGCCATTGAGTGCGGCCACCTGGAGGATCCCTGGAACGAGCCGCTCGACGACGCCTGGGTTATGACCAAGAATCCCGAGGACACGCCCGACACCCCGACGTATACCGAGATTGAGTTTGAGGCCGGCAAGCCCGTCGCCGTCGACGGCAAGAAGATGAAGCTCTCCGAGATCATCATCGCACTCAACAAGATCTCGGGCGACAACGGCTTTGGCCGTCTCGACCTGGTCGAGGACCGTCTGGTGGGCCTTAAGAGCCGCGAGTGCTATGAGGTTCCCGGCGCCCTGACGCTCATCACCGCCCACAAGGCACTCGAGGATATCTGCGTCGAGGGCGACCTGCTCAAGACCAAGATTAAGCTCGAGCAGGATTGGGCCACCGCCGTGTACAACGGCCAGTGGTACAGCCCGCTCAAAAACGCGCTCGATGCCTTTATGGCCGACACCCAGAAGTTCGTGACCGGCACCGTCCGTCTGAAGTTCTTTAAGGGCAACTGCCATGTCGTCGGCCGCAAGAGCCCGTTTAGCCTGTATGACTACGGTCTGGCTACCTACGACCGCGACACTACGTTTGACGAGAAGGCCAGCGCCGGCTTTATCGAGATCGATACGCTGTCGCTCAAGACGTGGGCTAAGGTCCAGGGCCCCAGCTCTGCTGCCGCCCAGGCCTAGCGCCTCCTTCCTTTGGTATCCGCGCGGCCCATCCGCGTGATACATAACGGGCGCATGGGGTCCCTACCTTTCGTTATGCTTGCTGACACTTCTTAACATCGGTGGCCCCTACGTTCCGCCCGCATATATGATGCCGCGTCTGCGGCTGAGTCCGAGCCCCGCCGGGGTTGTCCGGCGGGGCTCCTCCTATCAATTTGACGGCCCTGCGCCTATATATGGGGAGTATCCATTATGTTCAATGCTATCGCGCATGCTTTACTTGCCCTCGCGCCCGAGTTCGATGCTGCAAAGGTCGAGGACGTTCCTATGAGCCTAAAGGCCTGGATCGATGGTTCGCAGGGCAACATTCGGAGGGAGACGTTGGGCGCCAAGTGCATGGCGCGTCACTTCTTTGCAAATTAGCTATATGGCCTCGCACATGGTGGGGAATATGCAAAACTAGCGGTTGAGAAATCGCTTTAGCGACAGGGCGCATTGCTTTGGGCGCTTGTTTTGGGATTTGATGAAAGGGGACGGTTCCATGGCTCTTTGGGGCGGTCGTTTTGAGGCAGGCGTGGCCGAGGTCACGCAGGAGTTTGGCGCGTCGTTGCCGGTTGACAAACATCTCTATAAGCAGGATATCGCCGGATCTAAGGCACATGCCAAGATGCTGGCGGCCCAGGGCATTATCAGCGCCGAGGACGAGCAGGCGATTGCCGAGGGCCTGACCGGAATCGAACAGGATATCGATGCCGGCAACTTCACCTTTGATATCAACGACGAGGACATTCATATGTCCATCGAAAGCGAGCTGACGCGTCGTATCGGCGAGGCTGGCAAGCGCTTGCATACTGGGCGTTCGCGCAACGACCAGGTGGCGACCGATACGCGCCTGGGCGTCAAGGCGCTGGCCAAGGAGCTCATGGAGGCCAATCTTGAGCTGCGCCATGTGCTGGTGGATGCGGCCAAGAAGTACGACAAGGTGATTCTTCCGGGCTACACGCATATGCAGCACGCTCAGCCCGTGCTGCTGTCACATCATCTGCTGGCGTATTCCTGGATGTTCGCGCGCGACTTTACGCGCCTGAAGGCCGCCTTTGATGCCGCCGACAACTGCCCGCTGGGTGCTGCCGCGCTTGCCGGTACGAGCTATCCGCTCGATCGCCAGATGACGGCTGCCGAGCTTGGCTTTGCGGGTGTGATTCCCAACTCGCTCGATGCGGTTTCCGACCGTGATTTCCTGCTCGATCTGCATTACGCCGGCTCCGTCATGGCCATGCACCTGTCGCGTCTTTCCGAGGAGATCGTGTTGTGGTCGAGCTCCGAGTTTGGCTTTATTACGCTTTCTGACTCGTACTCCACCGGCTCGTCCATCATGCCGCAGAAGAAGAACCCCGACTTTGCCGAGCTTATCCGCGGCAAGAGCGGCCGTGTGTATGGCAACCTGGTGCAGCTGCTTGTGACCATGAAGGGCCTGCCGCTGGCCTATAACAAGGACTTGCAGGAGGACAAGGAGGGCGCGCTCGATACCGCCCACACGCTCATGCAGTGCCTGTCGGTTATGGCCGGTATGATTTCGACTTGGACCGTCAACGAGGATGCCATGGCGCGCGAGTGCGGTGTGGGTCATCTTGCCGCCACCGATGTTGCCGATTACCTGGCCAAGCGTGGCCTGCCGTTCCGTGAGGCGCATGCCGTGGTGGGCCATCTGGTCCTGATGTGTGAGAAGCGCGGCTGCAATCTTGAGGACCTGCCGTTTGAGGTGTTCCAGGAGGCAAGCCCGCTCTTTGAGCGCGATATTACCGAGGCACTCGACATCCCGTCGATCGTTGCCGCGCGCACGACCGAGGGCGGCACCGCTCCTGCCGCCGTTGCCGTGCAGCTGCAGCGTGCCGAGGCGCAGCTCGTGGCCGACGAGGGCGTGTTTGGATCGCTGACCAAGGTTGTCGAGATGGGTCACGGGGCAAAGTAGAGGTTTGGCTGAAGACGTATTGTCCATTTATTGATAAATCGTTTTTGCTTTACGGGCGTCTGCTGATGCGGGCGCCCCTATTTTGCTGCTATGGGGGAGGGGCTTGTCGAGAACTTCTGTAGGACCTTTGGGCAGGTTGTGAAGGGGGTACGTTCGCGGGTGGCAACCGACCGCCCGCTCTGTTCGATGTGGTTGATGAGCGGTCGGATGGTACTCTAATCGGGCTTCGAAACAGAAGTGACACATATGGAGCGCTTTAATAAATTGCAGCGTTTCAATAAACAGCTTTTTGTTTAACTGCAGCTAAAACTCTGTTACGATGCAGTCCAGGCGGGTGCCGGAATGGGACTTGGGCACGCGCGAACCTACTTGAAAGGCTACCTTATGGCTATCGAGAAGACCTTCATCATGATTAAGCCCGACGCCGTGCGCGACCGCAAGATCGGCGAGATCGTTGCTCGTATTGAGCGCAGCGGCCTTGTCATCGAGCGCATGGAGATGACCACGCTCGAGCGCGCTACCGTCGAGGAGCACTACGCCCATCTGGCCGACAAGCCCTTCTTTGGCGGTCTCTGCGACTTTATGACGAGCGGTCCGGTCGTCAAGATGGTCGTTTCCGGTCTCTCCGCTGTTTCCAAGATGCGCACCCTTATGGGCGCTACCAACCCGCTTGATGCTGCGCCCGGCACCATTCGCGGCGACTTCGCTGTCGATGTCAACGCCAACGTGATCCACGGCTCCGACTGCCTGGAGAACGCCGAGATCGAGATCAAGCGCTTCTTTGGCTAAACCAGCTTTGACTCCTTAAAGCTGTTAGCGTGTGGCTTGGGCGCCGCGGAATTCCAACCGCGGCGCCCTTTTATTCCGGTAGATTTTTGGTAAACGCATAGAAAACTACTAAAGAGCCCCGTCCGGATGTTTCTTCCGGGCGGGGGCTGGCGCTAGCGTATGGCTTTGTAAGTCTTTAGGCCTCGTCGACAATCTTTAGTCCGCGGGTCTGGTCGATCTCGTTGAGGAGATTGACGCGACGCTCGTGGCGGCCGCCCTCAAACTCGGCGTCGAGCCATTCGTCGACAATCATCTTGGCGAGCTCGGAGCCCACGACGCGGGCGCCAAAGGCCAGCACGTTGGTGTTGTTGTGCATACGGGAGAGCTTGGCGCTGAAGGGCTCGGAGCACACGACGGCGCGTACGCCCTCGACCTTGTTGGCAGCCAGGCTAATCCCGACGCCGGTACCGCAGATCAAGATACCCAGGTCGACGTCACCGTTGGCCACGGCCTTGCCCACCTTGTAACCGGCGATGGGGTAGTCGAAGCTCTCGGAGGTGTCGGTGCCATAGTTCACGACCTCGCAGCCGCGCTCCTTCAGGTGCTCGGAAATGATGTTCTTGAGCTCGACGGCGGCGTGGTCGTTACCGATACCGATCTTCATGAGTGGTTCCTCTCTGGTCCGTGCGGCGGAATTGCTAAAGGTTTTACCGCGTTCGACTGCATGATAGCGCGACTTTTGTGTAAACGCTCGGGCGTTTTTTGGTCAAACGCTTAAGCATGCAACAAGACCTGCTTTTCATGAATGAATGCCGCCAGTTTGTGCTTGAGCGCCGTCCGCCGGAACCGTGGTTGCGGTTTTTGATGCATTGTTATCAAATAAAGGAGCTAACTTTTTTGAGAGACCAGCCCGTTATGCAAGCAGGAGATACCTATGCCTACCGATTCCCTTCGTGATGCCGCGTTTTGCGATGTTTTGAACCGCGAGCTTGTCTGTGCGCTCGGCTGCACCGAGCCTATTGCCGTTGCCTATGCAGCGGCGTTGGCGAGCCAGACGCTCGGTTGCGAACCCGATCATATGGACGTTGCCTGCTCGGGCAACATCATCAAGAACGTTAAGAGCGTGACCGTGCCCAACTCGGGCGGTATGCACGGTATTGAAGCTGCAGCCGTGCTGGGTGCCGTGGGCGGTGACGCCAAGAGCGCGCTTGAGGTGCTCGAGAGCGTTAACGATGAAGACCGCGCTCGTGTGGCCGAGCTCCTCGCCGACGCCGGCTACTGCGATGTGTCGCTTGTCGAGGGTGTGCCCAACCTCTACATCAAGGTGACTGCGACGGCCGGGGGCCATACCGCGGTCGTCGAGATTACCGATCACCACACTAATGTCACGTGCCATACGCTCGACGGTATTCCGGTATGCGGCAAGTCGGCGGGGGAGTGCGCCGCCTGCGCCGAGCGCGTGGTGGCCGAGCGTGCGGCAGATAACGCCGATACGCCCATGTCCATTGATTCCATCATCGACTTTATCGAGGACGGTGACATTGAGGGCGCCCGCGCTGCCGTTGAGCGTCAGATTGAGCTGAATGGCGCAATCAGTGCCGAGGGCCTTGCGCACGCTTGGGGCGCCGAGGTGGGTCGTACGCTGCTGGGTGCTCGTGCCGATGACGTCGCCTGCCGTGCCCGTGCCCGTGCGGCCGCCGGGTCCGACGCCCGCATGAACGGTTGCGCGCTGCCGGTCGCCATTGTGTGCGGCTCGGGCAATCAAGGCATTACCTGCGCATTGCCCGTCATGGAGTATGCCGAGTACCTGCGTTGCGACCACGAGCGTCTGGTGCGCGCCGTGATGCTGTCCGATCTTATCGCCGTGCATATCAAGAGCTATATTGGTGCGCTTTCGGCGTTTTGCGGTGCTATTTGCGCCGCGTGCGGCGCCGGCGCTGCGATTACCTGGCTGTGCGGTGGCACGCGCGAGCAGATTGGCGCGACGGTCTCGAATACGCTCGGTAACGTGGGCGGCATCGTGTGCGACGGCGCCAAGGCGAGTTGTGCCGCCAAGATTTCGGCTGCCGTCGATGCGGCGATTCTGGGACATGACATGGCCATGCAGGGGCGTGGCTTCCGTGCCGGCGAGGGTTTGATCCAGGATACCGTCGAGCAGACGATTGCCAGCATGGGCTACGTGGGCCGTGTGGGTATGAAGGACACCGACGTCGAGATCCTCAACATCATGATCGGCAAAACCCAAGTGTGCTAGGACAGTTCGTCGGCTACTTGGTGTTCGTAGAAGGCTTCTACTACGGCGTTAAAGTCGCGGGCGAAGCCTTCCATGGTTCCGCGCCAGGTGACTCGGTTGGGCTTGCCCTGGCCTACATAGGCAGTCTGAATGCCGCAGGCGGGGTTAGGGAAGTCGCGTTTGGGATCGTTGCCCACCATAAGGACCTCGTGCGGTTCGAGCCCCATCACCTGAAGCTGCTCTAGATAGTAGGTGGCATCAGGCTTGCAGCGGGTGGCGTTTCCCATGTGCGTGACGAGCTCAAAGGGGGCGTCGGCCAGGTCGCCCCAACCCATGCGGCACTCGATGGCCCCCTGCGGAAAGCTGGGGTTGGTAAAGAGCGCGCAGCGCAGCCCTGCGTCCTGTACGGCCTGAAGCGCGGCGTGTGCGCCCGGCATGGCATGGGCGTTGATGAGTTCGTCATTCTTGTACGGAAGAACTTCGCGGTCGTAGTAGGTAAACGCCTCGTAGATAAGTGGGTCCGAGAGGCAAATGCCGCATCGGCGCTCGACCTCTTCTTGGTAAAACTCAAGATTGGTGCGATTGTCCGTGCTGCTGCGGCGATTGGCGTTGAGGTCGACCAGGATGGTGCCGAGGCGTGCCATCGTGCCACCGCGGCTGCGGCGCCCGATATCCGCGAGCATCGAAGAGACATCCTTAAAATAGCGAAGGATGAACGCGTTGAGGTTGATGCTAAGAAGCGTTTCGTCCATATCGAAAACGACTGCTTTGAGCACGCGGGCACCTTTCTCGAAAAATCGATCTAGAATCGTTGGCTCCGGATACTTTACCCCAAAGCCGAATGCCTGGCTGGTTATCGTCAAGTTGCGGAGACGTGTGTTCATAAGATTACGAAAAAGTCTCCACACGAGTAAAAAATCGCAGTTCACGCTTGAAATCGAACTCATTTCCCCGTAACCTATACGAACGTGATTGCATAAGCGTCACATTAGTATCTGTCGGCTCCCGAGTGTTCCTAAACGTTGTGTGCTTGTCGCACCCTTCTGTAGGTCCTAGCAATCGGGGCCCCGTAGTTCGAAAGGGGTCCACCTTTGAGTGAGATTCAGAACTCGTCCATTTTCTCTCTTGACGATGTCAACGAGGAGGAGATGAACAACCTCATCGACGGTACGATTACCGACTTTGATGAGGGCGATCTCGTTAACGGCACTGTCGTTAAGATCGAGCATGACGAGGTGCTCGTTGACATCGGATTCAAGTCCGAGGGCGTTATCCCGGTCCGCGAGCTGTCCATCCGCAAGGACGCTAACCCTGCAGACATCGTTGCACTCGGTGATCCCATCGAGGCCCTGGTTCTCCAGAAGGAGGACAAGGACGGTCGTCTGGTCCTGTCCAAGAAGCGTGCCGAGTACGAGCGTGCTTGGAACCGCATCGAGGAGAAGTTCAACTCCGGCGAGAACGTCGAGGGCGAGGTTATCGAGGTTGTCAAGGGCGGCCTGATCCTCGACATCGGCCTGCGTGGCTTCCTGCCCGCTTCCCTCGTCGACCTCCGTCGCGTCAAGGACCTCACCTCTTACATGGGCACCCGCATCGAGGCCCGCGTCATCGAGATGGACCGCAACCGCAACAACGTCGTCCTCTCCCGTCGCGTCGTGCTCGAGGAGTCCCGTAAGGCCGAGCGCTCCGAGATCCTGTCCAAGCTCAAGTCTGGCATGCGTCTCCAGGGCACCGTTTCCTCCATCGTCGACTTCGGCGCCTTCGTCGACCTCGGCGGTATCGACGGCCTCATCCACATCTCCGAGCTCTCTTGGAACCACGTCAACCATCCTTCCGAGGTTGTCAAGGTCGGCCAGGAGGTCGAGGTCGAGGTTCTCGACGTCGATCTCAACCGCGAGCGCATCTCCCTGGGTCTCAAGCAGACCACCGAGGATCCGTGGCGCGCACTGGTCAAGAAGTACCCCGTCGGCGCTATCGTCGAGGGCACTGTGACCAAGCTTGTCCCGTTCGGCGCTTTTGTCGACCTGGGCGAGGGCATCGAGGGCCTGGTGCACATCTCCGAGATGGCCAACAAACACGTCGACCAGCCTTCTCAGGTTACCCACGTGGGCGACAAGGTTCAGGTCAAGGTCATGGAGATCGACCTCGACCGTCGTCGTATCTCCCTGTCCATGAAGTCCGCTGCTGAGACTCTGGGCGTTGAGATCGAGGTTACCCCGCTGCCTTCCGAGAAGAAGGACGAGGAGACCGACGCCGAGTAAATCGGTTTGACGATCACTTGTTTTAAGGGATCCGTCCGTAATGGACGGGTCCCTTTTTGCATTTGCTGCTGAGGTGCGCGATGTCGTCCGCGCGCAATGCTGTCCGAGCTGTCCACAGGCTATTAGGTTTTCGGTGCATGAAAAAATGCCGACATCCCGCCTCGGGGAGGAGGCGGGAACGCACCGAGTAGACGGAGGGGTGCGGAGCGCGGTCGCGTCTCGACTGACGACGTTGCCCATCGACAGGACCATTGTAGCGCATGGCGGTTCTTGGTTTATCGTGTCGAGCGTTTGCGTTGTGCCATTGCCTGCGGCAACGGTGTGTTACACTCTTGCACTGCTGAGTGGGCCAGACGGTCGCGCGATGTGCTGCTTGCAGTACGCGTGAGGAAAGTCCGGGCTCCAGAGGGCGGGATGCCGGCTAACGGCCGGGCGGAGTGATCCGACGGAAAGCGCCGCAGAAAAGAAGACTCCCACCTGCGCCGCAAGGCGTAAAGGGAAAAGCTGAAACGGTGGTGTAAGAGACCACCAGCGTCGTGGCAACATGGCGGCTTGGCAAGCCCCATCCGGAGCAAGCGCGAATAGGAACGCTATGGGCCGGCCCGGTCCGCGTTCGGGTAGCGTGCGTGGAGCTGCACGGTAACGTGCAGACAAGATAAATGACCGTTCACGACAGAACCCGGCTTATCGGCCCACTTGGCATTTTTGTTACCCTGACAATCGGTACGGCCTTTGCCGTATTATTGAAGCTGTTCGTTGCTGCGCTTTATTTTGTTGAGGGGCTTTGTTGGACAGCTATTTTACTCTGCAATCGAATATTGAGGCTTCGGGCGAGTTTGTGGACCGCAAGAGCCGGTTTATTGCCCAGCTGGTCCATATTGAGTCCGAGGACGAGGCGAATGCCTTTATCGAGATGGTTCGCAAGCGTCATTACGACGCTCGACACAATGTTCCCGCGTGGATTTTGGTCGATGGACGCGAGCGCCAGAGCGATGATGGTGAGCCGAGCCGCACGAGCGGTATGCCGACACTCGAGGTGTTGCGCGGTGCGGAGCTCAAAAATGTTTGCTGCGTAGTGACACGCTATTTTGGTGGTACGTTGTTGGGGCCCGGTGGCTTGGTACGCGCCTATACCGCGGCGACGCAGGCGGCGGTGGCCGCGGCTCAGGAGGCCGGGCAGATCGTCGAGATGACGAGTGTCGTGCCTGTTGACGTGCATGTGGCCTATCCGCAGTATGAGCAGGTGCTTCGCTTGGCCCAGGATTCCGGTGCCAAGGTTTCGGATACCGAGTACGCGGATGCCGTGACGATTCATTTGGTGTTTAAGGCGGGGGAGCAGGAGCCGTTTTGCGTTAAGATGCGCGAGCTTATGGCGGGGCGCGAGGAGATTGAGGTCGGCGCTCCCGAATTTGCCGAGTTCTAACGACGACGGCCGGCGTGCTTTTGGATGAATCCCAAGCGCGCCGGCCATCGTTTTATGTTGTCGCCGTTTACTCGGCGAGCTGCTTTAGCACATCGCAGGCGATGTCGACGGCGTCGTCGATGCAGCCGGGGCAGCTGCGGAGCGGACCCTGGTCCGATCCGACGCCTTTGAGCGTGCCGCAGACGGTCGTGGTGTTCTTCTCGCCAAAGCGCTTGGCAATCTCGCGCGACAGCTTGTAGGTCTGGCCCTTGGTCTTGGGGTTCTCCATACCGTCGCTCATCACAAAGCCCATGATGGCCACGGCGCCCGAGATGGCGCCGCAGGTCTCGGTCATGCCGCCCATGCCGGCGCCAAAGCCCTCGGTGAGGGTAAAGGCGATCTGGGGGTCGAGCCCCACAGCGGGCGCGAGCGTGCAAGCGACAGCCTGGGCGCAGTTAAAGCCGCGGGCGTGGTACTCGGCAGCCTGAGCCTGACAGGCGGTGATGTCGAGCTGGGTTGTATCGATTTGCTTCATCGGTGTCTCCTTGATTACGGTGTACCCGCCTATGGTACCCTTGCTGGCGCATTCGCTTATCGAGACCGCAGTGCATATCTCATTGTTTTTCGCCATCGAACACTTTCTTAAGATTTGGGACAAATAAACCTGATTAATTTGTCCCATAACCTATCGGCGGGATGGGTTGAGAGGGGTGCGGGGTAGCGGTATCGTGAACCGAATAAAAACAAAACCCAAGTAAGGGAGTTGGATATGAGCGAACAGACCATCGGAACTACATGTGTTCAGGGCGGCTATCACCCGGGAGATGCCGAGCCGCGCCAGGTGCCCATCTACCAGTCCACCACGTGGAAATACGACACGTCCGAGCACATGGGCAAGCTGTTTGACCTGGAGGAGTCGGGCTACTTCTACAGCCGTCTGCAGAATCCCACGTGCGATCTGGTTGCCGCCAAGATCTGCGAGATGGAGGGCGGCACCGCTGCGATGCTCACGAGTTCGGGCATGGCCGCGAACTTCCTCGCGATCTTTAACGTGGCCGGTGCCGGTGATCACGTGGTCGCGAGCTCTGCTATCTACGGCGGTACGTATAACCTGCTCGCCCACACCATGGGCCGCATGGGCGTGGCTTGCACGTTTGTCGCCCCCGACTGCACCGATGAGGAGCTGGAGGCAGCCTTTGAGCCCAATACCAAGCTCGTCTTTGGCGAGACGATTGCCAACCCCGCCCTTGCCGTGCTCGATATTGAGCGCTTTGCCAAGGCCGCGCATGACCACGGCGTGCCGCTGATGGTCGACAACACCTTCCCGACGCCCGTGATGTGCCGTCCCTTTGAGTGGGGCGCCGACATCGTCACGCACTCTACCACCAAGTACATGGATGGGCATGCGGCCTACCTGGGTGGCGTGATCGTCGACCACGGCCAGTTTGACTGGATGGCCCATGCAGACAAGTTCCCGGGTCTCACCACGCCCGACGAGAGCTATCACGGCGTGACCTATGCCGAGAAGTTCGGTCGCGAGGGTGCCTTCATTACCAAGGCAACCGCTCAGCTCATGCGCGACCTCGGCCCCATGCAGAACCCGCAGGCGGCGTTTTTCCTGAATAGCTCGCTCGAGAGCCTGCATGTGCGTATGCCGCGTCATTGTGAGAACGGCCTGGCCGTTGCTAAGTTCCTGCAGAGCCATCCCAAGGTGTGCTTTGTGAGCTATCCGGGCCTGGAGGGCGATAAGTACTATGACCTGGCTCAGAAGTACATGCCCAACGGTACCTGCGGCGTCGTGAGCTTTGGCTTTAACGGTGGTCGCGCGGCGGCCGAGACCTTTATGAAGAGCCTTAAACTCGCCCAGATCGCCACGCATGTGGCCGATGCTCGCACCTGCTGCCTGCATCCCGCTAACGCCACGCACCGTCAGATGAACGATGAGGAGCTCATCGCCTGCGGCATCTCCGCCGACATGGTGCGCCTGTCGTGCGGCCTCGAGGACACGGCCGATCTGATTGCCGACCTTGAGCAGGCGCTCGAGCAGTGCTAGGCTAGCTTCTCGTATGAAGCGACGGAGCCTCTTGGGGTTCCGGTGACATATAGTTCCGATTCCGTAGGCGGGACCCCAATCGCGGCTGTTTGCAGGCGATTGGGGCCCCGTTTTTTGTGTTGGGCCACTCGAAAGGATGGATATGGAGAAAACCGCAGAGCAGCTGCGCCGCGAGCACATTGCCCTTGAGGGCGATACCCATGGCAAGAACAAATGGGCGATTCTGTTTACCGTGCTCATCATGACGTTTATGTCGTGTCTGGATTCGACCGTCGTGACCGTGGCGTTGCCCGTGATGCAAAAGGAGCTGGGCGTGGGCTTCGACCGCATCCAGCTGGTGAGCTCGGTGTACCTGCTTGCGACGTGCGTGGCTATGCTGCCGTTTGGCCGCCTGGGTGACGTGCGCGGCAAGGTGGGCGTTTTCCAGCTGGGCGTCATCGTCTTTACGGTCGGCTCGCTGCTTTGTGGCCTTTCGGCCTCGCTCGAAGTTCTTATTCTGGCACGTATTGTGCAAGGCGTTGGTTGCGCGGCGGCCATGGCCAACAACATGGGTATCATCACCGAGTCGTTTCCGGCGCGCGAACGAGGCCGTGCCATGGGTATTCTCGCGACCTTTGTGGCCCTCGGCATGATGTGTGGCCCCGTACTCGGCGGCGTGCTGGTGGCAAGCTTTCCCTGGGAGAGCATCTTCCTCATCAACCTGCCCATTGGCGTCATCTCGTTTATCGTGGGGCTCTCCACGCTGCCGCATGTTAAGCCGGAGGCCGGCGAGCGCCCCATGTCCCTGATCGAGGCCGCTCGTCGCTGCTTTGCAAATTCGGCCTTCACCATCAACCTTGCCTGCATGCTCATCGCGTTCGTTGGTATTGGCGCATCCGAGTTTATTCTGCCGTTCTATTTTCAGGACGCCCACGGCTTTGGTTCCGACATTTCCGGACTGCTCTTTTTGGCGCTGCCGATGGTGAATGCCTTTATCGGCCCGCTTTCGGGAACGGTTTCGGACCGTGTTGGCTGCGAGGGTCCCACGGCGGTCGGCCTGGGCGTGTATGTGTGCGGTCTCTTTGCAGTAAGCACGCTCGACGAGCACTCTTCTATCCCTGTGATCGTGTGCTGCGTCGCATTTATGTCGTGCGGTACGTCGATTTTCCAGAGCCCCAACAACTCGCTGTACATGGGCTCGGCTCCGCGCGAGGCACTTGGCTTTGCAGGTAGCTTGGGCAGCTTGGCGCGCTATGCGGGCATGGCGCTGGGTATTACGGCAGGTTCGCATATCCTCTATGGGCAGATGAGCGTGGCGATGGGCGAGGCCGTGACCAGTTTTGTTGCAGGCCGTCCGGATGTATTCCTATTCGGCTTTCGCTCGGTGTTCTATGTGTTGATGGCCGTGGCCGCTGTGGGCTTTGCGCTTGCCATGGTGCGTTTGGTGAAGATGCGCGCCCGTCATTAGCGTGTTGGGAGGCTGTCTGCCACGAATCGCGCCGTCCCAAAAAGACTGGTTTGTGGTGCGATGCGGCTTGTGGGGCGGGCGGGGGTCGGTCCGTGGTAGACTATCGAACAACGTTTATTAATCGCGCGGTATCGTTGCCGCGAGAAGGGGTTGCGCCATGCAGGAGCTTGAGGATCGTATTCGCCATGACGGCATCGTAAAGGCCGGTAACGTCCTTAAGGTTGATGCCTTCCTCAACCACCAGTGCGACGTTGAGCTGTTCGACCACATGGGCGCCGAGTGGGCCCGTCTGTTCGAGGGCGTCGAGATCAACAAGATCCTGACGATCGAGGCTTCGGGCATTGGTATGGCTTGCATCGCAGCCCAGCATTTTGGTGGCGTGCCGGTTGTCTTTGCCAAGAAGGCACAGTCCATCAACCTCGACGGCGAGCAGTATGCTACGACCATCTACTCCTTTACCAAGCAGAAGGAGTATCCGGTCATCGTGGGCAAGCGCTTCCTGTCCGAGGGCGACAAGGTCCTGATCATCGACGACTTCCTGGCCAACGGCTGCGCGCTCGAGGGTCTTATCAAGATCTGCGAGGCTGCGGGTGCCGAGGTATCCGGCATTGGCATTGCGGTGGAGAAGGGCTTCCAGGGCGGTGGCGATAAGCTCCGCGAGCGTGGCTTCCGCGTTGAGAGCCTGGCCCGTATCGCCGATATGGACTGCGAGACCGGCGAGATCACCTTCGCCTAAGCGCGCAACACAAGCGATTGGTATGCGATGTGACAAAGGGACTGTCCCTTTGTCACATTTTTTTGTATGAGGGGAGGTATTGATATGGATGAGAACAAGATGGGATGGTGCGAGTATGCGCGCTATGCCGCGATGGCGGCCGAAGAGTTGGCGCGCGATTGCGAGGTACAGGTGTTTCGCGCGACGGGTCCGGGCGGACAAGGCGTGAACACGACGGACTCGGCGGTGCGCATGAAGCACGTGCCCACAGGGATTACCGTGACGGCGCGCGAGAGCCGCAGCCAGTTCCAAAATCGCGCGAGCTGCCTGCGCAAGCTGCACGCCGAGCTCGAGCGACGCGGACGTCCACCGCGTCGACGTGTAAAGACCAAGGTGCCCCAGCGCTCTCGTCAGCGCAGACTCAATGACAAGCACTTCAATGCCATTAAAAAGGCCAACCGACGCAAGCCGGGCAGCGACGAGTAGTCGTTTGTTCCACTGGCCTTGCTAGCGGGTAGGGTGCCAAACTTGGAGGGCGCTGCCGAGGACGTCGACCTCGATGCGCGAGGCGTCAACGGGCTCGCCGTCGGCCTGGATGGGGTAGTCGGGCTCCTCAAAAGTTAGCTCGGCATGGCGGCAGCGGCGCATGCGAACCGGTGGCAACTTGGTATGGTGGCCGTCCTTGGCCGAAAGGAACATAGGCAGGGCTACCGCGCGAGGGACGGGGCCGCAGGCGTAGCAGACGTCGAGCATGCCGTCGCAGGGGTCGGCATCGGGGCAGATGCGATAGCCCGAGCCATAGGTAGGACCAAGCTGAATCGCCATGATGATCGCCCTCACGCGCTCGGCGGGCGCGCCGTCAAAGCTGACTGTCATGGGGTAGCTGCGATAGCGCAGGCCAAACTGCTCAAGTCCCGAAAGGGTGTAGAGCGGAGCACCCGTCAAGCCGGTCTTTTTGCGCAGCTCGGTGGTGCCCAGGCCGATGGCGGCATCGATGCCGACCGAGAGCGTCTGGTCGTAATACTCGACGATCGCCTCGCCGCTGCCGCTTGCGGGGTTCCATGAGCGAATCCGCCCGATGTCCTGACGCTGCAGCTCACAGGTGAGTAGCGCGCCAAAATCCTTGCCGGAGAAATCTTCGATATCGAGCGTCTGGGCAAAATCGTTGCCGGAGCCCACGGGCAGGACGGCAAGAGCGGGGCGGGCGTCCTCCTTTTGCGTCATAAGCCCGTTGACGACTTCGTGGATCACGCCGTCGCCGCCGAGTGCGATAACGGTGCGATAGCCCTGAGCCTGTGCGGCAAGCTCCTTGGCGTGTCCCATGTGCTCGGTTAGCACCAGGTCAAACTGGGATGCGCGCGCGGTCATATCCAAAAAGCGCTGCAGGCGCTCGGCAACCTCGCGCGCGGCGCCCGACTGGGCGGCGGGGTTGGCGATGATGAGCGTGCGGCCAAAATCAGTTGCGTGCATGGGGCGACTCCCGGCGTGTGGCATGACGGTGCGGTCGCGCTCAGGTCGAATTGCCCCCGATTGTGGCTGCACGGCGATTATTACATCTACTCTATCAGGTCGTTGTGGCGCTCGATAGCATCCGCTACCGTACCGCCCTCATCCACAATAAGCGAACGGCGCTTGGGTGAGATGATGCGCTGGGCAGGGTACACGCCGCGGTGTCCGCCGGTTAGGTAGCTGATAAAGGCCACGATGACAAAGAACCCGGCGGCCGTGCCGTGGAACAGGTCGATGGCCATCATGCAGGTGGTGATGGGCACGTTGAGGCCGGCGCAGAAGACGCCGAGCATGCCGAGGGCCGCCAGAAAACTGGGGTCAAGCCCGGTAAGGCAACCGATCCAGCCACCGAGTGCCGCACCGATGCCAAACAGGGGCGTGACCTCGCCGCCTTGGAAGCCCGCGCCCAGGGTAAGCGCTGTGACGACCAACTTGATGGCTGCGTCCGCCAGGGTGGTGTTGCCTGCAAATCCGGCGCCGGAAAGCCACGTGGAAAGGCCGGCGTAGTTCCAGGCGTCGAGGAGGGCATAGGCGGCCAAAACCACGAGTGCGCCTATGAGTGCGCGGACGAGGTAATTGGTGATAAAGCGACTGTACAGGCTTTTGACGGTTCGAACCGACCAGGCAAAGAGGCGTGCCGTCAGGCCGAAGATAATGGCGCTGATAACAACGATGACAACCGTCCGTGGTGTCATGTTGGGAACGCTGGCGATGACATTCGCCTCGTACTCGGTTCCCAAGGCAAGCGACGTAAAGTAGCCGGTAAACGAGGCGACCAGGCAGTAGATGCCCGCGGTGTAGTCGATCTTGCCGATAAAGCACATCTCCATGCCAAAGAAAGCTCCAGCAAGGGGCGAACCGAATACGGCGCCAAAGGCCGACGAGATGCCGGCGAGCATGAGGTCGTGGTGGTCATGCTTTTTGAGGTGGGCGAGGCGCGAGATGTTGCTGGCGATGGTGCCGCCAATCTGCACCGCGGCTCCCTCGCGACCGGCCGATCCACCCGTTAGGTGCGTGAGCGTGGAGCAGACGAAGGTGAGGACGGCCATGCGCATATGGATGAGGCGTGTGCCCAGAGCGGAGTCGATGACCAGGTTGTTGCCTCGTTTGGCAGCAAGGCCGTGGTTTTTGTACACCCATGCGGTGGCAATGCCCACAACGGGAAGCAATGCGTAGACCCACGCGTGGTGCTCGCGATAGTCGGTCGCGATATTCAGCGAGGCCAAAAACGCCCAAGCGGCAACGCCCATGGCGAGCGAGACGATAACTACGAGCACGAGCAGCTTGGCGCTCGCGAGTAGGTTGCGGGCGTTGCGGCGCGTGTCGGCAGCCAAGAGATGCTCGGAGCGGGTCAGCTGTTGCCTGCCTGCCATGATGACGTCGTTAAGGGAGAAAAGGCCGCCGTCGTCGAGCGGCTGGGAATGATCCTGCGCCTCGTTTGCGCTTTCGGGTTTGTCGGTAAAAGCCATACGTTCCTCTTTTTGGGTTGCAACACGAGCATTATAAAACGCGGTAAACGCGACGAGCCGGTGGGTTGGTTTCCATTCAGTTTCGCGGCTTGCAACCGACAGGTGTATTTGCGGGTACAGGCCGAGTCGCGGTCGTGCGTCGGGGGATTATACTGAGACAAGCATAAAGAATCGGCGCTTCTGTTGTGCGCCGTGGCATTAAGAGGTGCATATGGCTGAGAAACTCATTCCGTTGGAGGACGCACAGGTGATCGTCTTGTCGCACGTGAATCGCACCGAAGTTGTCGAGATTCCCGTGTGGCAGGCCGCCGGTCTTCCCTTGGCAGAGGACGCGGTGGCCGATATCGACATTTCGCCGTTTGCCAACAGCGCTATGGACGGATATGCCGTGCGCTCGGCGGACTTGGCGCAGGCATCTGGCGAGGCGCCGGTGACGCTCGACGTTGTCGGGCACGAGGCGGCGGGCCATGTGTTTGAGGGCGCGATTGGCGCGGGCGAGACCGTCCGTATCATGACGGGTGCGCCGGTACCCGAAGGTGCCGATGCCGTGGTGAAATACGAGATCGTCGATGTGCTCGACGGTGATGGCAACGAGGGCTCGCGTGTGAGGTTCTCGGCGCCGGCCAAGGTGGGGGAGAACATTCGCTCTGCCGCCGAGGAGGCCCATGCCGGCGACGTCGTGATGCACGCCGGTGAGGTTGTGGCTCCGGCCGGCGCCGGCCTGCTGGCAAGCGCCGGTTACGCGAGCGTGAAGGTCCATGCCGCTCCGCGCGTGGGCATTATCTCGCTGGGGACGGAGCTGGTCGCGCCGGGTGAGCTGCCGGCGCGCGGGCAGATTCGCGATTCCAACTCCTCGGCGTTGATGGCCGAGGCGCTCGATGCCGGCGCCGAGCCCGTGTTCTACGGCATTGCGCCCGACGATGAGCAGGCGATTGACGAGCTGGTTCATCGTGCCGTGCAGGAGTGCGACTTTGTCATTACGAGCGGCGGCGCCTCTTCGGGCGATTACGATTTCGTGACGGCGCTCGTCCGGCGCGAGGGCGAGGTGCTGTTTGACCGCATCTCGATGCGTCCGGGCAAGGCCATAACGTTTGGTCTGCTTGGGGACAAGCCATATTTGGGGCTTTCGGGCAATCCCGCGGCGGCGTATGTGGGCTTTGAGATGCTCGCCCGCCCGGCTATTCGCAAGATGCGCGGCTTTGCCGAGGGCGTGCGTCCCGTGCAGCAGGCGACGCTCACACACGGCGTGAAGAAGCGCCAGGACCGACGCTTCTTCGATCGCGCCACGGTTTTGCGCGACCCCGAGACCGGTGAGTTGTTGGTGACCGAGGCTAAGACGCAGAACTCGGCGCTGCTCGGCACGATGCAGCGGGCCAACTGCCTGCTGCGTATTGACGAAGGGCCGTGCGAGCTCAAGGCGGGGGATGTCGTGGACGTTGTGCGCGTCGACCTGCCCGAGGGAACGGTGCTATAGGAGGAACGCTATGGAGTTGAAGATATCGATCGTGACGTGCTCGGATACGCGCGACCTTGTCCAGGACGAGGCGGGCGCTGCCCTCGAGGAGCTCATCGTGGCGCAGGGCTGGACGGTCGCCTCGCATGTGGTCGTGCGCGACGACGCCAGCGAGATCGGTGATGCCATTGTGGAAGCCGCCGATGAGTGCCACGCCAATGTCGTGCTCACCTGCGGCGGCACGGGGCTTTCGATGCGCGATGTGACGCCCGAGGCGACGCGTGCCGTCTGCGACCGCGATGTGCCGGGTATTGCCGAGGCAATCCGTGCATACTCCATGACCAAGACGCGTCGCGCTATGCTCTCGCGCGCCGTGTGCATGCAGCGTGGGTATACGCTTGTCATCAACTTTCCGGGATCTACGAAAGCGGCCCGCGAAAGCTGGGAGGCTGTGAGCGACCAGCTGGAGCATGCGGCCCAAATGACGGCGGGCGGCGGGCACGCCAAATAAGCGCGCTACCTGCGGCGGAGCGACCTTACGGGCTGCTCCGCCTTTTTTATGCAGCGACAGTGCGGCCATCTCGGGGTTATCGGTAAAAGAAACTTATTGGACGAGAAATCATTATCACAAACATTATTCGCGTAGAAGTATAATCTAATAACAGAATAAAGCCTGCGGCGGGGTGCCCGGGCATAGCGTTCGGAAGGGTTGAACATGTTCGATATGGTTTCTCGCCGCGGATTCGTCTCGCTTTCTGCTGTCGCCGCTGCCGGCCTTGGTCTTGCCGGCTGCTCGGGCAGCAAGACGTCCGAGCCGGCCGGATCCGATGCCGGTTCTGCTAAGGCATCTTCCAAGAAAGCTGTCGAGCTGCAGGTCTTTGCCGCCAACTCGCTCGAGAAGGCTCTGCCCGAGGTTCAGGAGCTTTACACCGAGCAGACCGGCACCACGTTTGCCGACACGCAGTTTAAGGCGTCTGGCGACCTTGTCGAGCAAATGCGCGCCGGTGCTGCCGTCGACGTGCTTATCACGGCCTCCAAGGGCACCATGGACGACGCCGAGGCCGCTGAGCTCGTCGACACCGACATGCGTGAGGACATGTTCGTCAACGACCTCGTGATTATTCGCGCCGAGGGCTCCGACACCAAGGTCGAGGCCATCGCCGACGTCGCGAATCTGGACGGCAAGATCGCCATCGGCGACGCCAAGACCGTTCCCGCCGGCAAGTACGCCAACCAGGCCCTGGCCTCCGTGGGCCTCTACACCGGCACCGAGGGCGACGACGGCGAGTATGCTCCCGAGATCGCCGACAAGGTGGCTTTGGCCGACAAGGTCGGCACTGCTGCCGCCTACGTCTCTACGGGCGACTGCGTGGCTGGCTTTGTCTATAGCTCCGACATCTTCCGCTACGACGGTATCGAGGAGGCCTTCGTGTGTCCCGAGGACTCGCACAAGCCCATCGTGTATCCCGGCGCTGTCGCCGATAGCTCCGAACACGCCGACGAGGCTAAGGCGTTTATCGACTTCTGCCTGACCAACAAGAAGGCTCAGAAGATTTGGGCTAAGTACGGCTTTGAGCTTTCCGAGTAGTGCGGCTTGGCGCGATAATTCCATCGTTTTGTGTTTCACTCCGTCCTTGTATTCGCTTGGAGCTTTTCGTGCTTAATAGATTCCGCATGCTTGTCGCCTGTGCTTTGACCTTCGCGCTTTGCTGGGTGCCGGGATTTGCGTTTGCTGGGGACGCTGAGGACGGGGCCCAGGTTGCTGCGATCGCTCATGGGCTTTCCTATGGGATCGAGGGTTTTGAGCGGTTGGCCAAGGGGACCGCTCGTGCCATGGAGGGTCAGCCTGAGGGCTACCGGTTTCCCGTTGACGAGGACGTGGACCTTGTAGTGGCGCCCGCTGCCGATCGCGTTGTGGTGTGGATATCGCCCAAGGTGGTCGAGAAGTATGGATTGGATCCGCAGGACAACGAATGCGTATCGGGTCTCAAGGCCCTCGTCTGTAAGCTCGACAGCGCAAACTGCATGGGAGGTGCGCAGCTGGGGGACGTGGATCTTCCTTGGTATGTTACGGCGGAAACAACGTTTGATGCCGGCGGGTATACCTATGGCTTTGACGAGCGCGGTGCGGATGGGGATCGCTATGTGGTGATTGCATCGGCCTCGGGTGATGCCAAGGGCGGCGCGCGTTGGCTTGATAGCGCTCAAATGATAGAGGCATCGTCTGTCGTGTTGCGGGATGAGCAGGGGCCCTTGGCCTCTCTGGCTTCCTTTTTAGGCGGCATCGACTACCGCCCGTTTTGGGTGTCCATAAAAACGAGCGGCCTTGCCCTGGTGATCTCCTTTGCACTGGGCCTGTTTGCCGCGTGGAAGACTATGGGTACCTCGAGTCGCATCAAGGGCCTGCTCGATTCGGTCTTTACGATTCCTATGGTGCTGCCGCCCACGGTCTGCGGCTTTCTGCTCCTCATGCTGTTTGGCCGCTCGACCGGGGTGGGCCAGTGGCTCATCGCGCACGGCATCTCGATCGTCTTTACCTGGCCTGCGGCGGTCATTTCGGCCGTCGTTGTGTCGTTTCCGCTGGTTTACCGCACGGCGCTTGGAGCCTTCGAGAGTCTCGACACGCAGATGCTCGACGCCGCACGAACCCTGGGATGGTCCGAGCGTCGCATCTTTGCCAAGCTCATGATGCCGCTCGGCTGGCCCTCCATCGCCGCCGGCGCGGTGCTTGCCTTCGCGCGTGCCATGGGCGAGTTTGGCTGCACCCTGTTCTTTGCGGGCAACTACGCCGGCATTACCCAGACCATCCCCATCGCCATCTACTTTGAGTGGATGGGCGGCAACACGTCGGTGGCCCTCTTTTGGGTCGCCATCGTTATCGTGTTCAGTTTCCTGGTCATCCTGTTCATCAATATGTACACCGCTCATTCGCAAAAGTACCGCGAGCGGGGCCTTTCCCGTGCGGAGCGCAAGCAGGCCAAAGATCTCGCCGGACAGGGCGATTCACTCGACCCGGCGGGCGGCGATGCCTTGCGCATCGATCGCGAGGCGCTGGCCGAGCTTATGCGCGATGATGCAGCACCGCAGGGAGGTCGATAAGCTATGTCGCTCGTTTTGGATATCAAAAAACGCTATCCCGGGTTTATGCTCGACATGCAGCTTGAGGCCGGCGAGGAGCGTGTGGCGCTGCTGGGCGCCTCGGGCTGCGGCAAGAGCTGCACGCTGCGCTGCATTGCCGGTGTGGAGACGCCCGACGAGGGCAAGATCGTCGTCAACGGCGCAACCTTCTTTGACTCGGTGTCGGGCATCAATCTGTCGCCCCAGGAGCGCAAGTGCGCCCTGCTGTTTCAAAACTATCAGCTGTTTCCCAACATGACGGTGGCCGATAACGTGTGCGCCGGCGTTGAGGGTGCAGGTGACGCCGCAGCGCGCAGACAACTTGCCGAGCGCTACCTGGGTATCTTTGGACTGGCCGACTTTGCTGACCGTTATCCCGCGCGCCTCTCGGGCGGTCAGCAGCAGCGTGTGGCGCTTGCTCGCATGGTGGCGGCACACCCGGGCATTTTTATGTTCGACGAGCCCATGAGCGCGCTCGACGCGTATCTCAAGAGCGCGCTTGAGCAGAACATGCTCGACCTGTTCGACGTCTGTAACCGTACCGTGCTCTACGTGAGCCACGATATTGACGAGGCATGCCGCCTGTGCGAGCGCATTTGCGTGATGCATAACGGGCATGTGGAGGAGATCGGCTTCGTCGAGGACGTGGTCCGCCGGCCGCAAACCTTGGCTGCGCTGCGCCTGACGGGCTGCAAGAATACGAGCCGCGCGCGCAAGATTGGGCTTCAGGAAGTTGAGGCCCTGGACTGGGGCATGACCTTCAACGTGGGCCGTGAGGTTCCCGATAACGTGGCGTACCTGGGTATTCGTGCGAGCTACTTCCATGTGGACAACCGCGCTGAGCGCGGTCGTAACAGCTACGATCTGCATGTGGCCCGCGTGAGCGATTCGCGTTTTGAGCGCCTGGTGCTGCTGGATGTGCCGCGTGCCGATGCGCCGACGCGCCTGCAGTGGAAGGTCAACAAAGTGGGCATGCCTGTCGACGAGCTGCCGCAAGCAGGCGAGACGCTGCGCATGCATTTTGATGCCAGCAGGATCCATTTGGTTTGTCGATAGCGCCGGGTAATGCCGTCGGGGGATATAAGCCTCGGCGGCTTTATTTTTGCCGTTCGCCGAATGAGGAATGACAAACTCTTATCAATCAAGATAATTATTTATTAAACGACGGCACACGACGCTATCGTACGAATGTCAACGGTGTTCGCATGGCCGATGACCGTTGATATAGTTGACCTCAACTGGTTAAGGAGGGTGCGCACATGCCGCAGACGACATATATTCGCCGCGTTGCCGCGCGCGCCCAGTATATGGCTCGGAGCCGCATATGAGCAGGTATGTTCACGGCTCCGGGAGAGACGACGCACAACTAAATAATCGACCGCAAAGCAGGTTCCCTAAAATTCCGGGTTTGAGCACGGTCGGGCAATCGCCGTCCGTCGTGCATCGATACCGCTGTTATCCGTTTTTGGTTCGAGAGGGGAACCGTTATGGCTGAAGAATTTGATTTCCACCCGATGTGGGAGAGCCTCGGCATGAATCTTGCCGACCACGACATGCTGCTGGGCGCCGTGGGCCAGATGTACGGGGACATGTTCCTGTCGCAGAACAACCGCCCCAAGTCCACGTCCTACCTGGACTTTGTGGCCACCAACATCCACAGCGGCCGTATTAAGGAGATGCTCGACAAGAAGGAGGCCGGCGAGGCCACCAAGATCGTGGGCTCGTTCTGCGTGTACGTGCCCGAGGAGATCGTGCTTGCCTGTGACGGTATTCCCGTTGGTCTGTGCTCGGGTGCCGATTGGGCAACGGACAAGGTCGAGGAGCACTTGCCGCGCAACACTTGTCCGCTTATCAAGAGCTTTGCCGGCTTTAAGCTGGGCGAGGTCTGCCCCTACATTGAGTCGAGTGACTTGGTGGTAGGCGAGAACACCTGCGATGGCAAGAAGAAGGCCTATGAGTTCTTTGCCACGCAAAAGAACATGTACGTCATGGATATTCCCAACGTTCACGACGAGTCGACGCTCGTGACCTGGAAGGCCGAGGTTAAAAAGCTCGCCGCCAAGATCGAGGAAGAGTGTGGCGTCACGATTACGCCTGAGCGTCTGAAGGCCGCCATCCGCGCCGTCAATGAGAAGCGTCGCGCCCTGCAGCGCCTCGCTGCCACGCGCGCTGCCGACCCAGCGCCCATTAGCGGTCTCGACAGTCTTCTGACCGTTCAGGCCGCCTTTATGGACGACACGCCGCGTCTGACCGGAGCCATCAACGATATGGCGGCCGAGTGTGAGCAGCGTGTCGAGGCCGGAGATGGCGTGGCGCCCAAGGGGGCCAAGCGCATCCTGTACACTGGCACGCCCATGGCCGTGCCCAACTGGAAGCTGTTCAACCTCATCGAGAAAGCCGGCGGCGTCGTGGTGGGCGAGGAGTCCTGCACGGGTTCGCGCTACTACAAGGATCTGGTCGACGAGTCCGGCGAGACGGTCGACGAGATGCTCGACGCCATCGCCGAGCGCTACTTTAAGATCAACTGCGCTGTCTTTACGCCCAACGACCAGCGTATGAAGGATATTGTCCAGATGGCCAAGGACCTGCATGCCGACGGCATTGTCGACGTGGCCCTGCAGTCCTGCACGCTCTACGAGATGGAGTCGTTTGCCGTGGAGAAGGCCGCCGAGGAGGCGGGCATTCCGTTTATGCACATCACGACCGACTACGCCGGCGAGGACGCAGGCCAATTGCAAACCAGGATCGAGGCTTTCTTGGAAACCATTTAGGACTATCCGTCTCGGTGGCTTCCCCAGGTACCCGATCTTGCCGTTCAAACCGTCGCTTGCGTACCAAAGTGCGCGGCGCTGCTCTTTCACGGCAACCTCGGGCGCCTGGGAAAGCCGTTTCCTTGGTTGGTTAAAAGGTCTGTTAAGGAGTTATATGTCGGAAAATATTGAGCAGCCGTTGCCGTCCACGTTTGAGGAGTTCAACGAGCAACGCAAGGCGGCGTTTATTCGCGTCAAGGATTATAAGCAGGCGGGTAATCGCCTGGTCGGCTTTTTGTGCAGCTATACGCCGCTCGAGATTATCGATGCCGCGGGGGCTGCGAGCGTGGCTCTGTGCGGTACGTCCGATGAGGTGATCCCCGAGGCCGAGAAGGTGCTGCCGGCAAACCTGTGCCCGCTCATCAAGTCGACCTACGGTTTTGCCTACTCGCAAAAGTGCCCGTTTACGTACTTTAGCGACATGATCATCGGCGAGACCACCTGCGACGGCAAGAAGAAGATGTACGAGCTACTCAACGAGCTCAAGCGCACGCGCATTCTGCATCTTCCGCAGGGTCGCGATCGTGCCTACGAGCGTGAAGGCTGGTACGAGGAGTGCCGCCTGCTCAAGGAGGAGCTCGAGGGCTTCTACGGCATCACGATTACCGACGATGACCTGCGCGCTGCCGTCCGTCGTCGCAACCGCTTGCGTGCGGCCCAGCTCGAGATGTTTGCACTGCAGGCTAACCAGCCGGCGGCCATGAGCGGCGTCGACCTGATGAGCACCATGTTTGCCGGTACGTTCAGCTTTGATATCGAGGCCTATACGCAGCAGCTGGAGCAAAAGGTCGCCAAGCTGCGCGAGGCCTACGACGCGGGCGAGCGCCCGGTCGCGGCGGATGCCAAGCGCATTCTGATCACCGGCTGCCCGGTGGGTGGCGTGATCAACAAGATCGGTCGCACCATCGAGTCCAACGGCGGTGTGGTCGTGTGCATGGACGACTGCTCGGGCGAGCGCACGGCGGCCATGATGATCGACCCGGAGGCTCCCGATATCCTGCGCGCCATCGCCGACCGCTACCTGGATATCAACTGCTCGGTCATGACGCCCAACGACGGTCGTATGGAAAACACGCTGGCCATGTGCGAGAAGTATCACGTCGATGGCGTAGTGGAGAGCGTGCTCCAGGCGTGCCACACCTTTAACGTGGAGAGTGCGCGCATGCAGGAGGCTGTCGAGGGTGCGGGTATTCCGTATATGAAGATTGAGACCGACTACAGCAACGGCGACATGGGCCAGATCGAGACCCGCATCGCCGCCTTTATCGAGACCCTGTAGGACAAATGCGGCAATGGGATAGCTGCTTTGCCGCATAGAAGGAGGATGCCGTGGTTGGCATTGGTATCGACATAGGCTCGACGGCCGCGAAGGCTGCGGTGGTGGAGACGGACAGCGCCATTGCGTGGACCTGCGTCATGCCGACGGGGTATTCGTCGGTTGATGCGGCCGAGCGCCTACGCGGTGAGCTCGCCGCAGCCGGCTATGACGTGACGGGCGACGATGTTCGCGTGGTCGCGACTGGCTACGGCCGTGTCGCCGTGCCCTATGCGCACAAGGTCGTGACCGAGATCACCTGCCACGGCACCGGTGCCGTGCGCCTGTTTGGCGACCATGGCACGGTGATTGACGTGGGCGGCCAGGACACCAAAGTCATTCAGCTTAAGGGCGGCCGCGTGGCCAAGTTCGCCATGAACGACAAGTGCGCCGCCGGCACGGGGCGCTTTCTGGAGATCATGGCCGACCGCCTGGGCATTACCCAGCAGCAGATGGCAGACCTCGCCCGCACCGGCGAGCCTACCAAGATTTCCAGCATGTGCACCGTGTTTGCCGAAAGCGAGGTTATCAGCCTAATCGGTCGCGGTGAGCCGCGCGAGAACATTGCGCGTGGCGTGATCGACAGCGTGGTCTCGCGCGTGGCGACCATGGCCGGGCAGGCCGCGGGCGCCCCGTACTACCTGACCGGTGGTCTGTGCGAGAACGCCTTCGTAGTGGAGCGGTTGGGCGAGCTACTGGGGTCGCCGGTGACCACCTCGCCCCAGGCTCGCTTTGCCGGAGCGATCGGCGCGGCGATTCGCGCACAGGCGCTCAATTAATGCATCCGCCTTGGGCTCGTATTCATGCGTATACTGAGAGAAAATGATTGACCGATGAGAGGGGGTATCGATGCCTGACGATCAGATTAAGCTCACGTCTATGACTGCCGCGAGCGGTTGAGCCGCTAAGTTGGCCCCCGGAGCCCTCGCCCAGGTCCTGGGCGACTTACCCAATGTGCATAACGACAACCTGCTCGTGGGGTACGATACCTCCGACGATGCGAGTGTCTTCCGTGTTGGCGATAACCTGGGCCTCGTGCAGTCCATCGACTTCTTCCCACCGATGGTCGATGACCCGTTCCTGTTTGGCCAGATCGCTGCGGCCAACTCGCTGTCGGACATCTACGCCATGGGCGGGCGGCCGAGCCATGCCATGAACCTGCTCTGCATACCCAGTTGCCTGGGTGTTGAGGTTGCCGGCCAGATTCTGGCGGGCGGCGCCGACAAGTGCGTCGAGGCGGGCTGCTCTATCGCGGGCGGTCATACCATCAACGACGACGAGCCCAAGTACGGCCTGTCTGTGAGCGGCTTTGTCGCGCTCGACCGCATGCTCGCCAACAGCGGCGCGCGCGCTGGCGATGTCCTGCTGCTGACCAAGGCGATCGGCTCTGGCATCATCACCACGGCCATTAAGGGCGAGCTCATCGAGCAGGACGAGGCCGCAGCCATGTTCGACTCGATGCGCACCCTCAACGAGGCCCCGATTCGTCTGGCCGAGGGCCTCGAGCTTCACGGCTGCACCGATGTCACGGGCTTTGGCCTGATCGGGCATGCGTGCGAGATGGCCGAGGGCTCGGGCGTGCAGATTGAACTTGCGTCGGGGGCGGTGCCGCTCTTTGACCAGGTGCTCGATATGGCGCGTCTGGGCATTATTCCTGCCGGTGCCTACCGCAACCAGGACTTCTTTGGCCCGCGCGTGGCGGCCGACGATGACCTGGGGCCGGGCATGTTGGATGCGCTGTACGATCCGCAGACCTCGGGCGGTTTGCTCATCGCGGCGCCTGCAGCCGATGTGGATGGGCTTGCGCGTCGCCTGCATGCCGAGGGGCGCATCGCGGCCGTTGTCGGGCGCGTGTGCGAGGCGGAGCCGGGCGGTCCTGCCGTCCGCGTTGTTCGCTAGCCCGCACGTTTATGTGACTGTTTGCCGTTCTCTAGAACGGCTCTTTCGAAAGGAATTTACTATGTCTACCAAGATTGATGTCAATGCCATGGGCGATGCCTGCCCGCTGCCCGTTGTCAAGACGCTTAAGGCGCTCAAACAGCTTGACGGCGAGGGTGCCGTGGTGACCTCGGTCGATAACGAGACCGCCGTCAAGAACATCTCCAAGATGGCGCAGGAGAAGGGCTGCACGGCCTCGGTCGAGAAGGTTTCTGACGCTGAGTGGCACGTGACCGTGGCGACCTCTGGCGCCGTTGCCGCGGCCGATCCCGAGCAGGATGGCGCTGCCTTCTGTGGTGCCAGCACCGGCAAGGGCGAGCTCGTCATTTCCGTCTACACCGACTGCATGGGCCGCGGCGACGACGAGCTGGGCCACAAGCTCATGAAGGCCTTCATCTTTGCCGTGACGCAGCAGGAGGAGCTGCCCGCGACCATGCTGTTCTACAACGGCGGAGCCAAGCTCACCGTCGAGGGCTCTCCGGTGCTCGACGACCTGAAGGGGCTGGCTGAGCAGGGCGTCGAAATCCTCACCTGTGGCACCTGCCTCGACCACTATGGCATTAAGGACCAGCTTGCCGTGGGCGAGGTCACGAACATGTATGTGATCGTGGAGAAGATGGAGCAGGCCGTGCGCGTCGTGCGCCCGTAGCGTTTGGGCGGGATTGCCATGAGAGAAAAGCGCCCTGCGCTTGTCATCACGTTTCCCACCACGGCGGCCGCCATGGGTTGCGAGTCCCTGTGCATCGAGCGCGGCCTTCCCGGGCGAACGATTCCCGTGCCCGGGGAGGTCGCTGCCGGCTGCGGTCTGGCGTGGAAGGCGCTACCTTCGGATGAGGACTTGCTGCGCGGCGAGCTTGCCGCGGCGGGCATTCCCGCCGAGGGCTATACCGTGATCGATATGTGGGAGGTCGTGCGATGATCTACCTGGATAACGCGGCGACGACCATGCACAAGCCGCAGACGGTCATCGATGCCGTGACGCAGGCGATGTGTTCGCTCGGCAATGCCGGGCGCGGTGCCACGTCGGGTGCCCTCGATGCCGCTCGTACGATTCACGGTTGCCGTGCCAAGCTTGCGCGCCTTTTAGGTTGCCCGAGGGCGGACCATGTGTGCTTTACGCCCAATTCTACGGCGGCGCTCAACACCGCCATCTGTGGCGTGGTGCGCCCCGGCGACCGCGTGGTCACGACGGTGCTCGAGCACAACTCCGTGCTGCGTCCGCTCAACCGCCTGGCAGCGGAGCGGGGTGTGACCGTTGAGCATGCGGGCTGTGACGTAAGCGGCGCGCTCGACTACGACGAGCTCGAGCGGCTAGTCACGCCCGGTACGCGTGCCGTGGTTGTGACGCACGCCTCAAATGTGACCGGCAACGCGGTCGACATTGCGCGCGTGGCGGCCATGGCCCATGCGGCCGGTGCGC
Organism: uncultured bacterium; assembly: GCA_905215365.1. GTDB lineage: Bacteria > Actinomycetota > Coriobacteriia > Coriobacteriales > Coriobacteriaceae > Collinsella. Next base: position 47,070 of record CAJMPX010000001.1, on the reverse strand, counting down.
TGGTGATCGTCGATGCCTCTCAGTCTGCCGGCACGGCGCGTATCGATATGCATGCCATGGGGCTCGACATTGTGTGCTTTACCGGCCACAAGGGGCTCATGGGACCCCAAGGCACCGGCGGCCTGGCCGTGGCGGAGGGCATTGACGTGTCTCCGTGGGCCATGGGCGGCACGGGCGTGCACAGCTTTGACCCACTGCAGCCACTTGAGTGGCCCACGCGTCTTGAGGCGGGCACGCTCAACGGTCACGGCATCGCGGGACTTTCTGCCGGTCTCGACTTTATCGAGGCGCAAGGCGGGGTCGAGGCGATTGCGGCGCATGAGCGCTCGCTTGCAGAGCGCTTCCTTGCCGGTGCTCGCGAAATCCCCGGCATTGTGCTCTACGGTGCGTTTGACCAGCCCGTGCGCTCGGCGATCGTTTCACTCAACGTGGGTGATATCGACTCGGCCGAGATCTCGGACGCGCTCATGCAAGGGTGGGGGATTGCGACGCGCCCCGGTGCCCATTGCGCTCCGCTCATGCACCGTGCGTTAGATACCGAGCGCCAGGGTGTCGTCCGCTTCTCGTTTGGGTATTTCAACACGACCGAAGAAGTCGACACGGCTATCGATGCTCTGCGCAATTTAGCCTGCTAAAGCTGCTGGACCGTTTATACTTGCGGGACGGGTATTTTGCCCGTCCCGTTTTTGTTACGACCCGAAAGGTGTGCCTATGGCTTCATCCGCCCCGCGCGGTCTGCGTTCCGACCATGTCGTTACCGTCGGCATTGCGCTGTTCTCGATGCTCTTTGGCGCCGGTAACCTCATTATTCCGCCGCTGCTGGCGCTGCAGGCAGGTTCTGCCACGCCGGTTGCCATGATCGGCTTTTTGATTGCCGCTATCGGTCTGCCCGTTATGGGATTTATCGCCGTCGCGCTCGCTGGCACGGCCCGAGAGCTGGCCGGGCGTGTGCATCCTAAGTTTGGCGAATTCTTCGTTGCGGCGGTCTACCTGGCCATCGGTCCGTGCCTGGCCATTCCGCGCACAAGCTCTACGGCGTTCGAAATGCTGGTGCCGCTGCTACCCGAGGGCGTTTCGCTCGGCACGGCACGTCTGGTGTTTGCCGTTGGCTTCTTTATCGTCGCGTTTGCGCTCACGCTGCGTCCAGGCGTCATCACGCGCGTGCTCGGCCGCATTACGGGCCCCGCGCTCATTGCGCTCATCGTGCTGGTCGTGGGTGCTGCCGTGATCTCGCCGCTGGGACCGGCTGCCGCGCCGCAGGCCCCCTACAATGCCGGTGCTGCCGTGCAGGGCTTTCTGACTGGCTATCAGACTATGGACCTGCTCGCGTCGCTCGCCTTCGGCATCATCATCGCCGAGACCATCCACGAGTTGGGTGTTACCGATGACAAGCGCGTGGCCTTTGAGATTTCGCGTTCCGGTGTGATCGCCGGCGTGCTCATGGCTATCATCTACTGCGGCTTGGGTCTTGCCGGTATGCAGCTCGGCACCGTGATGCCCGACGCTACCAACGGCGCCGCCATCCTCGCCCGTTCGGCCTCCATGCATTTTGGGCTTGCCGGCACGGTCGTGGTCTTCGCCATCTTCTTCCTTGCCTGCATGAACGTGTGCATCGGCCTCATCAGCTGCTGCTCACGTTACTTCTGCGAGACGTATGTGGTCGAAGGGGGAGCGGAGGCCTCCGAGGAGGCCATGCGCCGTCCCTTTGCGGCTCTCGCCTTTGTGTTCGCAGCGTTTTCGTGCGTGCTCTCCAACGTGGGTCTCGACGTGATCCTCATGTTCTCGGTGCCTATGCTCAACGCCTTGTATCCCGTTGCCATCGTGCTGGTACTGATGGGCCTGGTGCACGGCTTTTGCGACGCTCATCCGCAGGTGTGGGTCTGGGTCGGCGGCGTGGTTGCCGTGCAGAGTGTGATCACCTCGGTTCGCGACGCGTTCTTTGCGGGCGCGTGGCTGCCGTTCGATGCGCTGCCGCTGGCGGATATCGGTGCCGCGTGGGCGCCGGTTGCCGTGGTGGCATTTGTGATCGGTCTGCTCCATAGTCGTTTTGTTGCACATTCGAGGAGCTAAGGCATCAATGCTTGCACAGGCGGGGAGTCTCCCCTATAATTTCCTTCGCTTTGGGACACGCAAGGTTTAGACCTTAGCTGCTCAACACCTTCGGGACGTGGCGCAGTTTGGTAGCGCGCCTGCTTTGGGAGCAGGATGTCGCAGGTTCAAATCCTGTCGTCCCGACCATATCTTGCGGGCGTAGTTCAATGGTAGAACCCCAGCCTTCCAAGCTGATGACGCGGGTTCGATTCCCGTCGCCCGCTCCATAAGAATTGTTTTAACGGCTTTGGTTTCCTTTGGGAATCAGAGCTGTTTTCGTTTACGCGCCGGGCGACGGGAATCGAACCCGTCAGGGTGCAGAGCTGAGAAAATGCGTGAGCATTTTCCAGCGCAGCACGCAAGGGCCGAAGGCCCGCAGCGAAACAAGGATTTGCGAAGCAAATCCTTGGACTTTCCGTCGCCCGCTCCAAGCTATATAATCGCAGGCCAATATGCTAATTTGGCTCGCGTTTATTTTTATACCGTCCGACCTCGCGGGGCAAATGAACCAGGAGCGTTTGTCCCAAATCGTATGAAAGTAGTGATTGCCATGGCACAGAGTAAGGCAGAATACCCCACCCCCGATTGTCTGGCGCCCGCCGCGATCGAGGCGAAGACCGAGGCTGCCGGCGTTACCAAGGCCAACCTGCCGGTCTCGAAGGCCTTTTTGCTCGCCATGTTCGCCGGAGCGTTTATCGCCTTCGGCGGCCTGTTCTTCACGGTCTTTCTGAGCGATCCCACGCTTGGCTGGGGCGCCCAGCGCTTCGTGGGCGGTCTTGCTTTTTGCCTGGGACTGGTGCTCGTGCTCATTTGCGGCGCGGAGCTGTTTACCGGTAACTCGCTTATGGTATGCGCGCTTAAGAGCAAAAAGATTACGCTCGTCCAGATGTTCAAGGCTTGGGCTGTTGTGTGGATCGGCACCTTTCCGGCGCCCTGTTCGTTGTCTTTTTGATTTACATGGCAGCTATTTATAAGCTCAACGGCGAGGCCGTCGCCAATACCATGGTGAGCGTCGCCGCCGGTAAGGTTGCGATCGACGCCGTTACCATCTTCTTCCGCGGCATTTTGTGCAACATCTTTGTCTGCCTGGCCGTATGGATCGGCACTGCCGGCAAGACCGTGGTCGACAAGGTCGTGGGCATTTTGCTGCCCATCGCTGCCTTTGTGGCCTGCGGTTTTGAGCACTGCGTCGCCAACATGTACTTTTTGCCCATGGGTATTTTGATGCACTCCTGCGGCTATGGAGCCGATGTCGCTGGCGCCGATGCCCTCAACGCTGCCGGGTTGGCGCTCAACCTTACGGTCGCCACGCTGGGCAATATCGTGGGTGGCGCCCTGATCGTGGCGCTGGGCTACTGGTTTATCTACGCCAACAAAGAGTCCTAAAGGACCCAACCCATAACCGACCAAAAAGGGACAGGTTTATTTTGGCAGGTTTTGAGCGAGGCGCTGCGCCGTCTTGTCACGAGCTGCCATAATGGACCTGTCCCTTTTTGCATGTGCGTTGCCGCATTTTGCTGCTGACGACAAAGGGGACCCGCTTTTTATTGAACATGTCGAAAGGCTTTCCATGAGCGACTGCGAATCCATGCCTGCCGAGGTGCGCGACCGCCTGCGCTCCATTCCCGCCGTTCACGAGCTGCTGGCCGAGTGGCCGGTCATGAAGGCTGCCGGCGATGCGGGCGACATGATTGTGCGCGAGGCGATTGATGCCGAGCTCGATGCCGAGCGCGAGGCGATTCGCTCTGGCGTCCCCGCTAGGAATAAGCGCGAGCTCGCCTTGGCCATCGAGCAGCGGTGCCACCGACTGTCGCTGCCGACCCTGCGCCCTGCCGTCAACGCGTCGGGCGTTGTGATTCACACCAATCTGGGCCGTGCTCCGCTTGCTCCCGCAGCGGTGCAGGCGGTGGCCGATGTCGCCCGCGGCTACAGCACGCTTGAGTATGACGTCGCGACCTGTGCCCGTGGGGGCCGCAAAGAGCATGCCGCGCGTCTGCTGCGCACGCTCACGGGGGCGCAGGACGCCCTGGTTGTCAACAACAACGCCGCGGCGGTGCTGCTGGTGCTTGCCGCGCATGCAAGCGGCAAAGAGGTCATCGTGAGCCGTGGCGAGCTTGTCGAGGTGGGCGGCAGCTTCCGCATTCCCGATATCATGGCGGCTTCGGGTGCCAAGCTTGTCGAGGTGGGCTCCACCAACCGCACGCATCTGGATGATTACCGAAGCGCCATTACGCCCAATACGGCGATGATCTTGAAAGTTCATCCTTCTAACTACCGTATCGAGGGTTTCCACGAGGAGGTTTCCGCGGCGGAGCTTTCTGCGCTGGCGCATGAGCACGGGCTGTTACTGTACGAGGACCAGGGCTCGGGCGCTTTGCTTACAGATGAGGTGCTCGTCGATGCTGGGGAGAAGCCCACGCCCGCCTCGCTTTGCGCCGGCGTTGACGTCGTCTCGTGCTCGGGCGACAAGCTGCTCGGCGCCTCGCAAGCGGGCATTATTCTCGGTAGCGCCCAGGTAATCGCCGCCTGTGCCTCGCATCCGCTTATGCGCGCGCTTCGCCCCGGCAAGCTCACGCTCGCGGCGCTCGAGGCCACTTTGCGCCTGTATGTGACCGGATCCGATACAGCGCATCGGGAGATCCCGGTGCTCAACATGCTTTCCGGCGCGCCGGCTCCGCTCGAGCGTCAGGCCAAGCGCCTGCATGACCGCATGCTGCGCAAGCTTCGCGAGTCTCAGTGTGAGGAGGCGGTGGAGCTGCAGGTTGTCGAGGGCGTGTCTGCTCCGGGCGGCGGTTCGCTGCCGACCGTCGAGCTCCCAACTTTTTGCGTTGCCGTCTGTCCCGTCGATGGGCGTCTATCCGCCGATGGCCTAAAGCGCGCTATGGTACAGGAGCCCGATACGCCGGTTGTGACGCGCGTGCGGCACGACCAGGTGCTTTTTGACGTTCGCACGCTTTTGCGCGACACCGACCTTGACCTGTGTGCGTCTGCGTTGGCGGATGCCGTGCGGGCAGGTTTGCGTCGATGACCGCGCGCGAGCTTGTCGAATGTCCCGTTATCGTCGGAACGGCAGGACACGTCGACCACGGAAAGTCGGCCCTTATCGAGGCGCTGACCGGCAAAAATCCCGACCGTCTGGAGGTCGAACGGCGCCGAGGCATGACCACTGAGCTCGGCTTTGGCGAGCTCGAGCTTCCCAGCGGCAAGCTTGTCGGCTTGGTCGACGTACCCGGGCATGCGCACTATCTGCGCGCCATGGTGCAGGGCGCCACCGGCGTGGACGTTGCGTTGCTGGCGGTTTCGGCCGTTGAGGGCGTGATGCCGCAGACCCGCGAGCACGTTCGGGTTCTGGAGCTGTTGGGTGTGACGCGCATGGTCGTCGCACTCACGATGCGCGATTTGGCCGACCACGAGATTGCCGCGCTGGCGGAGCTCGATGTCGAGGCGTTTCTGGACGGGACCGTGTTTGCGGGTGCCTCTATAGTGCCGGTGTCCTCCAAGACGGGCGAGGGCCTGGACGAGCTGCTTACGACGCTCGATAACACGGTTTGTTCGTGCTGGTCGGAGCATCTGGAGGCGACCGCTGGCTCGGGCGCCGCGCCCCGTCTTCCCATCGACCGTTGCTTTAGCATCCGCGGCACCGGAACCGTCGTGACGGGTACGCTGCACGACGGTCCCGTTTCGGTTGGCGATGAGCTCGTTGCGCTGCCGTCGCAAACGCGCTGTCGCGTGCGCGGGGTGCAGGTTCACGGGGATACCCAGTGCGCGGTTCCCGGCCAGCGCGTCGCCCTGAACCTGGTGGGCGATGGCGTGGCGGGCCTCAAGCGCGGCGAGATGCTCGGCGTCGAGGGTCGCGTGGGCCAGACGCTGCGCTTTTTGATGCAACTGACATATGTGGGGCGCGATGGCGTGCGAGCCGGCGTTCTTGCTTCGGGTACACGCGTGCACGTTATGGCGGGCACGGCTGAGGTGCTCGGCCGCATTATGCTTTTAGACGACGAGCCGCCTATTGCGGTCGGCGAGACGCGTGTGGTGCAGGTGCGCCTGGAACGGCCGCTGCCGTTGCGCGCCGGCGATCATGCCGTCATTCTGTCGTATTCGCCGATTTCGCTGCTTGGCGGCGGACGCGTCCTGCTATCGCGCTGTCGCCGCGCGCGGGTCCTGTCGGCGGGGGAGCGCGCGTTGTATGCGGCGCTTGAGTCCGGAGATGTCGCGGACGGCGTACACGCGTGGCTGGCGCTGCAAACGCTGCCTGTTGCTGCTGCCGGTGTTGCCGCAGCGCTCGATCTTGTTACCGGCGAGGTCGAGATCGTTTTGCGTGGGCTTGTGGACCAGGCTGCCGTGTGCGAGCTTGCTGCGGGCGGTGCGGTGCTCTACGCAGATGCCTCGGCTCTCGATGCTGCAATGGATGTGCTGGCTGCGGCCTTGTCCTCCATGCACGCGGCGGCTCCCAAGGAGATCGGCTTTACGTCCGGTGCGGTCGCGCACGCGGCTTGGCCGGGCGCCGGTAACGATGTCGCGATGGCACTTATTGCCGAGGGCTGTGCACGTGGCGTGTGCGCCGTCGACGGTGCCGAGGTGTTCGACCCGCATTCCGCCGCCGCGGCGATACGCGTGGTGCGCGAGGCTGGCCAGCGTATCGTGGCCCTGCTGGATGAGGCCGGTCTTAATGCGCCGACGCTTCCCGAGGTGAGCGAACAGTTGCAGCTCGATCGCGACACCATGACGCGTGCACTGCGCGAGCTTTCGCTCAACCACTCGATCGTTAAGGTCGAGCGCGACGTTGCCTTGTCCGCCGCTGCCGAGGCCCATGCGCGTGAGGTTGTTGCGACGGCTATCGAGGCTGCTGGCGGCGCCGCCACCACGAGTGTGCTGCGCGAAGCCCTGGGCGTGTCGCGCAAACGAACCATTAGCATCTTGGAGCACCTGGATGCCGTGCGCTTTACAGTACTCGACAAGGAGGCCGGCGGTCTGAGATCGCTGCGTTAGCGGTTTCCGCATCGCTCTTTTCGGTTGTGGTCTGTTGGGTTTGGTAAAATACCGCCACGTTTGGGAACGGATGGGCTCCGGTGGGCCCCGCGGTCCTCAAAACCGTTGTGAGGCGTGCAAAACGTCTTGGATGTGTTCGATTCACATACGTTCCCGCCAACGCATCCTGCCAACCACCACAAAGGTGCCTGTCCTCTTTGTGGTGGTATGGACCATGTGGACGAAACAGCTTCGAAACACGCGATTTGTACGTCGGGTGCTCAAAAACGCTTCTACCTGCATCGTAATCAAAACGAAACATCTGCTCGTCGGCTTATGCGAAACTTTGCTGCAACAGTGCGATATTATCCATACTCGATAAAGCTCGCGGCGCATGGGGCGCCGCGAACGACACCTTTTTTCCATCAATTGGAGGAAGCATGAGCTACACGCAGAAAGTTCTCGACGAGCTCAAGGCCCGCTATCCCGAGCAGCCTGAGTTCATCCAGGCCGCGACCGAGATCCTCGGCACCATCCAGCCGGCGCTCGACGCCCATCCCGAGTACGAGGAGGCCGCCCTGCTTGAGCGCCTCGTCGAGCCCGAGCGCATCGTTATGTTCCGTGTCCCCTGGGTCGATGACCAGGGCAAGGTCCAGGTCAACCGCGGCTATCGTGTCGAGTTCAACTCTGCCATTGGACCCTACAAGGGCGGTCTGCGCTTTAACCCGACGGTCACCCTGGGTATGCTCAAGTTCCTGGGCTTGGAGCAGATCCTCAAGAACAGCCTGACCACCCTTCCCATGGGCGGCGGCAAGGGCGGCTCCGACTTTGACCCCAAGGGCAAGTCCAACAACGAGATCATGCACTTCTGCCAGTCCTTCATGACCGAGCTCTATCGCCATATTGGCCCCAATACCGACGTTCCCGCCGGCGACCTGGGCGTTGGCGGCCGCGAGGTTGCCTACATGTTCGGTCAGTACAAGCGCCTGACCAACGAGTGGACCGGCGTCCTTACCGGCAAGGGCCTCTCCTTTGGCGGCTCGCTCGCCCGTACCGAGGCCACCGGCTACGGTCTGGTCTACTTTGTGGACGAGTACCTCAAGAGCCGCGGCGAGTCCTTCGAGGGCAAGAACGTCGTCGTTCACGGCTCCGGTAACGTCGCCATCTACGCGGTCCAGAAGGTCGCCCAGCTCGGCGGCAAGGTGCTGGCCTGCTCCGACACCCACGGCTGGGTCGAGGACCCCGACGGCATCGACTACACCGTGCTCGAGCATGTCTATAACAAGAAGCGCTCTGGCCACGACAAGGGCGTCACGCTCGCTATGTACGTCGACGAGAAGCCCAATGCCACGTGGCACGAGGGCGACGGCCGTGGCGTGTGGCAGCTTCCCTGCGACATCGCGCTGCCCTGCGCTCGCGAGAACACGCTGCTGCTCGAGGACGCCCAGGCGCTCGTCGCCAACGGCTGCAAGGTGGTCGGCGAGGGCGCGAACATGCCCACGACCATCGAGGCCACGACCTACTTCCAGGAGAACGGCGTCGCCTTTATGCCCGGCAAGGCTGCCAACGCCGGTGGCGTGCTCGTGTCCGGCCTGGAGATGAGCCAGAACGCCGAGCACCTGTCCTGGACCTTCGAGGAGGTCGACGGCAAGCTCGAGCAGCTCATGCGCGGCATGTTCCACAACGTGGACGACACCGCCAAGGAGTACGGCGAGGAGGGCAACTTTGTCATGGGCGCCAACATCGCCGGCTTCCTGAAGGTCGCCGACGCCATGCTCGCTCAGGGCGTCTGCTAAGCCCAGCTCGACATAGCACCTGATGAGGCTCCCAGCATTTGTGCTGGGAGCCTTTTTCTATGGTGGTGAGGGCCGTGCGCCCTCGTTTGGTACACTTAGGGGTACTGGACAAGTAAAGAGATGGGGGAGAACGTGCTCAAGTTCGGTACCTACGTCCGTGTTGGAAACGCGGCCGAAGCCTATGAGCTCTTGCAGAAGAACCGCAACAACAAGATTGTGGGCGGCGGCATCTGGATGCGCCTGGGTTCGCGTCGCGTGGCGACGGCGATTGACCTTTCGGCCTGCGGACTCGATCATATCGAGGAGACCGAGACCGAGTTTCGCATCGGTGCCATGTGCACCCTGCGCCAGCTCGAGCGTCATGCCGGGCTCAACGCGCTTGTCAATAATGTCTTTGAGTTCGCCGTCCACGACATCGTGGGCGTGCAGCTGCGCAACACCGCCACGGTGGGCGGCAGCATCTACGGCCGCTTTGGCTTCTCGGACGTTCTCTCCGCCTTTCTCGCGCTCGATTCCTATGTTGAGCTGACGGGCGCCGGTCGCGTGCCGCTCGCGGAGTTCGTGGATATGGGCTATGTGCGCGACGTGATCGAGCACGTCGTGGTCGTCAAGCATGATTACCGCGCGAGCTACGAGGCCGTGCGCAAGGCCGCGACCGACTTCCCCTCGCTGAACGTCACCGCCGCCTGGTGGGACAACACCTGGCACGTCACCGTGGGCGCCCGCCCGCTGCACGCGACTCTGCTGCAGGGCGAGGCGTGCGGCCTGGTGAACGAGCATCCTTCCGAGGACGAGCTTCGCGCCCTGGCCGCATCCGTGCGCTCGCTGAGCTACGGCACCAACCTGTGGGGCTCGGCCGACTACCGCCGCCGCATCTCTGCCCCGCTCGCCATCCAGGCTGTGCGCCGTGCCGCCGGCATCGAGCTTTCGGCCGCGCTTGCCCGCGAGCTCGAGACCGTGCAGATCCCCAAGTTCGCCACGGACGAGTATTCCTGCCGCCGCGTGCCCGGCGTCGATTCTAGCGAGGTGCGCTAATGGCTGCCAAACTCATCGATCTTTCCTTTACGCTCAACGGCCGTAAGGTCAAGGTTCAGATTGCCCCCGACACCATGCTCTTTGCACTGTTGCGCGAGCAGGGCTGCTCGTCGGTGCGCTGCGCCTGCGAGACCACCAACTGCGGCCTGTGCACGGTGTGGCTCGACGGCGACCCGGTGCTGAGCTGCTCGGTTCCCGCCGCGCGCATCGAGGGCCGCTCCATCACCACGCTCGAGGGCCTCAAAGCCGAGTCCGAGGCGCTTGCCCGTGCGATGGCTGCCGAAGGCGCCGAGCAGTGCGGTTTTTGCGCCCCCGGCCTCATCATGAACGTGCTGGCGCTTGCACGCGCCGCCAAGGAGGACCCGAGCCTCGTCGCCACGCGCGAGGAACTCTCACGCCAGCTCGCCGGCAACCTCTGCCGTTGCAGCGGCTATGAGAGCCAGCTGCGCGCCATCGTCCGCTTTCTTAACGAGTCCGGCGTGCATGTGGGCTTTGAGATGCCCGAGCTGCCGGTCAACGACACCAGCTGCGACGGTGTCTCGTACAAGCAGATCACCCATAAGCAGCCCAAGAAGGACTCGAAGGCGCTGCTCGAGGGCCGTCCCGTCTACACGGGCGATATGGTGCCCGCCGGCGCCCTGATCGTCAAACTCAAGCGCAGCCCCTATGCCCGCGCCAAGATCCGCTCCATCGATACGTCGCGCGCCCTGAAGGTGCCCGGCGTTGTGGGCGTCTACACTTACGAGGACGTGCCCAAGCGCCGCTTTACTATCGCCGGTCAGAGCTATCCGCAGCCGAGTCCCTACGACCGCCTGATTCTCGAGAACCTTGTGCGCTACCAAAACGAGGAGGTGGCGATCGTCGCTGCCGAGACCGAGGAGGCTGCCGACAAGGCGCTCAAGCTCATCAAGGTCGACTATGAGGTGCTCGAGCCCCTGCTCGACTTTACCCAGGCACTCGATAACGATATCGTGATCCACCCCGAGGGCGACGTGACCTTTATGTTCCCGCAGGGCGGCGATGTCCCACGCAACCTGGTGTGCAGCGGTACCAGCGATTTTGGCGACCTGGACGAGGCCTTCGCCCAGAGCGACATCGTCTTTGAGCGCACCTACACCAGCCAGGCCACGCAGACCGCGCCCATGGAGACCTTCCGCGCCTTCGCGACGACCGACGCGTTTGGGCGCATCTCCGTGACCACCTCGACGCAGGTGCCCTTCCACGTGCGCCGCATGGTCGCGCAGTCGCTCGACATTCCGCAGTCGCAGGTGCAGGTCATTAAGCCGCGCATCGGCGGCGGCTTTGGCTCCAAGCAGACGGGCTGCTGCGAGATCTTCGTGGCGTTCGTCACCCAGCAGACTGGCCGTCCGAGCTACTGCTGCTACACCCGCGAGGAGACCATCACCGCGGGCAACTCGCGCCACCAGATGCAGATGACCGTCAAGTTGGGCGCCATGAACGACGGCACCATCACGGCCATCGACCTGCACACGCTGTCCAACGCCGGAGCGTACGGCGAGCACGCCACCACGACGATCGGCCTTTCGGGCCACAAGAGCCTGCCGATTTACAACCATGTGAAGGCGAGCCGCTTTAGCTGGGACGCTGTCTACACCAATACCAACCGCGGCGGCGCGTATCGCGGCTACGGTGCCACCCAGGGCCAGTTTGCCGTGGAGAGCGCCGTTAACGAGCTCGCCGACATGCTGCACATGGACCCCGCCGACCTGCGCCTTAAGAACATCGTGCGCGAGGGCGAGATCATGCCGCAGTACTACAACGAAAAGCTCAACGCCTGCGCACTCGACCGCTGCCTGCTGCGCGCGATGGACATGATCGGTTGGCGCGACAAGCCGCTGGCCGTCGACCTGGGCGACCGCGTGCGTGCTCTGGGCTGTGCGCTCACCATGCAGGGCTCGGGCATTTCCAATGTCGACATCGCCGGCATCGATATGCGCCTGGAAGAGGACGGCTTCATTACCATCGGCACCGGCGCTACCGATAACGGCATGGGCGTCGACACGATCCTGGCGCAGATTGCCGCCGAGGAGCTGGGCGTGGAGAGCTCGCTCATCGTGGTACGCGGCGTGGACACCGACGTGTCGCCGTTCGACGCTGGCTCGTACGCGAGCTCGGGCACGTACGTGACGGGCCTTGCCGCCAAGAACGCCGCGACCGAGCTGCGTGAGAAGATTTGTGCCAAGGCCGCCCAGATGTGGGATGTGGACGCCGTCGACGTGGTCTTCGACGGCCAGTACGTGCGCCTGTCCGACGAGCGTGCCGCGCGCGAGCAGAACCGCTACCTCACGCTGCGCGACTTTGCCAACCTGTGCGTCAAGAACATCGCGGGCGGCGACGCGCTCACCTCGCATGCTTCTGCCTGCCTGCCCGTTTCGCCTCCGCCGTTTATGGCCGGCATTGCCGAGGTCGAGGTCGACAAGGCCACCGGTAAGGTGACTGTGGTGGACTACGCGGCGGCTGTGGACTGCGGCACCGTGATCAACGAGGCACTCGCGCGCGTCCAGGCCGAGGGCGGCATTGCCCAGGGCATCGGCCACGCGCTCTACGAGATCGTCGAGCACGACGACCGCGGCCGCCTGCGCACCGGCAACTTTATGAGCTACAAGCTGCCTACGCGCCTGGACATCGGCAGTATTCGCGTGGCCTTTGAGCCGAGCTACGAGCCGACGGGCCCGTTTGGCGCCAAGTCGATCGGCGAGGTCGTCATTAACACGCCGCTCGCCGCCGTGGCCTCGGCCGTGGCACACGCCACCGGCCACCAGGTGCGCTCGCTGCCGATCACGCCCGAGAAGGCCCTGCTGGGGGAGTAGCGGGTCGGCGAACAAGTCGTAATGGGCGGGGCGGGGCAACTCGCCCCGCCTTTCGCACTCGTGGTGAGGTCGTGAGCCTGTAAAACGTGTGCGTGCGCTTGTCGTTCGTATCTGCTATCATTCCTAGTCTGTGCGCTCATGCGGGCGTGGCGGAATTGGTAGACGCGCCAGATTTAGGTTCTGGTGGGATTCCCGTGAAGGTTCGAGTCCTTTCGCCCGCACCAACGCATCTGCGTCGGCTTCGGCCGTCGCGACTCTTTGTTGCATAAAGGTACCAGCACCTCAGATAAGCTGGGCAGTATGAGGAGGAACGTGTTGAACATCACCGCTTCTGACGTCAAGGACGCCAAGCTCACCGCTACGGTCACCATCCCGGCCGCCGACGTCGACGCCGCGATCAAGAAGGCCTACAAGGACACCGCCAAGAAGTACCGCTTCCCGGGCTTCCGTGCCGGCAAGGCTCCCCGTCCGGTCATCGATTCCGCTCTTGGCGCCGAGGCTACCCTCGCTCAGGCCACCAACGACCTGATCGCCGCCAACGAGCCCGCCGTCCTCAACGAGCTGGACATCGTCCCCACCAAGAGCGGTGACTACAAGGATCTCGACCTCGCCAAGGATCACGAGGACTACACCTACACCGTCGAGTTCTCCCTGCGTCCCGCCGCTGAGCTTTCCTCCTTCGACGCTGTCGAGATCGAGATGCCCCCTGCGGAGGTCACCGAGTCCGAGATCAACAACCAGGTCGAGATGCTCCTCAACTACCGCGCCACCTTCGAGGACGTCGAGGGTCGCGCCGTCGAGGCCGAGGACTACGTCACCGTCGACCTCAAGGCCGTCGAGAACGCCGACAACTTTGCCGCCGAGGGCCGCATGCTCATCGCCGGTAGCGACAGCAACCCCAAGGAGTTCAACGAGGCCCTGATTGGCGCTAACGTTGACGACGTCAAGAGCGTCACCTGGACTGACGAGGCCGAGGAGGGCGAGGAGGCTGAGACCCACACTGTCGAGGTCACCGTCAAGGGCATCAAGGTCCGCAACACCCCCGAGCTCACCGACGAGCTCGTCAAGTCCGACTTTGGCTTCGACAGTATCGATGCTATGCGCGACGCCATCAAGATCGAGATCGAGCAGGACAAGGCTTCCCGCCTCCCGGCCGAGAAGGAGAACCGTTGCGTCTCCGCTCTCGCCGAGCGCCTGCAGCTCGAGGAGATGGACGCCGACTACGAGCAGTCCGTCTTTGAGGAGCTTGGCCAGAACTTCCTGTCCAACCTCGCTGCCCGCGGCATGACGCTGGACACCTGGCTGCCCGCTTCCGGCCTGACCATGGAGCAGTTCATCGGCGACCTGCACAAGCAGGCCAACGACGTTGCCCGTGAGTCCCTGGCCCTCGACGCCCTCGCCCGTGAGCTCAAGATCGAGGTCACCGAGGACGACATCAACGCCGAGTTCGAGAAGGCCGGCGTCAAGGACGTCGAGGCTTCCAAGGCCGAGTTCATCGCTGATGGCCGCATGCCTGCCGTCCGCGAGTCCATCCGTCGCTCCAAGGCCGTCGATCACCTTGTCGAGAACGCCAAGGTGACCGAGGTCGACGAGACCGCCAAGGACGCCGAGTAATTCTCGCCACCTTGCCCGCGAGCGCTTGCATGCGCCCGTGATGGGGTAAAGTTATACACCGGTTATCCGGTTGCTTCGTACGGTGCCAGCCAATGCATAGCATGCGGGCACCGTACGTTTATCTAGAACCACTATTGGTCCGTAAGAGAAATGGAGATGCGTATGATCGCTAAGTTCGATTCCGCCCTCGTGCCATACGTTATCGAGCAGACGCCGCGCGGCGAGCGCAGCTACGATATCTATTCGCGCCTGCTCAACGACCGCATCATCTTCTTGGGCGAGGAGATCAACTCCGTCAGCGCCAACCTGGTCGTTGCCCAACTGCTGCATCTTGAGAGCCAGGATGCCGAGAAGGATATCTCGCTCTACATCAATTCGCCCGGTGGCGAGGTCTACTCCGGCCTGGCAATTCTGGACACCATGAACTTCATTAAGCCGCAGGTCTCCACCATCTGCGTCGGTATGGCCGCGTCTATGGCCGCCGTGCTGCTTTCGGCCGGTGCCAAGGGCAAGCGCTTCTGCCTGCCGCACTCCAAGGTCATGATTCACCAGCCCAGCGGCGGTGCCCAGGGTCAGCAGACCGAGATCGAGATCGTGGCCGAGGAGATCAAGAAGACCCGTCGCGAGCTCAACCAGATCCTGTCCGACGCCTCGGGCCAGCCCATCGAGAAGGTCCAGGCCGATACCGAGCGCGATAACTACCTGACCGCTGCCGAGGCCCTCGACTACGGCCTGATCGACCGTATCGTCACCTCGCGCGACATCGCCGCGAAGGACGCCTAGGATGGCCGGTAACATGCAGGACAATTTCGACGAGAACGGCAACCCCATCCGCTGCTCCTTCTGCGGAAAAGAGCAGGGCCAGGTCCGTCGTCTCGTAAAGGGTCCGACCAACATCTTTATCTGCGACGAGTGCGTTGCCGCCTGCTCCGAGATTTTGGAGGAGTCGCTGGCTTCGGACTTTATGGACGCTGCCCGCAACGGCAAGCTGCCGGGCTTCCTCAACGACCACGGCCAGGCTGCATCCCAGCCCGCCGTGGACCCCGAGGCCGAGGGCTTTGAGCTCGAGGACGACCGCCAGGTCATCACGCACGTGCCGACGCCGCACGAGATCTATGACGAGCTTTCTGCCTATGTCATGGGCCAGGAGGACGCCAAGCGCGCCATGTCGGTTGCCGTGTACAACCATTACCGCCGCGTGATCGAGGGTGGCGCTGCGCTTTCGACCTTTGACGACGGCTTGGATTCGCAGCTCGACGATGATATGGACGAGGTGGAGCTCGCCAAGTCCAATATTCTGCTGCTTGGTCCCACCGGTACCGGTAAGACCCTTCTCGCCCAGACGCTCGCGCGTATCCTCGAGGTGCCGTTTGCCATCGCCGATGCTACCGCGCTTACCGAGGCCGGCTACGTGGGCGAGGATGTGGAGAACATCCTGCTCAAGCTCATCAACGCTGCCGATGGCGACATTGAGCGCGCACAGGTTGGCATTATCTACGTGGACGAGATCGACAAGATTGCCCGCAAGGCCGAGAACCTCTCCATCACCCGCGATGTTTCGGGCGAGGGCGTTCAGCAGGCGCTGCTTAAGATTCTTGAGGGCACGGTGGCAAGCGTTCCGCCCACCGGCGGCCGCAAGCATCCCCAGCAGGAGCTGCTGCAGATCGATACGACTAACATCCTGTTCATTTGCGGTGGTGCCTTTGTGGGTCTGGACAAGATCATCGCCGATCGCGTGGGCAACAAGGGCGTGGGCTTTAACTCCGAGATCGCCGGCCCCACCTCGGTCGACGAGAACGACCTGCTTCGTCAGGTGCTCCCGCAGGACCTCAACGCCTTTGGCATGATCCCCGAGTTCGTGGGCCGTACGCCTGTCGTCACCCAGACGCAGGCACTCGACGAGGACGACCTGGTGTCGATCCTGACCGAGCCCAAGAACGCCGTGGTGCGTCAGTACCGCAAGATGTTCCAGCTCGAGGACGTTGAGCTTGAGTTTGAGGACGCCGCCCTGCACGAGATTGCCCGCATGGCGCTTGCCCGTAAGACCGGCGCCCGCGGCCTGCGCTCCATCTGTGAGGACGTGCTGCAGCAGACGATGTTCGACCTTCCCAGCGAGGAAGGCGTCACCAAGGTCATCGTGACCGAAGCCTCCGTAAAGGGCGAAGAGCAACCCCGCCGTATCTACGGCTAAATAGCGTCCATTCAGGTCCCGCGGCAATCACCGCGGGACCTGCCATTTAGGGACAGGTTTATTTTGGTCGGTTTTATATAGGCAAACGTCATTCTGCCTGATAAAACCTGCCAAAATAAACCTGTCCCTTATTGGTAGGTATGCCTGTGCTATTCTGTGAGGTTGTTTAGTTAGTACCTTCAGACTGAAGTAATCGATACCTAAGGGGAGGAATGTAGGCCCGATTTTCGTAGATTCCGCACGAGCCGAAGACCACGTAATGTGGTCTTCGAGCGAGCCCAGGACCTGACCGAGCGAAAATCGGGCCTACATTCCTCCCCGACGGGCAAGGGAGAGATATATGGAAGAGATGCCCAAGAACTACGATCCGTCGACCAACGAGCCGGCGATCCTGCAGAAGTGGCTCGACGGCGGCTACTACAAGCGCCGCGAGGGCGTGGGCGACTGCACCGTCACCATTCCGCCTCCCAACGTGACCGGCAAGCTCCACATGGGCCATGCCACCGACGACTCCATCCAGGATGCCATCATCCGTATGGCCCGCATGCGCGGCAAGTCCACGCGGTGGGTGCTCGGCACCGACCACGCCGGTATCGCCACGCAGACCAAGGTCGACAAGAAGCTCAAGAGCGAGGGCATTAGCCGCCTGGAGATCGGTCGCGACAAGTTTGTCGACGCCTGCTGGGACTGGACCCACGAGTACGGCGGCATCATCGTCGAGCAGATCAAGCGCATGGGCTGCTCCGTTGACTTCGACAACGAGCGCTTCACCATGGACGAGGACTATGCCCAGGCCGTGCGTAAGGTCTTTTGCGACTGGTACCACGACGGCCTGATCTATCGTGGCAAGCGCATCGTCAACTGGTGCCCCAACTGCACCACCGCTATCTCGGACGACGAGGCCGAGTACAAGGACGAGAAGGGCCACCTGTGGCACCTGCGCTACCCGCTGACCGAGCCGGTCAACGGCCAGGACTACATCGTCGTCGCCACCACGCGCCCCGAGACCATGCTCGGCGACACGGGCGTCGCCGTCTCCCCGAAGGATCCCGAGAAGGCCGCCTTCGTGGGTAAGACCGTCAAGCTCCCCATCGTCGACCGCGAGATTCCCATCTTTGAGGATTGGCATGTCGACGCCAACTTTGGTTCCGGTTTTGTCAAGGTCACCCCGGCCCACGACCCCAACGATTACGCCATGGGTCAGGCTCACGACCTGCCGCAGATCAATATCTTTGATGAGCACGCGGTGGTCGTCGAGGGCTACGGCGAGTTTACCGGCATGAACCGCGACGAGTGCCGCGAGGCCGTCATCAAGTGGTTCGAGGAGCACGGCCTGCTCGACCACGTCGAGGAGCACGACCACTCCGTCATGCACTGCTACCGTTGCGACGCCGCGCTGGAGCCGTGGCTGTCCGAGCAGTGGTTTGTGGCCGTCGATAAGCTCAAGGGGCCGGCGCTCGACGCCGTCAATTCCGGCAAGGTCACCTTCCACCCCGCGCGCTGGACGCAGACCTACACCACTTGGATGGAGAACCTCAAGGATTGGTGCATCAGCCGTCAGCTGTGGTGGGGCCACCGCATCCCCGTGTTCTACTGCGAGGACTGCGGCTGGGAGGACGCCCTCACCGAGGACACCGACGTGTGCCCCAAGTGTGGCGGCCATCACGTGCATCAGGACGAGAACGTGCTGGACACTTGGTTCAGCTCGCAGCTGTGGACCTTCGCCACGCAGGGCTGGCCGCAAAAGCCGGAGCTGCTCGAGGGCCATCACCCCACGACGGCGCTCGTCACCGCACGCGACATCATCGCGCTGTGGGTCGCCCGCATGGTCATGAGTTCGCTGTATTTCTTGGACGAGGTGCCGTTTAAGGACGTCGTCATCTACCCGACGATTCTGGCCAAGGACGGCAGCCGCATGTCCAAGTCCAAGGGCAACGGTGTCGATCCCATGGACCTCATTGGCATGTACGGCGCCGACGCCATGCGCTTCAACCTGCTCACGCTGTGCACCAACAACCAGGACGTCAAGTTTGACGCGAACATCGACAAGAAGACCAAGAAGCTCATCGACAGCCCGCGTACCGACCAGGCCAAGAGCTTTGTGACGAAGATCTGGAACGCCAGCCGCTTCCTCCTCATGAACATGGAGGGCTACACGCCCGGCGAGCCCGTCGTGGAGACGCCGGCCGACGCCTGGATGTTCAGCCGCCTGGCCAAGGCCGTGAAGATGGTCACCGAGGGTATTGAGAATTACACCTTTGGCGACATGGCCCGCGGCGTGCAGCAGTTCTTCTGGAACGAGGTCTGCGACTGGTACGTCGAGGTCACCAAGGCCCGCCTGAAGGGCGAGGGCCGTCTACAGGCGCAGCGCAACCTGATCTTTGTGCTCGATACCTCCATTCGCCTGATGCACCCACTCATGCCGTTTGTCACCGAGGAGATCTGGGACAACATGCCGGCGAGCGTGCTCGACCTGGATTCCGAGGGCAACGTGGATCGCGCCGAGGCGCTCATGATCGCCAAGTGGCCCGAGCCCGTCGACTACGCCAAGTATGTTGACGAGCCTGCCGAGCGCGCGTTTGAGCTGTGCCGTACCGTCGTGTCCGCCGCCCGTGCCACCCGTTCGCGCTATCGCTTGAGCCCCAAGGCTGAGCTCGACGTGGTCGTGCGCGCCGGTGCCGAGGACATCGAGAAGCTCGAGAGCCTGCGCTCGACCATCGAGCCGCTGGCCAACACGTCTTCGCTGGTTATGGGTACCGACGTCGAGAAGCCGGCTGCGAGCATCGCCGTGGTCGATAGCGGCGTCGAGGTCTTTGTGGTGCTCGAGGGCAAGGTTGACCTTTCGGCCGAGAAGGTACGCCTGGAGAAGGAGATCGCCGCGGCCCAGAAGGAGCTCGCCGGCTGCGAGAAGACGCTCGCCAACGAGGGCTTTGTGGCCAAGGCCGCGCCCGCAGTGGTCCAGAAGAAGAGGGACCGTGCAGCTGAGCTCAAGGAGATCCTGGCGGCGCTGACTGCTCAGGTTGCTGACTTCTCGTAAGCGGCACTGGGGGACGCGGTTTGGGGCATTGCTCGCTACTGCGGACACCTATTCCGCCGTTCTAACGAACGGCGGCTGACTCGACGCTGCAAACGCCTCTGATGGCCAATCTGCCGTTCAACTTCGGGCGCATGGGCATAAGCCCTATGCGCCCTTGTTTCACGGCACCTTGGCTCATCAGAGGCGTTTTCGCTGACTATCCTCAACCTATACTGTTTTATTTTTCTATGAATGGCGGTTCTAAAAATGCCTAAGCGTTCCGGCTTGTATACCGTTCCTTTTGAGTTTGATTTGCTTTCGTTTGATGAGGCTGTTGGGCTGGCTGCTGATACGGGGCGGATTTCTGGGGATGCTGGGCCTCTGCTTGAGACGGTTGTCGATATGCTCGATGAGCTGGAACGTCCGGACGAGCATTTCTATTGCATTCAGGTTGCCGGTACCAATGGCAAGACTTCGACCACGCGTTTTTCGGCTGCCATCCTTCGTGGTGAGGGGTTAAAGACCGCACTGTATACGTCTCCGCAGCTTGTGCGCTATCCCGAGCGCATGGAGGTCGATGGGCGCGTTGTGAGCGACGAGGCCTTTGCCCGTGGCGTTTCTGCCGCCGTCGAGGCGGGGCATCGCGTGAATGCCCGTCGTGTGGCGGCGGGGGAGTGCGCCTATACCATCACGCCGTTTGACCTGCTGACGGCTGCCGCACTGGTGGTGTTTGCCGAGGCCGCGGTAGATGTTGCTGTGCTCGAGGTTGGCATGGGCGGCCGTTGGGACGCCACGAGTGCGACCGATCCCGTTGCCGTTGCCATCACCGGCATCGGGCTCGACCACACGCGCATCCTGGGTGACACGCTCGAGGCCATTGCGGGGGAGAAGGCTGCGGTCATCAAGCCCGGACGTTTGGTTGTGCTGGGTGAGGGTACGCACGAGTCGAGCGTTCAGCGCGTGATGGATGCCCGTTGCCGCGAGTGCGGCGTCGTGCCGCTCGTGGTGAGCCACGCCACGACCAAGGTGCCGGCGCATGTGGGCGATACGGTTGAGTTCAGCTGCACCACGCCGCGTGCCATTTATACGTCGAGTATGGTCAAGCCGGCCTACCAGCCGCAGAATGCTGCGTGCGCGATTATGCTCTGCGAGGGGTATCTGGGTCACGAGCTCGACCATGAGACGCTTGATGCTTCGCTTATGAGCTGTCCCACGCCGGGTCGCTTTGATGTGCTGGGAACCGATCCGCTCAAGCTGATAGATGCCTGCCATAACCCCCAGAGCTGCGAGAACTTTGTGAGCGCGCTGGACGAGATCGACCCGTGCGTGGAGAATCGCCCCACGCTGCTGTGCGCTGCGCTGGCCGACAAGGATGTTGCGGGCATCGTCGATGTGCTGATCCCGGCCTTCCCGCGTGTAGTCGTAACGCAGACCGATTCCGATCGCGCCCTACCGGCAGAGGAACTCGCTGCCCTGGTGGACGCGGACAAGCTTGCGGGCGTTTACCCTAGCGTGTCCGAGGCCCTCGCAGCTTTCGAGGCCGCGGGCGAGCCTTTCGTAGCGGCAGGCACCATCACCCTAGCCGGCGAAGTGGCAGGCTTGCTGCACTAACCCACTCGAGGGGCAGCTAATTTGGGCTGTTCGTCAGGAAATGGGCCTATTTACTACGTTTAATCGACTGCCCCCGACCACACCGAGAATTGCGAAATCAAAACCGCAGGTAGAAGGCTTGCCAATTTTCAAAAAAGACCCGCATGGTCGACCCATGCGGGTTAAACGTAGTAGATAGTCCTTTTTCGTGGTGCAGCGTTGGTGGGATGCGGCAAAGGGACAGCGCCTTTGCCGCATTGCCTAGTCCAGACGGACCGGATCGTGTGGGTAGGCGTTGAGAATCTCGACGCCGGACTCGGTAACCAGGACCAGGTCTTCGATGCGGACGCCGGTGTGGCCGGGGAGGTAGATGCCCGGCTCGATAGAGAACGTCATGCCTGGCTCTACGACCTGCTCGTTGACAAGTGAAACGTCGCCCGGCTCGTGGTCCTGCAGGCCGATCGAGTGTCCCAGACGGTGCGTAAAGAACTGCCCATAGCCAGCATCCTCAATCACGTCGCGTGCGGCACGGTCCAGGTCGCACATACGCACGCCCGGCGCGATGAGCGCCTCGGCGGCCTCGTTGGCGCGGCGCACGATATCGTAGATGCGTGCCGTCTCCTCGTCCGGTTCGCCCCAAAAGAATGTACGCGTCATGTCCGAGCAGTAGTTGCAGCGGCGTCCGCCAATGTCGAACAGCACCACGTCGCCACGCTTGAGTACGGTGTCGTCGGGCTCGTGGTGCGGATCACCGGCGCTGGCGCCAAAGCTCACGATGGGCGGAAAGCTAAAGCCCTCGCAGTCGTGCTTGCGGTACAGGCCGAGCATCTGGTCAGCAATTTCGCGCTCCGTCACGCCCTCGTGGACGAGCTTGATGGCGTCGGCCATCACAGCGTCGTTTGCGGCCGAGGACACGCGCATGAGCTCCTGCTCGGCGGCATCCTTGTGGGCGCGCGCGGCGGTGACGGCAAAGTCACCCAGGAAAAACTCGCTTGCGGCGTGGCGCTCCATGAGCGGCATCAAAAAGCCGGAGCGCATTACGGTATCGATGCCGAGGGGCTTGGATGGATTGACCTCGCGAGCGATGGCGTCGGTCACGACGTCGGTGTCGTTGTGGTAGGCCACGCGGGCATTGTCGTACTCGGGCAGCTGATGCAGGGCGTTGACTAAGATCACCGGCTCGGCATCGCGCGCGAGCAGCACGCCGCAAAAACGCTCGAACATATCGGCATAAAAGCCGGTCAGGTAATAGATCGACCACGGGTCGTTTACGAGCAGCTGCGCGCCGGGGTGCTGAGCCTCGAGCGCATCGAGCACGCTCGCCACACGCTGGTCATCGACATGTGCCATGAAACATCCTTTCGCTAGGGTGTCACCATGGTATCCCCAACGCCAGGGTAGTCAATTTGGGACGGGGCTATTTTAGCTGTGTCAAACATGCGGAATGATAGGTAAAAGTAGTCATAAGAGGGTCGTCCCGAATTAGCTGCTTTCAAAACTATGGCGGATTACGGGGCTGGACCTGTATTACTTGACCATTGGAAAAATTGCGAAATTAAAACCGCAGGTAGACGGCTTATCAAAAATCGAAAAATGCCGGTATGGATGGGGGTCTCCGAATCAGCCCCGTAATCCGGCATAGTTTTGAAATGGCTCTATAGTAGGCACAAGCTAAATACCGATCCCAAGGCAAGTTGCGGTGGAATAGTTCCTGGATACCGGGGTTTTGGCGGAAATCAGGAACTATTTCACCGCAATTGAGGAGGGGCGGGGTGGATGGCGGGGTAGCTAAAAGAGACACGTCCTAAATTAGCTGCTTAGGCTGGGTCGATGTCCATGCTGGCGTTGAGGTCGATGCCCGTGTTGAGGAGGTTGGGGAGGACGACGTCGCCCATGTGGATGGGGGCGTTTACGACTAGGCCTCGGATGAGGGCCATGGCTTGGGCGTGGAGTTCTAGCGGGATGGCTTCGGATGTGCGCACGGGGAGCAAGGCTTCGTCGCCGCCGGAGACGGCCACGGTCGTCGTGAGCACGCGCATAGGGCAGGTGAGCTCCTGATGTGCGAACTTATCGCCACGCGGGCAGCTGTTGCCGGTTACGGAGCGCACCTCTACCACGTCGCCGTCTGCGCTGCGCTCGACCTCCACGGTCAGGAGGCACTCAGATGGGCAGGTGGTGCAGTTGAACTGCAAGGTTTCGATCGCGTTCATGCTCATGGCTTTACGCCTCCTCAACGGGGTCGACGGACAGCACAATCCCGCTAACACCCAGGTCGAGTGCACGCTGAATCACCTTTGCCGGCAGTGGGAAGCTCTCCATTACGCTCGGTTTAAAAGGGCGGACCTTGCCTGCAAGCAGTTCCTCGTCGCCTGCCAGAATACGCACGCGGGCGGCGTCGACCGGTCGGCGCACGCGGAAGTTGAGCTTGGTGAGTGCCACATCCGTAATGCGTCCCGGCAGCGCGTAGCCCGCAATGCCGGCGGGGGAGACGGTGAGCTCGCAGTCCGGAACGGCGCCCGCACCGGTCCTCAGTGCCCACGTCGCTGCAGCTGCGCCAGCCCTCTCGGACTCGGTCGTCACGTTGTCGGCCAGGTCGTGCACGTGCAGCGCGTTTCCGCACGCAAAGATGCCCGGCACGCTTGTCTGCAGGCTCTGGTCCACCACGGCGCCGTGCGTGCGCGGGTCAAGCTCCACGCCTGCGGCAACTGAAAGCTCGTTCTCGGGAATCAGACCTACCGAAAGCAGCAGCGTGTCGCACGGAACGATGCGCTCCGTCCCGGCAATGGGCGCCAGGTGCTCGTCGACCTGGCTTACCTCGACGGCCTCCACACGGTCGTGCCCGATCACGCGTGTGACGGTGGTGGACAGGTGCAGCGGAATGCCAAAGTCGTCCAGGCAGTTCTTAACATTGCGGCGCAGTCCGTTGGCGTACGGCATGAGCTCGTACACGCCCTCGACGGAAATCCCCTCGAGCGTGCAGCGGCGTGCCATGATGAGCCCGATGTCGCCCGAGCCCAAAATGACGGCACGCGAGCCGGGCTTGAGATTTTCGATATTGATGTATCGCTGCGCCAGGCCCGCCGTAAACACGCCGGCGGGACGACTGCCGGGGATCTTGATCTCGCTGCGGGTGCGCTCACGGCAACCCATGGCAAGGACGACCGCGCGCCCGGTGAGCTGTAGCATGCCGGCGCGGCTCATGATTGTGACGGTATGACCCGCACCGGCTTCTGCGTTCGAGGCATCCGCGCCCAGCGCGTCATCGCCCTCCTCCGAATCGATCCCCAGCACCATGCTGTCCAAGAACAGCGCGATGTCGGTCGCGCGAACCTGGTCGATAAAGCGCTGCGCGTACTCGGGACCTGTGAGCTCCTGTTTAAAGTGCGACAGGCCAAAGCCGGGGTGGATGCACTGTCGGAGGATTCCGCCCAGGTGCTGCTCGCGCTCCACGATGGCCACGTGTGCGCCTGCCTTATGCGCGGCCAGCGCGGTCGCCATGCCGGCAGGTCCGCCGCCGATAACGACCACGTCGAAGGCCTGCGTCGGCACGGCGTCCGCGGTGCCGTCGGTCGCGCTCGCTGCATTTACTTCAAAGCTCTCCATCCTAGCGCACCCCCTTCAAAGGTCCCTCGACCAGCCAGGAGCCGGCGTCCTCCAGTAATACCTCGCTGGGGTCGCAGTCCAGCTCTCGGGCAAGAATCGCCACCACACGGCTCTGGCAAAAGCCGCTTTGGCACCGACCCATGCCGGCGCGGCAGCGGCGCTTGACGCCCTCGACCGAAACCGCGCCCGGGCGGCGTCGGATCGCGGCCACGATCTCGGCCTCGGGCACCGTCTCGCAGCGGCAGACAATCTGCCCCCACGCGGGATCGGACTCAATGAGCTCTTTCTTGCGCGCGAGCGGTGCACGGTCAAAATCGTCCGGCGCGCGGCGAATCGGGTCCCAATCGTTCCGTTCATGCAGGGCAACGCCCGCCTCGCGCATCACGTGCTCCATGCGCTCGGCAATGGCCGGCGCGCTCGCGACGCCTGGCGACTGAATGCCCGCCGCCTGGAACAGCCCCGGCACCACGGCCGACTGTCCAATAAAGAAGTCGTTCGTTCCTTGAATGACCGGACGCCCGCCGGCAAATGCGCGCACCACGCGACGCGTGTCCAGATCGGGCACCAGCTTGCGCGCGCCGGTCAGCAGCGCGTTCACATCGCTCGCATAGGTCTGCGTGTCGCCTGGCTCGCGCACGGCAGCCGTGGCGGTGATCACGGTGTTGCCGTGCACGGTGCCCGTAACGATAACGCCCTTCGACACCGGCGTCGGCACCGGGTAGAGCGGCATCAGCGCGCGCGGTTCCTTGTCCAGCACCACGATGTTGCCCTGGCGCCAGACCATCTGGAACTCCTCGGCGCCCGCCATATGCGAGATGTCGGCGGCGCCGTTGCCCGCGGCGTTGATCAGGTAGCGGCAGCGCACGTTGCCAGCGGGGGTCGCCAGCGTAAAGCGCGCGTCGTCGCCCGAGCCCGCGACTTCAATCGCTTCCACCGACGCGGAGCGCATAAACGTCACGCCGTTGGCAACTGCGTTCTCCAGCGCGGCGATGGCAACCTCAAACGGGTCGACAAATCCAGTGGAGGTGCACCACAACGCGCACGTTGCATCGGCACTGGCGCGCGGCTCTAATTCGTGGATGCGGTCGGGTCCGATGATCGACAGCCCGGGCACGCCGTTGGCATGGCCGTTGCACCGCAGCTGCTCCAGATGCGCGCGGTCCTCGTCGTTAAAGCCCAACACCATCGATCCGGTGCGGCGGAACAAAAAGCCAAGCTCCTGGGCCCACATGCCATATAGTTCGCAACCACGAGCGTTGACCTGCGCCTTTACCGTGCCCGGCGCCGGATCGTAGCCGGCGTGCACCAGGCCGCCATTGGCCTTCGACGCGCCCAGCGCAATATCGTTAGCCGCCTCGACTACGCAAATGGACAGGTCATAGCGCGCGAGCTGCCGCGCGATGGCGCATCCGGTGATGCCCGCGCCCACGATAGCGATATCAAACGTTTCTGTCACAGTGCCTCCCAGACGAGTTGACAGGCTGTCAATAAGACTATCCTACGGTCTGCACGCCCCCAGCGCGGCGGCAATGCGGCGAACAGCCCCGCAACACCCGCCAACGGCAGGCGAGAGGAGATCCAGCAACGTCGACAACCTCGTCTGCCGACAACTACGGCAACCTTTCGTCTCAATCTGTAACAGCTAGCTGACGATTTTGGTTCTAGATGCTACAGATCAAGACAAACCTTCAGGCGGATTTTGAATGTCTCGATCTGTAACAGTAAGAGGGGTTTTGGGACCCTAGATGTTACAGATCGAGATTTAAGTCGGGGAGAGAATGGTTTGTCTCGACCTGTAACATCTAGACCCGGATTCCACTCCCGCCTGTTACAGATTGAGATGTTTGTGTCCGCGCCAGCCCCGTACCCAGCCGTAGTCCCATATAAACAAACCCCGTGGTAAACTTTACCGGACTGTTAATATTCCGAAAGGTACCCGTAATGTCCAAGTACATCTCTGAGCTCATGTCGCCGCAGCTTATGGGCGTCGTCTATGCCTTCATTGGCTTTATCATCGCCCTGTATGTGCTGTCGGTCGTCTATGTGTTCATCGACGCTCGCCGCCGCGGCGCCAGCGCCTACGTGGCATGGGGCATCATCGCCCTCATCCCGTTTGTGGGCCTCATCGCCTACCTGGTCCTGCGTCCGCACTCCTACGCCTCCGACCGCGAGGAGCAGGAGCTGGACATGGCTCTGCGCGAGCGCCAGCTTGCCCAGTACGGCACCTGCCCGCAGTGCGGGGCGCCCATCGAGAAGGACTTCGTCGTCTGCCCGGTGTGCGATACCCAGGTTCGCAACGTCTGCCCCAGCTGCCATCGCCCGCTCGATGCGCACTGGAAGGTCTGCCCCTACTGCCGAACTCGCATCCAGTAACGCATCCATCGCCGGGCCGGCCGCAAGCCACGGGCACCGTGCGTCACGCGCAAGCCACGCGCGCCCCGCAGCCCCGCCCCCACACGATGAAGCATGCGTAGAAAATCGCCCGCCGTGCCATTAAGGTGCGGCGGGCGCTTGTATACCAAGGCAACCTGCCTATAATGATGCAAGTTAAAACGCCGAGCGCATCGCACGCACTTGCATCAGGCATCCGAGAGGAGAAAACATACCCATGAAGGCACTCTACAATGACGGTTCGGTGGCCGAGCTCCCGCAGGACGAGGTCACGCACGTCATCCGCCACTCCGCCGCGCACATCATGGCGCAGGCCATCAAGCGCCTCTATCCCGAGGCCGACTTTGCCTATGGCCCCGCGACCGACAACGGCTTCTACTACGACGTCGACCTGCCCGAGGGCGTCAAGATCAGCGAGGACGACTTCCCCGCGATCGAGGCCGAGATGAAAAAGATCGTCAAGGAGAACCTCAAATTCTCCGTGTACGAAAAGCCCCGCGCCGAGGCCATCGCCCTTATGGAGGAGCGCGGCGAGAAGTACAAGGTCGAGCACATCGGCGACCTGGACGACGACGCCCGTATCACCTTCTACCAGCAGGGCGACTACATCGACATGTGCGTCGGCCCCCACATCTGCTACACCAAGGCGCTGAAGGCCTTTAAGCTTACCGGCGTCTCGGGCGCCTACTGGAAGGGCGACAAGGACAACAAGATGCTCACCCGCATCAACGGCGTCGCCTTTGCCACTAAGGAAGAGCTCGACGAGCACATGCACATGCTGGAGGAGGCCAAGAAGCGCGACCACCGCAAGATCGGCCGCGAGATGGACCTCTTTATGATGCGCGACGAGGCCCCCGGCTTCCCGTTCTTCCTGCCCAACGGCATGATCCTTAAGAACACGCTGCTGGACTACTGGCGCGAGATCCACCACAAGGCGGGCTACGTGGAGATTTCCACGCCGCTCATCATGAACAAGCAGCTGTGGAAGACCTCGGGCCACTGGGACCACTACAAGGACAACATGTACTCCACCGTCATCGACGACGAAGAGTACTGCATTAAGCCCATGAACTGCCCGGGCGGCGTGCTGGTGTACGCCTCCAAGCCGCACTCCTACCGCGAGCTGCCCATCCGCGCCGGCGAGATTGGCCTGGTGCACCGCCACGAGCTGCGCGGCGCCCTGCACGGTCTGTTCCGCGTGCGTTGCTTTAACCAGGACGACGCTCACCTGTTTGTGCGTCCCGACCAGCTGACCGACGAGATCGTGGGCGTTGTCAACCTCATCGACTCCGTGTACCAGAAGTTTGGCTTTAAGTACCACGTTGAGCTTTCCACCCGCCCCGAGGACTCCATGGGGTCGGACGAGGACTGGGCACGCGCCGAGGAGGGCCTGCGCACCGCTCTGGAGAAGCTGGGCATGGACTACGAGGTCAACGAGGGCGACGGCGCCTTCTACGGCCCCAAGATCGACTTCCACCTGGAGGACTCGCTCGGACGTACCTGGCAGTGCGGTACTGTTCAGCTCGACTTCCAGATGCCGCTCAACTTTGACCTGGAGTACGTGGACGCCGACGGCACCAAGAAGCGCCCCATCATGCTGCATCGCGTGTGCTTTGGCTCCATCGAGCGCTTCATCGGCATTCTGATTGAGCACTTTGCGGGCAAGTTCCCCACCTGGCTGGCCCCCGTGCAGGTCAAGGCGCTTCCCGTCTCTGAGAAGAGCCGCGACTATGCCCACGAGGTGTGCGCCAAGTTGGAGGAGGCCGGCATTCGCGTGGTCTGCGATGACCGCGACGAGAAGATTGGCTACAAGATCCGCGAGGCCCGCTCCATTGACCGCGTGCCATACATGCTCATCTTGGGCGAGAAGGAGGTCGAGGCCGGCAACATCTCCGTCCGCGATCGCTCCAACGAGACCGTTCAGATGAGCGTTGATGAGTTTGTTGTCAAGGTGACCGAGGAGATCAAGACTCGCGCCTAAGGCAAGCTTCGCAACAATTAACAAAGGCGACCGTCCACAAAGGGCGGTCGCCTTTTTTCATGCCCAAATAAGAAAAGCCGCTGGTTGAGCGGCTTTTTTTGTTGCACAAAAAGGTACAGGTTTTTATAGAGGGGTATGGAGATGTACCTACTAGCAGTACATTTTGCGTAATCTGGGCAAACGCTGATTAATTGCTCGTATAATGTCGTCTGTCGAAAGATACAAAAACCTGTACTTTTGCGACTGCGCCTAGCTGCGAGCGAGAAGCCTGTTCTAAACGCCCCTGCATTTGCGTGCATCGCAAAGCCAAAAGAGGGGGCGAGAACATGGAACAGACGGCACGGCGCCAAGAGCAGCTGCCAGGCGCGTTTAACGGCGTCACCACCAACAGCCAGCACGGCCGCGTCCGCTGGTATCTGGTCCACACCCCCCATGGAAAAGAGCGCGAGACCTGCGAAAAGGTTCGCTGCATTATCCCGCACAACCTTATGCAGGACGCTTTTGTGATGCAAAAGGAGTTCTGGTTTAAGCGGGACGGCGCATGGTCGCTCCAAACCAAACCCATGTACAAGGAATATTTCTTCGTCGCCACGCACGATGCCGCCGCGCTCGATAGGGCTTTGGCCCAGTTGAGCTTTGGCTGTCGCATCGCCGGCAGTAGGGAGCGGGCGTACATGCCCATGCCGGACGATGCACAAGACTGGTACCGCAGCGTACTGGACGATGACGGCGTGGTGCGCAACAGCGTCGCCCGCATAGAAGACGGCGTGTTGCACATAGAGCAGGGGCCCTTGGTGGGGCAAGAGGCCCGCGTAAAGAAAATCGACCGTCATAAACGCTGGTGCCTGGTAGACGTGGGCGAGGGCGACTCCACATTTAGGGAGCTGCTACCGCTTGACGTTCCCAGCAAAACGTAAGGGAGACGTTGCACCGGCAATTCATTTGGTTTTTGGATTCATAGATGGGGGGGGGGTTCCTGGGGACAGGAACGTGAGTTTTATTGTGGCTGCTAAAGAAGTAACAGAGAGCTGTGTATCCGTGGGGGACGCACTGGCTATTAAAGAGATTAAACCGAGCGGTACGCTTGGCTATCGCTTTATTAAGAGACTGTTTGACCTGGTGTTCAGTCTTTTGATGAGCGTACTGCTGCTTATCCCTATCGCCATTGTGTGTGCGCTCATTAGTCTCGAATCGCCCGGCAGCCCCATGTATACGCAAGAACGAGTTGGCAAGGGCGGAAAGACCATCAAGATTTTTAAGCTCCGCAGCATGGTCTCCGACGCTGGCGATGTACAGAAGTACCTTAGCCCTGAGCAGCTACATCAGTGGGAAGTTGAGCGCAAGGTTGACGATGATCCTCGCATTACCAGGATCGGTCAGTTTATTCGCAAGTGCTCCATCGATGAGATGCCTCAGTTTATCAATGTGCTCAACGGTGATCTGTCCGTTATTGGACCTCGCCCCATTACACGGGATGAGCTGAATCAGCATTTTACGGATGAAGAAAAGGCGGAGCTTCTTTCTGTCCAGCCTGGCATTACCGGCTTATGGCAGGCAACCGATCGTAACGAAGCGACGTTTGAGAGTGGTTTGCGTCAAAAGATTGAGCTTCGCTACGTTCAGAATCGCTGCTTCAGTATGGACTGGAAGTGCTTTACCGGCACTTTCGGCGCTATGTTCGGTAAAGAGAGGACGGGGCGATAGATGGACATCTCCGTCATCATTCCGACCCTTAATGCGGAACATGATATCGAAGGACTTTTGACTGTGCTCGGACGGCAGTCAATACAGCCGATTGAGATTTTGGTCGTCGATTCCGCATCGGAAGATAGAACAATCGAGTTAATCCGGAAGCATAAAGGCGTTCGCCTATTGCAAATTGATCGGCAGGATTTTAACCATGGCGGCACAAGGGATTTGGCACTGAGGGAGTCACGTGGCGATTTTGTCTGTTTTCTCACCCAAGATGCCGTGCCTGTTTCCGATGATTACCTGGAGCTGCTTGTTGCTCCTATGGTAGATGATTCGGAGATTGCGCTTGTTAGTGGTAGGCAGCTACCCAAGGCCGATGCTCGCCGTTTTGAGCAGCTGGTGCGTGGTTTCAACTACCCCGACTCTTCTTCCGTCCGTTCAAAACGTGATCTCAAAAAATACGGTATTAAGACGTTCTTTGCCTCCGACACCTGTTCCGCCTATCGACGAACTGCATATCTCGAATGCGGTGGATTCGAGCATGTCAATACCAACGAGGACATGCTCATGGCCGCCAGGTTTATCGCCTCAGGTATGAAGGTCGCTTACGAGCCGCGTGCCGAGGTCTATCACTCACACAACTTGACGCCATCCCAACAGTTTGCCCGCAACCGTGCCGTCGGCTTCTTCCTCGAATCGCATACAGACGATCTCATGCATACAAGTGAGACCGGCGAGGGAGGACGGCTAGTCAAGTCGGTCTCATTGCAACTCTTGCGGGAGGGAAATTTTGGCGAGTTCGTC
This sequence comes from uncultured bacterium, assembly GCA_905215365.1. Classification (GTDB taxonomy): domain Bacteria; phylum Actinomycetota; class Coriobacteriia; order Coriobacteriales; family Coriobacteriaceae; genus Collinsella. The sequence goes on along the minus strand of CAJMPX010000001.1, from coordinate 15,467 downwards.
GCCTTTGGCGTCGATTGCTGCGCCCGCCTCCTCGGAAACCGTGCTGGCCGTATGGCCGCTAGAAAAGAAAGGCTATAGCTAATGAAAGGCATCATCCTTGCCGGCGGGTCCGGCACCCGCCTGTACCCGCTCACGCTCGTGACCTCCAAGCAGCTGCTGCCGGTCTACGACAAGCCCATGATCTACTACCCGCTGTCCACCCTCATGCTGGCGGGCATCCGGGACATCCTGGTCATCTCCACGCCGACGGACCTCCCCAACTTCGAGCGCCTGCTCGGGGACGGCTCGCGCTACGGCGTGAACCTGTCCTACGCCGAGCAGCCGAGCCCGGACGGCCTGGCCCAGGCCTTCACCATCGGCGAGGACTTCATCGCCGGCGAGCCGTGCGCGCTGGTGCTCGGCGACAACATCTTCTACGGCAACGGCCTCAGCCGCCACCTGACGCGCGCGGTCCAGAACGCCGAGTCGGGCCGCGCCACGGTCTTCGGCTACCACGTGGACGACCCCGAGCGCTTCGGCGTCGTGGAGTTCGACGGCGAGGGGAGGGCCGTCTCCATCGAGGAGAAGCCCGCCGAGCCCAAGAGCTCCTACGCCGTCACCGGCCTGTACTTCTACCCGGGCGACGTCGCCGCCAAGGCGCATGGGGTCGAGCCCTCCGCGCGCGGCGAGCTGGAGATCACCGACCTCAACCGGATGTACCTGGAGGAGGGGACGTTGTCCGTGGTCACCCTCGGCCGCGGCTACGCGTGGCTGGACACCGGCACCATGGAGAGCCTCCACGAGGCCGCGGAGTTCGTCCGCGCCGTGGAGCACTCCCAGGACCTGCCGGTCTCGGTCCCCGAGGAGATCGCCTGGGAGAACGGCTGGATCTCCACCGCCGGGCTCGAGGAGGCCGCAGAGGCCTACGGCAAGTCGGTCTACGGCCAGCACCTGAAGAAGGTCGCCGCCGGCGAGATCGTCAACAGCCCGCGCGATTAAGGATGATGCGACAATGAATGACTTCATCAAGAGTGATTTGGTTAGATATGGATTCGAGCCCCGTTTTTGGAATTTCCTGAACCAATATTTGAGAAATAGGGCTTTTCGCTGGCAGGTTGCTTTTCGTCTCGTTAATTCTCGTGGGGTTGAAAGATTCTGGGGGGGGGTGCTCTGGCTGTTTCGCAATAGGCGGGATTTCAAGATAGACCGGGCGACGCAGATTGGCCGCGGGCTGTACATTGGACACGACGGCCCTGTTGTCATCAATTCCACTGCGGTAATTGGGAACAACGTTAACCTTTCGCAATTTACCACCATCGGTTCTAATGAGGGAAAGGCAGCGACAATTGGGGATAACGTTTACATCGGTCCTGGGGTTTGCATAGTGGAGGATGTGGTGATTGGGTCTAACGTCACAATCGGCGCTGGTAGTGTCGTTACGAAGGATATTCCTGACAATGCAACGGCAGCGGGTAATTACGCCAAAGTTCTCAATTTTGACAACCCTGGAAGGTACGTTAAGCGCAGGTGGACGGAAGATTCTTAGGTTAATCCACTTAGTTGTCTTTAGGAGATTTTTTAGTGAACAGCATGCTATTTGAACCCAAGAACATCATCGTCACGGGCGGCTGCGGCTTCATCGGCAGCAACTTTGTCCATTACGTGGTCAACAATCACCCGGACGTCCACGTGACCGTCCTGGACAAGCTGACCTACGCCGGCAACCCCGAGAACATCGCCGGGCTTCCCTCCGACCGCGTGGAGCTCGTCGTGGGCGACATCTGCGACGCAGAGCTGCTGGACCGCATCGTCCCGGGCCACGACGCGATCGTGCACTACGCCGCCGAGAGCCACAACGACAACTCCATCGCCGACCCGGAGCCCTTCCTGCGCACCAACGTGGAGGGCACCTTCCGCCTGCTGGAGGCCGTCCGCAAATACGGCATCCGCTACCACCACGTCTCCACCGACGAGGTCTACGGCGACCTCGCGCTCGACGACCCGGCGAAGTTCACCGAGGAGACGCCTTATCACCCGTCCTCGCCGTACAGCTCGACCAAGGCGTGCTCCGACATGCTGGTCCGCGCATGGACCCGCACCTACGGGCTTCGCGCCACGATCTCCAACTGCTCCAACAACTACGGCCCCTACCAGCACGTGGAGAAGTTCATCCCCAGGCAGATCACCAACATCGTCGACGGCGTCCGCCCCAAGCTCTACGGCCGCGGCGAGAACGTCCGCGACTGGATCCACACCGAGGACCACTCCTCGGCCGTCTGGGACATCCTCACCAAGGGCCGCATGGGGGAGACCTACCTCATCGGAGCCGACGGCGAGAGGAACAACATCACGGTCCTGCGCATGATCCTCACGGCCATGGGCCGCGACCCCGAGGACTTCGACTGGGTCGCAGACCGCCCCGGCCACGACCGCCGCTACGCCATCGACAGCACGAAACTCCAGCGCGAGCTGGGCTGGAGGCCGGCCCACACCGACTTCGCCGAGGGGCTCAAGCAGACGATCGACTGGTACGTCGCCAACGAGTCTTGGTGGCGCCCGGCCAAGGAGGCCACCGAGGCGCGCTACCGCGCGCAGGGCCAGTAAGACCGCATCCCGGTGAACCGCACCGCGGGGCGACCCCGGTTTCCCAACCTCTTCGATAGGAGCTTTTCCCACATGGCAGACATCGCATTCGAGAAGGACCTCTCCGTCGCCGAGACCGGCATCGGGGGCCTCAAGGTCGTCGACCTCGCCGTCCACGGCGACTCGCGCGGCTGGTTCAAGGAGAACTGGCAGCGCGCCAAGATGTGCGCCCTGGGCATCCCCGACCTCCGCGTCGTCCAGAACAACGTCTCCTACAACGAGAAGAGGGGCGTCACCCGCGGCATCCACGCCGAGCCCTGGGACAAGTTCATCTCCGTCGCCCGCGGCTCGGTCTTCGGCGCCTGGGTGGACCTGCGCGAGGGCAGCGAGACCTTCGGCAAGGTGTTCACGACCGTTCTGGACCCCTCCAAGGCCATCTACGTCCCGCGCGGCGTGGGCAACTCCTTCCAGGCCCTGGAGGACGGCACCGCCTACACCTACCTGGTGGACGCCCACTGGTCGCTGGAGCTCAAGAAGACCTACACCTTCGTGAACCTCGCCGACCCGGAGCTCGCCATCGAGTGGCCGATCCCGCTGGACCAGGCCACCGTCTCCGAGGCCGACCTCAACCACCCGATGCTGAGGGACGTCGTCCCCATGGCGCCCAAGAGGACGCTCGTCACCGGCTGCAACGGCCAGCTGGGGCATGCGGTCCGCGCGCTGGCCGAGGAGCGCGGCGTGGCGAAGGACTTCGACTTCTGCGACATCGACACCTTCGACATGTCCGACCCGGAGGCCTACTCGCAGTACGACTGGTCGCTCTACGGCACGGTCATCAACTGCGGCGCCTACACGGCGGTCGACAGGGCGGAGACCCCCGAGGGCCGCGTGACCGCCTGGAAGGCCAACGCGACCGGGCCGGCACTGCTCGCCCGCACCTGCGCCGGGCACGGCATCACCCTGGTCCACGTGTCCTCCGACTACGTCTTCGACGGCACGGCCGAGGTCCATACCGAGAACGAGCCGTTCAGCCCGCTGTCCGTCTACGGCCAGACCAAGGCCGCCGGCGACATCGCCGTGGCCGGCTGCCCGCGCCACTACATCATGCGCAGCTCCTGGGTCATCGGCGAGGGCCACAACTTCGTCAAGACCATGAAGGCACTCTCCGACCGCGTCGCCGACCCGGACGACAAGCTCACGCAGGTCACCGTCGTGGACGACCAGCTGGGCCGCCTGACCTTCACGCGCGACATGGCCGAGGCCATCTTCCACGTGCTGGGGACGCACGCCCCCTACGGCACCTACGACTGCACCGGCTCCGGGGCCGTGAAGTCCTGGGCGGACATCGCCCGCGCCGTCTTCGAGGCCGCCAACGGCAACGGGGAGAAGGTCGTGCCGGTTTCGACCGCCGACTACTACGCCGGCGCCGAGGGCCCCGTCGCCCCGCGCCCGGTGCATTCCGCGCTCGACCTGTCCAGGCTCGAGTCGGTCGGCTTCCACATGCCTGACTGGGAGGAAGAGCTCTCTTGTTACTTAGAAACACCTGGAGTGTAGAATGCCTGAAATCAGCGTAGTCGTTCCCATCTATAATGTTTGTTCATATCTTCAGAAATGCGTGGAATCTGTTCTTGCGCAGTCCTTCGATGATTTTGAGTTGTTGCTTATCGATGATGGTTCTACTGATGGCTCTGGCGAGCTTGCGGATACACTTGCTGTTGATGATGCCCGTGTCAAAGTTTTTCATAAAACCAACGGTGGACTCTCTGATGCACGCAATTACGGGGTAAAGCATGCAGCAGGGAAGTACGTTACTTTCATCGATTCAGATGACTGGATTGAGGGATCTTACCTTGAATATCTCTACTCTTTGCTTGTTGAGAACGATGCGGACATCTCGACTTGTTATTTCAACAAGTGTATAGGTGATAAGAGATATCCTTGGCAGTGCCCAAATGATGAAGTTCTTGTTATGGATAGCAAAGAGGCACTATTGTCCCTTCTTTACCATGAGCGGATAAATGTATCCGCTCCTAGTAAGCTCTACAGAGTGGAGCTTACTAGGAGCGGGATTGAGTACCCCGTAGGTAAGCATTATGAAGATGTGGACACGACATGGCGTTTTATTGCAGAGGCGACGAAACTCGCTGTTGGACAGCAACCACTTTATAACTACGTTATGCGTCAGGGTTCTATTGTTCATCAGGTGAGCGACAGCATATTCGATCGTTCCGACCTTGCTCTCGATGCTTATGAGGGCTTGGTTGCCCTTGGCGATGCTGATATAAGTATGGCGGCTGAGCGTTACCTCGTTTTTCATTATCTTAGTGTCCTTCGATCGATTGATTTGAGCAATCGAGATCATCTCGTGCGCGCAAAGACACTATCTGATACTGTAAAAAAACACTCTCTTAGTGTTCTGTCCGATTCTCGCACCCCACGCAGAGATAGGGTAGCTCTTTATGCGTTGCGATTTGGGCTTCACTTTTATCGTTTCGCTTGGAATGCATATTGCAAGTTACGAGAGGACGGATAAAAAGACTTCTTGATGCTTGTGCGGGTGGCAATTGTTTCCATGGTATTGGCTTTGATTTAGGCGTCTTCATGTTTTTCGGAATATCTTTCGCATGGGCTTAATCACATTTACTTGCTTACTTTAATTGCAAGCAGGGGCGATATCGACTTTTTTGGAGAATATAATGGCGGATATTCCAAAGATAATTCATTACTGTTGGTTTGGTGGTTCCCCTCTTGGCTCAAATGAATTGAGCTGCATTGAATCTTGGAAAAAGTTTCTTCCTGGATACGAAATAAAGTGCTGGGACGAGAGTAATTTCGATATTGACTGTTGCGCCTATGTTAGGGAGGCCTTCAGTGCGCAAAAGTGGGCTTTTGTTTCTGATTATGCGCGATTCAAAATCCTGTATGAATATGGTGGACTTTATTTCGATACCGATGTTGAGCTCGTTAAATCAATCGATGATTTGCTATCAAAAGGACCCTTTCTAGGTTTTGAAACTGATTATGGAAACATGACTTCTTCTAATATGGAAGACGGGCTTGTTATGGCGGTAAATCCTGGTCTTGGTATGGGATGTACACCGGGTCTTCCCATATATCGGCAAGTTCTCGATTCATATGAATCGAGTAGTTTTTTGCTTGCTGATGGCGATTTCGATAGAACAACTGTTGTTTACCGAACAACTAAAATTCTCGAAAGTTTCGGTCTGAATAAAACTAAGGGAATACAGGAAGTTGCGGGTATTTCGATTTATCCGTCTGAATATTTTAACCCGAAAAACCATCTGACTGGTGAAGTTAAATTTACTGACAACACCCGGTCAATACATCATTTTAAGATGTCGTGGTTTACCCCTCAGGAGAAGTTCCAACATTCCGTTAACCGATGGCTGTTGATGCACGGCGTAGGAGAAACGTCGGCAAAGATTATTTCTGTAGCGCTCTCTTTGGATATTAAGCGTGTAATCAGGCGTCTTAAGAAAAAGAAATAGAAAACGAAGCAATATTATTTACCTTTATCGAACTGGTGTGCAATGAAAACAGTAAGTATAATGACATGGTATTCATATGAGAACTACGGCAGCGTGCTTCAGGCGGTTGCCTTGAATCGCGTGATAAGCGATTTGGGCTATAAAGCGGTCGACATTGCATACGATCCCAGCTTCGGACGAGCAACTCATGAGGGTGCTCGACTGAGCTTTGCCAGTAAAGTTATCAGGAAAATTGCTAATAACGCGCGTGGCATATTCCCAGCAAACTCTATAGATAAGTCACAGCTTTTCAATAGTTTCGTTTCACGATTCTTGACTCTAACGGATGACCTTGAATCGAAGGAAGCGCTCTCGCTGTTTTCTAATTGCTTTGATGCTTATGTCTGCGGTAGTGATCAGATATGGTCTCCTCGCTGCTTCGACTCGTCGTATTATTTGGATTTCGTTGGAGATAGCCAACGCATGGTCGCTTATGCCCCGAGTTTTGGATGTGATTCATTAGAGCCATTTTCTTCCGGGGATCAGATAGCTTCTTTACTTCGAAGATTCAATTCCATCGGAGTTAGGGAAGCGAGCGCGGTCGATATCGTTGAGAAGTGCACCGGTCGTAAACCTCTGGTTGTTTTGGATCCGACTCTGCTCCTAGATGGAAAAGAGTGGGAAAGGTTCGCTACTCAAATTAGCGAGAATGAACCCTACTGTCTGATCTATCTTCTCGGATCTGATAATTGCAACTTAAAATGTGCTCAGGAAATCGCTCGAGCAAATGGGCTCAGGCCGGTGCTTGTTCCCGTTTTCAAACGTGACCAAAAACTGGATTATTGCGCTCGCTTTCCTATTGGCCCCGCGGAGTTCCTCTCATTGGTGTCTCATGCGAATCTCGTCTGTACCGACTCTTTTCACGGCATGGTTTTTTCGACTATTTTTCAGAAGGATTTTATCGCCTTCGAGCGGTTCGACCCTAACAGCAGTGATTCGCAGAACACTCGCGTATATAGCTTCCTTGAGATGGCCGGGGCCGAAGATGCCCTCCTGCCGCGCCACGAGCTTAGCGAATGGGAAAAACATGTCGGGGGGTCTCTCGATTATTCCTATATAAACCGGCGTATCGAGGCGAAAAGGAGCGAGTCTATCGGCTACCTTCGTTCTGCTTTGGCGCGGGCAACGGCGGATAGGGCTGGTGATCACTAGTGGCGGGCTATCGCTCCTTTGCCAAGAACGTCGGTCTTCTGACTCTCGCGAACTTCGGAACTAAGATCCTCAGCTTCCTCTTGGTGCCACTGTACACGAGCGTGCTCACTACCAACGAGTACGGCACCTACGACATTGCCGTCACTACGATTGGCGTACTTGTCCCGTTGCTGACGCAGAACGTCGTTGACGCGGTCCTGCGCTTCTCGATGGACAAGAACGTCGACAAGGGCGGGGTCTTGAGCATTGGCATCAAACATTTCCTAATTTCGCTTGTTCCGGTCGTTTTGGTGCTTATCGCCAACTCCGTCTTTGGTGTCTCCCCCGTGCTCGTCGAGCTCAGTCCCCTTGTCTTGCTTCTCTATGTGAGCCAGGCACTCTCGGGCATCGTCCTCTACTATGTCCGCGGTATCAACAGGTTCACTGATATCGCCGTCTCGAGCGTGATGTGCAGCGCTCTGATTATCGGTTGCAACATCGTCTTCCTTGTTGTCTTTCAGTGGGGTCTTTCCGGGTATTTCCTTGCGAATATCGTCGGGCCACTTCTTCAGTGCGTCTATCTGCTGATGCGGCTCAAACTGCACGGTGTCAATCCGTTCCGCGTCGATAAACAGCTCGAACACGAGATGCTTATCTACAGCCGTCCTATGATGGCTAACTCTATTTCTTGGTGGGTCACCAACGTCTCGGACCGCTATGTCGTGACGTTCTTCTGCGGCGTTGCTGCGAACGGCATCTACTCCGTGGCGTCGAAGATTCCCAGTATCCTTAGCATCGTGCAGACAGTGGTAGGGCAGGCATGGACGATTTCTGCTGTCGAGGAGTTCGATCCAGAGGACTCTAACGGCTTCTTCTCGAACATGTACGCCGCATATAACTGTGCGATGGTCGTCGTCTGTTCCTTCATCATCGCATGCAACCTGCTGCTCGCGAGGATTCTCTATGCGAAAGAGTTCTACGCGGCGTGGCAGTACGCGCCCTTCCTGACAATTTCCATCGTTTTCGGTGCGCTCGCCGGGTACGTGGGAGGAGTTCTCGCCGCCGTCAAGGACTCCAAGGAGTTTGCGCGTTCCTCGGTCGTCGGCGCTGTCGTGAATATCGCGCTGAACATTTTAACAGTGCCTTTCATAGGGGCGCTTGGCGCCGCTGTCGCCACGTTCGTGAGCTATTGGGTGACATGGTTCATGCGAGTACAGAAGCTCAAGAGCTATATGAGAATCAGGATCAATATCATTAGAGACTACGTCTCCTATGCTCTGCTTGTGCTACAGGCGGTTCTGTTCTTCACACCGCTCAGCCTCGTGGCGGTTCACTCCTGCGAGGCCGTGCTCGTCGTTATCATCGTCGTCCTCTACCGTAGAGAAGTTTTCGCGGTGCTTCGCAAGGGGCGCTCGGTCGTCAAGAAAGGAAAGTGATTCAAGTGGATAAGCCGTTGGTGTCCATAGTCGTTGCCATTTATAAATCAGAGAGGTTTCTCGACAAACTGATCACATCGATTATTCGGCAGACCTACCCGAACCTCGATGTCATCCTCGTGGACGACGGGTCTCCCGACGAGAGCGGCGCGGTCTGCGACCGCTATGCTGCGGAGGATCACCGAATACGCGTGATTCACAAGCCGAACGGGGGGACTTGCGACGCCCGCAACAAGGGAATAGAGTTGGCGAGGGGCGAGTACCTCGTCATCATCGACGGCGACGACTGGCTCGCCCCCGATTACATCGAGTACCTGCTGAGGCTGATCCAACGCCCGGGCGTGAACATGTCGATGACAGACTCGGTGTTCACCACGCGGGATCTCAAACAGAACGAGGAGGACAAGGTCGTCGATTTGACCTCGGAGGAGGCCATTGCAGAGATCATCTATCCTTGGATTCCCATCGGACCTTGGAACAAGATGTATAGCATGAAGTCGCTAAAGGACGCCGGAATTACCTTCAGTACTAAGTGGTCTGGCGAGGGGCTCTACTACGCTACCATGGCTGCACAGGCGGCGGGTAAGGTCGCCATGGGACACCGCCGCATCTACTACTACCGTCTTGACAACGAGAACAGCGGGCTTACTCACTACAACGTTGAGATGGGGACCAACGCGCTCGAGAATATCAAGTTCATCAAGGACAGCCTTACCATACGCACCCCGAAGACGATCAACGCGTGCGACTGGCACATCTGGAAGAACTACGGGTATACGTTGTTCTTGATCATTGCCACCGGTCGACAGAACGAACTTGCAGACCTCTACAGCGACTGTATCAGGAACATGCGGAAGCGCCTGCCGGGCGTCCTGCTGAAGTCCGAGATGAGGCCGAAGAGTAAAGCGAAGATGCTGATGAAAGGCCTTTTCCCAGTCTGCTGGGCGAAGCGCGACTTGAGGAGAGAAACTGAGGCGCGTAAACGGGATCAGGCTGCCAAGAATGGGGGGAACTAACATGTTCGGGATAAAGACCGCTGCAAAGAACGCTGTTAAGGCTCTGCGGGCTAAGGAGATACTGCCCGTCCAGAAGATCGTCGATTCGGACAGGGCGCTAGAGGGCAAGGTCGCCTTCATCGCCGGGGGGAGTGGCGGCATAGGCATGGCCATCGCGGGAGCTCTTCTTGATTCCGGCGCCAAGGTAGTTCTCGGCGGCACCAGGGCGGAGAAGCTCGAGGCCTGCCGACAGAAGCTTGGTCATACCGAGGATGTTGCATGTGTCGTGATGGACGCGTCCGACGCCGATGCGGCGGTCGATGTCGTAGCTGAGGCAAAGGCGGCCTTCGGCAGAGTTGATATCTTCGTGGAGTCTTCCGGTGTCCATACCGATGGTGTTGATTTCTGGACCATGACGCCGGAGGAGTACGACAGGGTCATGTCCGTCAACTTGCGGGGTGCGTTCTTCATCTCTCGTGCCGTAGCACGAGAGATGATTGATTCGGGCACAAGGGGGCATATTCTCTTCGTGAACAGCTCTCGCGGCTTTGAGCCTGCTTGGTCTCCGTACGGCCTCTCAAAATGGGGTTTGAAGGGTCTGACGCAAGGGCTTGCAAAGACCCTGCTTCCCCGCGGCATCGTCGTGAACGGAATCGCGCCCGGTTCGACTGCGACGCCATTGATTGGTGTGAAAGAGGGGGATGCGATCACCTCGGGTGAAAATGGCGTCGGGCGTCTCGCCACGCCGACCGAGATAGCTGAATGGGCGAAAATGCTCGTTGGCCCTTCCGGAGACATGGTAGTTGGGGAGACGATCCTTGTTTCTGGTGGAAGAGGCGGCATCGAGATCCGTTAGCGATGCAATTTGAGTCGACGGAATGCCGCTCGGTTCAAATTTGGACAGCGGAGATGAACGCTACTTTTTGATTTGAAAGCCAGGGCGTGCATTAGCAGATGCCCTTTTATTGGAAACTCAACCATACGGAATTATATGAACACACGGCTTAACATCACTGATATAAAAAACGCCGGCTTTGAGCACGTCCGTCTTGGCCAAGTTGATGCAGCTCTTTTCGGTTATTACGTTGCCTTCACGCTGTACTCTATATGCAGTTTTATCGAGCTCACGACCTTCTATGAAGTGTTTGGCGTCGACAGACAGGAAGTTATTAAATTCTGTCAAATTATTATTCTATTCCTACTTTTATTCAAGTTCGTTTCGCAGAGAGCTTCTTTCTCCGGCTGGCTTCTAGCCCTCGCGGTTGTGCTGATTGGCTATAAATCGTGGCGGAGCAGCGGTGAGAACTGGTTCTTTTGGCTTTGCCTCTTTGTTGCGTGCTCGGACAAGGTAAGGATAAGGACTCTTGCTGCCATATCGTTGAGCGTGGTTTCGATGCTTTTTGTTCTTACGGTCACTTGTTGCGAACTCGGGTTGATTGAGAACCGACTCTTTGTTCGCTCCGGTGTGATGCGATTTGCATATGGATTCAAGCATCCGAATTACCTTGGTTTTTATTTAATGGCAATTTGCATTTTCGTTTCAACGCTTCGCTTCGGTGCAAACCCACTCCCCGATATTGTCCTAATTCTCGTTACTTTCCTGATTAACATATTTGTTGTAGGCTCTCGATCCAGCGCTATTATGAGCTTGGCCCAGATTCCTCTTCTCCTTGTCTTCGATTATTGCAAAGTGCAGCGCTCTCGCAATATCGCTAGGTTTTCTCTTTTGTTGATGGTTCTTGTTGCTATAGCCGGGAGTCTTGCGGTCATGGTTGTATATAGCCCATCTATTCCGGCCTTGCGGCAGCTCAATACATTGCTTAGCAATAGGTTTAGTCTGGCGCATAGCTACTATTCCATGCAGCCATTGACGCTGTTTGGATCCGACTTTAGCGGCCATGCGCCTATCTACTGGGAGCTTGGAAAGCCTACTAACTTCATTGTTGACAACGCGTTCTGTCATATTCTCCTTCGCTATGGCATCATTCCGTCTATTATTTTCTTCGGCGGCGTGCTTGCGTTGATGGTTGTCTTGGTCCGAAAGCAAACATGGAATTCACTTATTTTCGGATTAAGTTTGATGCTTCTATTTGGTATCGGAGAAACTCTTGGAGCGCGCGTCGACTGTAATATTTTCTTAGTCGCATTTGGACCTGCGTTATTATTTTCAGATAAATCGGTGTTTGAATCTGATGCTTGCTAAATTCCTTCCTTGCATGAACTGATTCTATCTATCCATTACGGGCGGTAATAGGACATCGACAATTCTCGATGACAGCATTCGGCGTATTGCCTACGATATGGATAAGTCTCGAGTGGTTGTCTAGCGGGTGCCATAGGACCGTGTCTACTCCTGTCCCGAAGTGCCCCCGGAATCGGAGCCTTCGTCACTGCGGACTAGTAGCAGGAATCTGTCGGGCGCAAACGCTATTGCCGTGCGATGTGGGCATCGTTTGGAGGCTTCTCATTGGTTTGTCGATTGGAAATGGCATTATTTGGTGGAAGTAATCGCGACGCAGGTTGTGTGATTTTACTCAGTCAAAGGTCGGTGCCCTTTTTCTGAAAGGGATCGTTGATGCAGCTGTTGTAAATAATGGGGATGCAGATCTGTCTACCATCCCCATTAATTAATTTTGGCTCTGTTAGACCAAGGTTGACATAAAAACGATGTCACCGCGAGGCGGTACCCTTCAATTAACGTCGAAGGAGCGCCCATGGATGCAGACGACCTGGTCATCACCCTCAAGAAGAGCCTGGCGAAGCTCAGCAGGACCGAGCGCCGTAAAGCCGTCGAGCTGGTCGGGGACGTCGTCCGCGCCGCCATGTTCGATGACGCGGCGGGCGACGACTACGAAATCGAGCGCTGCCCCCGCTGCGGATCGACGGCCGTCGTCAAGAAGGGCAGATCCAGGAACGGCGACCAGCGCTACCTCTGCCGCGGCTGTGGCAGGACCTTCTCCGGCTCCACCGGCCGGGTGCTCGGGAGGAGCAGGCTGCCGCGCGAGACCTGGATGGCCTACGCCGAGTGCTTCGCGCTCATGCTCCCGCTGCGCGAGTGCTCGGCCCGATGCGGCGTCTGCCTCAAGACCGCCTGGACCATGCGCCTCAGGCTCATCGAGTGCCTCAAGGCGTACTCCCCGGATTTCCGCGTCGGGCGGGGCGGCGCCTGCGAGCTCGACGAGACGTACTTCCCCGAGTCCTTCAAGGGCAACCACTCCAAGGGCTCCTTCACCCTGCCGAGGAAGGCGCGCCATCGCGGCAAGCAGGTCCGCAGGCGCGGCCTCTCCCGCGAGCAGATCTGCGTCATGACGGGCGTCAGCGACACGGACGCCACCTTCTTCGAGGTCTCGGGGCGCGGCGCGGTCTCGCGCAGGCGCGCGGCGGAGGCCCTCCGCGACCGCATCGGCGCGGGCGCGGCCGTCGCCACGGACAAGGCGGCCGCATACATCGACGTACTGCGCGACCTGAAGGTCGCCTCGCATGAGTCCTACGACCCCAAGGACCGCTCGGAGGGGACGATCAACCGCATCAACACCGTCCATTCGCTCCTCCACTCGTTCATGGCCCGCTTCAAGGGCGTGTCCACAAAGCGCCTGGGAGCCTACCTCGACTGGTTCCGCTGGTGCCGCACCTTCATGGCGGCGGGCTCGCGCGCGGCGGAGTCCACCGTCGCCCGCCAGCTCGCGAACGGCTCCTGCGCGACCCGCGTCCGCGGCATGTTCGGCCTCGAGCCTCCCCTCATGGACTACTGGGACGGGCGGGCGGCCTAGCGAACTAAAATGGTGGCCACGGAGCAGCGACCGCGGAAGGAGCGGCAATGGCATCGAACGTCCCGGCCACCACGATAAGAATCGATCCCGAGGTCAAAAGGGAGGCCGTGGCCGTGCTCGACGAGCTCGGGCTCTCCATGTCGGGCGCCATGAACATATTCCTCAGGGCGGTGATCCGCGAGGGCGGCCTGCCCTTCGACGTCAGGCTGGGATCTTCGGGGAAGGCTGACGGGGAGGGCGGGGACCGCGATGGGCGGGGATAGCCCGATAATTTCCCGGTTCGACGAACAGCCGATCGTGTCAAATTTGGTCTAACAGAGCCAATTTAATTGCCGTCATGATGCCATTCACCGACGACCCTTCAATAGATCCTGTATATTCGGCGTTGATCGAAGGCTCTAAGAGGGCGGGCAAGATATGTAAACGCGCAGATGAGATATTGACGCCTACCGATATTACGGAAGACATATTTAAACTGATTGCGTCTAGCTCTTCGGTAATTGCAGACATTACTGGCCTCAATTCAAACGTTATGTTCGAAGCGGGCTATGCGATTGGAATGGGTAAGCAGACCGTTTTTATACACCAAGGTGATGTTCCTAAGCTGCCTTTTGATGTTAGTCATAGGAGGGTATTTAGGTATAACCGGAATAAAGACGGATTGACTATACTTTCAGACATGATTTTCAAAATCTTGATGAATGCTCACTGAGCATTTGCTCGTTTGACCATTGCTGAATTTTGCGAATCAATACCGCAGGTATTGCGCGCCGTACCAGTTGTCGTTGGTGTCGTCCCAGTCAGGTCCATCTGGCACCATTTGCCGTCGATCTTTACGGCGTTCCAGGTGTGGCCGTTGCCGGTGATGCGGCCGTTGGCGATGCCTGCGGCGTCAAGGAGCTTGGAGTAGATGCGCTGGTAGCTCTCGCAGGTGCCCTGGTGGCGCGTGAGGCCGCTTTCGGCCGAGCACCAGTTAAGGCTGTGGTCGTACTCCAGCTGGTCAAGAGTCCAGTCGTGCAGCCACAGGGCGCGGGCGTAGTCGGACCCGTCGGTATCGGCGCTGCATTTGTCGACTGCGGACTTCACGATGGCGCTGACCGCCGGATAGGCGTCGTCGTTCGCGCTCGCAAACACGTTTGAGCGCAGATAGTACACGCCGGCCGCCTTATCCATCAGGTAAAAGCGCAGGTAATAGGTGCCGCTAGCGGTCATTTCGAACTGGTAGTCGTGCGATGTGCATTCGCCGGTGTATTGCTGCCACTGGTTACGGCTGGGGTCGGCAACGCTTTCGCTGCTACCGTCGGGATCCATATACGTCGGTGCGTCCATGCGGAATTGGTACGCACCGCTTCCGCCCGTCGCAGTCACATGGAACGTGGTCTCCTGGCCGAGCCTCGGGTCGTTCCATTGGACGGTGAGCGTGATGTCGCCGCTTTGCGCGGTGGTGCTGTGCTGGTAGTTCGCGGCCGCGTTCGCCGGTTTGATTTCAAATGGGATCGCGCAGGTGCCGCTGTAGTTCTGGTCGTCGGCGGTCACAACGGCGGTCGCCTGACCGATGGCTACGTTGTTCTCGTAGGCGACAGTGTACTGGTCGCTCGGCACGGTCGACGACGTGACGGTGGGCATCACGGGATTGCCCGTGTAGCGAATGTCGGTGTCCTCGATACTGAACATGCTGGCGTCGATCGGCTGCGTTGCGTTGGCCGTTACATTGGTGCCGGAGGCGGCGCTGATTTGATCGTTTGCCCGGGCTTGGCCCGACGTGGTTTCGGCTGGGCTCTCGTTAGGTTTGCCGGCGCTTTGCGCGGCGGGTTCTGGCGCACTGGCGATTTCGGCAAGCGCGGGTGACGGGATAAAACCAACCGTCATTACGAGCGAGAGCGCGATGGAAAGGACGCAGGAGGCAGGCTTACGCATGACGGCCCCTTTTCTGTAATCGGAACAGGTACGATTCTGCAAGCGTACCGGCATTTAATATGAGCAGGACATTGTCAAGAGGCAAAATCGGGCCTGGCCCCAACGATA